>NZ_JAUDRY010000030.1:0-345355 GCF_030382195.1 Rhizobium sp. S96
TCGGTCGGCGAGAGCAAGCTGCGTATAGCATCGGGACATGCCAAAATCTCCAAAGTGAAGCCGTTGAAATCATTGGCATGTCGCACTTGGAAATAGAATGTACCGATCGCTCGCGTCTGTCAAAGCTGAATAGGGCTGCGATATTGTCAGCCAGTTAGAAATGCGACACTGGCTCTGACGATCAGCCCCCGATCCGGCCGGCTGGGCCGGGTTGTAAGGGCGGAGCGGGGGCGGGGGATGATGCTCCTCTTCGGCTTTAGCTTTCTCAGTAGCAATTGTTCCGTCTCCGGCTGATACTCGTGCGTACCTGCATAGGGGCGGGGTAGGGATCAAAGTCACACGATGCTTCCGGAAATCAAACTGCAGGGTGACGTCAATGTCGCCGCGCTGTCACCACTCGTTCGCGGCATGCTTCTTGCTGTTGCCTATGCCGACGGTGAGGGCGGCATAGGATTGACGGCAACCGGCGCCATGAACCGCAAGTTCGTGCATTGGGCCGCTGTTAACTTCCTCTGGCCCGACTTTACAGCCGAAGACCTCTACAGCATGCACAAGGTGCTCAATGAACGCGACATGCCGCCGCTCTGGGTCGTGCGCGACATGACCCATCATCTGAAGCTGCTTCGTCGGAAAAAGGATTTGCTGCTGCCAACCAGACGCGGTCGCGAGTTTCTGGTGAACCCTAACGCCTTCTTCGATCTGGTCGCCACGGATTATCTCTATTCCTACATCCACGCCACCGAACGGGAAGAGGAGGTGCAAGCGCGGTTGCGCTGGTGGCGCATGTTCCTCAATCTTCTCAATATCAAGGCCAGAGAAGGTTGCACGCCAATGGAGGTTGTGAAAATCCTCTATCCAGATCTGGCGCCTCTTTCGGAAACCGAAATGACCCTGGAGGCCTGGAAGCTGAAATCCGATCTAAAATACGGCGTCTTACAGCGCTTGTGCTGGCTCGGCTTGCTCTATGAAGCAAGAGAGGGCCTCACACTCTTCCAGGACGGATCCTTCCACAAGACACCGCTTTGGTCCGCATGCCTGCAGCTGGAATCGGATACGCAAAGCGACATCGGCGTGCACTGACGATCTTTATTCCGCCGCTGGTTGCCTCAATAACGCTTTCTCTCGCCGTGCAATCACCGCCGGATTGTTCATGTAATCTGTCCTCGGCTTGCGTCCCCGCTTCTGATAGCCGTTGGCGGTGCTACCGTCGCGAATGCCAAACATATGATCCTTCTGCCCGGTGCGTCGGGGACCACTCTTGCTGCGTTGCTGTTCTCGGCCGGCTTGCAACTCGGCGACGATCGACAGCATGTCGTCCAGCCGCTTGTTGTCGACGACCTCCGCACGATGCACCGAGCGCAACGTATCGAAGGTCCTGTAGGGCAGGGAAAAGCTCTCGTGCATGATCTCGAGCCGTCCGTCCGGGTAGTCGCAGACGATCACTTTCTGGCCAGCCAGTGGCCTGGAAATCTCGGTCGGATCGAGAATGAACAGCACCTTGTCGTAGCGTAGCGTCAGAGATTGCGACAGCGTGCGGACTTCCTTCCGGCACATGGCACCATCGAGGTTCTCGTGGTTGGCCAGCGGTCGGTGCATGTCCTTTGGATTGCGTGGTTGCTTGCCAAAGCGAGTGTTGAAATCCGCAATGAACTCAGGCGCATAGGAATTGGCAGCTTCGATCGTATCAATGCCGCGAAGCCGTAATTCCTTCACAAGCCGATCCTGCAATGTCTGGTTGGCACGTTCCACCCGACCCTTGGCCTGAGGGGTGTTGGCGCAGATGATATCGATGTTGAGCTCATAAAGCGCCCGGCCGAACTGCGTCAGACCGCTTGTCCCGTCCTTCTTCGACGGATGCGTCGATCGAAAGACACCATGTTTGTCGCTGTAGAAAGCCAACGGCTTGCCCCACTGCTGCAGATAATCCTTTGTCGCATGCAGATAGTCGAACGTATTCTCCGATCCGGCGAAACGCAGGTGCAATAGCTTGCCGGTGGCGTCATCGATATAGACGAGCAGGGCGCATTTGGGGCCGCGGTTCTCGAACCACCAGTGATGCGATCCGTCGATCTGCACCAGTTCGCCAAAGCAGTCGCGCCGACCACGTGGCTGGAAAACCCGTTTCTTGCGTTCACGACGCGAAATCCAGATACCAGCCTCGGTCATCCATTGCCGCAGCGTCTCCTTGGCGACCGAGATCTGGTGCAACTCGAGCAGCTTCTCGCGTGCCAGCGTCGGACCGAAATCCAGATAGCGCTCGCGGATCAGATCCAGCACCGCATTGCGAAACTCTTCGCTATGGCGCCGGTTGCTTGGTCGTGATCGCTTCTTTGAAACAAGGCCGGCCGGACCATCCCGGTCATAGGCCCGCAGCAGCCGATGGACCTGACTTCGACTGAGGTCGAGCCGTTCGGCAGCCTGGACAACGCTTAGGCGTTGGTCACGGATCTTCTGGATAAGTTCAAGACGATGCAACTCTTTCTGCGATATGGTGATCAAACAAGACATCACGACTCCGACCGTTCATGGTCTCGACCAGGCTGAAGATCGTCATCCTTGCTCCCAACGTTGAATTTGACCAGTGCGTCGAAAGGCGAGACTGTCGCATTACTAAATAGCTCTTACACGCGTCGTGTTGCGTAAGCTAAATTATGGAACTCTCAACAAATTGAGATCAGAACGGGCTACTGGCTTTGTCAGGCCTCAGATCTGCTAGCCTACGCTTGGAACCGGATGTAAAGCCATCAGCATTGGGCTGCTTGAGTGTCGCCGCCGCCGCAATCCGAGGAGCACTCCGTTTTATAGGGATAAGCAACTGAAGTGATCGCGCTCTAGGACACGCCGCAGCCGCTGCATCCGTCCTGCGCGGTTCCCCGGCAAGGGATATCAATCCCGCCTGAGCTACACTCGCGATAAAGTCTCGGACAAATGTGCCTGAAGACCCAGAAGCTCCACGAGGAAGTCAACATCCTCCTGCCTGAGGCGGCTGCCTTTCCGCACCTGCCACAGCTCAGAAATCTTCATCGCGACACTGTCAGCTCGCCGAAAGATATCCAAAATCTCATCGTGATTCTCCCACGTGATGATCGGGTCGACGGCATCGAGGCCTTCTATGGGGCAGTCACAGGGGTAAGCTACTTGCATGAGCTCGCCTTCTGGCAGGGCAGTGACATTCGATCGCGAATCATCGTCCTGCTTGAAGCAGTACGTGGATACGATAAATGGGAAAAATACCCATTTGTCAATCTGGCGCCAAATCGAGCACCCGGCGTTATCGAGGGGGCGGCCCCGGTGGTGGTGGGCGGCCCGGAGGCGCTCTCCGGGGTCCGCCGGGAGGCGGCATATCAGGCATATTTTGTCCGCCCCACGCGCCCGGGTCTGGACGATCGAAGCCGCCGGGCGGTCCGCCAGGTCCACTTCTATTGAACCGCGGCCGATCATCCGGTCGACCAAAGCCACCTGGACCCGGATCAAGGTGGCCCCCAGCCACTGGGACGTTGAGAAGTGCACGTCCGCCTCTGCCGAACGGCTGCAGCCTGTTGTCGTTCAAACGAAAACCAAGGCCGGTCCGCATGGTGGACCCGTTTCTCTCGACGAATGTCTCGATATTGACCGTTCCGTGCGTCATTCCAGGAACGATATCATCCGCCTTCACCTTGCCGGGGCGCCAGGTGCCACCCGACTTGAGGAAGGTCACAACCACGCGGCTGCCCACAAGTCCGGCCGTTGGGCGACCAATTCCAAAGCCTGAGATCGCGAGATCCCCATCCTGTCGTGTGGCAATGCCGCGAAGAATTGGGGCTATGGACGCCGGGCGACCTTCTATGCGGCTTGCGACGATTGTACCGTCCGGCTTTCGGATGCCGTAAACCGCAACCATCTGCCCTCGCCTGAAGCGCGGCCGATCCGCCAGCGTCGTGATATCGACTGATTGGGAAAGAATATAGATCCGAGTGTTTTTGATCTCACTGATCGGACCGATCACTTCGCTGGTGACGTGAATCGACTGCGCCTGCGTGCCGTTGAGCAAGACCCGGACCACATGCCCCAGCCGCATCTTGTCGGCACTCGAGGGCCGGCCGTCGATATAGACAGGAACGTCGGTCGCGTAGGGCACGCGCACGCCGTTGACGATGATGCTGCCGAAGCCGGTGATCGTTCCAACGATACCGGTGCCGCCGATACCCTGATCGTCGCCGCCGCGCAAATATGCGCCTGTCCCCCCGATGCCGTGGTCATGCGGCTTCGGCTTTTCGGCGGCTTTTGCTGCAAAAGCGAATGGCAGGAAAGCGATTGCCTGCATGAAACCGCGGCGCGATGTGTCCAGCCGTTTCATTCGTCGGCCTCCGCCGTCCCCAATCTCGACGTTGGCTGGTCGTCTTCAGCCTGGAACATGTACACGCCTGCGATCCAGCGGTGATCGCCGCCCGCGTCCGTTTCCAAAGCCTGGTTCGCCATGCGATTGAGCCGCAGCAACATCGACATCGCTTCCTCTCTGCCTGCTGCCTCGAGCCGCTTGGCGAGAGCGTCGGAAATGTTGTTGTAGTGAACCGCGCGCTCAAAGAACGGCGGCACCTCGGCAAGCATGTTCTCAACTGCCGCCGCCGCGTGGTCATGCAGGTTGCGGGTGAAATAGTGCTGACGCGTTTGCGTGTCCGCGCTTGATACGAGCGAATCGACGCGTAGTTGCACATGGTCGTTTTCGTCGAGCACCGCGAGGCCACGGTCGAGCCATTCGTCGAGAACGGCCCGCGCATGGAGGTCTTTGGTCACTTCCCCCACCAGGTTTTCAAATGAGAACTCGCCGTTGGACGAAACCCGCGGCAGTGCTTTCGGCACCCCGGTTTCATCGCAGCAACGCGGGTCGGCCAACCATCGCGCAACAATGCGGCTGGTGCGAGACGCCGGCGCTGGCAAGGAGTCTACGGACAGACTGCTTTCGCGCAGACGGCTCACATCCTTGCGATGAATGCCGGTCAGCAGGGATATGCGGCTGTCGGTCTGCTGTTTGTCGGGAAGCGCGAAGTCTTTCTCGGCCACATCGATGAACAGCCGTCGCATGAGCGCGGAAAACGCGACATAGTTCAGACCGCTTGCAAGACAGAGCCGCACCAGCGGCCTGAGGACGCGGAACACCGCGCGCTGCAAAGCATCTTCTGAAAATGGAGGCTTCGGCCGCTGCCTTACCATCGTTCCTCCCGCGCTTGACATCGCAGGCCGCAGCGCCTCGGATGAACGCCCATTCCCATCAAGCCAATCACGCGTAGTACTTATCCGTACCCAAAATCAAGATGCCGAGGCCCCTCGCAGAAAAAACCGGATACAATTCCCCAGGTGTTCTCTCCTGGCCGCCTCGTCAGCCCACCCATCGCGTGGGTATGCGCCCGCAAATATCATATCCATCAGCAACCGCGCGCCGCTTTCGGGGCTATCGATACGCAGGGTCCCCTTAGCCATCTCGCCCCGCAGCCAATCGGCAAGGCAATTCCTCGCGCGGCGGGTCTCGCGAAGAGCCAGCTCCCTGACCATCTCAGGAACTTCCGGCATTTCGTTCATCACGGCGATAATCAGCGCGGCATGGCTGGCCTTGATCGCCCCGTTGTTATCGATCCGGAAAATCCTCGCGATGACCTCTTCTATCGCGACGTCTTCATGCGTGGGTCGAGGGAGGTCGAGTAGCGCCTGAGCGGGCGTCTTCGTTGCAGCGATGAACAACTCCTCCTTGCTCGGAAACAGACGATAGAGCGTCTGCTTTGAAATCTGGCAGCGTGACGCAACGATGTCGGTGGTTGTACTGGCGTAGCCCAGCTGTGCGAACGTTTCGCGTGCCGTCTCAACTATCTGCGCTCGGCGCGCCGGTTCATCCTGAGCTGGCGGACGGCCACGCGATCGTTTGATGTCGGAGGTGCCACTTTGAGGTTCACGCACGTTCAAGATGCCAAACGCCCCACTGCCAGTCGCTCCACGATGCGGCCTCGGGCGCAATGATAGCGCGTCGAACGGCACCTAATCTGGCAACAAGATCATAGCACCTGACCAAGGGTCAACCGTCCAAGCCTAAACAAGCGGGACGCGGAGGTACTGTCCACGGTTCTCTGATATCTCTTTGATAGCGAGGGCGTTCTCTCAAAGGGTTGGCGTCCTCTGCAGGCAGGTGTAGGGCTTCGCCACGACTGAAGCCTTGCGCGACCACCGGAAAGACAGGACTGAAGAAATGAATGAGGCAACTCCTCACAACGAGACGGCCGCAAGAACATCCCCACTGTCGGAGAGAGAAAAGAACGTCATCATCGCGGGCGTCCTTCTGTCCATGCTGCTCGCCGCACTGGACCAAACGATCGTTGCCCCTGCGATGCCGACAATCGGCAAGGCGCTCGGGCATGCGGATTACCTTCCCTGGATCGTGACCGGCTATCTCCTGACCGCGACGGCGATGGCGCCGCTTTACGGAAAGATCTCGGATGTTCGCGGCCGGCGCCCGACCATCTTTGCGGCCATCATCATCTTTCTCATCGGATCCCTGATCAGCGCGCTTGCGCCCAACATGCTGCTGTTGATCATCGGTCGCGCCGTGCAAGGCCTCGGCGGTGGCGGCTTGTTCGCGCTTTCGCAAACGGTCATCGGCGACCTGGTGCCACCACGGGAGCGCGCACGGTACGCCGCCTGGATCTCCGGCACGTGGGCGGTGGCAAGCATCGCCGGACCGCTGTTGGGTGGTACCTTCGCCCAGCATCTTCATTGGTCGCTGATTTTCTGGATCAACATTCCGCTCGGGCTGGTCGCGCTCGCCATCATCAACAATCCGCTGAAGAAGTTGCCGATCACCGCGCGCTCGCACCGCATCGATGCCGCAGGCGCATCACTCCTCGTTGCCGCGACGGCCGTGCTACTGCTCGCTCTCAACTGGGGTGGCAGCCAGTATTCGTGGCTGTCGTCGACGATAATCGGATTGCTGGGTGCTTCCGCGGCTCTCTGGGCGATGTTTGGTTTGCGGTTGCGGCGCGCCGTCGAGCCGCTGATCTCGCTGGACGTTCTTGCCAATCCAATCGTGCGATATGGCACCCTTTCGATGTTCACGGCGCAGGCCGCCAATGTTGGCCTGTCGGTCTACCTTCCCGTCTATATGCAATCGTTCCACGGCCTTTCCGCCGGCGCGTCAGGCGTTGCCATGCTCGGCCTGCTGCTCGGCGCCGTCGCCGGTGCGACATTTAGCGGGCGCACGATCCCACGGGTCGCGCGCTACAAGATGATCGCCATTGTCGGCGCCCTCTTCAGCTTGATCTGCCTTGCCGTGCTGGCGCTTTTGACCGGCCGATCGTCCTTGCTTGTCTTGGAGCTCCTGACCGTCGGCGCGGGGTTCGGCACTGGCATGACATTTCCGGTCGCCACGATTTCCGTCCAGAATGCGGTGGATCAGGCGCATCTCGGCGTTGCAACGGGCGTGCTGACGTTCCTCAGATCGCTGGGCGGAGCCTTGGGGGTCGCCATTCTTGGTGCCATCGCGCTCGGCAACGGGCTGCCGCTCGGCGGCGAGAGCTTGCAGATGGGAAGTGCGTCCCTCACATCGGCAATGCCTTTCGCCTATATTTTCCTGGCCTGTAGCGCAGCCATGGCGCTATCGCTTCTTGTCCTCTGGCTCATGCCGGAAAAATCTCTGCGCGGTCACACCGAGAGCGATATTCCCACCGTGGTGGAATGACCGGGCCGGCGGTCTCGACCGTCCCGGCGTTGTCGAAGATTTGCGCTTCACGTTTGGCATCGATCGTGAGGGTCAGCTGGCGGTACCCAGCAAATCGTCCAATGAGGCGACATGAACGAAAGATCGCGCCGCTTTCGCGAGATCACTGTCGAGAGTGACCAGCGCATCTGCCTGAAGCTGGGTTACGGCGATGTATTCGGCGCGATAGGTGTCCGGCCAATCGAGCTTGCTGGCGATATTCCATGCGTGCCGTTGCAGCACGCGATCGCCAAGCAACCGGATTCGTAGCGCTCGAAGATAATCGAGCTGAAAGTCAGCCTCTTTCTTCGTCAGTTCGCCGCTGCGCACCGCGAAGTAGAGTTGCGACAACACCTGGGACCGCAGAAGTGTCGGAGCAACCATAACGTGGTTCTCAGGCACCATTGCCCCGTTCTTCGCCAGTGCCAATGCGGCATCGGCGGCTATCGCAAATCGCGTCTTCACCATGCTCTCCCTCTGCGGCAAAGGACGATCCCCTTGCTGACCCTTTGTCACCTAACGCCGAGTTAGAAGTAATCCAACCGATCGCTTGGCATCAGGCGCAGATATCGTTGTTGCGGCATGACAAGGGAGCGAGAGCAGCATGCCGGCTCTGGCTCGCACAGAGTCCGGCATTCAGTGACTCGAGAGAAGGAACACGTCGCCTTCAGATGGTCTGCCGGCGCGTCAGACCAAGCGCGTGATAAAGCGCGATCGCGCCGATCGTTGCGGTACCGATCCCGTCGAGCGTGAAGCCCGCGACATCGAGCTTGAAGTTGCCGGCGCCCAGCACCAGCGCAACACCGACGGTGATGAGATTGCGCGGCTCGGAGAAGTCCACCTTGTTTTCGACCCAGATGCGGCCCGCGGTCGCTGCAATGAGGCCGAAAACGACGATCGACAGGCCGCCAAGGACCGGTCCCGGAATGGTCTGGATGAGCGCGCCGAATTTCGGCGAGAAACCGAGAAGAATTGCGACACAAGCAGCCACCAGGAACACAAGCGTCGAAAAGATCCGCGTGACCGCCATGACGCCCATGTTTTCTGCATAGGTGGTCATGCCCGTGCCGCCGAAGAAGCCTGAAAACATCGTCGCCAGACCGTCGCCGATGAAGGCACGGCCGAGATACGGATCGAGATTGCGACCCGTCATTGCGCCGATTGCCTTGATATGCCCGAGGTTCTCCGCAACGAGGATGACGACGACGGGGGCAATCAGAGTAACAGCTGACGCCGAAAACACCGGCGAGGTGAAGTGTGGCAGGCCGAACCAGCTCGCAGTAGCGACACCCGAAAAATCAACTGGCGTGCCGAAGCCGAAGCCGTTGGCGAGTATCAGGTAAACGACATAGGCGATCGCCCCGCCGAGGAGAATCGGTAGGCGACGCGTCATTCCCGGCGCGTAAACGGCGATGAGGCCGACCGCAGCCACCGTCAGGAGCGCGACCCACCGCGACAGCTGGCTGCCATCCGGGCTCGCGGCACCTGTGCCCGATGCGCTGGAAATCGCGATCGGCGCCAGCACAAGGCCGATCGCAGCCACGATCGCGCCAGTCAGAACCGGCGGCATCAGCCGTTCGATCCAGCGATGGCCGGCAAGCATGGTGATGATGCCGATCAGCGTATAGAGCGCGCCGGCAGCGATGATGCCACCAAGCGCCAAGGCTATGTTCGGATTGGGGACGCCTGCCGAAGCGGCAGTCGCGACCAGGACAGGGCCGATGAAGGCGAAGGACGAGCCGAGATAGCTAGGCACGCGACCGCCTACAGCGATAAAGAAGATAAGCGTCGAAATGCCGGAAAACAGGATCGACACATTCGGGTCGAATCCCATGATCATCGGGGCAAGTACGGTCGAGCCGAACATCGCCACGACATGCTGGAAGCCAAGCACCACCGTCTGTGCGGCCGGCAACCGCTCGTCAGGAAGAATACGTCCCTCCGTCTTCAGCCGCCAACGCGGAAAATAACCACCCGTCTCACTCATCGCTTGCCCCATCCCTTGGATCACGCCCGTCCGCTCTTCGGAGTTTCCGATCGTCGGAGGCGTAGATTTCATTGTTATCGCGCCAATACTTCGTCGACGCTGCGTGTCGGCCCTTCGAACTGGCCGCTACGGCCGTCGATACTGCGAACAATTGCTGCTGTCATGGGGATGAAACGGCTTTCCACAACACTCCAAAGTCATTCGCGACCTGTTCATCTTGTCGACCGCGGTCTTTGAAGCGGTTGGTTGGGCAAGCCGTTTACGGCGCTGCTATTGGAACGCAGACTGGTCAAGCGCTTAAGCCCCCTCCCCGCTATCGGCAAAAGCGCCTCGCCTTGAATTACCGGCTCGACAGCATTGGAAGCACGGGACGCGTCCTCCGGTAGTCCGGATTGGTCATCCACCTGTCCTGGGAGAAATAGGCTCGCGTGCGAATCTGCTGGTTGGAGCCCTGGGAGAGGACCAGCGTGAAATTGTAACTATTGTCCTGGCTCAGCTCTCGTGTGAATTCGAAAGATGCACCGAAGCGTTCGCAGCGGACATCCAGGAGCTTCCGGATTGGGCCTAGCGTGTCCTGAAAATCGCCCCACTTCACCTGACTGACGAGAACCTCGAAGATGCGCATGAGGGAGGGATCGAGGCTTCCTTGATCATCCGTCGTCGGCCCAACAATTCTGCCGCTGATTTCAAGCACCTCTCCCCATGCGTTGCCTCGAACGCGAAGGAAGGTCGAGCGAAGGGGGCGTATCTCGTCTCTTTCGTAAATGCGCTGAAAGTAGCATTCGTAGGTGACGCTGCGCATGGATGCGGCGCGCCATTCCGTCGCCTCAATGCCCGCGTCCCGGAACGCTGCGCACATCTGAGGTCCGGAAATGCGCCATGTGCGCGTGAACTGGCCGGTCAGTTCAGAGACCGGCGCATCGAAAAGGCGCGTTCCGGTCATCGTGGATGATGGTGCGCTGAGGGGCGCGGCAATTCCGTCGTCAGCCGGTTGGGCGGACAGACTCTCATCCTGGACCGCCGGATCCACCCTGCCTGTCACGAGATCGTGCCAATAGCGCGCCCCCGACAGCATAACGACGCTAATGACGGCAACGCAGAAGAGCCCCATGAGGAGCACTATGTGGTTCTTTATCCAGAACGGCGGGGTCGTTGTTCGACTTCCTGAAGTCTGGTTTCCCAAATCCAACACCGTCGTGAGGGTGAATGCGAGATCACTAAGATAGCAGTGGTTGAAAAGCTTTGGAAGCCATCGATCCACGCGCGGCAATGCCCCACGCTTTCAGTGCTGATTGCCCGCCAGAAAGAAGGCCGGATTGCTTCTCGGCAACCGGCGGCGACCTCCTCATCGAGGCAGCCGGGGGAGACAAATGGTGGGCTTCGGCCAGCCAATCGTTTGAATTTTTCTAGAGTGTCCCTAGGTCAGTTCAGGTGGAATGAAAACGCCTGCTTCGGCATAAGGAGGACTGCTTATGCAGTTTACGATCAACGGCGAGCCGACTGAGGTTTCCGCCGATATAAGAACCTCGCTCCTCGATCTCCTTCGCAACACTCTTGGTTTGACCGGTACGAAAAAGGGGTGCGACCAAGGCGCTTGTGGCGCATGCACTGTCCTCGTCGATGGCGAACGGATCAATTCGTGCCTTGCGCTGGCCGTTCAGTATCAAGGGCGATCCATTACCACAGTCGAAGGGCTCGCCGGCCGCGACACCCTCCATCCGCTGCAGCAGGCCTTTGTCGATCATGATGGGCTGCAATGTGGCTACTGCACACCGGGCCAGCTCTGTTCCGCCATCGGCATGGCGGGGGAGATCAGGCGGAATTTTCCGAGCGCGGTTTCGAAGGATCTTTCAGCCGAGCACTATTTGCTCGACGGCGAGGAGGTGCGGGAACGCATGAGCGGCAATCTCTGCCGATGCGGCGCCTATAACGGCATTGTCGAGGCAATCTCCGGGTCTTACTCCCGAGGAGAACTGGACGAGCCCCCCTCGCAGATTTCACCGGCTGAGCGGAGGGTACGCGCATGAACCCGTTCACATACCAGCACGCAGCCGACACATCGGCGGCCATCAAGATGGCGAGCAGTCACGCAGCAGCGAAATATCTGGGCGGCGGCACAAATCTCGTGGATTTGATGCGCGAGACGGTCGAGCGGCCTGAAGTGCTCGTCGACGTCACGGGCTTGCCTGGCGTCATCGAACAGCGCCCCAATGGCCCCCTGATGATCGGCGCGGCGGTGAAAAACACTGCGCTCGCCACCGATATGTACGTGCGGTCGGCGTTCCCCATGCTGTCTCGTGCCATTCTCACCGGCGCGAGCGCTCAAATCCGCAACATGGCGACAGTCGGCGGCAATATCCTGCAACGGACGCGCTGTCGCTATTTTTATGACACCGCGGCACGCTGCAACAAAAGAGACGTTCAATCCGGATGCGACGCGCGGGACGGTTTCAATCGCTATCACGCCATCCTCGGCGCCTCAGATAGCTGCGTCGCCACGCACCCCTCGGACATGTGCGTGGCGCTCGCCGCGCTTGACGCAATGGTCCACCTCGATGGGCCGACCGGTGCACGCGCGATACCGTTGCTTGACCTGCACCGCCTGCCAGGAGATCGCCCTGATATCGAAACGGAGCTGCGTGCGAACGAACTGATCACCGCGATCGAAATCCCGCCGCTGCCGTTCGCGCAGCGATCCACATATCGGAAGGTACGCGACCGGGCGAGCTATGCCTTTGCGCTCATTTCGGTCGCCGCCGCGCTCGATGTCGATGAGAAGGGAACCGTGCGCGACGTGCGCCTGGCGCTCGGCGGGGTCGCACATAAGCCCTGGCGGGCGTTCAATGCCGAGGCGGCCCTCAAGGGAAGGGTTGCCAACGAGGAGAATTTTCGTGCCGCGGCGGAGACGGAGCTCGCAGGCGCGGTCGCGCTGCGCGATAACCAATTCAAGATCGAACTGGCAAAACGCACCATCGTTGCGGTCCTTGGCGAACTGAAGGGACGAGAAGCATGAGCGGGCAAACAGACCTCCAGAATCCCAAGCCGGGCCGCTGGCAGCCAGCGGTCACCTCGGACCCGCTGCTGGGCAAGCACGGTACCCTCGGGCAGCCCATCTCGCGCATCGACGGTCCGTTGAAGGTGCAGGGCAAGGCACGTTTCGCAGCCGAGGTGCCGTACGAAAATCTGTGCTATGCGGCCCTTGCTTACAGCACCATTCCACGCGGACGCCTGACCCGGCTCGAGACAGCTGCGGCGGAAAAGGCGCCCGGCGTCGTGCTCGTCATGACCTATCGCAATGCGCCGCGCATGAAGGCACCATCTCTGATGATGTCTTCGCCGACGGCGGCTGGCGCAAGTGACCTGCCCGTCCTGCAAAACGACGAGATCCACTGGAACGGTCAACCGATTGCAGTCGTGCTCGGCGAAACGCAGGAGGAAGCAGACTACGCGGCCTCCCTTATCGCTGCCGAATATGAGCTTCTGCCGGCCGTCACGTCGTTCGCCGAAGCCAAGAAGAAGCCGCGGCAGCTCGACACCCTGCTGGGCGAGCTGCCGATCCTGGAAATCGGCGATGCCGAGGCGGCGCTCAGACAGGCGCCGGTTCAGGTCGACCATATTTACCGGACGCCGAGGCATAATCACAATGCGATCGAGCTGCACGCGGCCACCGTCGCCTGGACTGGCGACGAGCTGAGGGTTCACGATGCGAGCCAGCTGCTCGACCTCACGACCGGCCAGTTGGCCGATATTTTCGGCATCGACCCCGGCAAGGTTCACGTCACTTCGCCCTTCGTGGGCGGTGGTTTCGGCGGCAAGTGTCTCTGGGATCATCAGATTCTGGCATGTGCGGCCGCCAAGCTTGCCAAACGGCCGGTTCGCATCATGCTGTCGCGGGAGGGTGTCTTCCGCATTGTCGGCGGTCGGACTGTAACCGAACAGCGGGTTGCGCTCGGGGCAAATGCGGACGGCTCGCTCGAGGCGCTGATCCATACCGGCATTGTCGCGATGACGCGCCACAACTCCTGTCCCGAACAGTTCACCTTCCCTGCGCGCCATCTCTACGCGGCCAAGACATTTCGGCTGGCCCAGGAGGTCGCTGACATGGACATGCTCGCGAATACCTTCATGCGCGCGCCAGGCGAATCCGTCGGCACGTTCGCGCTCGAATGTGCCCTTGACGAGTTGGCGGAAAAGCTCGGTCTCGATCCGATCGAATTACGCCGTCGTATCGAACCCCGGCAGGACCCGACAAGCGGCAAACCCTTCTCCTCTCGCCATCTCGTTGCCGCTTACGAAAATGGCGCCAAGGAATTCGGCTGGCATCGGCGTAGCGAAACGCCCGGCCAACAGCGCGACGGTGAATGGCTGATTGGCATGGGCTGCGCGACGGCAACCTACCCCTATTACCGTTTCCCGGGCGGTGCCGTGCGCATTCGGCTGACGATCGACGGCCGCGCCACTGTATCGACGGCAGTGCACGACATGGGAATGGGGACCGCGACAGCACAGGCCCAGCATATCGCTGTCCGCCTCGGGATCCCGCTCGAACATGTGACGTTCGAGCATGGTGACAGCAGGTTGCCGCGTGGGGTGATCGCCGGTGGCTCGACGCAGACTGCTTCCATCGGCGGTGCAATCATCGCCGCCACCGAGGTGTTGACCGAAGAGTTGATCAAGCTTGCCGGGAATGATTCACCACTTGCCGGGCTGACGTTGGGCGATGTCGAGATCGGCAATGGCGGCATCGTCCACAAGGACGACGCGTCGCGCTTCGAGAGCTATGAATCGATCCTTCGACGCTCGGGCAGACATGACATCGTCTGCGAGGCGCAGGCGTCGCAGCCGAGCGAAGTGGAGGCGTTTTCGATGCATTCCTACGGCGCGCAATTTTGCGAGGTGAAAGTGAGCGAAGTCACCGGCGAGACCCGCGTGTCGCGCTTCCTCGGCTCATTCGACGCAGGCCAGATCCTCAATGCCAAGACCGCAACGAGCCAGTTCAAGGGCGGTATCATCATGGGGCTGGGGATGGCGTTGACCGAGGAAACCAATTTCGACGAACGTTCGGGGCGCGTCATCAACGCGTCGCTGGCCGAATATCATGTGCCCGTTCAGATGGACGTGCCTGACATCAGGATCCTCTATACAAATTGCCCCGATCCTCAAGCCCCCATGGGCGCGCGTGGCATCGGCGAAATCGGCATCACAGGCGTCGCCGCGGCCGTCGCAAACGCCGTCTACAACGCGACCGGCAAGCGCATCCGGGACCTGCCAATCACGCTGGACAAGCTGATGTGATCGCCGCAACGAGCAAGTTCAGATGCTCGATATTGGCGTCCTGATCTGGCCGAGTGACATCCGTGACTGCGTCGAGGATCTGGCGGTGTTTTCACGCGCTTTAGGCTACCCGAGAGTAAGCCAACATTTGGCGCGCGGATACCGATCCGCTTGCCCGCGCAGCACCATTCGAACAATCAATTTTTATGCTAGATTGGCCTCTCCGGCGATGGACCCAGCCGGGAACGAGGCGACGATGACCGAAGGACAGAGACCACCCCCGACCCGGGCTGCCCTCAAACGGCGGCACAAGATCAATCCGAAGCGGGATGTCAGGCCGCAGGTTCTGACGAGAGCCAATCGTTTCGTCGGTTGGGGGGCGTCATTGGTCGTTATCGCCTTTCTCGCGATCATCGCGATCAACGCGCTGTTGGCCTAGGGCGTGCACACGATGCCAGGGTGGCGAAGCTAGCTTGCCGATCGTGCAAGGCTTTCGGCGAGCGCGATGACCACGGGCCCGACCAGCGGTAGCAGGACGTTGGAAATCGCATAAGTGACCGTATAGCCGATTACAGGAGTGGCATTGCCGGCCTGCGAGACCAGAGCGCTGATGGTTGGCGTGCTGCAGTGTTGGCCGGCGATGACGCCGAGCAGGATCGGCATCTCGATTTTCATCAGCTTCCAGCCAACGAACAAGGAGACGAGAGCCGGCGTCAATGACATTGCCGCGCCAAGAACGGGCAGGATCAGGCCATATTCGGCAATCAGCGCGATGGCGCCAGGCCCCGCGGCCAAGCCGATCGCCGCGATGAATGTTGCCAGCCCGAACTCCTTGGCAAACTCGGCCGCAGGTGGTGGAAGATAGGCCCTGTTGGGGTAGCGCATGTTCAGCCAGCCGAAAAACAGGCCGGAGATCAGGGCTCCGCCGCCGGCGCCGAGCGTCAGTTCCAGCGCGCCGGTCTTAAACGCCAGCCTTCCAACCAGCAAGCCGACGACGATGCCAAGTCCCATGAACATGAGGTCGGTCGCCGTCGTGGAGGGTAACGCCTTGCCGAGCCGCGTGGCAGCACCGTTGAGAAGCGCTTCCGAACCTTGAAGGGTGATGACGTCTCCCTCCTGCAGGCGCGTTTTCGGCAGGACCGGCACATGGTGGCCGAGCCTGCGGATGCGGGTGATGAAGATGCCACGTTGTGCTTCGATATTGCCAATTCCGCGCAGCTCTTCGATCCTTCGTCCGAAGAGATCCCGACGCAAAAGCACCACGTCCTTCGTGGCGATGGGCGGTCCTGCACCGGCTGGGACCGGAACCTCTTCGCCGAGCATGTCCTTGGCCGCAATGACCGCGTCGCGCCGGCCGAGCACGAAAGCAATGTCGCTGGCTGCGAGCGTGAAATCCGATGTTGCCTCGAGGAGTTCGTCGCCGCGCTTCACCCGCTCGATCACGACACTGTAGCCATGGCGCCGCTCGAAGCTTCCAACCGATTGGCCAGCCAGCGGCGTTGCAAGGAAGGCGCGTCCGACGAGAATGGGAAGCCCGCTTTCGAGGCCTTCCTCCTCCTCCGACCCAAGAGAGGCGGCAAGCGCCTGGGCTTCCGCCCTCAGGTTCTTGCGGAGGATGAGGGGAGCGATCTGCGTCGTGAACAGGACGATGGCGACGAGGCCAAAAAGATAGGTGATGCTGTAGGCCGTTGCCATGTTGGATTCGAGATCCAGGATGCCGTCGGGCGACATATCGAGCCGGGAAATCGCATCGCCAGCCGTCCCCAATACTGCCGATTCAGTTGCTGAGCCTGCAAAAAGACCTGCCGCCGTGCCGGGATCGAAGCCAAACACGTAGACGCAGATTGCCACGAGCGACAAGGCCGTCACGACTTCGATGACGGAGAAGATGCCGAAGCGCCATCCGCCGCGGATATTCGCGAAGAACTGCGGCCCTGCCGAGAAGCCGAGGGCGAAAATGAAAAGCGCGAATGCGGTATTCTTCAGGTCGGCGCTGACGGTCACGCCAAGCTGGCCGATCAGCAGGGAAACGAACAAGGTGCCGCAGACACCGCCCAGCCGTATCGGTCCGATTTTGGCCAGGCCGATGAAATAACCCAGCGAGAGCGACAGAAAAACTGCAATCACTGGGTCAGTCAAGAATGTCATGGCACATCCGAGATAGCGAGGGCGATCGCCAAATACTCTGTTCTTTCAATCCGCCCTAAACAAGTGCCTGTGCGTGCAAAATATTCAAGATCGCCTTTCGAACAATCCTGCGTTGCTCTTTCAGGATGGCGCGTAGCGGCTGAGAGCAAGGTCCTTGATCTCGATCTGTGGCGCAACGCCGCTGATGAGATCCGAAAGAACGCTCGCCGACCCGCAGGCCATGGTCCAGCCAAGCGTGCCGTGACCCGAGTTGAGATAGAGGTTGCTGAAGCGGGTTGCGCCGATCACCGGTGTGCCGTCCGGCGTCATCGGTCTGAGGCCCGACCAGAAGGTCGCCCTTTTCTGATCGCCGGCGCCGCCGAACAGATCCTCGACCGAATGTTCCAGCGTGGCGCGGCGAGCGGGCGGCAGATCGCGGCTGAAGCCGGCGATTTCGGCCATGCCGCCGACGCGGATACGGTCGCCGAGGCGCGTAATCGCGATCTTGTAGGTCTCATCCATGATCGTGGAGACAGGCGCGCGGGTTTCGTCGACGATCGGTACCGTGATCGAGTAGCCTTTTACCGGGTACACAGGAAGCCGCAGACCGAGCGGCTTCAGCAGTGCGGGTGTATAGCTACCAAGGGCTGCCACGAAAGCGTCGCCGGAGACGTCGCCCTCCGCTGTCTCGACGGCAACCACGCGGCCGCCGCTCGTCTTCAGCCCGCGAATATCGACACCAAACCGGAACGTGACGCCGAGCGCTTCCGCCTTTGCCTGCAATTCATTCGTGAACTTGAAGCAATCGCCGGTTTCGTCATTCGGCAGCCTAAGGCCGCCCACGATCTTGTCCCGGACCGGCGCCAGGCCGGGTTCGACGGCAACGCAACCCGCCGGATCGAGAACCTCGAACGGCACGCCGTCCGCCTTGAGAACCTCGATGTCCTTGCCAACGCCGTCGACCTGCTTCTGTGTCCGAAACAGCTGCAGCGTACCCTGTGTCCGGTGATCATAGGCGATGCCGGTCTCCTCGCGCAGCGCGATCAGGCAATCGCGGCTGTACTCGGCAAGCCGCACCATCCGGCTCTTGTTGACGGCGTAGCGGGCAGCCGTGCAATTGGCGAGCATCGCCATCATCCAACGCCAGGTGGCGGCGTCCGCCATCGGCCGGATGATCAGCGGGGCGTGCTTCATGAACAGCCACTTGACCGCCTTTTGCGGAATGCCGGGTGCCGCCCAGGGAGACGCATAGCCCGGCGAAATCTCGCCCGCATTGGCAAAGCTGGTTTCGAGAGCGGGGCCGGTCTGCCGGTCGAGGACGGTTACCTCGTGTCCAGCCTTGGCGAGATAATAGGCCGATGTGACGCCGATGACGCCGGCGCCGAGAATGGTGATCTTCATTATGCTCTCTGCTGTATGGATTGCGGCTGAGTTAGGCCCCGGTATTCGCGCTGGTAGCGTTGGCCGAGGCTTGTCAGGATTTCGTATGAAATGGTTCCGGCGGCGTCTGCGACATCTTCAAGCGTCTGATGCTCGCCGATGATCTCGACAAAGCTGCCGAGCGTCAACGTACCGGGCGGCAGAGCCGTTACGTTGATGGTCATGCTGTCCATCGAAACGCGTCCGACGATAGGAAGACGCGTCGCGCCGTAAAAGGCGGCGCCGCGGTCGCTGAGGCTGCGTGGCAGACCGTCCGCGTAGCCGGCGGCGATCGTTGCAAGGCGCATTTCGGTTTCCGCGACATGGACGCCGCCGTAGCCTATGCGGGTCCCAGCCGGCACGGTCCGCGTCTGGATGACGCTGACGTCCAGCCTCACGGCCGCACGCATCGGATTGGCTGCACCGCTTATCGGCGCCCCGCCATAAAGAGCAATGCCTGGACGTGCCAAACCGGCATGGTAATCCGAGCCAAGGAAAATGCCGCCGGAGTTGGCAAAGCATATAGCGGTGCCAGGAAATTGCGCCGCCACGGTCTGCATGGCAGCCAGTTGCTCGCCATTCTGCTCGCTGTCAGCCTCATCAGCCGAAGCGAGGTGGCTCATGATAAACAGGACGTCGACATCGCTTAGTCGGTTCGGTTCGCGCGCAAGCAGCGCACTGTCGTCGGCCGACATTCCAAGCCGCGACATGCCGGTGTCGAACTGAAGGATGACCGGCAGCTTCTTGCCGCGATTGCGCGCGACAGATGCCCAGCGCTCCAGCTGCTCGGGAGAGTTCGCGACCGGAATGACATTGGCATCGGCACACGCGTTCTCGCTGCCCGGCTGGAGGCCGTTCAGCACGAATATCCTGGCGTCACCTGCAAGACGCGGCCTTATCTTCAGCGCCTCGCCGAAGTGAGCAACGAAGAAGTTGCGGCAACCTGCAGAGTAAAGAACCGGGACGACGCGGTCAGCGCCAAGCCCGTAGGCATCCGCCTTGACGACGGCTCCGGCTTTCACCGGTGCCAGCTGCTCTGAAAGTTGCAGGTAATTCCGCCGGATGGCGGCCAGATCGATGATCAAACGGCCGGACGCTCCCCGGAGATCCGATTGATCCCTGTTCGACGAACTCCAAACCCCACCGTCCATTGCCAATGCTCCCACGATTTCTACCGCAAAGGTATTGAAACAATCGGAGAATTTCTCACGGATTTGCGCTTGAAAATTCTAATCCAAGATGATTATCAGAATTATCATCTGAAGAATGAAAGAAAATTCATGGCCGCCTTGGACGCAATCGACCGCAATATCATCCGGCTGTTGCGACTCAATGCGCGCATGACCAACGCCAAGCTCGCGGCGGAGGTGGGACTGTCGCCTTCCGCCTGTCTCCGGCGGATTCACATTCTCGAAAACGATGGCGTCATTCGCGGTTATACCGCTCTCGTCGACAGCGCTGCGGGTGAAAATTCGATTGCCGTTATCATCAATATCACGCTGGAACGGCAGACCGAGGATTACCTCAACCGGTTTGAGGCATCGGTCAGGCGTCACCCGGAGATCCAGGAATGCTTTCTGATGACGGGTGGCTCGGACTATCTGCTTCGCGTGGAGGTGGCGACCGCCGGTGAATTCGAGCGGATCCACAAGGAGATACTGTCCACCCTCCCCGGAGTGTTGCGGATCCATTCGAGCTTTTCGATCAAGAACGTGTTGGCAGCGCGCTCCAAGGGGCGCAAGGGCTAGGCGATTGGGGCAATTGTTCGGTCGCGATTTGCGCGCCGTATGAGCACCGATTTTTCAGCACTCGCCAAAATCGGCAAGGATATACCTTTAGTCTATAAAAAATATGGACAATATTGCCGAAAGATTGGCGGTATGTACGAAAGGAAATCGAATGCCTGGTCCCAAACTCGTTGGTCTCGCGGGAAGCTTCAACCGTCCTTCGAAGACTTATGCGCTGGTAAGCCACGTCGCGGATCTGGCGAGCGGCCAATATGGCTTTGCACAGACGATATATGATCTGACGGATGTCGGCCCGTCACTCGGACAGGCCCAGTGGCGCAAGGATCTCGATGACACAGCCAAGCGCGTGATCGACGACATCGTCAGCGCCGACGCGCTGATTATCGGATCGCCGACCTACAAGGGATCCTATCCCGGCCTCTTCAAACATCTGATCGACCTGATCGACCCGCATGAGCTGCGTGCCAAGCCGATCATTATCACTGCGACCGGCGGCGGTGATCGCCATGCCCTGATGGTGGAGCATCAGCTGCGTCCGCTGTTCGGCTTCTTCATGGCCCATACGCTGCCGACTGCCGTTTACGCGTCGGATCGCGATTTTACGGACTATAAGGTGGCTTCCGAGCCGTTGGCCGGCCGCATTGGCGAGGTCGTGGGCGAGCTGTCCGCATTCTTTCCCAGCAAGAACCGGGTTCTCGCCGCGGCTGAGTGACGCGCTGACGCCGGATTATTGCCCGCAAGAATTTCCTCAATAAATAGTCCTAAGGCTCTATCGCGCCACACGCCGTTAAGGTGATAGCGTGTGGCAAAAGTAGAATGCCGGAGGATTGGTATGACGAAGAAGACGCTTGGCGATTGGCAGGATCTTGCCGAGAGGGAGCTTCGTGCTTCGCCTGAAACGCTCGTCTGGCATACGCCAGAAGGTATCGACGTCAAGCCGCTCTACACCGAGCAGGATATCGAGGGGGCCGACCATCTCGGTTCCCTCCCCGGGCTTGCCCCGTTCACCCGCGGGCCGCGCGCGACGATGTATGCCGGTCGACCGTGGACCATCCGGCAATATGCCGGCTTTTCGACAGCCGAAGCATCCAACGCATTCTATCGCAAGGCACTGGCAGCCGGCCAGCAGGGTGTTTCCGTCGCCTTCGATCTGGCCACACATCGCGGCTATGACAGCGACCATCCCCGCGTGGAAGGCGATGTCGGCAAGGCGGGCGTGGCGATCGACAGTGTCGAGGACATGAAGATCCTGTTCGACGGCATTCCGCTCGACAAGATTTCGGTCTCCATGACCATGAACGGTGCGGTCATTCCGATTCTCGCGAACTTCATCGTGGCAGGAGAAGAACAGGGCGTATCGAGAGCGGCACTGTCGGGGACGATCCAGAACGACATCCTCAAAGAGTTCATGGTCCGTAACACCTATATCTACCCGCCCGAACCATCGATGCGGATCGTTGCCGACATCATCGAATACACGGCAAAAGAAATGCCGAAGTTCAACTCGATCTCGATCTCCGGCTATCACATGCAGGAGGCCGGCGCGACGCTGGTGCAGGAGCTTGCCTTCACGCTCGCCGACGGACGCGAATATGTGCGCTCCGCCATTGCCAAGGGCTTGAACGTCGACGATTTCGCGGGGCGCCTCTCCTTCTTCTTTGCCATTGGCATGAATTTCTTCATGGAGGCCGCGAAGCTGCGTGCGGCCCGGTTGCTGTGGACGCGCATCATGCAGGAGTTTCAGCCGAAGAAGGCATCGTCGCTGATGTTGCGGACGCATTGCCAGACATCCGGCGTCTCCCTGCAGGAGCAGGATCCCTACAACAACATCATCCGCACCGCATTCGAGGCGATGTCGGCCGTGCTTGGTGGCACGCAGTCGCTACATACGAATTCCTTCGATGAGGCGATCGCGTTGCCGACGGAATTTTCCGCGCGCATTGCCCGCAATACACAGTTGATCCTGCAGCACGAAACCGGTGTGACCAATGTCGTCGATCCGTTGGCCGGGTCTTACTATGTCGAAAGCCTCACCGATGAACTCGCGAACAAGGCCTGGGCGCTGATCGAAGAGGTCGAGGCATTGGGCGGCATGACCAAGGCAGTGAACGAAGGGCTACCGAAACGGCTGATCGAGGAGGCCGCGACACGGCGCCAAGCCGCCGTGGACAAAGGCGACGAAGTCATCGTCGGCGTCAACAAGTACCGGCTGGAAGACGAGAAACCGATCGACATTCTTGAGATCGACAACAGCGCCGTGCGTGCTGCCCAGATCAAGCGGCTCGAGGACACCCGGCGCCGTCGCGACGGCGCCCGGGTGCGCGAAACCCTCGACAGGCTTTTCGACGTGGCGCGGACCGGCAAGGGTAACCTGCTAGAGGCTGCGGTCGATGCGGCCCGTGCGCGGGCGACGGTTGGCGAGATATCCGATGCCATGCGCCGGGCATTCGGCGATCATGCCGCAACGCCCGAGGTCATCAAGGATGTCTACGGCGACGCCTATCGCGACGAACCGGAGCTGGCGACCCTGAAGGGGCGGATGTCCGCCGTCAGCAAGAGCCTAGGCCACAAGCCCAAGATCATGGTCGCCAAGCTCGGCCAGGACGGCCATGACCGCGGCGCCAAGGTCATCGCCTCGGCGTTCGGTGACATCGGCTTTGACGTGCTCGCGGGCCCGCTCTTCCAGACCCCGCAGGAGGCGGCCGATCTTGCCGTGGCCAGCAAGGTGCATGTCGTGGGCATGTCGTCGCTGGCGGCGGGCCATAAAACCCTCGCACCGCAATTGATCGCAGCGCTCAAGGCGCAGGGTGCGGATGATATTATCGTGGTCGTCGGCGGGGTCATCCCGCGCCAGGATTATCAGTTCCTCACAGACCACGGAGTCGCCGCCGTTTTCGGGCCGGGAACGAACGTGCTCGAAGCGGCCAACTCGGTGCTTGATCTGCTTGAGGGTAAGAGGCGAAACCAGTAGGATTTGACGGTTTCTCCCGCATTTTTCAGGGGAAATCAGGAGGTAATGAGCGGCTTTTCACAGCTGTCAGCAGCGCTTTCCTCGGAGCGTGCGGATGGTTGCGGATGCCGGATCGGCCAGCTGTTCCGCCGTGAAAATCGAAAACCCGTCAAAACAAGTGGCTATGAAAATTAATTTCATACACCCAACTTTTTGCGGGATTTCTGTTGACGAGATCGAATTTTTGTCCCAACTTGACGAAAATAAATTACGTAAATGGGAACGAGAACGGCATGAAAGTGGGAATTATCGGGCTAGGTTTCCGGCTCGGCTACCTGGGCTACGTCTTCAAGTCTGTCGATGAGAGCTTCGAGATCGTCGGTTACGTCGATCCCGATCCGGCAGGCCTTCCTGGCCTCGTTGAAAACGGCGTTTCCGCTGGTAAAGCCTATGCCTCGCCTCAAGAGCTGATCGCCAGCGAAAAGCTCGATCTGCTGATGATCGGTTCGCCGAACCACATGCATCTCGACCACATCAGGCTCGGCCTCGAAGCCGGCCTGAAAGTCTTCTGCGAAAAGCCGATCGTGACCACGATTGCCGAGAGCATCGAGCTGGCGCGGCTGATGGCCAAGTTCGGCCATGAGCGCCTGATGGTCGGTCTCGTGCTGCGCTATTCGCCGCTCTACAAGGACTTGCGCGCCATTCAGGCGTCCGGCAGCCTTGGCCAGATCGTCTCGATTGAAGCCGCAGAGCATATCGAGCCCTATCACGGCGCGTTCTTCATGCGCGACTGGCGCCGTTACGAGCGTTATTCCGGCAGCTTTATGCTGGAAAAGTGCTGCCACGACCTCGACCTCTACAATGGTGTCGTCGGCGCTCGCCCCGAACGCGTTGCAAGCTTCGGCGGTCGCAAGAGCTTCACCCCGGAAAATGACCCAGCCCGCGAAGGCATCAACGACCTCGAGCTGTTCCATCGCAAGCCGAGCGGCTGGATGGGCTCCGACAAGGTGTTCGATAGCGACGCCGATATCATCGATTATCAGGTCGCGATCGTCGAATACGCCAACGGCGTGGGCATGAACTTTCACACCAATCTGAACGTTCCTGACCAGTTCCGCCGCTTTGCCATCATGGGCTCGCGCGGCATGGCGGAAGGCGATTTCGTCCGCGGCTATCTTGACGTGCACGAGCAGCTGACTGGCAAGAAGGTCATCGAGAACAAGTATTACGCCACCGAGCTTTCCCAGCATTACGGCGCCGACGAACAGATGGCGGCCGACCTTCTGGACAGCGTTCGCACCGGCACCGAGCTCCCTGTTTCGACGCTCAACGCGCTCGAGGCCGGCATTCTTGCCTTGTCCATGGACGAGGCGCGGATCAAGAGAACGATTGTCGATCTGCGCCCGGTGTGGGACAGATTTGACGAGGCGCTTCACGCAAGAGCGGCTTGAGGAGGGCGGCAGGATGAATGTTCAACGCAGCAACCTCATCTTCGCCTGGATATTGCTCTTTCCGGCTGTCCTCTATGTCGCGGTGATCGTCGCCTATCCTCTGGTCGATACATTCATCCTCTCCTTCACCGATGCGTCGCTGAAGAAGGTGACGAACTGGGTCGGCTGGGTGAATTATCAGAAGATCTTCAACGAGACCTTCGCGGAAGTCATCATCCGGACCTTCATCTGGACGTTCTTCTCGGTCTCCATCAAGATGATCATCGGTGTCTTCGGCGCGACGATGCTGAACTCCGCTGTGCCCGGTCGTGCGCTGTTCCGTGTCCTCACCATGCCGCCGTGGATCGTTCCGATGGCAATCGGCATCTTCATGTGGGGCTGGATGTATAACGGCCAGTTCGGGATGATTTCCGGGATGCTGCAGCGCTTTGGCCTCGCGGACGCTCCGGTAGCGTTCCTGGCTCAAGGATCGACAGCGTTCTGGGCGACGATCATCACCGACGTCTGGATCGGCGTTCCCATGGTGACGCTCTATATGCTCGCGGCCATGCAGGCGATCCCGCAGGATCTGTACGAAGCTGCGTGGACCGACGGAGCAGGCCGTTTCTACCGCTTCCGCCGCATTACCATGCCGCTGATCGTCCCCTCGATGATCACCATGTCGATGCTGTCGCTGATCTCCACCTTCAATTCGTTCGACATCATCTGGATTTTGACGCGCGGCGGTCCGAGCGGCGAAACGACGACGATGATCATCGATACCTACAAGACGGCGATCGGATCGAACAAATATGGCGAAGGTGCCGCTCGCGCCGTGCTGATCTGCATCTTCCTGTCGATCTTCTGCGTCTGCTACTTCCGCCTGACCAGCCGTCTTGCCTCAGGAGACAAGCGATGAAACAGCCTCCTATGCTGATCAACCGGTACAAATGGTACGAGATTGTCGGCATCTACGTCGGCATCGCGGTGTTCCTCACCTTCGTGCTGGCGCCGTTCGTCGAAGGCTTCCTTGTTTCGCTGAAGCCGCTCAGCCAGCTGTTCTCGTCGCCTTATCGGTTCATTCCCGAGAATGGATCCTTCGAGGCCTATAGGACGATGTGGGTCAGTGTTCCCGGCTTTGCACGCTACATCTTCAACTCGTTCTTCATCTCGACCATCGTGACCGCGGCGGTGCTGGTTCTCGTCATCCCCGCCTCCTATGCGTTCGCCCGCTTTGAGTTCAAGGGTGCTGGCGTCCTGCTCGGCGCGTTCCTGGCCGTCAACATGTTTTCAGGCGCTGTGCTGCTCATTCCGCTGTTCCGGCTGATGCGCACGCTTGGCCTGCTCAACACCTATTTTGCGATCATGGTTCCCGGCATTGCCTTCCTGATCCCTTCGGCGATCTGGCTGCTCAGGACCTACATGATGCGCATTCCGAGGGAGCTCGACGAGGCTGCATTCGTGGACGGCGCCAGCCATTTTTACACGCTGCGCCGCGTCATCCTGCCGATCGCCATGCCAGGTATCACCGTGGTTGCGATCACGACCTTCATCGGCTCCTATGCCCAACAGTTTATCTTCGCACTGACCTTCAATTCCAAAACCGAATTCGCGCCGTTGCCGGTTGGCCTCTTCGCCTATTTCGGCCGACAGGAAGTTGTCTGGAACGAGCTCATGGCCGCAAGCTTCGTCGGCATTGCGCCTGCCATGATCGTGATCTTCTTCCTTCAAAAGTATCTCGTCAGCGGCCTGACCGCTGGCGCGGTGAAACAGTAAGTCGATAAGTCAACCACCAGAGAAAAAACGGGAGCTAACGAAGTGACAGTTCAATTCAAGACCGGGCTATTGGCCCTTGCTCTGCTCGGCACCACCGCGCTCGGCACCATGACCGCACATGCCGCTGACAAGGAGATCAGCTGGATCTATTGCGGTGACAAGATTGACCCCATCCATGAAAAGTACATCAAGGAATGGGAAGGCAAGAACCCAGGCTGGAAGGTCACGCCTGAGGTTGTTGGCTGGGAACAGTGCCAGGACAAGGCGACGACGCTTGCTGCTGCCGGCACTCCGGTCGGCATGGCGTATGTCGGCTCGCGCACGCTCAAGGAATTTGCCCAGAACGACCTGATCGTTCCGGTTCCGATGACCGACGAAGAGAAGAAGAGCTACTATCCGAACATCGTCGACACGGTTACCTTCGATGGCAATCAGTGGGGCGTGCCGGTCGCATTCTCGACCAAGGCCCTCTACTGGAACAAGGACCTCTTCAAGCAGGCTGGCCTCGACCCGGAAAGCCCGCCGAAGACCTGGGCTGAAGAAATTGCCGACGCGAAGGCCATCAAGGAAAAGACCGGCATCGCAGGCTACGGTCTGCCGGCCAAGACCTTCGATAACACCATGCACCAGTTCATGCATTGGGTTTACACCAACAACGGCAAGGTCATCGACGGCGACAAGATCGTCATCGACAGCCCTGAAGTGCTGGCTGCCCTGCAGGCCTACAAGGACATCACGCCTTATTCCGTCGAAGGCGCAACCGCCTACGAACAGAACGAAATCCGCGCCATCTTCCTCGATGGCAAGGTCGGCATGATCCAGGCTGGTTCCGGCGCTGCTGCCCGCCTCAAGGACACCAAGATCAACTGGGGTGTAGCACCGCTGCCGCTCGGCCCTTCGGCCAAGGGTGAAGGCACGCTGCTCATCACGGACAGCTTGGCCGTGTTCAAGGGTACGGGCGTGGAAGAGAAGGCAGCTGAATTTGCCAAGTTCATCACCTCGCCGGGCCCGCAGGGCGAATACGAACTCCAGGGCGGTGCAGGTCTGACGCCTCTGCGTCCGTCGGCCAAGGTTGACGAATTCGTCAAGGCTGATCCGTCGTGGAAGCCGTTCATCGACGGTATTGCGTTCGGTGGTCCTGAGCCTCTCTTCACCGATTACAAGGGTTTCCAGAACTCTATCATCGAGATGGTCCAGTCCGTCGTGACGGGCAAGGCTGAACCGGCTGCTGCCCTCAAGAAGGCTGCCGGCGAAATCGAAGCGTTCAAGTAAGCCTTTGTTGGGATCGCGGGCGCAACACCCGCGATCCTTTATCTATTATGTAAAGCGCCGGGTGACGCGGCGACCGGAGACAGGTTTTGGGACAGCTTCTTCTCAACAAGGTTCAGAAGTTCTACGGCGACTTCGAGGTTCTCAAGGGCGTTCAGCTCGAGGTCAAGAACGGCGAGTTCGTTGTTTTCGTCGGCCCCTCCGGCTGCGGCAAGTCCACGTTGCTTCGTATGATCGCGGGTCTGGATGCAACGTCGGGCGGTGACATCGTTATCGATGGCCTGAGGGTCAACGACCTTCCGCCGGTCAAGCGCGGCATCGCGATGGTTTTCCAGTCCTACGCGCTCTATCCGCACATGAGTGTTTTTGAAAACATCGCCTTTCCGCTTCGCGTCGAAAAGATGGAAGAGGAAAAGCTGAAGGCCAAGGTCGAGCATGCCGCGCGCATTCTCCATCTCGACCAGAGACTGCAGCAGAAGCCCGGCATGCTTTCAGGCGGCCAGCGTCAGCGCGTTGCGATCGGTCGAGCCATCGTGCGCGAGCCAAAGATCTTCCTGTTCGACGAACCGTTGTCCAACCTTGACGCGGCGCTGCGTGCGGACATGCGCATCGAGCTTGCGAAGCTTCATCGCCAGCTGAAGGCAACGATGATCTACGTCACGCATGACCAGGTCGAAGCGATGACGATGGCGGATCGTATCGTGGTCCTCAATGCCGGCGAAATCGCCCAGACCGGCGCGCCGCTGGAACTCTATCACAAGCCGGCCAACATGTTCGTCGCCGGCTTCATCGGCAATCCGAAGATGAATTTCCTCAGTGTCACCTGCAAGGCGGTGAGCGATGCGGGCGTGACGGTAGACTACAAGGGGCAGACGGTGACGCTGCCGGTGACGCCGCGCGAGACTGCCGTGGGCAAGACGCTGACGCTGGGCGTCCGTCCCGAACATATCCAGCTTGGCGCCGGTGACATCTCGATCAATGTCGTTCCGACGGTCATCGAGCGCCTCGGCGCCCAGACGGTCGCCTATGCTTCGCTCGACGGTGAAGGAGAGAACTTCTGCGCGACGCTGCCGGGCAGCGCCAGCGTGCGCCCCGAACAGCCACTGACGGCCGGCATCAATCGTGTCGATTGCCACCTGTTCGACGAAGCCGGTATCGCTTTCGAACGTCACGTCGAACTGACCGATATCGATATGGGTCTGCTGAACTCGACCGCGAACGCGTGATTGCGGGCGGCGCTATCGCCGCCCCTCAGAGCCGCCCGGTTATCATGCCCTCAGCGATCGAGGGCGTGATAGAAGTAGAGGTAGGTCGGGTAGGCGTACGCGCCGCGATCGATGATCCCCATCCGAGACATGCAGCTCCTCAATGCCGTGACATGAAGCAGGCTATACGGATCCGGTGAGCCGCGCTGGACTGCTTCGGGCTCGCAATAGGCATATGCCCGGTCGAAATGATTGAGCAGCGTCGGCGTGGAATCCACGCGAACGCCGTAAAGTGTCTGCCATTGCCAAGGCGCTTCGGCTGCCGATATGCAAGCCAGGCTCGCCACGATTCCCACTGCCACCAGAACTCTCATAGACCTGACCTCCCGGCGTCGCTAAACCATTGCCGCACAACAGAAGATGCGCCGGTAAACTGCCACGTCAAGATGTCTCAGCCAAAGGTAGGCGTCTGGTTTACGGGAGATTACCAGACCAGTCCGCGCGCAGCGACATCTTCGACCCGGGTAACGACGCCATCGCGATGGAAGACCATCGTGTCGAACAGGTTCGAGACAACACAGGTGTGGTTCGGAATGATGCGGATCTTCTCGCCGATCTCCGGGCGTCTGCCGGTGCATCTGGAAAGGTCGATCACGCCGTGCTCTTCCGAGAGCCCGGTGATCACGGCGTCGGGATAACCAACGACAGTTCCGAAATCGGAAAAACCTAGCAGGTCGGAGGTCAGCGCCTTCGAACCGGCGTCGATGACGGCGCGGTCCGCGGTCGGGCGCGAGACGACGGTCGCAAGCACATGCATTGCGCAATCGTCTTCGGTGCAATGCCCGGCCCTGACCATGGAGCGGTCGTTATAGATGTAGGTCCCGGCCCGGTGTTCGGTCGCAGCCGTGACCAGATGCGCTTCAAACAGGCTTGGCGTCCCGCCGTTGCTGACGATTGGGCACTCGATGCCTTGCGCCTGCAACAGCGACAGAGCGGCGGCGAGGAAGGTCTGGACGGCCTCAGCAGCACCCGGTTTCGGGTAATTCAGAAGGCCCGCAAATATCAGGCCGGGCGCGTCGTTGATGCGCTTGGCAAGGGCAGCAGCATCTCCCGGCGTCTGGACGCCGCAACGTCCGCCGCCAGTGTCGCATTCGACAAGAACGGCGAGCGGCTTGCGGGACGAAAACTTGGCGGAGAGACCATCGACCGTGGTCGCGCTGTCGGCCACGACCTTCAAGCCAGAGATCCGGTCGTTGAGGGCGGCAAGGCGTTCCAGCTTCTCGGGGCCGAGGATGTTGAAGGTGATGAGAATGTCTTCGAAGCCTGCGGCAGCGAAAACCTCGGCTTCGGTTATCTTCTGGCAGTTGATCCCCTTCGCGCCAGCGGCGACCTGCTCGGCGGCGAGCGCGGGGATCTTGTGTGTCTTGATATGCGGACGGAAGTTCAGGCCATGCTCATTCATATAGGCCTGCGTGCGCGCAATGTTTCTTGCCAACCGCTCTTCGTCGATGACCGGTCGCGGTGTCGAGAGATCGGTGATGCTGTCGCCTGGTTGTGCGACCACCGCAAAGCGATTGTGCTCCATCTTACGCTGCTCCGCTTTCACTGCCATGTGGGTCGGCTATCATCGGCCAGATATCCTTGCGGGCGCGCCGATAAGGAGTCTTGGCCGGATTGTTCGGATAAGGCGTTCCGGCCGCGCAGTAAATGATTTCCGCCGCGATCTTGGAGAAGGATGCAAAGAAGTGATTGGTCGACTTGATCACCAGGATCTTCTTCGAAGTCGGTTCAATTCCGAGGGCTGAAAACAGGCTCGGATCGAAGCTCTGCGCCCGCGTCGAGTTCAGGATGATGTCGATACCGTTCAAGACGATATGCGCGGAATCGCCAAACGGGGCAAAGCTCTCGCCGAACCGCATTTCGGCGTTGCGAACGATCCTTACCACCTTGACGATGCCATCCACCGGATTGCCGGTGCCCGGAGCCGATTTGGCGCCGAAGCGGAGCGGGATTTCGGCCCCCTCGCCTGCGGCCATGCAGATCTGCACGGCCATCGGGTCCCAGATCGTGCCGATTGCGGCATCAGTCACGCCCCTCGCCAGCAATTCTTCGAGAAGCACTGTCGCGTCGCCTGCCGTTCCGCCGCCGGGATTATCCCACATGTCGGCGATGACGACCGGCCAGGAGGTTGCCTTCAATGCCTGGTCGACGGCCTGCTTCTCGTCGATCTGCGGCATGATGAACGTTCCGCGCTTCGAAAAGAGTTCGAGCCCCAGTTCCCGTGCGACCGCCTTGCCCTTTTCGGGCTTGTCGTTGGTGACGACGAGAAGCTTCGTTCCCATTTCCGGCACGTCGCCGGCCATGAAGCCGTGGATCACCGAGATCGACAGGATGTCGGCGTCATCCTTTTCGATCTGCATGATCTTGTCGACAAACGACCGCATCGGATCGCGCGATGTCGGGAACACGTCGATCATCCGGCAATCGAAGACGGACATGACCGGCTTGATACGACCCTCGAGCGTATCGACCGCCAGGCGCCACAGGTCCTCGGCGCGGTCGACGAAATCGGTGTGCGGAAACTCCTTGAAATAGACGAAGAAGTTCGCAGCCGTCAGCCGCTTGACCGTTAGATGGCTGTGCGGATCGAGTTCGGCACAAACCAGAATATCCGGCCCGACGATCTCGCGCACGCGCGCCAGAATATCGCCTTCGGTATCTTCATAGCCTGCGGCCACCATTGCGCCGTGCAGGCCGAGAACGACCGCGCCGACGGGCATAGCCGCGCGCAACTGATCAAGGACCTCGTCGCGCAGGCCTTCATAGGTCGTGCGGCTGACGAGGCCGGCGGGATCTGCCCAGGCGGCGGTGCCTTCGACCAGTTCCCAGCCCTTCGCCGCGCAGACGCTTCGCCCGACCGTGATGGGCGCCGAGCACAGCGTTGGCGTCTCCGGATGCTCGCCGGGTGGCGCATAAAGCGATGCTTCGAACGCGCGGCGATCGATGCAGATGGGAGAGAAGGTGTTCGTTTCGGTCGCGAGCGCCGCCGTGAAAATGCGCAATGGCTTGGCCTTTATTGTTTGTCAGCCCATCGGGTTCGGCAGGTAGCCGGTAAAGCCGCTGATCTTCCACCGGCCCTCATGCAGGCGGCAGTAATAGAGTGTCTGCCACTGCATGATATCGCGGCTGCCATCCGGCTTGTTGATGCCACCGTTGAACTTCTTGCGGACGAGCGCCATGTCGCCCTCGATCTCGATGTCCTCAAGCGTCGTGGTCGTGAAGATCGCGGTGCGGGTATCTTCGGCAAACGACTGCGTGGCGAAATCCTTGGCCTGGCGCAGCCACTCGTCACGGTAGGCTGCAAGGGTCGGAAATGCCAGGCGCCAATTGTCCGGGCTCACTTCCTTGCGGCCGTCGATGCCGATGAAACCCTCTTCCACGAAGTCGTGCGCGACAAGCGACCAATCGGCTGCCAGAAACGCGTCGATGTCACGCGGAACAAGCATCTCCCATATCGAATGTCTGGCAACGTCGGAAGCGGGGAAAGGGTTCTTGAAAGGATCGCGCATGGGGTTCCCGATTGAAATTCTTTTCATGAATGATGTTTTTCGCTGGTCAAATTCCGCTTAATATGGTCCTTTGTCAACGTATCACGAAAATAATTTGCAAGGATCGGTCAATGTCCATCAAGCGTTATGGCACGGTTCAGAAGGGTGCCGGCGGCAAGCCGCTGCCGTTCGCCCGCGCGGTCGAAGCTGACGGCTGGCTCTATGTTTCGGGCCAGGTCGCCATGGAAAACGGCGAAATCATCGACGGCAATATCGTCGCGCAAACCCACAAGACGATCCAGAACGTCATCGCGATTCTTGAAGAAGCCGGCTACGGCCTCGAGCACGTCGTGCGTTGCGGCGTCTGGCTCGACGATCCGCGTGATTTCTGGACCTTCAACGGTATCTATCAGCAGTATTTCGGTGAACACCCGCCCGCGCGCGCCTGTGTTCAGTCTTCGATGATGGTCGATTGCAAGGTTGAAATCGACTGCGTCGCGTATAAGCCGAAGGATCGATAGCGTCTGAAGCGGAAAGGAAGTCGGGATGGATATTTTCTCTACATTGCAGGAAGAGAAGGCCCGGCTTTCGCCGTCGGAAACTCGTATTGCCGATATTCTGCTCAATGACTTCGAGTTTGCGGTCAACGCCTCGATCATCGAGCTCGCTGAAAAGGCCGATGTGTCGCCGCCTACCGTGACGCGTTTTTGCCGCCGCGTCGGCTGCGACAGTTTCGCCGATTTCAAGATCCAGCTCGCGCGTACCGCTTATGTCGGGATGCGCTACATCCGGCCGGAGCCGAAGAGCCGCAATCCAGCCGATGTGGCGCAGGATATCGTCACCAAGGCACAGAACGCACTCTTTCTCCTGCATCGCTCGCTCGATCTGGCGGCCCTTGAGGAGGCGGCGGAAAAACTCGCACACGCCGAGATGATCTATGCCTTCGGCTCGGGCGGCAATTCCTCGATGATCGCAAGCGAATTGCAGAACCGCCTCTTCCGATTTGGCCTGCATGTGACCGCAAGCTCCGACCACAGCATGCAGCTGATGATGACGGCTGCCGCCAAGCCCAAGGACGTCGTCATCGGCTCCTCATTCTCGGGCCGCAACATGGAACTCGTGCGCTCCTTTGCGCTGGCGCGTGAAACCAAGGTGACAACCATCGCGCTGACGCAGGCAAACAGCCCTGTCGCGCAATCCGCAGACATCGTCGTGCCGATCGACCTGCCGGAAGGCAACAATATCTTCCGGCCAACGTCGACACGCATCGCCTACCTCGCTGTCGTGGACATCCTCGCGAGCCTGGTGGCCTATGCCGTTCAACCGCAGGCGGCAGTGACGCTCCGCCGTATCAAGCAGCAACTCGTCGCCCATCGTGACGGTGATGACCGTCAGCTTCTTGGGGACTGACATTTTCATGCAGGGAAGGATGTAGAATGACACAATCGGTAGCGATCGTAACAGGCGCTGCGGGCGACATAGGTCGGGCCATCGCCAGCCGGCTTGCCGACGATCACGATATCATCCTGCTTGTCGATATTGATCTCGCCGCCGCCGAAAAGGCAGCACGCACGCTTGGCCCGATCGAGCGGTTCGTGGCCTTCGCCTGTGACGTTACCAGCGTCGAGAGCACGGCTGAAATGGCGAGGAAGGCTGCTTCCCTTGGTTCTGTGAAGACGCTGGTCAACAATGCCGGCGCTGCGCGTAGTGTCAGCCTCCAATCCACCACGCCGGAAAACTGGCGCGCCGATCACGCGCTCAACCTCGAAGCGCCATTCCTCTGCTTCCATGCACTGGAAGAGCAATTGAAAGCGGCCAAGGGTTCGGTGATCAACATTGCCTCGGTCAACGGCATGAGCGTCTTCGGACATCCGGCCTATAGCGCGGCCAAGGCCGGTCTGCTTCATTTTACCAAGCTGGTCGCGGTCGAATACGGCAAGTTCGGCATTCGCTCCAACGCGATCGCGCCGGGCACCGTGCGAACGCAGGCCTGGGAAGCGCGGGCCGCTGCCAATCCCAACGTCTTTGAGGAAGCCCGGCGCTGGTATCCACTGCAACGCGTCGTGGATCCGAAGGACGTCGCCAATGCTGTCGGCTTTCTGGCGGGACCACAGGCTGCCGCCATCAGCGGTGTTTGCCTGCCCGTCGACTGCGGTCTGACGGCCGGTCAGGCGGAGCTTGCCCGCACCTTCTCCCAATCCGCAGACTACTAAGAACAAAATCATAAAGAGGAACGACTATGGAAGCGGCTTATCGCCTTGAAACAACGTGGAATCCGGAGGGCGGTCCCAACGGACGCTTTACGTTCTCGTTGTTCAACCTCTCGGACGAGGCGCTGACAGGGTTCAAGCTCGTCTACACGTCGCTGACCCGCGTGATCGACCCGAAGGCTTGCGAGAACGCCGTCTTCCAGCGGCGCAATGCCAATTTCCATGAATTTGCACCGCCTGCGGGGCTGTCGATCGAACCCGGCGCGAGCTGGATTTTCACCGTCAGCGGTCTGCACCGTCCGGCAAAGCATTGCACTGACGGCGCCAAGTCGGCTTACGTGACGCTGGCAGACGGCAAGCATGTGGCCATCGCGGTGTCCGATCTGCTGCTGGAAGGCCGTGTCAGCGAGCCGCCGCCGGTGCTGCTGCCGGAAGGCCGACTGGAACTGCCCTTTGCCCTGCAGCCCTGGCCGGCTGAGATCGATGTGATCCCCGGGGATGGTTTCCCGGTCGTTCTCTATCCCGCCGAAGGCTCGTCGAAGGACGAGCTCACGGCGGTGTCGACGGCGCTTGCCCTTTTTCGCCGTCTCTTCGAGAGCGGCCACGCGCCGTTCAACCTTTCGGTTTCTCCGCAGGGGCGGCCGGTGCGTTTCGCGCACGATCCGTCGGTTGCCAAGGAAGGCTACAAGCTGACTTTTTCAACCCAGGAGGTCACGCTCGCCTATTCGGATGCGGCCGGCCGCCAATACGGTCTCACCTCGCTTGCGCAACTGCTGCACGGCGCGCGCAGCGAGCCTAACAAATTTCGCTTTCCGGCTTTAGGCACGATTACGGACAAGCCGCGCTATGTCTGGCGCGGGTGCCATCTCGATGTCTCGCGCCAGTTCTATCCAGTGGCCGACCTCAAGCGGCTCATCGATATTCTTGCCTGGTTGAAGCTCAATATCTTCCATTGGCATCTGACCGATGACGAGGCCTGGCGTCTCGAAATCAAGGCCTATCCGACGCTGACGACAACTGGCGTCCTTCGTGGTCCCGACGAACCGCTGCTGCCGCAGCTCGGCAATGGCGCCGATCCCGTCGGCGGGTTCTATTCGCAGGATGATGTCCGCGATATCGTCGCTCACGCGGCGGCACTCGGCGTTGAGGTCGTTCCTGAGATCGATATCCCCGGACACAACTCCGCGACGCTGATTGCATTGCCGGATCTGACCGACGGGCAGGAAGCACCCGACAGCTACCATTCGGTACAGGGCTATCCGAACAATGCCCTGAACCCGGCCGTACCGCTGACCTATGAATTCCTCGAGAAGGTGTTCGACGAAATGGTCGAACTCTTCCCGTCCGAATACATCCATATCGGCGGCGACGAAGTGGCGAACGGTTCGTGGCTCGCCTCCCCGCTTGCCAAGAAGCTGATGGAACAGGAAGGCATCTCGGGCACCTTCGCGCTGCAGTCCTACTTCCTGAAGCGCATCAAGGACATGCTGACGGCGCGTGGGCGCAAGCTTGCGGGCTGGAACGAGGTTGCCCATGGCGGTGGCGTGGCCTCCAAGGACTCGTTGCTGATGGCCTGGGAAAACCCGCAGGTCGGTATCGATCTGGCCAAGCAGGGCTATGAAGTGGTGATGACGCCCGGCCAGGCCTATTATCTCGACATGGTTCAGGCTGAAGCGTTCCAGGAGCCGGGCGCCAGCTGGGCCGGCACGGTCCCGCCGGCACATACCTATGGCTACGAGGCCGAGGGTGACTTTCCGGAAGAGCTCAAGGACAAGATGAAGGGCGTGCAGGCCTGCATCTGGTCCGAACACTTCCTGTCACGCGGCTATTTCAACCGTCTCGTCTTTCCGCGCCTGCCGGCAATCGCTGAAGCTGCGTGGACGCCGAAGGCGAAGAAGAACTGGCATCGGTTCTCGGCCATCGTTCCGCTGAGCCCGAAATTGTAAACCCGAATCCAGGATTGAGACGATGCGGATAGCCGTCGGTGGACTTCATACGGAATGCAGCACCTATTCTCCGGTGCTGATGGCTGTCGAGGATTTTCGTGTCCTGCGGGGCGCGGAGCTTCTCGGCGCGGAATATTTTAACTTTCTCAAGGCGGAGGGGATCGAGCACCTTCCCCTCCTTCATGCGCGTGCCGTGCCGGGCGGCCCGGTTTCGCGTGTGGCGTACGAGGCCTTCAAGAGCGAGTTTCTCGATCTTCTGAAGGCATCCCTGCCACTCGACGGGCTTTATCTTGCCATGCACGGTGCGGTGAACGTCGAGGGCATGAACGACGCCGAGGGCGACTGGATCTCGGCGGCGCGCGCCGTCGTAGGGTCGGATTGCGTCGTTGCCGCAAGCTACGACCTGCACGGCAACGTCAGCCAGACGATCATCGATCAGCTTGATATCTTCGCCGCCTACCGCACGGCGCCGCACATCGATGTGCGTGAAACCATGGTTCGTGCCTGGTCGATGCTGGTGGAGGCGTTGAAGAGCGGCAACCGCCCTGGGGTTGCCTGGGCACCGGTTCCGGTTCTTTGGCCGGGTGAACGTACTTCGACGGAGGACGAACCGGCCAAAAGCCTCTATGAGGCGCTGCCGACGTTTGATGAACGGCACGGCGTCCTCGATGCCAATCTGATGATCGGCTACGTCTGGGCCGACGAACCGCGCGCGACCGCCTGCGCCGTTGTGACGGGTGCCGACAAGAAGGCCGCCGCCAAGGCTGCCGAAGATATTGCTCTTTCCTACTGGAACGCGCGCGAGGAATTTCGGTTCGGCCCAACAACAGGCCCGCTTGCCGAGATGCTCGATATCGCCGAGAAGACCTCCACCGCGCCGGTCATCCTCGCGGATTCCGCCGACAACCCAACCGGAGGCGGCGTTGGCGATCGAGCCGATGTCTTGAACGCGTTGATCGATCGCAAGTTCGATGGCGCCCTCATCGCCGGCATCACCGATCGTCCCGCCGTCGAGGCATGCTTTGCCGCAGGCAAGGGCGCGACCGTGTCGCTCTCCATCGGCGGTAATCTCGATCCGTCGAGCGTGCCCGCAAAGGTCGAAGCCGAGGTTATCGGCCTCGATGATCCGGGTGTCGTTGCGGAGCGTCAAGCCGTTGTGCGCGTTGGGGGCATTACGGTCGTGCTGGCCGCTCGCCGTCGCCCCTACCACAACATTGCCGACTTTACCCGCCTGGGGCTTGATCCGAAGACGGTGCGGCTGCTCGTCGTCAAATCCGGCTATCTGTCGCCGGAACTGGCGCCGATCGCCAACCCGAACCTGATGGCGCTGACCGAAGGTGTGGTCAACCAGGATATCGAGGGGCTTGCCAGCCTGCATCGTGCCCGGCCGGCATTTCCGTTCGATCGCAATTTTTCCTATGAAGCGCGGGCTCGCCTTTCGGCGTGCTGGCAAGACTGACATTCTGCCTTGGCAGGTTTCGGCGCTATGCCGAACCTGCCAAGGCGCAGGTCGCCCGGAGACCGGATGACTTGCCACTCGCTCAATTGCACGACATGACCCGTCCCCTCCCCGATGTATTCCGCAACCCGACGATCCGGGTCAGCATGCTTGCGATCTTTGCCTTCGGCTTTGCAGGCGCTGCAACGTCGCCCTATCAATCCGTTGTCGGTATCCGCGAGCTGGGCCTGAGCAACGGGATCTATTCGGGCCTGATCTTCGCGGCCGCAGCCGTCAATGTCATCGTCAGCATTCTGCTCGGCAACCTCGCTGACCGCATCGGCGAATATCGCGCGATGATGATCGTCTCAGCCGTCTTCGGCATCCTGGGCTATGGCGCTGTCTTCGTCCTGCCGGCGCAGGCGACCTTCGTTTTCAGTGCACTGCTGTTGCTGCCGGTCTATGGCTCGCTGAATTCGCTGCTTTTCGCCAACGTGCGGGCAACGACCAAGGGCATGTCGCGAAACGACGTCGCGACCGTGAACTCGGGCGTGCGCGCGATGATTTCGCTTTCCTGGGTGCTGGTCCCAGGAATTACCGGTGCGTTGCTGGCGGGCTCGACGACGATGCTGCCGGCCTATCTGTTTGCTGCACTCGCCTGCGTGGTCTGCCTCGGTCTGATTTCTATCTTCCTTCCCCGCCAGAGCGGGACGGACAAGGCTGCCACGCACCACCTTTCCTATCTCGCAGCACTCGGCGAGGTCTTGTCGCCGCGTGTCTTTGTTCGCGTTATTGCGGTGGCATTGATCAGCAGCACACTGCACGTAAATGGCGCAATCCTGCCGCTGATCGTAACAGGCGCGGCGCATGGCACTGTTACCGACATCGGCGTGCTCGTCGGCATCGTGGCCTTCTTTGAGGTGGTTTTCATCATCATCTGGGGTCGGGCGCAGCGGATCATGAGCCATGTGACAGCCTTGGCGCTGGGTGCCGTCATCTATGTCGTCTATCTGGTCCTGCTCGGCTTTGCCTCGGCGCCCTGGCATGTCTATGCGCTGACAGTTCTCAGCGGCATCGGTGCGGCAGCGCTGATCAGTATTCCGATCACCTACCTGCAGGACCTGATCGCCGAACGGCCAGGGCTTGGCAGCGCACTGATCTCCGTCAACATCTTCCTCGGCGCGGGACTGAGTGCGCTGCTGTTTGCAATCGGCACCGGCATCAGCAGTTATTCCGGCACGGCCCTGATCGCGGCGGAAGCCGGACTGATCGGCTTGGGCCTGCTGCTCCACTTCGATGGGCGCAAACGGCGGCGCTGAAAACCGTCTTTCGCAACCACGGCAATCGTACCGTTCATCCGCGGGGACCAAGCCACGGCTCTTGTCTATCGACGAAGGGTCGTGGATGTTGCCGGACGGCAGCGATCCGCGAGCGGTCTCCGGTGTGCCCAATGTGGAGGTTACGAAATGAGCATGGGTTTCCCGCCGAAGTCGTTGGCCGACACCGCTCCGTCACCGGCCAGGCAGTCTCGGCTGCCACGCGTCCCGGCCGCCTTCTTCGGGATCGTTCTCGGTATCGCCGGGCTCAGCAACAGCTGGCGTGCAGCGGCTGCGATCTGGCCACTGCCGCCCGGGATCGGTGCGGCGCTGGGCTTCCTGGCTGTCGTAGTCTGGCTGCTGTTGGTCATTCTCTATGCCGCAAAATGGATCGTCGACCCGAAGGCCGCGCTGGCCGAGGCCGAAAATGCCATCCAGTGTTGCTTCATTGGCCTTGCCGGCGTTGCGACGATGCTGATCGCATTGGTGTTACTTCCCTATTCCAGATTGGCGGCTGAGGTGCTCTTTGCTCTGGGAGCTATCTTCACGCTTCTCTTCGCGCTGTGGCGGACTGGCATTCTCTGGCGTGGCGGGCGCGACCCGGCAACGACGACGGCCGTCCTCTATCTGCCGACCGTGGCGGGCTCGTTCGTCACGGCAATCGTCGCGGGCGCGCTCGGCCATGCCGACTGGGGACAGCTGGCGTTCGGAGCGGGCTTCTTCTCCTGGCTGGCGATCGAATCCGTGCTTCTCAACCGCCTGCTGACAGCGCCCACCCTTGCCGAGCCATTGCGTCCAACACTCGGGATCCAGCTCGCACCGCCTGCGGTTGGCAGCGTGGCCTATCTCGGCGTCACGCAAGGGGCGCCCGACATGCTGGTTCATGCTATGCTGGGCTATGCCATCCTGCAGGCGCTTTTGCTCCTGCGCCTGCTACCCTGGATCGCAAAGCAGCCTGTGGCGGCATCCTATTGGGCCTTTACCTTCGGCATCACCGCGCTTTCGACGGCGGCCTCGAAGATGGTCGGTCGAGGCGACATTGGAGCGGTAGACGCCTTGGCGCCGATCCTCTTCGTCGTGGCCAATATCGTGGTGCTGGTGGTTGCGATTGGAACGATCGTGCTTCTCTTACGTGGAAAATTGCTGCCAACGCCGGTTCCGGCCGCCTCGTAGGGACAAAAATGCCCGCCGCGAGACCAGCGGCGGGCATCTGCTCTTAGGCTCGGAGAGAGGTGAGCCTTAGATGTTGGCAAGCAGTTCGTTGATGCGCGACTCCATGTCGGTGAGAGCGGCATCCACTTCCTTCTGGCCGGTGATGGCTGCGCTCATTTCCTGGCCGATGATGTCCTGGATCGCGAACTGGCGCTGGACGGTCGACGGCAGCGGCGTGCCGAGCGTCGCGATCGCCGAGATCGTGTCACGATGCGGCAGAGCCTTGAACTCAGGCGAGTCGAGGACTGCCTTGACAGCCGGCAGGTGGCCGGTGCGCGACCAGTCGAAGTCGTTGTCGTGGAAGAACTTCAGGAACTTGCCGATAGCGGCCGTTTCCTCAGGCGAGCGGTCCTTCTGCGATACGGCCCAGCTGTGGCCGTCAGCGTACTGCGACTTCTTGCCGGCGAAGAGCTGCGGATACGGATAGACCGCATAGCCGCCCTTGTTGAGCGCGGTGCCGGCCTTTTCGGACGATGCGGTGTAGTCGCCGATCACCCAGGTTCCGTTCAGGTGCACGCCGCCTTCGCCGTTGAGGAAGGCATTGATGCCAGCGGCGTAGTCGAGGTCCTTGGTGGTGTCGCCGTTGTCATAGATCGCCTTGTACATCTCGAGCACCTTCTTGGCCTCGGGCGTATTCAGCTTCACCTGCTTCGGATTGGCGAAGAAGTCGGAATCTTGCTGGAACAGGTAGGTGTAGAGGTTACGGGTGTAGAGCGCCACTTCGTTGGCGAGGTTCTGTACGAAGTAGGGCTTGCCGGTCTTCTCCTTGAACTGCTTTGCCTGCGCCAGCAGCTCGTCCGGGCTCGTCGGCAGCTTCGGCGTGCCGTCGGCATTGAGGAGGTCAGCCTGTTTGAAGAGGTCCAGGTTGATATGGTAGAGCATGGTCCAGTTGTCGATCGGCAGGCCGTAGATCTTGCCTTCCTTCGTCACGCCGCCAAGGCTGGCATCGGTGAAGTCGCTGGACGCGACCCCGACGGACTTCAGGACGTCGTCGAGCGGCATGATCAGGCCCTTGGACTGGTAATCAGCAAGCACCGACTGATGGATGGTGACGATGTCCGGCGGATCGCCGGCTGCGAACTGAGCCGTCAGCTGGTCGTAGCCCGGCCATTCAACGGTGGTAACGGTGACATGAACATCCGGATTGTCGGCGTTGAACTTGTTGATCAGCGACGTGATGATGCCGCATTCGCCAACGGCCTTGCTGACGTCGGTGTTGGTGCCGAAGTCTGCATCGCAGGCACCGAAGAAGCGCTGAACGCTGAGTTCGGTGGCGGCAAAGGCTGGCGATGCGCCGACAAGGGCGATCACCGATGCTGCTGCCAGCATGTATTTCCTGAAGGTATGCGTCATTCCAACTCCTCCTCTTGGGTCTTCCTTGACCCTTGGCTTAAGCCCCCTCCCCGGGAGCCGGTTACATGATCACCGGGATGGCGGTCGTCAGCGCACGGCGGCGCCGGAAACTGCCGTCACGATGTATTTCTGGAAAAACAGGTAGAGAATGAGGATCGGCGCACCGGCAAAGACTGCTTGCGACATCAGGAAGCCGAGGCCTTCCGACTGTGCGAAGTTGGTCTGCGTCGAGGCGATGCCGATCGTCAGCGTGTACATTTCCTTCTTCGTGCCGGAGATCAGCGGCCAGAAGTAGTCGTTCCACGCGCCCAGGAAGGTGAAGATGCCGAGCGTTGCCTGTGCCGGGATCGTCAGGGGCAGAAGCACCTTCCAGAAGATCTTGAAACGGCTGGCATTGTCGAGAAGCGCCGCCTCGTCGAGCTCCTTCGGGATGGCGCGGAAGTACTGCGTCATCAGGAACACGCCAAAGGGTGCCGACAGTCCAGGCAGAATCAGGCCGTGGTAGGTGTTGTGGAACTTCAGCCAGCTGAACAGTTGATGGCGGGCAATCAGCACCGCCTGTTCAGGCACGGCCAGGCCGAGCAGCACGATGATGAACAGCGCGTTGCGGAACGGAAAGTTCAGTCGGGCGAAGCCATAGCCTGCAAGCGAGGACAGCACGAGGGTCATGACGGTCAACCCGCCGGCGACGATGATACTGTTCAGGATCCAGCGAAAGACCGACGAGGTTGCCAGGATATTGATGTAGTTGTTGATCGTGTAAGGAGCGTGGAAGACAGCGTTCATATCCGCCATCAGTTCCTTGTTGTCCTTGAGCGAGAGCCCGATCACCCACAGGACCGGCGCCATCATGATCAGTGCGCAGAGAACCGCCAGGATAAGGATCACGCGGTCGCCGGTCGAACGGCCGACGATGTTGCCACCAGTTACAGCGCTCATCCTTCTTCTCCTTTGCGGCGCGAGATGAAGTACTGCGCCATGGCAGCAATCAGGATCAATACGAAGAGAACTTCCGAGGCTGCAGCACCGAGACCGAGGTCCCACTTGGTGAAGGCGGCTTCGTAGATGTAGAGCACGATGGGCTTGGAGACGTTGTTCGGTCCGCCGAGCGTCATCAGCTTTGCCTGGCCGAACAGCTGGAACTGCAAGACCACCTGGATGATCAACACCAGAACGAAGGTCCGGCGGATCGACGGCAGCGTGATGTACCAGAGGGTACGCCAGCGGCTGGCATTGTCGAGCGCGGCGGCTTCATAGATCTCCGCCGGCACCTGCTGGAGGGCTGAGAGGAACAGCATCATCGGCAGGCCGATGCACCACCAGACCGTGGCAATGGCGATACCGATCATCGCGAGCTTCGGATCCGACAGGAAGGCCGGCGCCGTTGCGCCGAACCATCCGTAGATGGTGGCGAGCAGACCGAAATTGCCGATGAAAACAATCCGCCAGATCAGCGTGACGATGGTGACCGACATGACCGACGACGAGAAATAGACGGCGCGCAACGCTGCCGCGAGCCTTGTCTTGCGGTTCAGCGCGAGCGCCAGCATCAGGCCGAGGATGGCAAGTGTCGGCACGGTGAGGAAGACGAAATAGAAGGTGTTTCCGACCGCCTGAATGAAGATCTTGTCGCGGAAGAGGCGGATATAGTTGTCGATGCCGACGAACTTGCCGGCGCCGAAGGCATCGGCCTTATGCAGGCTGAGCCACATGCCCCAGAACAACGGCACGACGAGCAGCGTGACGAAGAAGAACAGGTAGGGCGCGACGAAAAGCGCGTTGCGCCAGAGCGGTGCGTTGATGTTCTGCACCTTCTGGCGGGCCGCGGCCTTTGCAGCCGCGGCGGTGCCGGACAAGGTTGCGTCAGCCATGCGCCGGCTCCTCGTTGTGCCAGGCGCTGCCATCGGCATCGAAAAGATGGGTCCGGGTGCCATCCAGCGTCAGGGCGACTTCGTCGCCGATCGCCACGCGGCTGTTGCCGATATCCTCGGCAACGAGGCTGCTGCCGTCCTTAAGGCGCGTGTAGAGAAGCGTGCGGTCGCCCAGGCGTTCGAGAACGTCGACCTTGCCGGTCGTCGTTGCGGGAACGCCGTTGGCAAGCTTCACCGCTTCGGCGCGAATGCCGAGCGAATGCGCGCCGTTCTTGATGCCGGTCGGGCGTATCGCCGTCTGCAGTTCGGTGCCGTCAGCCAGCTTCGCGCTGATGAAACCGTTGCGTTCCGAGATGCCGACGTCGAGGAAGTTCATCGTCGGCGAGCCGACGAAGGTCGCCACGAAACGGCTGGCCGGGCGGGAATAGATCTCCATCGGAGATCCGATCTGCTCGATCTTGCGGTTGTTCATGACGACGATACGGTCGGCGAGCGTCATCGCCTCGATCTGGTCGTGGGTGACGAAGATCATTGTCGACTGAACGCGATTGCGCAGCTGGGCAAGTTCGACACGCGTGCGGACACGCAGCGCGGCATCGAGATTGGAGAGCGGCTCGTCGAACAGGAAGGCCTTCGGTTCCTTGACGATGGCGCGGCCGATGGCGACGCGCTGGCGCTGACCACCGGAGAGCTGGCCGGGCTTGCGCTCGAGCAGATGACCGATCTCCAGCATACGCGCGGCCTCGGCCACGCGGGCGGAGATCACGTCGGCGGCAACATTGATGTTGCGCAGTCCGAACGCCATGTTGTCGGCGACCGTCATGTGCGGATAGAGCGCGTAGCTTTGGAACACCATGGCGATGTCGCGCTGGCCGGGCGGCAGCGTGTCGATGCGTTCGCCATTGATGGAAATGGTGCCTTCATCGACGCTTTCGAGGCCGGCAATCATTCGTAGAAGCGTTGATTTCCCGCAGCCGGAAGGACCGAGGAAGACCATGAACTCATTGGCCTTGATCGACAACGACAGGCCGTCGAGAATGGTCACGGCGCCGTAGCGCTTGCTGACATTGTGGATTTCAATATTGGCTGTCATCCGACCGCTCCCATGTTGCAGTCAGAATCCGAAAAGCCGATATGGACACGTGGCTGGCATATGTCGACCGGGCAGGCGCCCGCTTTCGCAAGCGGGGCCCTTTCAGTCAGTGATAGTGCCAAAACAGAAGCGCTTGCTCCCATCTCTTCCTCCCAGTGGCACGTCAAAACCGGTGCGCTGACGTTAAATCATACAATTACGATGTCAACATATCTTTGATATGTATCAGGAAGTCTGATTTAAATATCAGGCCTGCAGGCGGATCACCCGATAGGACAGCGGCGCGATCTTTGCGCTGAGCTTTCCAGCTTCAAACGCCGAGCCGGTTGCCTTCTGCGGCACCACGTTGTCCGGCTTTTCAGCGGTGTTGGTGATGTTGAGGTCGGCGTGCGAGATGACCTGGTCGTCGACGATCTTCAGCGCGCCGAACTCCAGCAGGCTGGCGTCCAGATCGAGCGCTTCGGTGCCATGGCGATTGACGATGAAGAACGTTACGGCCTTGGCGTCTGCGTCGTGGACGGCGGAGACGTCGAGGTAAGGCACATCGCCCAGATCATCGACCTTGTAGGTCGGGCTGTCGACGATCAACTTCAGCGCCGTGCCGCGACCGTAGACCGAAGCGAAATAGTACGGGTAGAAGATCGTCTGGCGCCATGCAGCGCCGCCAGGCGTCGTCATGATTGGGGCGATGACGTTGACCAGCTGCGCAAGGCAGGCGATCTTCACGACATCGGCGCGATTGATGAAGGTGTTGAGAATGCAGCCGACCTGCAGCACGTCTTCGAAGTTATAATCGTCTTCGAGCAGTGCCGGGGCATGCGGCCAGCCGTTAGCGCCGGCGAGCGTCGCCTTGTCGCGTTCCTTGGAGTGGTACCAGACGTTCCATTCGTCAAACGAGATGTAGACGTCCTTGGTCGAGCGCTTCTTCGCCTTGACGTAATCGATGACGCCGGCGACCGTGCCGATGTAGTTGTCGAGTTCGATGCTGCGGGCGAGGTAGTTGGCGGTGTTCTTGGCGCGGTTCTCGAAATACATGTGCAGCGAGATGTAATCGACCTCGTTGTAGGTATGGTCGAGAACGGTCGCTTCCCATTCCGGATAGGTCGGCATGTGGGCGTTGGACGAGCCGCAGACGACGAGTTCCAGCGAGCTGTCGAAGGCGCGCATGGCCTTTGCGGTTTCGTGGGCCAGGCGGCCATATTCGTCGGCCGTCTTGTGGCCGATCTGCCAGGGACCGTCCATCTCGTTGCCGAGGCACCACAGCTTCACGTCCCAGGGCTCCGCGCGGCCGTTGGCGATGCGCTTGTCGCTCCACTCGCTGCCGCCGGGATGGTTGACATATTCGAGGAAGTTGCGTGCTTCATCCAGGCCGCGCGAGCCGAGGTTGACGGCGAGCATCATCTCGGTGTTGGCCGAGACGCACCAGTCGGCGAATTCGTGCATGCCGACCTGGTTGCTTTCGGAGGTGTGCCAGGCGAGGTCGAGGCGCGTCGGGCGGCTTTCCTTCGGGCCGATGCCGTCTTCCCAGTTGTAGGCGGAGACGAAGTTGCCGCCGGGATAGCGTACGATCGGAACATTGAGTTCCTTGACGAGATCGATCACGTCCTTGCGCATGCCGTTTTCGTCGGCGGTCGCGTGGTCGGGTTCGTAGATGCCGGTATAGACGGCGCGACCCAGGTGCTCGATGAACGAGCCGTAAAGGCGCGGGTCAATGTCCGAGATCGTGTATTTGCTGTGCGCTGTAACCGCGGCCTTCATGGTTTCCTCCACCGTATCGTAGTTTGTGATGTATATCACAATTTGAGGTGAATAAACCGGAAGCCTTGGGCGTGGTCAAGGGTAAAATTCAGAAAATTGGATAGACTCACCGAGTCTTGATGCGCAGCAGGATATCCTGGTCGTAATTACCGAAGCCGCGGCCGAAAATGTTGATCCCGCCGGGATGCTTGGCATCGTCGCGCACGCCGATCCGCAGGCGAATTGAATGGTGTTCGTCGAGCTTGAGATCGGCGAGCGTCACATCCGAGATCCGCAATCCGTCGACGAAGGCACCGTCTTCATTGATGCGGAAACTCTTCAGCTTGCCGTATTGAGACCCCTTCAGTTTCCACCAATCCGGCGTGAAAACCCCGCGCTTGTCGCCGAAATCGCCCGGAGACGTCCAGGTTCCGATGTCGGCACCATTCACAGTCAGGGTGATGTCGGAGGGCCAGTCGGCACTGGTGCCGGGCACCTCCGAGCTCAGTTCCATGACGAATTCGACTTCGCGAATCCGGGTGTTGGTCAACCGCGCATTGTTCGGGAACTGGTACTCTACATGGCCGCGCGTGAACCAGATCAGCGCCGTTTTCATGCGGTCCGGATCAAGGAACGTATTGGGGACGTCAAGCAGGCCGATGATGCCATCGACTGAACAGAGCCCGCACGGTGCCGTCACATCGAAGCTTGTATAGAGGCCGAGCGGCATCGCCACCTCGATGGCATCCGGTTCGGTTTCCTTGATTTCATTCTTGAAGACGACGAGAATCTCGTCATAGACGCTATGGCAGACCTTCTGGTTGCCCTTGCGCGCCTTCTGCGTCTCGGTACGGATCAGCCCCGCCTCCTCCAGCATCTGCACGTTTGTCGAGACACTCGACTGCGGCAGCTCAAGGATTTCAGCGATTTCGTTGACGTTGAGCGGGCCCTTCTCGTGCAGCAACTTCAGCACGGATACCCTTGCCGGCGATGCAAGCCCCTTCAGGATTGGCATGCCCTCTTCGGGATCAACGACAAGAAAATTACGGCTCATAGGGTTCCGATCAGGCGGGATGAGAATGCGTATCCATGTTCTATATCAATATATTGGATTTAATCAATCGGCTGCTTGCCAAACCTGATGCAAACAAAGCTTAGCCATGTTGATGAACTTACCCGCCCGGGTTCCTCGCGCATGGTTGCTTCCAACGGTTCGCCGTTTATCCTAGCAAGGCGCGTCTTGCCGTCTCGTGGCCAAACGCGTTTGAACGCAATGTGGGATCGTCGATTTTGAAAGCTGCCTTCCGCGCGACGTTAATTTCCTTTGCCGCACTTCTGCCGACGATGGCTTCCGGCCAGGAAGGCTGGAGTTCCGATGGCAGGGGAACGAGCTCCTGGCACGTCTCACCGTCGCCGGGTCAATGCAATGTCAGCCAGGCGAGAAATCTGGCTAGGCGTGCACGGATCTACCGCACCGATGTTGTCTATCAGGATGAAAACGTCGTGACGCTTCGAGGCATGACGGACGGAGGAGATCGCCGTGAGATAAGCTTCGCCAATGTTCGCGGTTGCCCCGAAGTCGGCTTCAATGATGTCGTGCCGGGCGCTGTTGATACGCTGGGAAACCCTCTCGGTAGGAAAGTCCCGCGGTAGAACCGCGGGACTTCTTGAGGTCCCTGACCGGGAGAGAGAGTGGTCAGGCGGCCTGAACTTTGCGTGAGGTTCGGGCCCATTCCGGCAGCCAGTCGCCGTGGGCGGCAAGCAGTTCGTCCGTCATCGCCCAGATCTGATCAAGGTCGAGTTCGGCCGCCGTATGCGGGTCCATCATCGCGGCGTGGTAGATGTGCTCGCGATTTTCCGTCATCAGCGCCTGAACCGTCAGCTCCTGCACGTTGATGTTGGTGCGGATCAGCGCCGTCAGCTGCGGCGGCAGGTCGCCGATGAAGGTCGGCTGGATGCCTGAGGCATCCACCAGGCAGGGAACCTCGGCCGCGCAATTGTCAGGCAGCGAGGTGATGCAGCCATTGTTGCGGACGTTGCCGTAGATGACGGAGGGTTCGCCCGTCCAGACCGAGTTGATGATCGAGGAAGCGTATTCCTTCGACTGCGCGACTTCGATCTTGTCAGCCGACTTGTAAGCTTCCGCCTGTCCCTTCCAGCGGGCGATCTGCTCGATGCAGCGCTTGGGGTATTCGTCGAGCGGAATGCCGAACTTCTCGATCAGGTCCTCGCGGCCTTCCTTGATGAAATAGGGCGTGTACTCTGCGAAGTGCTCGGAGCTCTCGGTGACGAAATAGCCGAGGCGCGTCAGCATTTCGTAGCGTACCTTGTTCGGGCAGCGCGGGTTCCAGCCCGGCTTCGGAGCGCGGCCTTCACGGTAGGCGCGCACGAGATCCGGATAGAGGTTCTTGTAGGAACCGTCTGCCTGGCGATGCTCGAACTTCAGATAGAAGGCCATGTGGTTGATGCCGGCCGAGCGGTAGCGGATTTCCTCGTAGGGAATGTCGAGGTCATGGGCCAGTTCCATCGCGGTGCCCTGCACCGAGTGGCAGAGGCCGACCTGCTTGATCGTCGGGTATTTTTCCGAGATCGCCCAGGTGTTGATCGCCATCGGGTTGACGTATTGCAGCATGATCGCCTCGGGGCAGACCGCGAGCATGTCTTCGCAGATCTTCCAGAGATGCGGGACGGTGCGCAGGCCGCGCATGATGCCGCCGACGCCGAGCGTGTCGGCGATCGTCTGACGCAGGCCGAACTTTTTCGGAATCTCGAAGTCGGTTACCGTGCAGGGCTCGTAGCCGCCGATCTGGAAGGCGACGACCACGAAATCGGCGCCGGTGAGTGCCTTGCGCTGGTCCGAATAGGTCTCGGCCTTCGCCTTGACGCCAAGTGTCGAGATCAGCTTGTTGACGACGATGGCGCTTTCTTCAAGCCGCTGCGGGTTGATATCCATCAGGGCGATGGTCGCGCCCGACAGCGCCGGGCGCTGCAGCACGTCGCCGATGATGTTCTTCATGAAGACGGTGGAACCAGCACCGATGAACGTGATCTTGGGATTTCTTGCCATTATAACCTCCGGCATGTGCAATCAGGCTACCTCGAAAGCGGCTTTGACGAGCCGTTCCGTGTAGGCGGTCTTGGGATTGGTGAGAACTTCGTTGACAGGTCCCTCTTCCATGATCTTGCCATGCTGCATGACGATCACCCGGTGGCAGAGGGCACGCACGACCTTGAGATCGTGCGAAATGAAGAGATAGCTAAGGCCGCGCTCGTCCTGCAGCTTGCGCAGCAGTTCGATGATCTGCGCCTGGACCGAAAGGTCGAGCGCCGAGGTCGGCTCATCGAGCAGGATGAACTCCGGCTCGAGCGCAATCGCCCGGGCAATGGCGATACGCTGGCGCTGACCACCGGAAAACTCATGCGGGAAGCGCGACAGGATATTGCCGGGCATGCCCGCGGCGATCAGCGCCTCGCGGACACGGTCGAGCCGTTCAGCCTTGGTCGCTCCGAGCTTGTTGACCACAAGCCCTTCCTCGATGATCTGGCCGATGGTCATGCGCGGGTTGAGCGATGAGAACGGATCCTGGAACACGATCTGCATGCGCGAGCGCAGCGGCCGCATTTCCGCACGCGATTTTCCGTGGATCGGCTGGCCGTCGAAATAGATCTCGCCGCTGTCCGGTTCGTTCAGCCTGACAAGTGCCTGACCGAAGGTGGTCTTGCCTGACCCGGATTCGCCGACGAGGCCGAGTGTTTCATGCCGCCTGAGCGTCAGGTTCAACCGGTTGACGGCGATGAGCTCCTTCAGTTCCGGCTTGAAGAACCCGCCATGACGCATCATGAACGAGACGCGCACGTCCTTAGCATCGAGGATGACGTCCGAGCCCTCAGGCAGCGGATTGGCCTGGCCACGCGGTTCCGAGCCCAACAGATGCTTGGTGTAGGCGTGCTGCGGATTGGCAAAGAGGGCCTCGGTGGTGTTGTGCTCGCGCATCTCGCCATGCTGCATGACGTAGACGTAGTCCGAGAACTGGCGCACGACCGTGAGGTCGTGAGTGATCAGGATCACCGCCATCCGCAATTCCTTCTGCAGGTTGCGGATGAGGTTCAGGATCTGCGCTTGCACCGTCACGTCGAGTGCGGTGGTCGGTTCATCGGCGATCAGCACATCGGGGTCGTTGGCGAGCGCCATTGCGATCATCACGCGCTGGCGTTGGCCCCCTGAGAGCTGATGCGGATATTGTCTGAGCCGGGCTTCCGGGTCAGGAATCTGGACATGTTGCAGGAGTTCAAGCGCTCGGGCTTCCGCCTGCTTCTTGCTCACCTTGCGATGCACGCGGATCGCCTCGACGATCTGGCTGCCGATCGTATAGATCGGATTGAGCGAGCTCATCGGTTCCTGGAAGATCATCGAGATGCGGTCGCCGCGCAGTCTGCGGCGTTCGCGCTCGGAGAATTTCAGGATGTTGGCGCCGTCATAGGTCACCGTGGATTTCGGTGACACCACGGCGCGCTTGGAGAGCAGTCCCATGACGGTGCGCGCGGTGACCGACTTTCCGGAGCCGGATTCACCGACGATCGCGATCGTTTCTCCGCGATAGAGCTGGAAGGAGATGTCCTTCACAGCCTCGACGGTGCCGTGCTCGACCTTGAAGTTGACCGCGACGTTGCGCGCATCGATGACAGGGCTTTCCGACCGTCCCTCATGATCGAGGCGCACCGGCGGGGCGAAAGAGTTGACGAGTGCAAGAGCCATCTTGGTCACCTCAATAAGGATCGACTGCATCGCGCAGACCGTCACCCAGCGCGTTGAACGCGAAGACGGTGATCAGCACGAAGCCGACAGGCGCCAAAATCCAGGGATAGGTGCCGATAACGGAGTAGTTTGCGGTATCCTGAAGCATCAGACCCCAGGAAATCAGCGGTGGCTTCACGGCAAAGCCCAGGAAGCCGAGGAAGGATTCCAGCAGCACCACGCTTGGGATATGCAGCGTGACGGCGACGATCACGTGGCTCATCACGTTCGGGAAGATGTGCTGGAAGATGATCCGTCGGTCGGTGGCACCGACGGCCATTGCCGCTCTGACATAGTCGATGCGGGCGAGCGCCAGTGTCTTTCCGCGGACTTCGCGCGACATCTGAGCCCAACCGAGTGCCGACATGACGATGATGACGAAGCCGAGGAAGACATTGGTCGGTGCCGTCACCGGGATCAGTGACGTCAGCGCCAGATAGAGCGGCAGTTGCGGGAAAGCGAGCACCACTTCGACGAAGCGCTGCACCCAGGTGTCGAAGGCGCCGCCGAAATATCCGGACACCATGCCGACCGTGGTCCCGATCACCGTTACGATGAAGACGACGGTAAGTGCAATCGTCAGCGAAATCCGCGAGCCGACGATGGCGCGCGACAGCACGTCCCGGCCGAACTTGTCGGTCCCGAGGAAATGGACCGGCTGGCCCGTGGTCGAACCGAAGAAGTGCCGGTCCGTCGGAATGAGGCCGAGCAGCTTGTATTCAGACCCCTTCACGAAGAAACCGAGGAGGTTCGGATTGTCGTAATCCGGGCCGACGATCGGCTGGAAGGTCACGGGGTCGAGTTCTTCGGACTCAGCAAGTCCATAGACGCGTGGCTGAAAGACGAAATTGCCGTCCTTGTCGTGGAAGCTCATCATCTGCGGCGGGGCAAAGCCGACATCCGTTGCCTTCGGATCCATCGGGGCGAAAAACTCCGCGAAGATGGCCATTATCAGGAGCAGGGCAACCAGCACGAGGCCGATGGTGCCCGTCCACGAGCGTCTCAGGCGGCGCCAGACCAGCGCCATATAGCTCTCATTACCATGCGGCACGACGTTGACGGTTTCTTCATGCGGCGGTGGGGGAGCGGAATCGAAAGCGAGCATGTCAGGCTCCTCCGTACGTACGGACGCGAGGGTCCAGCATGGCAAGCAGCATGTCGGCGATGATATTGCCGACGATGAGCGTGGCGGACAGCACCATCATGAAGGTGGCCGTCACGTAGACGTCGCCGATCGCCATGGAGCCGACGATTGCAGGCCCGACGGTTGGGAGGGAAAAGATGATCGCGGTCTCGATCTCGCCGGTCAGCATGTAAGGAAGCACGACGCCTTGGTACATGACGAGTGGATGCAGCGCGTTTGGCACCGCATGGCGCATGACGACCGCGCCGCCCGAAAGGCCCTTTGCCCGCGCTGTCTCGACATACTGGGCGTTCAGCGTATCGAGCAGGTTCCCGCGCATCACGCGCATGTTGTAGGCAAGCCCGCCGAAGGTGGCGATGGCGACGACCGGCCAGACATGGTGGACGAGATCGACGAATTTTGCCCAGGACCACGGCGCTCCACCATATTGCGGCGAGAAGAAGCTGCCGATCTCCGCAACGTTGAACTGGAATACCATGAGATAGACGATGATCAGCGCCATCAGGAAGCGCGGCACCGTCATGCCGAGGAAAGAAATGCCGGAAAGCAGGCTGTCGATCCAGGAATACTGGCGGGTCGCGGCCCAGACGCCGAAGGTGATGCCGAGCACGGATGCCAGTATGTGGCAGACCAACGCCAGCGCAAGGGTGCGTGGCAGGCGCTCGGCGACCACGTCGGCCACCGGCTTGTTGTAGAACATGCTGTAGCCGAAATCGCCCTGCGTCAGGATGCCCTTGATCCAGTTGAAGTACTGGATGACCATCGGTTGGTCGAGCCCGTGGGCGACGCGATAGGCCTGGGCCTGCGCATCGGCGGCCGCGAAGGAGGCTCCACTCTGATTGATCAGCTGCGAACGGATGTAATCGGCATAATCGCCGGGCGGCGCCTGGATGATCGCGAAGGTCACGATGCTGAGGATGATCAGCACCGGAATCGCGGAGGCTATGCGCACGAGCAGGAATCGGAACATCTGACGGTTCGCTTCTCATTGCGGCCAGTCGCTGTCTCTATGCGGCTGGCTTGTTGATCTTGGCCGGTCGCGCGCAGCACGCGCGACCGGTGTCTTTCGTTGGGAGGAGAACGCTTAGTTGATCGGGCCCTTGTCGCCGGGCTTGCCGGGCAGCTGCTCAGGGAACAGCTCGTACTTGCCCTGCTTGTCGGCGGCCACCCACAGACGTTCGCGGATGACGCTATCTTCTGCCCAGTTGAACATGAAGATCGGAGTTCCAGCCGGCACGTTCGAGAAGCGCTTGTTGATAATCAGCGCACCCGGATACTCCGTGAGGCCGACCGTATCGACATTCTCGGTCGCGACCTTCTGATACTGCTTCATCAGGTCGACGCGCTCGTTGTTGTCCTGGCTGGTCTGGAACTTCGTGACGATGTCCACCAGCTTTTCTTCATAAGGCATCAGGTCAAGCTTGCCGTCCTTGCCGGCGCGATGCTGCCAGCTCGTGCGGGGACCGACAGGTGCAAGCTGTTCGGTGTTCTGCACGACGGAAGCGAGCTCCGGTGAACTGCGCTGGATCAGCCAGTCGAAACGACCCGCATAGTGGGCGTCGTCACGCTTCGGACCATCCAATGCATTGAGGATGACCTTGATGCCGAGCTTTTCCATCTGGCCGATGACGCCTTCAGCAAGGCTCTTGTCGGTCGCGTAGCCGTTGTTGACGAGAAGAACGATTTCGACGTTCTTGCCGCCTTCGGTGCCGGCCGGGAAGTTCACGAAGCCGTCGCCGTCGGTATCCTTGAGGCCTGCCTTGGCGAGCAATGCCTTGGCGCCCTTCAGGTCGAACGGGTAGTAAACCACCGAGTTACGATCGTAGAAGCTCGTGCCCGAAGACAGGCCGCCCGGATAGATCGCGGTGAATGGACCCTTGACGAGTGACTCGCCGATGGCCTTGCGGTCGAGACCCATGGTGACTGCCTTGCGGAAGTCCTCATTGCGGTTCAGTTCGCGAACAGCTTGGCCACGTGCGTCAGGATCGCCCCAGCCATTGGCCGAGAGGTTCATGCGCAGGTTGTAACCGATCAGGCGCGGGCCGAAGGCAAGGCGCGCCGGTGCCGTCTTTTCGGCGGCGCGTTTCAGCGACGCCACGAAGTTTTCCGGCTGCTCCAGGTTGGAAATGTCGCCGGAACCGGCAACGGCTTGCACGTCTCGGTCAGCCCAGGTGGAGAGCTTGTAGTGCAGTTCGTTGAGGTAAGGCAGCTGGTTGCCCTTCTCGTCGACCTTCCAGTAGTACGGGTTGCGGCGCATGACGATGATGTCGTCAGGACGATATTCGACCGGCACCCAGGCACCCATGACCGGCATGTTCATGAATTCCGGCGGGAAGGCATTCTTGAACTGGTCGTAGGTGTTCTTCGAATACTTCGGATGTTGCGGCTTCAGGATGTGCGACGGACCCGGGCAGAAGCTCGGATAGGACATCGTGTAGAGATACTGCTTCGGGAAGGCTTCCTTGAAGGTCCATTCGACCGTGTAGTCGTCGATCTTCTTCAGCGTCGTTCCCTCGCCGAAGGCTTCCGGCGATGCGCCGCCACCGAGCGGCGAAACGTTCGGGTCGATGACCTCGTCGTCCCAGTAGAACATGATGTCGTCAGCGTTGAAGGCGACGCCATCCGACCACTTCGCGCCTTCGACGAGATGCATGGTCAGCTTGTGGCCATCAGCAGACCATTCCCAGCTCTTGGCGAGGTTCGGAAGCGGCTCGGTGTCTTTGGCTTCCACCTGGAAGAGCGGCGCGGTGCGCGTCAGGCATTCGGAAAGACCGATGTCGATGCCGCCCCAGCCCTGTGTCTGGCCTGCGCCGTAGTTCCAGCCTTCCGGCCGACCGCCGATGACGTGGCGAAGCGTGTCGCCATAGACACCGATGCCGTCGACCATGTTGTCGGTCTTGAAGACGAGCGGTTCCTTGGGCAGTCGATCCTTGACGGGCGGCAGCTTGCCGGTGTCGACGAAGTTCTTCTTCACCCAGTCCGGTTCGTTATACGAAGGAAGCGCCTTGAACTCTTCGATCGAGTCTCTCGAAACGTATTTGATCTTGCCTTCCGCCGGGAACGGCGGCGCAACGGGCGGTACCGTCGGCTCGGAAGCGTAGGCGCTCAAAGCCGAGACCGAGACGCTCAGCGCCAGTCCGGCAAGAATGCCAAGGTTGCGGTAATTTCTCATCGTCTCTCCCTCTTGTTTCGAGGCGCTTGTCGGCTGCCCCGGTTCTCCTCAACGATCCGGCAACGGGTTTGCGGCGATGGCGTCCCCTCCTTGGAACGCCATCGCCACCCGTCCTCCGGGAAACTCAGACGGCTTGCTTGAGCGCCGCCTTCTCGGCACGAAGTTCTTCGATCGAGCGGACGTTGCGGCGGGCAGCACCTGCCCATTCGCGGGTCTTCACGGTCGATTTCGCCAGGCGCTCCTTGGCGGCCGGAACTGCATCCGCATATTGCGGCAGCCAGCGGGCCTGGGCGACAACCATCTCGTCGACCATCTGCCAGACCTCTTCCGGCGTTGCGACGGCCCCGACCAGCGGGTCGTGCAGCACGGCAAGCTTCAGGAGGTCGATATCGCCGCTGACGGCTGCATGGACGGACATGCGCTGGACGTTGATAGACGCCATGCAGGTCGCAGCACAGGCTTCCGGAATGGTGACGCCGGAGACCATGTTGATGCCGAAGCGGTCGACGAAACCGGGCGACTCAATGATCGCGTCAGCAGGCAGGTTCGTGATCACGCCGTTGTTCTTGACGTTGAAGTGGCCGCGATAGACACGCCCCGTTTCCAGCGCTTCCAGGATATGGCTGGCATGCTCGTTCGAACGCTTGGACGGATCGATCGGCTTTTCAGCGGAGGCGAGGAACTGTGGGAATTCCGTCTCGAACCAGTTGCGGGTTTCCGTGGAGTGACGGAGATAGCCACCAGTTTCGCCGTGGATCCAGTCGGACATGTCGATCCACTTGGTGATCTCGTCCGGCCGCTTGCGGTACCAGGGCAGGTATTCCGAGAGGTGGCCGTTGCTCTCCGTCGAATAGACGCCGAAGCGCTTCAGGACGTCGATGCGCAGCTTTTCCTGCTGCGAGAAGACTGGATGCGCCTCGAAGGCGGCAACCAGTTCGTCCTTGCCGATCTTGCGACCGTTGAGCTTGAGATCGACGAACCAGGTCTGGTGGTTGATGCCCGAGCAGATGTAGTCGAGTTCGGACGGCGACTTCGCGCCGAGCACCTCGGCGATCTGTTCGGCGCCGTGCTGTACGCCGTGGCATAGACCGACCGTGTCGACCTTGCCGTATTCGATCGCGGCCCAGGTGTTCATCGCCATCGGGTTCGCATAGTTCAGGAACTTCGCGCCCGGCTCGGCGACTTCGCGGATGTCCTTGCAGAAGTCGAGGATAACAGGAATGTTGCGCTGACCATAGAGAATGCCGCCGGCGCAGATCGTGTCACCGACACACTGGTCGATGCCGTACTTCAGCGGAATGCGGATGTCGTCGGCATAGGCTTCGAGGCCGCCGACGCGCACGCAGCTGATGATGTAGCGCGCACCGGTGAGAGCCTCGCGGCGGTTCGTCGTCGCCGTTACCTTGGTGGGCAGCTTGTTGGACGACACGATGGTGTCGAGGATCTGCTTGATCATCTGCAGATTGTGTTCGCTCATGTCGGTGAGCGCGAACTCGATGTCCCTGAATTCCGGAACGCACAGGATGTCGGTGAACAGCTTTTTCGTGAAGCCGACGCTGCCAGCGCCGATGATAGCGATTTTGAAACTCATGATCCTAACCTCGATGCGATCAAAATACCGGCATTGGACAACGAGAAGAAGAATAGGACACGGGCTTGCGCTCCCTATCAAAAAAGGCCAGAAATCCGGCTTATTCTCCTCCCCGCCACTCCTCGATGCAGGCGGTGTGCTCTCTCTTGGAGGCGGATTATGCGCAATTTCGGCGAGCCCGCCAGAGAAGGATTATGCTTTCATGGGTAATTCTGTGCTCCACAAACTGATTGAGAACGGCCCGGTCATGCGCACCGTTTCACTGCCGCGCGGGCGACAGAGCCTGCACACCATGCCGACCAGCACCGGATACGAAATCCGCGAGGATGCGACCTATGACTGGGATGGCCGCAAGCGCGGCCAGACGCCGTTCACTGTGCTTCAGCACACGATCAGCGGCTCCGGGAACCTGCGATACGAGAACCGCGAACTGCGGGTGAAGGAGGGCGAAACCTTGCTGGTCCTCGTGCCCCACAATCACCGCTACTGGCTGGACGATGGGGATCGCTGGGAATTTTTCTGGATCTCGATGAACGGGGAAGAGGCGCTACGCATCCATCGTTCGATCCTCGCGGTGACCGGTCCGATTCTCAAGCTGCAGCCAGAGACGATCGAGCATCTGGCCGATTGCAGCCTGCGCCTGATCACCGGCGCGGAGACGCCGGGGCTTGCATCGGCGATTGCTTACGAGGCGGCAATGGCGCTCTATGACGACGTGTTCGGCTCGCACCCAGTGTTCAGCGAGGAATACCGGACGATGCAGCATGTGATCGACTACATCATGAGCAATCTGGAGCGTCCGCTGCCCGTGGAGGATCTCGCCCGGGTCGCGGGTCTCAGTCGCGCGCATTTCTCGCGCATGTTTGCCGCAAACGAAGGCCTGCCGCCTGCGGAATTCGTTCTGCAGAAACGCCTGAAGCGCGCCGTCAAGCTGCTGACGAAAACCGCCAACATGCCGGTCAAGGAAGTCGCGATCCGCTCGGGCTTCGAGGACGCGAATTATTTCTCCAAGGTTTTCCGTCGTGTTTACGGCACCAACCCGACGGAATTCCGCACCACCGGCATGTATGCGAGCGTCGGCAGGCAGCGCTGAAGCGCTGCCTCGAAGTATGGGGATGCTATGGCGCGGTGCCGTAAGACAATTTGGGATACCAGGTCGGTGGACGTCCTTCCGGCGTGGTGTCGAGCACCGTCCATAGCGGCATGAAGTCGGGCGCGCCGCGCTGATCCTGCCCCGGGTCGGACGTCTCCGGTCCCATTTCCTGGCTCCAGAAGTGGCGAATCGATCCGTCCTTGCGGGTAAAGACGTTATAGGCCGCATCGTCGCTACCGCCTTCACCGATTGCGTGGTAGTCGCGACTAAACTCGTCTTCGGTGTCGGAATAGAGCGGCAGATGATGCCAGCCACGTTCCTTCTTGAAGGCAAGCAGCCGTTCGATCGGCGAGCGGGCGACGACGGCGAAGGCGGCCTGCTGGCTGATGTCGGGAACTTCGCCGTCCAGCGCCGATAGCATCGACGTGCACATCGGGCATGGGCGCTCACGCTCCGGACCGAACATGTAGCTATAGATGACCAGCGTGTCCTTGTTTCCGAAGAGCTCCTCGAGACTGACCGGTCCGTCAGGGCCTTGGAATTGGTAGGTCTTCGTCACCTCGCCGCCCGGCGGCAAGGCACGCCGCATTTCTGCGACGCGTTCGATATGACGCCGCAACTCGATCTCTTCTGCAAGCAACGCTTCGCGGGCGCGGCGGTAACCCGCGCTTTCATTGGGAATGCGCACGCCATTGCGTCTTGCAAGTTCCATCGCGGAAACAAGGCTGGGGGCATCCATGGCAAGTCCTCCTTCTTGATTGGTCAGTTCCAGCAGACATGACCGCCCCTGCCCGGTGCGGCATGTTCTTCTAGAACGTTTGGGAAGCGAGAAAATCGACAGGGCCTGAGAAAAAATCGGCGCTCGATGCGCGTGCAGCTCATCTGTCCTGCTACAGTGAGACGCCAGCCGTTGCCGGTTGCCTTTTTCGGCCGCGGCTGGCGTTGCCGGGCGATAATCGTCGCCCGGTATGCATACTGTGGTCGGAACGTTAAAAGTTCATGAGTCGTCCCTAATTGTCAAAGATGGAATAAAGAATGCGCCCATCGCCCACCACTTTGTGCAAGGGATCGGGCGGACCATGAACTCCATCAGATCGCAGCAGGCTACGCGCTTCTTGTGAAGCTGGAATAACCGCAAGTCGCTCGTTTCGCGCAATCCGGAGGTTAGCTCGTTCGTGCTTGCTGCTGCACATCGATGCTCTGGTCACTTTTCTCTCCGGTCAGTTCCCAGATGCCGACCTGTTCCGCACGCCCCTTGAGGTGGACCATGCCCAATGGCCGTAGATCGAAGCGATTGGTCACGGCATCGCGTACGGCTGCGCTGACGAGGATCGACGTCTGGTAGTCCTTGTTCAACCCTTCCAGCCGCGAGGCGACGTTGATCGTATCGCCCATCGCCGTGTATTGCTGCCGCGAGATTGCTCCGAAACTACCGACGACCGCCGGCCCGCTGTGCAATCCAAACCGAGTGAACAGTTCCGGGCGGCCATCCTTTCGATTGGCGTCGTTCAAGTCATCGATCGCCTCTTTCATCGCAAGCGCACATCGACAGCCGTGTTCGGCATGGAGGGGGTCTTGAACAGGGGCATTCCACATGACGAAAATGGAATCGCCGAGATATTGGACGACTGTGCCGCCGTGCCGCTCGGCAATCGTGTTCAGCAGTTCGAAATAGGCCGACAGGATATCGACCACTTCTTCCGGCGAGTGCTGCTCGGATATGGTCGTGAAGTCGCGGATGTCGGTGAAGAGAACGGTCAAATCCTGCCGCTTCGCCTTGACGAAAGCCCCGCCGCCAGGATTGACGATACGGCGAACGACTTCGCGCGGGACATAGAGCGCGAACTGACCGATCGCACGGCGGCTTGCCGCCAGCGCACCCGCCAGTGTGTTGATCTCGGTGATCCAGGAATGCGAGACGGGTTTCTGGGTGATATCGAGATCACCGATCCTGCGCGCTTCCTCCGCCAGCCGGTTGAGAGAGCGACTGACCATGCGGGACAACAAGACAGATGCGGCGACACCCGCAACTAGCAATGCGGCTGCAATGAGAAGGTTGTGAACGAGTAGGCGATTTGCCTGCGCCACGAGATCCTCGAGCGGGACGACGATTGCGGCCACGTTTCCCTTGAACAGGCCTGACACATCGACGGGCGCAATCTGGACGAGGTAATTTTCACCATCAAACTGGAGCCGTGCCAACCCGCCACTTGCAAAGGCGGGATCTCGCCTCAGCCTGGCCACGGTTTCGAGGCTCGTATCGAGATTGCCTGCCTTGGTATCGACCGGGCCGTCACTTCGTGACCAGATATCGAGGAGCTTGGCCATGATGGTCGGATCAGAATGGGCGACGAGATTGTCGGCGTCATCCATGAGGTAGGCGCGCGCACGCGGCGAAATCCCCTGCGCGTCCAACAGGCGGCCGATGGTCCGCAGGTGGATGTTGATGCCGACGACGACCTTACCGTTTTCCTTCATCGGTGCGGCGACCGTCAGCGTTGGGACCTTGAGCGTGCCGGTGACATAGGGGCCAACCGAAACCGCTGCGCCTTCGCGTATAACGGATTGATACCAGGGTCTTTGCCGGGGATCGAACGAGCCATTTTCGACATTCCGCTCCTCTATCAGTCTCGCCCGGCTATCGAGAAAGCCAAGCGTAGAGATAGCGTCTGCGCTTTGTGGCCGCGCGATGGTTCTGATGGCGAAGGCCGTGCCATCTGGGGCGGCAAGCGTTTGGCGCACGTCACGCCTGGCGGCATTGATGACCTGCAGGTACGAACCATCGGGATAGCCCGCGTAGATGCTCGTCGCGTCGGGGAGGCTTCGCAGGACTTCCAGAAAGAAATCCTGCTTTGCCTGCAAGTCCTGTGGTGGTGGCGACGTGATCTGCGGCAAGGTGGCTGCCAACGCCACCGCTTCGGTGCCCCCTTGCAGCGTGTTGCGGTATCCTTCGATCAGCCGCAGGCTCATTTCGCGCATCTGCTGGACGCCGGCGCTTACCGCGGCCTCCCGCCCATGGCTGAATGCCATCCAGATGATCGGCATCGACGTGCACAATAGCGATGCGACAATCAGAACGCCGAGATGCAATCTTAGGGGCTTCGACCAATGCACGGGGTTTGCCTCGAAATGCGAACGCTTCACTATGCCATATACCTGTATTGCCGAGTAGAAACGAGAGTAACCCGGCGGAAGACTTGAGGCGCCCAGACGAACGGCACGGCAGACCGATGTCGTAGTCATTCAATACTCGACCTGCCTTCGCTTGAGTGGTATTTTAGAGAAATCTTTTGCAACGATTTTCGGTTTGCGTGTGGGGAGCTGCCGAGATGACCATCGTTTGCAGTTTCTGTGCGCTTGTGGATTTTCACGTCATCGGTTGTGCGCCGCGACCGCGGGCGGTCCGCCGCACCTCGGAGACCGTGACCTCGAGCCCCTATGCACGACAATTCCTCGGGTCCGCTATCTGTTTCCAAGCGACATCATTCAATTGGTCGAGGCGATCTCCGAATTGCAGAACGCAATCAAAGGCATCGATTTGGGGGAAGAAGATTCTGCGGCGACACGGTTCAAAGAAGACGTTTAGAGACAAGGGAGGAACCAACATGAAGCTATTACTTGCAGTGACATCGAGCCTTCTGACCCTTGCGGTCTCGCATTACGCCAATGCACAACAGATTACCGGCACGCCCGGAACACCGGGGGCGACGACGACCGTCGACGGGCGCTACCTGCCCAATCCTCCGGCGGCATTTGGCGGACAAATTGGGCTGACGGCAAAGGATTCAACGCCTTACTGGCCGCCGCAGGTCGTTCCACCCAAAGGTGCACCGAACATCCTGCTGATCATTACAGATGACGCCGGCTACGGAGTCGCGGGCACCTTCGGCGGTGTCATTCCGACGCCCGCTCTCGATCGAGTGGCGCAAACGGGGCTGCGCTATACGCAGTTTCACTCCACGGCACTTTGTTCGCCATCGCGCGCCGCCCTGATCACCGGGCGCAATCATCACTCGGTGGGTTATGGAGTCGTGTCCGAGCAAGCTACCGGATACCCGGGATACGATTCCATCATTGGTGTCGATAACGCTACGGTCGCCGAAATCCTGAAGCAGAACGGCTACGCCACGTCCTGGTTCGGCAAAGAACACAATACGCCCACCTTCCAGTACAGCTCGGCCGGCCCGTTTGACCAGTGGCCATCCGGCATGGGTTTTGACTATTTCTATGGGTTCATGGGTGGGGACACCAATCAGTGGCAGCCTTACCTGTTCGAGGATCATACGCAGATATTTCCCTGGGTCGGCAACCCTAAATACAATCTGATTACGGATGAAGCCGACAAGGCCATCGACCATATCCGGCAGCTCGACGCGGCTGCGCCGGACAAGCCGTTCTTCGTCTATTACGCACCGGGAGCAACACACGCGCCGCATCATCCGACGCCCGAGTGGATCGACAAGTTCAAGGGCAAGTTCGACATGGGCTGGAACGCAATGCGCGACCAGATTTTTGCCAATCAGAAACGTCTCGGCGTCATCCCTCCAAGCGCACAGCTCACGCCATGGCCGGACGACCTGCCGAAATGGGATACGCTGGACGCCGACAGCAAGAAGCTGTTTGCGCGCCAGGCCGAAGTCTTTGCCGCTTACGTCGCCTACTCTGACCATGAGATCGGGCGTGTCATCCAGGAAATTGACGACCTCGGCAAGCTCGACAACACGCTTGTCATCTACATCGAGGGCGATAATGGGACCAGTGCCGAAGGTTCCACACTGGGCACGCCAAGCGAGTTATTGTCAATCCAGGGCATAAACGTTCCAGTCGCGGATCAGCTCAAGTTTTATGATGCGTGGGGATCGGACAGGACCTATCCCCACATGTCCGTAGCCTGGTCCTGGGCGTTTGATACTCCCTTCAAATGGACCAAGCAGGTCGCGTCGCATTTCGGGGGTACGCGTCAGGGTATGGCTATGGCATGGCCGGCCCGGATCAAGGATGTCGGCGGTATTCGTACTCAATTCCACCACATGATCGATATCGTGCCGACAATTCTCGAAGCGACGCAAATCTCCGCACCGACCATGGTCAGTGGCGTGGCGCAAAAGCCGATCGAGGGCGTCAGCATGGCGTACACGTGGGACAAGGCGAACGCCAACGCTCCCTCGACGCGTCATACCCAGTATTTCGAGATGTTCGGCAACCGAGCCATCTACCATGATGGCTGGATAGCCTCGACAACGCCGCCGGCTGCACCCTGGTTGTTGGGGCTCGGCAAGATGCCGGACGTCGTGAACGGTTACAAATGGGAGCTATACAACCTCAACGACGATTACTCGCAGGCAAATGACCTAGCTGCGACCAACCCCGACAAGCTCCGCGACCTACAGGATATGTTTCTTATGGAGGCGGCCAAGTATAACGTCTTCCCGCTCGACAATGACGTGTTGAACCGCACCATGACGCCGCGGCCAAGCGCGACGGCTGGCAGGACAACATTCTATTATGCCGGCACTATTTCTGGCATTCCAACCGGAAACGCACCAAGCATCATAAACAAGTCCTACACGATCACCGCTGATATCGATATCCCTCAACCAGGTGCCGACGGCGTACTCGTCACTGAGGGTGGCCGGTTTGGCGGCTACGGGCTTTACCTTCTGAAGGACAAGCCGATATTTGTTTACAACCTGCTTGGAATGGCCCGCTTCCGCTGGGAAGGAGCGGATGCGCTCAAGCCTGGAAAGCATACGATCGTCTTCGACTTCAAGTCTGAAGCACCTGGCATGGGTAAAGGCGGGACTGGCGTGCTGACGGTGGATGGAAACCAGGTCGCCAGCGCGAAGGTGCCGCACACCATTCCCTTTGTGATGCCATGGGACGAAACCTTCGACATTGGCAGCGATACCCGCACGCCGATCGAAGATAAAGACTACCAAGTGCCGTTTGCGTTTACCGGCACCATCAACAAGCTAACCGTGCAATTGAACTGATCGCAAATGAGCTGCCGCGAATAACTCGGGGCAGTTCATGCACGGGGACGCTCTAAACTCCGCGCTATTGCTTGCAGGCTATTGTTGTCTGCCGGATGAGGCTATTGCGACCGTTGCCTCGTCGCACGCCACGCCCCGCGTGCGCAGATTCCGGCGTCCCTAGCGCGAGCCGAGATCGTAGACTTTTCCTGTCAGCCATGCTGGCCAGTCGCGTTCGAAGAAGGACTTCGCGGTTTCGTCGAATTTCCGGTTCGGGCGTGTCTCGACCGCCATGCGCTCGCCATCCAGACGGACGACGATCTGTTCCTCGCGGTGAGAGCCCCTTTCCTTGCGGAAACGGAACGCCTCGAGCGGACCCGTGCTGGATTGTGGAAGGGATTCACCCGCCGCATCGCAGATGGCACGGGCGCCGCGACTGCCGCCACCGTTGCGGATGAAATAGTCCAGCGCCTCAAGGACGGCCTCGGATGCGAGTGCCATCTGTTGCCATTGGAGCGCGCGGCCAGCTTCTGCCGCACGATCGTATGCAATACCGTGCTGGCGGATCTGCGCATTCAGGCGCCTCGCTTCCGCCAGGGCCGCCGACACGCTTTCTGCATCGCAGATGAGGCCGGCCTTGTCGCTCATGCGGGCCTGAACATCTGATCTGATGGCCTTCACGGTCAAGGGACTGTGGGTCTTGAGAAGGGCGAGCAGTTTGAGCACGCCCTCACCCGCCGAGGCACGAAGGTCTCGCCGCGAGGCGACTTTCGCCCGTCCGCTCGCGCCGATGTGTTCTCCGACGCGGGTGCCGAACACCTGGCCCGCATTCAACGCCGCGCCGCCGGGACGCGTGACACCGTGCGTCCCAGCAGCCTCGCCGATCGCGTAGCAGCCGGCGAGGCTGCTGCGCCCCCACGTGTCGACCATGATGCCGCCGTTCATGTGCTGGTTGTTGACGGCGAACTCCAGCGGTTCCGCGGCAATATCCACCTTGTAGCGTCGGTAGAGCTCGATCGCGAGCGGGTTCATGTGGCGCAGTCGCTGGATCGGGAGCGCCTGCCTTGCCCCGGCATTGGCAAGGTAGTGCTTCACGTCGTCATCAAGCCGTTCAAGATCGAACGGCAGGTCGCCGGGCACCGCCAAGGGATTGCGGTTGAAGTCCATGAACACGCGCCGCCCCGCCGCGCTCTCGCGGAAGATAGCCAGGTCCACCAGGCTCGATCCGAAGTCGAGCATCCGTGTCGAGTGAAACGGCCACTGGTAGCCTTTGCGAAAGACGTTCGACGCCATCTCCTGGGTCGTACGGTAATAGGAGGCGAGGAAATGATGCTCTCTTCCCTCGGCGTCGAGCGAATAGATATGCGGGATCGCCTGGACATAGGTTCCGGACAGATTCCAGGGAAACCCTTCCCTGCGCGTTCCGATACCAAACTGGCTTTCCGTCAGGTTCACGAGCGCGATACCTGCCTCAAGCGTGAGACCGAGCGATCCGAAACAGCCGTTGGGATAGACACTGTCACGATAGAGTTCGCCCGGACCACCTGCTGCAAGCACGAGCACCTCGCAGGCGAAGAGCGCGAGGCCAAACTGGTTGGTCTCGGTGCGATCACTCGCTCGGATGGCGAGGACGCCGACAATGCGACGATGCGCACCGTCGCCCTCGGTCAGGATCTTGACGGCGGTGGTGTGGTTGAAGAAAGGGATGCCAAGCCGGATCGCCTCTTCCGCCAGCACCTTCACCATAAGGCGAGATGTGCGCGGTCCGCAGCTCGTCGCCCGGCCGACCTCGTCATGGTCGGTCTGGTAGCGAAGCGTGCCGCCGAGGCTGTCCTGAGGGAGCGGCAAGCCGAGAAACTGCAGGGAGGCCATCATCCGGGCCGATCCCACGGCCTCCACATAGGCTGTGTCTTCATCCATGGCGCCGCCGGCGCGTATCGCACGCGCCATCGCCTTGAAGTTATCGCCCTGATCGGCGGTGTTCGCCGTATGCAGGGTCTGCTTGTCCGAGCCAGAACATGCCGAGGTTCCGCCCCAGGCGCTCTGGCTCATCACCACCACCTCATCGCCGCGACGCTTCAATTCCACGGCCGCGCGCAGCCCTGCCGCACCGGAGCCGACGACGACACAGCCGGCCCTGTAGATGGGAAGGTCGATGTCCGCCACCCGGATCGTCTCCGAAGATGCCGTTTCCGGAGACAGCCGTGGCATATCGACATCGGTCAGGGCGTCGAGAATATGTTGCGGTACATCGATGGTCATTGGTCCGGGTCCTTGGGCGTCGTTGTCAGGCGAGCGGAATGTCGACCCAGCGCTTGGCGCGCGAGGATTCCATGCAGGCATCGACGATCTGGCAGATGTGGTGGCCATTCTCGAAAGTCGGCCACATCGGCGTGTTGGTGGTGATCGACTTGATGACTTCCGCGGCCTCGATGATCTTGCTTTCATTGTAACCGAGCGCGAAGTTCGGCAGCGGTAGGAAAGCTCTGAACGTCGGGTTCTCCGGACCCACATCGATCTCGCGGAAGCCGGCACGGCCGGTCCGATCGTCGTTCGTATAGAAGCGAAGACGGTTCACCTCGTCGTAGGTGTAGGCGATGCTGCCCTTGGTGCCGTAGATCTCGTAGGTCTGCATGAACTTGCGACCAGTCGCCACGCGGCTGAAGTCAACGATCCCCGCCGCGCCATTCTCGAAGCGGCACAGTAGGTTGGTAGCGTCGGGATTGGTGATCTCCGCCCACGTCTCGTCGCCCTTCAAGGCGACCTTCTCGCCGTAGCCAAGTCCGCCGACGACGGGGCGCTTGGGAGTGATAATCAGGTTGTCCGCAATCAGCGAGCTGACCCTTCCGACGAGAAACTCCATGAAGCTGAAAATATGCGAACCGGTATCCCCGACGATGCCGGTCGGGGCAAGCTTGCCGTCGGCGCGCCACATGTAGGGGGCCATCGGATCGCCGTACATGTCGATGTGCTGGCAGCCCTTGAACATCTTGATCTCGCCGATCTCGCCTGCGTCGATGATCTCCTTGGCGAGGTCGTGAACCGGGTTGCGCGGGAACGCATGCCCGACCCTGGTGATGACGCCTTTTTCCCTGGCGATGTCTGCCAGTTCACGGGCTTCCGCAGCAGTGTTCGCGAGCGGCTTTTCGCAGTAGACGTGCTTTCCGGCGAGCAGCGCGGCTTTCGCCACCTCGTAGTGCAGGCCGTCAGGCAAGCAAATATCCACCAGATCGACGTCGGGATCATTGACCGCCAGCTTCCAGTCTTGAACGATCTTCGCGCCCGCAGCGCGTCGAGCCAGATCCTCCGCCACTCCAGGATTGGGGTCAGAGATCGCGACGACCCGCGCGGTTCCGCCGGAGGTGCCGAGGAAATGTGGGAATGTCTGGTAGGCCATGGTGTGCACCTTGCCCATCCAGCCCGAGCCGCCAAGAACAGCAACCTTTACTTCGGTCATTATCGTAGCCCCTTTGGAATTCGGCCCTCCTGGGACCGATGACATGTCGTCGCTCATCGGATGTCGACCCGCGCTCTCGGCCGGGTATCGTTTCGCTCGTAGGAGAAGATTGCCGACGGTAGCGGCGGAAGGCCCCGAATGATGTCGGCACCTTTTTCTCCGACCATGATCGTCGGGGCATTGGTATTGCTGGATGGAACGCGTGGCATGATCGAGGAATCGCAGACACGCAGCCCTTCGAGGCCATGAACCCTCAGGTCGAGACCGACCACTGCCTCCGGCCCGGTTCCCATCTTGCAGGTGCCGACGGGATGGTGATCAGTCTTTGCGTTGGCGCACCCGTACTCGAAAAGCTCCTCGTCCGACATCACCTTCGGGCCTGGCAGCCGTTCGGCGAGAACGAACGGTTTCAGCGCCGCCTGCTGCATGATCTCGCGAGCGATCTTCAGCCCCTCGAGAGACATCGTCTTGTCATGTGGATCGGACCAGTAGTTCGGATCGATCAGGGGAGCGGCGGAAGGATCCGACGATGATAGCCGCACCGTCCCCCGCGATCTCGGATGCAGATAGGCGGAGTTCAGGGTGACGCCTGCATTTTTCAGGCGTTCGACACCGGCCTCGATGCCCGAGCCCAGGCCTAGGTGGAACTGGATGTCGGGTGACCTCGCCTGCGGATCCGCGTACCAGAAGCCCCCGGTTTCAAACAGCGAGGATGCGACCGGACCGGATCGGAAAAGGACGTACTGCAGCCCAGCCCAAAGGGTACGGTGAAGTTTCGCGACGCCGTCGTAGGTGTGGTCTCCGGTGCATTCGGCGATCACGAAGAGATCGAGGTGATCCTGAAGATTGCCGCCCACACCGGGCAGATCGTGCAACACCTTGACGCCGACGGACCGAAGATGATCGCCCGGCCCGATACCCGATTGCAGGAGAAGCTTGGGCGAGCCGATGGCGCCTGACGAAACGAGGACCTCCCGCTCGGCCCTGACATTTTCCAGGCCATTCTTGCCGACGATTTCAACACCGACGGCGCGATTGCCTTCGAGCACGATGCGCGAGACGCGCGCGTTCATGCGAACCGTCAGGTTCTTCCGATCCCTGATCGACGACAGATATGCGAGTGACGCGGACGAGCGGCGACGGTTGCGCTGCGTGAGCTGATAGAAGCCGACGCCCGCCTGCTGCCGGCCATTGAAGTCGTGGTTATACGGAATGCCGAGCTCCTGGCCGGCACGGATATAAGCGTCGCAAATGGGGAGGGCTGAGACGGGCATCGATACGCCGAGCGGTCCACCGTAGGAGTGGTAGTCGTCGGCGAAACGCTGGTTGTCCTCCGCGCGCTTGAAGTAGGGAAGGATGGAGCGGTAGTCCCAGCCGTCGCATCCGTCCTCGCTCGCCCACATGTCGTAGTCGGCCGCATTGCCACGTGCGTAGAGCTGGGCGTTGATCGACGAGCCTCCGCCGATCACCTTTGCCTGGGTATAGCGAAGGACCCTGCCTTTCATGTGCTTCTGCGGGACGGTGGACCAACCCCAGCTGGCTACACCCTTCGTCATCTTCGCAAAGCCTGCGGGCATATGGAACAACGGGTTCCAGTCGCCGCCGCCCGCTTCGAGAAGCAGGACTTTGACCTCAGGATCTTCGCTCAATCGGTTCGCGAGCACGCATCCGGCCGGACCGGCACCTGTGATGATGTAGTCGAAACGCATTTTGCTATCCTGTCGAGGCAATGAACCGATGGAATGAAGAGAGCCGCTCATGATCGCAGGTCCGTGGATGCGATATGGTCAGCCACGCGAAGAGCCTGGCTGGCCACCGTGAGGGCGGGATTGACTGCTGCAGACGTCGGCAGGAAACTGGCGTCCACCACAAAAAGATTGCGGTGCTCGTGCGAGCGGCAAAAGGTATCGAGCGGCGCTGTCGCGGCGTCGTTGCCGATGCGGATCGTCCCGCACTGGTGCGAGGGCGTACGTTTGTCGAAGGCTCTTGCCAGGACGATCGGGAAGCCGATGGACTTCAAAATCTCCTTCAGTTTGGCGACCAATGCCAGATGCGCCGCCCAGTTGGTGCGCTGCCATTGCAAGATGATCCTGTCGCCATCCACCATCACACGGCTCTCGGGATTGGGGATGTCCTCGCTCATTGCGTAGAAATCAATCGCGTGGCCGGTAACGAGGTCGAGCATCCACTCTGGAACCTGCGGAAGCGAACCCTTGAGGATCCGGCCGGAGACGCGTCCAAGAAGCTGGACGTTGCCAAGCGGCGGTCCGCCCTTGCCGTCGGACAGGTAGAAGTCGTTGAAGGCAAATGTCTTCTGGTAGATCGCACTGTTCTTGAACCTCGGCGAGACACCGATCACGGCCGAGGCGTTGTGGTTCATGAAGTTTCGGCCGACTTGGTCGGAAGCGTTTGCAAGACCGGTCTTGAAGCGATCATTCGCCGACCGCAGCAACAGCACCGACGACTGAACGGCCCCGGCGGACAGAATGACGATCTTCGGGGAAACCGACCGCGTCTCGCCATCCTTGATATAGATGACCTTCGCCACCTCGTCCTTCGGTCCCGTCTCGAGCCTGACGACACGGGCATTCGTCTCGAGGATGACATTGGGATGCTTCATGGCGACCGAAAGGGCCGCTGTTTCGGCATCCATCTTGCCGTCGTTGGAATTCGGATGGGCGTCCCACGGAGTTTGCGCCTTGGCGAGCCAGGCGTCGATATCGATGCCCAGTGGCAGCGACGCCGGGTGGAGCCCCTTTCCCTTGAGCCGCGCGCGCACGGCAGCGATCGGCGCTTCGTCTGGGACCGGAGGATACTCGTAGCCCATCGAGTGAAATGGCTCGGTCGGATCTTCGCCTAGCGTCCCGCGCACGTTGAAAAGCCGTTCCGCGCGACTGTACCACGGCTCGAGGACCTCATAAGCGAACGGCCAGGCCGGCGAGACGCCTTCCTGGTGCTCGATCACATCGAAGTCTTCCTTGCGATATCGCGACAGCACCGCACCGTAGAACTTCGAATTTCCTCCGACATTGTAGTAGTTGCCAGGGTTGAAGCCGTTGCCGCTGGCGTCGTACCAAGTCTCTTTCGGCCGGAAATGTCCCCGTTGAAAGATCGCGCGCTGATCGCGATTGACCGGAAGGTCGGCGATATGATCGCCGGCCTCCAGGATCAGGATCCGTGCGTCGGTCGAAGCCAGCCCCGCGGCAACCGACGAGCCGCCAATACCGGATCCGATAATCACGATGTCAGGTGTGACGCTCATGTCTGCCATGCCTCAAGCAATCCGGACCTGGGTCTGGGGATCGAAGAAGACCGCCTTGTCGAGGTTGAACGCGAGTCGGGCGTTCTCGCCCGCCCTGATGCGCGCATCGGCTCGAAGCCGCGCCACGACTTCCTTTCCGCCGAGCTTCGTTACCGCGAAGGTGTCGGATCCTGCCGGTTCGACGACCTCGATCAGGCAATCGTTCTCGGAAAGGGAACGGGCGTTGCGGTCCGCTCCCTCGGGGTCCGTCAGCGCTTCCGGGCGAATGCCGAAGACGACATTGCGGTCCGCATATCCCGCAAGCGAGGCCATGCTCGGTGCGACCGGGAGGTTCAAGATTTCGCCGCCGGCACGTTCCAGCGCCACGTTGAGACCGCTGCCGTTCCTGGTGATCCTTCCGGAGAGCAGGTTCATGGCAGGAGATCCCATGAAGTCCGCGACGAACATGTTCGCCGGATTGTTGTAGATCTCGGCTGGCGTTCCGAATTGCTGAACGATGCCATCCCTCATGACGGCAATCTTGGTGGCGAGCGTCATGGCCTCGATCTGGTCATGCGTGACGTAGACGATCGTCTTGCCGGTGGTCTGGTGCAGGCGCTTGATTTCCGTGCGCATGTCGACGCGCAGCTTGGCGTCGAGGTTGGACAGCGGCTCGTCGAACAGGAAGAGTTTCGGATCGCGCACCAGCGCACGGCCCATGGCGACGCGCTGGCGCTGGCCGCCGGACAACTGGCTCGGCTTGCGGTCAAGGAGGTGGCCGATCTGCAGTACCTTGGCAACCTTGTCGATCGCCTGCTTGCGCTCTTCAGGCGGGACGCCGCGCATTTCCATGCCGAAGGCGATGTTGCCTGCCACCGTCATGTTAGGATAGAGCGCGTAGCTCTGGAACACCATGGCAATGTCGCGCTTCGACGGATGCAGGTCGGCGATGCTTCGATCGTCGACGCGGATGTCGCCCTCGGTGATCGTTTCCAGCCCGGCGATGGTGTTGAGCAAGGTGGACTTGCCGCAGCCCGACGGACCAACGAGCACCAAGAAGCCGCCCTTTTCCAGTTCGAGATCGATGCCCTTGAGGATTTCGAGCGCGCCGTAGCGCTTTCTGAGACCTGAGATGTTGAGAAAGGCCATTTGATTTATCCTTTGACAGCACCCGCCATCAGTCCGCGCACGAAGTAGCGGCCGGCGAGAATGTAGACGAGGAGGGTCGGCGTGGCGGCGATCATCGCGGCCGCCATATTGACGTTGTATTCGACGACACCGGTCGAGGTGTTGACGACGTTGTTCAGCGCCACCGTCATCGGCATGGATTCGCCCGAGCCGGCGTAGGCCGAGGCGAAGAGGAAGTCGTTCCAGATGTTGGTGAACTGGTAGATGACGGTGACGACGATGATCGGCAGCGAGTTCGGCAGCATGATACGACGGAAGATCTGGAAGAAGCTCGCGCCGTCGACCTGCGCGGCCCGCACCAGTTCGTTCGGGAAAGCCTCGTAGTAGTTCCGGAAGAACAGCGTCGTGAAGCCAAGGCCATAGATCACGTGGACGATCACCAGGTTGACCGTGGAGTTCCCGAAACCAAGCGAGACGCCGATCTCATTGCGAAGCGTGTTGCCAAAACGCCCGAGGCTTCCAAGGATCGTCGCCATCGGCAGCAGCACCGACTGGAACGGAATGAAGCAGGCAAACAGCATCAAGCCGAAGACCAGCGTGTGGCCCGGGAAGCGCCATTTTGTCAGCACGTAGCCGTTGAGCGCGCCTAAAATGGTCGAGATCGCAACGGCGGGAACCACCATCTTGATCGAGTTCCAGAAGTAGCCCTTGATCCCGGCGCAGGTCAGGCCGACGCAGGCCTCACCCCAGGCCTTGAACCAGGGCTCGATCGTCGGCGATTGAGGCAGCGACAGCATGTTGCCGTTCTGGATCTCGTCCATGGTCTTGAACGACGTGACCAGCATGACGAAGAGCGGCATCAGGTAGATGATCGCGAAGAATACGAGCAGGCCATAGATGATGGTGCGGCCGATCCAGCGCGAGTTTGCGCCACCTTTGGAAGGCGCGACCGAGGCGGAGATAGAGGTCATCGCGCCTTCTCCTTCAGTTCGGAATAGAGATAGGGAACGATGATGGCGGAGATCGTCATCAGCATGATGATCGCGCTCGCCGATCCGACGGCCATCTCGTTACGCTTGAAGGTGTACTCATACATGAAGTTCGACGGCAGCCAGGCGGAACCGCCGGGGCCGCCGGAGGTCAAGGCAACGACAAGGTCGTAGGACTTGATCGCCATGTGCGCGAGGACGATGAAGGCCGAGAGAAACACCGGGCGCAGGAGTGGAATGATGATGCGCCGGTAAAGCTGGCCCGTGGTCGCGCCGTCGATCTGCGCGGCCTTCATGATCTCGCCGTCGATACCCCGCAGCCCTGCGAGAAACATCGCCATGACGAAGCCGGAGGCCTGCCAGACACCGGCGATGACCACCGTGTAGATCACGAAATCCTTGTTCTTGATCCAGTCGAAGTGGAAGCTCGTCCAGCCCCACTGGTGCAAGGTCTGTTCGAGCCCGAGGCCCGGATCGAGGAACCATTTCCAGGCAACACCTGTGACGATGAAGGAAAGCGCCATCGGGTAAAGGTAGATCGGTCGCAGAAGCCCCTCACCGCGGATCTTCTGGTCGAGCAGAATGGCCAGGAACAGGCCGAGCGCCAGGCAGATGCCGATGTAAAGGAAGCCGAAGATCCCCATGTTGGTGATCGAGGTGTACCAGCTCGATGGCGGATCGTTCTCGAAGGTCCAGTGCCACAGACGCTGGTAGGCGCGGGCTCCCGTCAGGGTGTAGGACGGGAACGTCTTGGAGTTGGTGAAGGACAGGTAGGCCGTCCAGACGATGAAGCCGTACACGAAGATGATCGTGACGGCGAAGCTTGGCGCCAGCACGATTTGCGGCAATGCGTTCTGCAAGCGCGTGCGCATCGGCACCGATTTCGCGGACGTAAGAATGGGTTCGCTGGTAGCGACACTGCTCATGGTCGAGGTCCCTTCGAGGGAAGTAATCGATCGGGAATCTTCCCCGCCAATGCCGCGGGGAAGACTGTCATCCGGTCTTAACGTGCGTCGTCGATTGCCTTGACGAGTTCTTCGACAGCCTGGTCGGATGTCTTGATCTGGCCGTGCACGAACTTGGACACGACGTCCTTGTAGGCGTTGGCGACAGCAGGAGGGGCGCCGTAGCCCTGGGCGAGCGAGCCGAACAGCGTGCCGCCTTCGTTGGCAGCCTTGAGATCAGCGATACCCTTCTTGCCGCAGGCGTCGAAATCGGTATCCGGAACGTCGGTACGGGCCGGAACCGAGCCCTTGACGACGTTGAACGCCGACTGGAAGCTCTTCGACAGCGTGGCCGTCGCGAGCGCCACCTGGGCCGCCTTGCGATCGTCAGGCACGTTGAACATGCCGAACATGTCGGAGTTGTAGATCACGCTGCCATCCGTGCCGGGGAAGCGGTAGCACAGGAAATCCGTGTTCGGCGTCTTCTTCGCCGCTACGAATTCGCCCTTGGCCCAGTCGCCCATGACCTGCACCAGCGCGTCACCCTTGATGACCATGGCGGTCGCAAGGTTCCAGTCGCGGCCGGAGAAGTTCGGATCGACGTATTCCTTGATCTTGGCAAGGTTGTCGAAGGACTTCTTCATCGTGTCCGACTTCAGCGATTCTTCGTCGAGGTCGTTCATTGCCTTCTTGTAGAACTCCGGTCCACCGGTCGACAGAACGATGGAATCGAACATCGTCGCTTCCTGCCAGTTCTGGCCGCCCAGCGCGAGCGGAATGACGCCGGCTGCCTTGGCCTTGTCGAGCAACGCGATCAGGTCATCGAAGGTCTTCGGCTCGGTGCCGCCGATCTTGTCCATCACCGCCTTGTTGATCCACAGCCAGTTGACGGAGTGGACGTTGACAGGGGCTGCGACCCACTTGCCGTCATAGACGGAGAACTTCTGCAGGGCCGCCGGAACGGACTTGTCCCAGCCTTCCTTCTTGGCGGTCTCGGTGAGGTCGCCCATGACGCCGGCCTGGGCGTAATCAAGCACGGTATAGCCGAGCATCTGTGAAGCCGTCGGATAGGTGCCTGCCGCAACCATCGCCTTCAGCGCGGTCATTGCCGCGTCGCCGCCGCCGCCAGCGACCGGAACGTCCTTCCAGGCGTAGCCTTCCTTGGCCAGATCACCCTTCAGCACGTTCAGTGCCGCAGCTTCGCCGCCAGACGTCCACCAGTGCAGCATCTGCACTTCCTTGACGTCGGCAGCGCGTACCACTGTCGTCGCGCTAGCAATCGCCAGTGCGATCACAGCGGTAGATGTCAGAAACTTGCCCATTAAAACCTCCCAGTGCAAGTTTGAAGGTGCGAGACCATTCCCGCACCGATTACCCGCCCTCCTCAGGCGTAGTCTTGTGGCCGGCCATGCCGGTATTAGCTCTTCGGCATCCACCAGTTCGTGCGAGCGCCGATATGCATGTTGAGCGTCTTCGTCTCGGTGTAGTCCTCCACGGCGTGGCGCCCCAGTTCGCGGCCGAGGCCCGACTGTTTGTATCCGCCGAACGGCAGCTCGGAGGCGCCGTCCATGAAGGTGTTCATCCACACGGTTCCGGCGCGCACCTTGCGGCCGATCGTCAGGCAGGTATCGAAGTCACGGCTCCAGACGCCGGCCGAAAGGCCGTAATCGACGGCGTTGGCGATTTCGATCGCATCTGCGGCGGTTTCGAAGGTCAGCACCGAAAGGACCGGTCCGAAGACCTCTTCGCGCGCGACCGCCATGGTCGGCGTTACCGCTTCGAGGATGGTCGGGGCCATGAACTGGCCCATCCCGAAATCGAGCGCTTCCCCTCCATGGGCGACCTTCGCCCCATTGCCTTTCGCTGCAGAGACGTAGGCGCTGATCTTTTCGAGATGCTGCGGCGTGATGATCGCGCCGACCTGGGTAGTCGGGTCGAGGGGATCGCCGACCTTCACCTCCCTGGCGAGTTCGGCGACGCGCTTGACGACGTCGGAGGCGATGCTCTTGTGAAGGATCAGGCGGGAGCCGGCGTTGCAGCATTCGCCAGCATTGAAGTAGGCGCCGAATACCGCAGCGTCGATGAAGGCATCGAGATCCGCATCGGGAAATACGATCTGCGGGTTCTTGCCGCCGAGTTCGAGCGACACTTTTTTCAGCGTCTGGGCGGCATTGGTCATGGTTAGCTTGCCGACGCCCGTCGAACCCGTGAACGAGACCATGTCGACGTCAGGATGGGTCGTCATGATCGCACCGACTTCCGGCCCAGTCCCGGTGACGATATTGACTGCACCGTCGGGGAGCCCGGCTTCCTGCAGGATTTCGCCCAGAAGAAGCGTCGATCCCGAGGTGAGCTCGGACGGCTTGACGACTGTGGTGCACCCGGCTGCGAGCGCGAACGGCAGCTTCTGTCCGACGATCAGGAAGGGGAAGTTCCAAGGGGTAATGATCGACACGACGCCGATCGCCTCGCGAAGGACAACACCCAGAGTTCCATCGCCGAGCGTGTTGTAGCTCTCGCCGTGCAGATCGCGCGAAAGGGCTGCCGCATAGCGCCAGATGTCGACGGATCCCGCGATTTCACCGCGCACCTGGGAAATCGGCTTACCTGCCTCGATCGCATCGAGATAGGCGAGTTCTTCCGATCGAGCGGCGATAAGATCGGCGGCCTTGAGCAGAACGTTCGCGCGTTCGGAGGCCGTCATCCGAGGCCATGGGCCATGGTCGAAGGCCTTGCGGGCAACGGCGATTGCGCGTTCGGCGTTAGCCTTCGTTCCCATCGGGTAGCGGCTGACAACGACGCCGTGGCTCGGTGCGACGCGTTCGATGGGCTGGGACCCGCCGGCTTCCCATTTGCCATCGATAAACATCTTGAAATCGCGCGCCTTGTGGTCGGCAAGGGCCTTCGGCGTAACCAGAACCGTCATTACCATTCTCCTTTAAACTGTGCGGCACGCTTCTCCGTGAAGGAAGCAACGCCCTCCCTGAGGTCGCCGGTCTTCGCGACGAGGATCGATCCCAGAGCCTCGACGGCCGTGCCGTTGTCCTCGCCATTGGCGCAGGCAATCATGAGCTTGACGACTTCAAGCGCCGCTGGACCACGTGCCGCGATCCGTGCGACATAGTCGTTTGCAGCAGCAAGGGCGTTGCCGGTCGTGGTGACCGCATCGACAATGCCGAGCGCCTGCGCTTCATCCGCGCTGAAGATTTCGCCGCCGAGGGCCATGCGACGAACGACCTGCGCGCCGAAGCGCCTGACCAGCCGCTGGGTGCCGGACCAGCCCGGCACCATGCCGAGCCCGGTTTCCGGAAGCCCGATCTTGATCTGCTGTTCGGCGATGCGAATGTCTGCGACGCCGGCAAGTTCAAGGCCGCCACCAAGCGCATGGCCGTTGAGAGCCGCAATAAGCGGGACCCGAAGCGTGGCGAGGCGCTCGAAAATGCGGTGGCCGTGGCGCACCCACGCATGGCCGAATTCTTCCGGACGCATGCCGCCCCACGCCCTGATATCGCCGCCGGCCGAGAACCCCTTCCCCTCGCCCGTCAGGATGGCTACCCGGATTTGGGCATTGGCTTCCACCTCGTCCGCCGCGTCAGAGAGTGCGCGCAGCATGTCCAGATCGAGTGCGTTCAACTTCTCCGGTCGGGAGACCGTCATCGTTGCAACATGACCGTCGATCTCGACTTTTACGGTGCCGCTAGCCATTGAAGACGCCCTCCAGAACGCGGGCAGCCTTCTTGGGAAGCGAAAGGCCAATGGTCGCCTCGGCAAAGAGGCTTGCGTCCATGGTCTTGAGATTTTCGGACACAATCAGCGGGAATTCGGATTGATCAAGAATGTGTTGCTTGAGGTCGACGCCCGGAGCGATCTCCGTGAGCACGATCCCCTTCGGCGTCAGCTTCATCACACAGCGTTCGGTGACGTAGGTGATGTCCTGTCCTTGCTCCACCGCCCGCTTGCCCGAGAAGGTGACGTGCTCGACCTCGTTGACCAGCTTCTTGAGCTTGCCTTCCTTCTCGATGGCGAGCGTCCCGTTTTCGATGGCAAGCTTTGCGCCGGCGTTGAACATGCCGGAGAAGACGATCTTCTTCGCGCGTGCCGTGATGTCGACGAAACCGCCGGCGCCTGCGGTGACATGCGGGCGGAAGGAAAGCTTCGACACATTGACCGAACCGTCTCGGCCGATCTCGAGGAATGACAGAAGCGAGGCGTCGAAGCCGGCGCCCTGGAAGTAGGTGAACTGATAGGGTGATGGCATGTAGGCGTCGGCATTTGATGCGCAGCCGAACGCGAAGTCGAGCAAAGGCACGCCTCCCACCGCACCCTGCTCGATGACCCACGTCACGGCGCCATGTAGCCCCTCCTCCATCAGAATGCGGGGTACGTTTGCCGAAATGCCGAAACCGAGATTGACGCAGCTGCCGTCCTGCAATTCCTGCGCGACGCGGCGGGCGATGACTTTCTGTATGTTGAATTCAGGTACCCTGAACGTGTCCAGCGGCCGGAATATCTCTCCCGATATCGCGGGGTCGTAGAGGGTCTGGGTGGTCTGCTTCTGGTCGGGATCGACGACGACGTAATCGACAAGCATGCCGGGCACGCGAACATCGTGCGGCTTCAGGGAGCCTTCCTTGGTTATGCGCTTGACCTGGGCGATGATGATGCCGCCGTTGTTGCGGGCCGCAAGCGCCTGATCGAGGCCGCCGAGATAGGCGCCCTCATGTTCGTAGGTCAGGTTGCCGCGCTCGTCGGCGGTGGTGGCGCGAATGATCACGACCTGCGGTATGATCGACGGGAAGAAGAGATAGTCGTCACCCTCGAAACTGACACGCTTGACGACCGGCTCGCCTGCGCCGAGCTCGTTCATCGCGCAGCCCTGCCTGTTCGGGTCGACGAAGGTTTCCATGCCCACTTTCGTGAGAACGCCGGGGCGCTTTGCCGCTGCCTCGCGGTGGATATCGAACATGATGCCGGACGGAATGTTGTAGGCCGGGATCTCGTTGTTGGTGATCATCTGCCAGATCAGGGGCGGCTCGGCGCTGGACGGGCCGGACGGGTAGGAGCCGCCGATGATCTTCGTGAGAAGGCCCTTTTTCGCGATGTAGTCGACGCCCTTGATGCCGCTCATGTCGCCCGCGGCGATTGGATGAAGCGTCGTCAAGTCGCGCGGATGGCCGGTCGTCTCGAAACGTTCGCCGATCGCCTTCAGCATCAGATCAGGGCAGCCGAGGCCGCTCGAAGACGAAACGGAAACGATCGCACCGTCGGGAATGAGAGCTGCGGCCTGCGCCGGGGTGATATGCTTGCTCATGTCGCTTAAAGTCCTGTTTCAACTTTGATCGCCGCACCGCTCGCAACCGCTTTCTTGACCGCAAGCGCGGTGGCAAGCGACCAGATCCCGTCCTCGGCCGTGGCCGATGGCGATCCCTCGTTTATTGCGCTGTGGAAGGCCTTGATGACGCCTTCGTAGAGATTGCCGCCGTCGGTCGGCAGCTGGCGCTCGCCGTCGCCGTTGCGAAGCACGACGGTACCGACGGGGCGCTGGGTCATGACATTTCGGCCGATGAGCGAACCTTCGGTGCCGTGCACTTCCAATCCGGTTTCGACGAACCTGGTGGTGAAGCCATCGTGGAACTGGGCGATGACGCCGTCCTCGAAACGAATGACGCCCATCACGCTGTCTTCCAGACCCTCGCTGCCCATCCCGCCGGATTGCGCGATGGCTACGACCTCGGTCGGATTGCGGCCGAGCACGTAGCGCAAAGCGTCAACGTCATGCACGGTCAGGTCGAGGATCGCCCCTCCGCCTGCCGCAGGCTTGTCGAGCCGCCACCCCTGTAGGTGCGTCGGCAGATAGCCGGCATGAAAGACCCGTGCTGAAAGCGGGCGTCCGATCTTGCCCGCCGCGATGGCATCGCGGATCGCCGTGTGGGTGGCAGCGTTGCGCAGATGGTGGTTGGTCGCGAGAACAACGCCGGCGCGTGCGGCTGCGTCGCGCATCGCTCTCGCATCCTCGACGGTGAGTGCGAGCGGCTTTTCGCACAATATGTGCTTGCCGGCACGGGCGGCGGCGACCGTCTGGCCATGATGAAGGTCATTGGTCGTGGAGATGTATACGGCGTCGATGTCGGCGTCCGACAGTATGTCGTCGATGTCGGTCGTAAAGCTTGCGATGCCGTTGTCGGAAGCGTAGTTGCGCGCCCGCTCGGCGTTTGAGCTCATGACAGACGAGACCGTGCCGCCTGCAGCGCGGATCGCGTCAATGACCCATTCGTGTGCGATCGTGCTTGCACCGATCAATCCCCAACGGACGGTCATGCCTGCTCCCTCCCAACAGGGGTGCTGCTGCTTGCGCCGCAACTGTCCCGGACCACGAGCCGTACCGAGGAGACGATCGTCTCCGCTTCGGCCTTGCCGGCGCTTATCTGCTTCAGAAGGAGTTGCGCCGCCCGCCGCCCCATCCCCTGCGGATCCACCGAGATTGTCGTGAGAGCAGGAACGGCCGTCCTCGCCTCAATCACGTCGTCGAAGCCGACGATCGAAAAGTCCCTGCCCGGTTCGATGCCCTTCGCCCGAAGGCCGTCGCATACGCCGAACGCAACCGCGTCATTGAAGCATACGGCGGCGGTCGGCTTGTTGCCGATCGACAGCGCCCGCCCAATCGCCTCGGCACCGCCTGCCCTCGATGGCGCGGCGTCGACGATCAGATCATCGTCCTCTTCGACCCGGCACGCAGCCACTGCGGCGCGATAACCCTCCAGGCGCTCGTTGAAGACGGCGGTATCGCGGAACCCCCCAAGGAACGCGATCCTGCGATGGCCGAGCGATACCAGATGCTGGACGGCTGCAAAGACACCCTCGCGATTGTCCGATGCGATCGACGAGACTTTTGCGCCTGGTACGTTGCGAACCGCAACGACGACGGGGATGCCCGAGGCAACGATCGGTTTCAGGTCCGATGCTTCGGTGCCGCGCGCCGGTGAGAGGATGAGGCCGGAAATGCCGTGCTCGCGCATCGAGGCGATGACTTCGCGCTGGCGGTCCGGGCTTTCGCTTGTGTTGGAGAGGAACTGCACGAAGCCGGCCGACTGGACGACCATATCGACGCCGACGGCCAGTTCGGCAAAGAAGCCGTTGGTCAAATCATTGACGACGACGCCGATGATTTTCGATTTCGAGCCGGACTGCCTGAGGTTGGCGGCGCCGCGATTGTAGACGTAGCCAAGCTCGCGCATCACCGCGTTGACTTTCGTCCTCGTCGCCTCGTTGACCAGGGAAGAGCCCTGCAGGACCAGCGAGACCGTCGACTTCGACACCCCCGCAGCCTTCGCAATATCGATGACGGTAACCCGCCCTTTTGTCATCAGATCCTCCCATGGCCTTGGCCATTGCGCATCTTAATAATTGGAACGTTCCAAATTTGCAATGGAGATTCTTGTATGGAAGCCTATGTGGACGGAACTAAAATAGGTAAATGCCTGACAATAAATGTTAAAATCTTCACGCAGAAAATTCTGGCCTAGCCACTTCCGTCCAATTTTATTTGGAACGGTTTAAATTTGTGATGCGCCGATCGGGTTCCTGCGGCCGCGTGCGACCGACGGCCTTCGGTGTTTAACTCGGCGCTTTCCAGATGTTTTGTCCGCAGGGAAGCATCGCGATATGCGATCGGTGCCAAGGCAAACCATTGGCAGGTAAGCGATCGGTGGTCAGTTGGCTGCTGACGAGGTGAATTGACCCCACACGCTCTCGGAGATGTGGTCGGCAAGGCCAGCGGCGGCCGCGGTGATGCGCTGCGTTCGCGTCGATCCGAAGATGGCCGAAACGACCAGGGGGTCTCTCAGCGGGAATTGTACGGCCGCGGTCGCGATGTCTACTCCCGCGTCGCTTGCGATCCGGCGAGCGAGCGCGGCGTAGGACATGGTGTCTTCGGTTTCCGTGTCGTCTTGCGAGAGGATGCCGCCGTTGAAGAGGCTTCCGACGATGAGTGGCGTTCCCGATCGTCTGCACATTCCAAGCACGCGCGTCCCCGCCGTTCTGTCGAGCAGCGTGTAGCGGCCATTCAGCAGTAGGCAGTCGAGCTTGACGCGATGCATCACGTCGATGCATGCACCGACATCGCTGACGCCCAGCCCGAACGCGGCAATATCGCCGGCGGAACGCAACTCCTCGAGAGCTCGCATGCCGCTGTCGAGAAACTTCGGGAAGTGCTGGCGGTAATTCGCAAAGCCCAGCGTGGCTGGTTCGAGATCGTCCACGAACAACAGGTGGACCTTGGCGAGACCGAGCCGTGCCAGGCTAAACTCGTATGAGCGCATGATGCCGTCATAGCTATAGTCGAATTCGACTTCGAACGGCATCACGCCCGAAGGAGCCGACAGGGACGGGCGAAGCAGCTTCCCCACCTTGGTCGACAGGACATAGTCCTCAGATGAATGTCCTCGAAGAAAATCGCCAAGCAGACGTTCCGCAAAACCAGCGCCATAGGCCGGCGCGGTGTCGAAATAACGGATCCCGACCTCCCAGGCAGCGGACACCGCGGCCTCCGCTTCCGGTCGCGTTATGGGGCGATACATGCCGCCGATTGCCGCGCAGCCGTAGCCGAGTTCCGTGAGGTCCAGCGAGATGCTGCCCAGTCTGCGTCTGGCGATCAATGTTGTTTCCTCTTCCCGCGTCGAGGTCCTCGAGATAGCAGAATGATCTGCTGGTCCTCCAGAGCAATCAGGATTGAGATGAGTTTAAATTTCAATCCGTGCATCTGCATGGGGCAATCGCTTTCTTCATGGAAGCATTGAAGCGGCCGGTAACGATCGTCGCGGCGAGTGCTGGAACGCCACGCGCCGCCGAAGGGCTTCGCGCTGGCGCCCGCCCTGATCGCCTGATTCTGACGTCTGGTTTTCTCAGCAGGAAATCAGGCTCCGGCTTGAGCGTTGCGAGTATCCTGGGGTCACCGGCGGCGCTGCCGCCAACGCTGGTCATCCATCATCGCCAGGATGCCTGCCGGTTCACCAGCCCCGCAGGGGTCGCGCCCTTTATCGCCTGGTCAAAGGGTCGCGCTACGGTCGAGTGGTTGAGTGGCGGGACGGAGAATGACAAGCCCTGCCGCTTTGATGCGCACCACGGTTTTGCAGGGCAGGACGCGGAATTGGTGGCGCACATTGTCGACTTCGCCAGCCCCTGACGATAGCTGGTTCCGGTGCTTGGAGGAGAGGTTAGAGTTCTTCCAGCAGATCGCCGACGGCTTCGATACCACGCAGGCGCTTTCGACCGGCCGTGCTGCTCTTTTCAATGGCTCTTGTCACGAGCAGGTGGCATAGCGCCATGACGGCGACGTGATTGAAGAGCGGGCCCGGTGCCAGGGTCTGGCATCGGAGGTGCCATGTCGCGGTCGAGCGAGGCGAGACGCCTTCGTCGGTAATGTAGAGAAGCTTGGCGCCGCTCTTTTCGATCATTGCCAGAATGGCATCCATCTTGGCGATGCGGCGGCGCAAGCCGAACACGATGAAGACGTCGTCCGGTGTGACGCTGATCAGGTACTCGCCCAGGGTTTCCCCGCCGCCGGGTAGCGACACGATGTTTTCGATCACCTGGGTCATCTGCCAACGCAGGTAGTCCGCGAAGGCGTGGCTGCTACGAAAGCCAAGAACCCACGTTTTGCGGGCAGTCAAAATGGCATCCACGGCGGAATTGATTTGCCCATCCGTGATGGCCAGGAATGTGCCCTCTATATTTTCCATGCTTTGAGCGACGTGGGCCTGCAGCGACTGGATGCCTGCACTGTCGGCTGCCTTGGACAGAAAAAGTCGGGAGCCGGTCTGCGTCTCGGCGCGGGCGTGGCGGCGCGCTTCCTCGTAGTTCTCATATCCCAGCCGCTTGACGAAGCGCGAAACGGTCGCATTCGAAACCTGGGCCAGTGTTGCCAACTCGGACGCGGAATAGGCGGCAAGCTCTCCCGGAAAGTCGCACACGAACTCCCCGAGCCGGCGCTCGGCCGGATGAAGCGAGTCGAGAGCCTCGCGTGCGCGAGCCAGAAATGAAGGAGCATCTGCGTTCACGACATGCCTCATGAAAATGCATTTTCACAAAAATAGGACAAAACGATCGGATCTCGCAAGCGCCTTCAGCGCCTGAACTTCAGCCGAATGGCGCTTATTTGTGCATTGTGATAATTGCTGATTTTTTAGCAGAAAATCGTTGGACGAAGGGAAGATTTTATGTTTTCGTTTAATTCAGCATGAAAATCGATTTTCACAATAACAATAAGGTGGAACTCAAATGGCAGCGGAAACCATAGTGCAGGCGGGCAATTCGTCGCCTGCCGTCAAGGAACTGGAAGGTGCTCTCAGCCGTATCGGCTTGACCACGGCTCACAAGCAAATCATCGCGCTTATTCTTGTCGGATGCCTGTTTGACAGCTTCGAGCAGAACACCATTGGCGTCATCGGGCCAATGCTGAAAAGCCAATGGTCCCTGACGGGAACCGATATCGGCTTCCTCAACACCATCACCTTTGCCAGTGCGGCGTTGGGGCGGCTAATGTCCGGGATCATCGGCGACCGCTACGGTCGGCGTGTGATGCTTGCAATCAACCTTCTGCTTTTCACCATAGGCTCGGCTGCCTGCGCAATCGCACCCAGCTTCACCTTCCTTTGCTTTGCCCGCGCAATCGTCGGCTTTGGTGTTGGCGGTGAAATATCGACGGCGGTCACGATGCTTGCGGAGTTCTGCTCCCCGAAGTTCCGCGGGATGGCGGCCGGCATGGTCAATGTCGCAGCCGGCGGCTTCGGAAATTTCCTCGCTCCGGCATTCGGCTTGCTGGTCTTCACCATCTTTCCGGGCAATGACGGCTGGCGCTGGCTATTTGCATCCCTCGCGCTTCCGGCACTGCTCGTCGTCTTCTATCGGCGACTTGTTCCGGAAACGCCGCGTTTCCTCCTCTCGCAGAACCGGATCAAGGAAGCCAACGGCGTCTTGTCGCGCCTTGCGAGTGGTTCACTCGCCAATCGCGATGTTGCCGTGACCGCCTACCTCACGGAGACAGGGACGACCTCTCCTGCTCCGAAAAGCGCCTGGCGCGACCTCTTCAAGATGCCCTATCTCGGCCGCACGATCTCGGTCGCGATCGCCATCCTCATGAGCTATGGTGCGCAGCTCTCGGTCCTCACGCTGATGCCAAGCATCTTCGTGTCCATGGGCTATACCTATTCCGGCAGTCTTCTCTATTCGATGATCATCCAGAGCGGCAGCGTTCTCGGTGCGATTGCTGCGTCCTGCTTCGGATACTATTTCCCCCGCAAGAAGGTACTGACCTTGGGTGCGATCCTGGCCTGCCTTGCCGCGCTTTCCATCGTCTATCTGGGCGTCAACATCTACCTCGTGCTTCTCTTCGGCGCGGTGTTCCAGTTCTTCGTCCTGCTCCTCAACACCTCGATCTGGGTTTACGCACCGGAGCTTTATCCGACCCGCATCCGTGGCTTCGGTGTCGCCTTCATCCTGGCGACGGGATCGGCTGCGGGCTCGATCTTCCCGACGATCGCTGGTTCCTTGTTCGATAGCCATGGTCTGGTCGGCGTCTTCGTCCTTGCCGCGGTCATGTATGCTATCTTCGCCTTCTGCATCCAGCTTGGTCCAGAAACTTACGGCAAATCCATGGAGGACGTCACCAAGCCCGCCGAAGGGGACAATGCGCCTCTCGACGTGGCTCCGGCTAACGCATGATGAAACATATTCTGCTTATCAATCCGAACAGTTCGCAGGCGACAACGAGCATGATGCTTGCCATCGCCGAGACTGCAGCGGAGGGACGCGTCGCCGTGGTGGGAGCCACGGCGACGCGCAGCCCTTCGATGATCGTCATGCCGGCAGAGCTCGAGGCCTCTGCGGCCGAAGTGGTCGAGATCGGCCAAGCCCACGCCCCCGATTGCGTGGGCATAATCGTCAGTGCCTTCGGCGATCCAGGAGCGGTAGAACTGCGCCGGCGCGTGTCGGTTCCGGTCGTTGGAATCTGCGAGGCGTCGATGCTTGAGGCTGCTGCCGGCGGCCGGCGGTTCGGGGTCGCAACAACGACGCCCGACCTGCTCGATGCCATCGATCAGCACGCCTATCGGTTGGGCCTGGATGCGCAGTATTGTGGCATACGCTGTACCGCCGACGACCCGCGAACGCTTGTCGGTGATCCCCGTGCGCTCCATGACAACCTCGCAATAGAGGTGCAGAAATCCTTTGAGGAGGATCGAGCCCAGGCCGTCATCATTGGAGGCGGGCCGCTGGGACATGCCGCGGAAGTCTTGAAGGCGACGTTCGAGCATCCCGTATTGTCGCCGATCGCATGTGCCGTCCGGTATCTGCAAAATCGGGCAGCCTGATTGGCATGTTTCGACAACGGGCTTGCGAGTGGTCGTGGATGACCTGCGTGGTGTCCAGCTAGGCCGCTCGCCCCCGGGCGATGCCCTATTCGTCGCTGTCGTGCGTCTTGGGTGTTGTGCTGAACAGGTTCTTCAGAGCATTGGTCTTGGTCTTCTGCGCCTTGCTCATCTTCAGCGCCCGGTTCGCCGCCTTGGCCTGTTCCAGCATCATTTCGATCTGGATCTGCTGGATTTCGGTCAGTCGCTCCCACTGCCGGTTCAACAGGTGATCGACCTTTTCGTGCAGGTGGCGGATTTCCAGCTCGGCCTTGAGATTGACCTTGTAGTCGTTGAGCGCGCGCAACCGATCCTTCGATTCCTGGCGGCGCTGGCTCATCATGATGATGGGCGCCTGCAGCGCCGCAATCGTCGACAGGATCAGGTTGAGTAGGATGAAGGGATAGACGTCGAAGGCGCTTTTTTCGCCAAGCGCCAGATTGATCCCCATCCAGACGGCAAGGAACAGGCAGAAGGATATGATGAAGGTCCAGCTTCCGCCGAAGGTTGCGACCACATCGGCGACACGGTCGCCGAGCGAGCGGTGTTCCTCGTAGTCCTCCTCGATGTTCTCGGCGAGCGTGTCATGGCTCTTCAGGCTCTCGACGACTTCGTCTTCGAGGTTGGAAAGCTCGCCGCGTTCGTCGCGCAGGAGCTCGGCAATGTATTGGCCGCGATAGTCATCGACCACCTTGCGGCTGATGTAGTCGTCCGAGCGAAGACCGGGATGTTTCTGTCGCACGAAATCCGCGAGCGCGGGGCGCATATCGTCAAAATGGATGGCGTCTTTCTTCTTCAGCACCGCTCCCGTGATCGCGTCCACCAGCTTGACCGACTTTGCCTTCGCCTGGGCAAGGCTCTTGCTGTAGTCGTCCATCTCGACGGTTGCTGCCTCGCCGTGCCCGGCGTCGAAGTCCACGATTTCTCCCGCGAAATCCAGGGGCTTCTCTTCTGCCATCTGCCGATCCTCGTTGCCGATTTTTCGCCCGTCTAGCCGTCAATTCGAACAGGATTGTGACATTCATCTCCCCGCAAAATTAGGGGAGTATTGCTCCCGTTGCCGAGGCTCCGAAAGACCCTCGGCAGCGTGTCTTGTCGAACGAGGAAGGTCGAGCGATCGAAGATTGCCGCCAGCGTCCGGCTTGGTTAGTTATTGCGGAAAACAGTACGGTGGATTGATAATGAGCGACGAGAGACAACAACATGATGCAGCTTGCCACTGTGGTTCCGTAAGGTTCCGAGTTCGGCTGACCGATGAATTCAACACGATACGCCGTTGTTCATGCTCTTACTGCCGGATGCGGGGTGCAATCGCCGTCTCTGCTCAGCTCTCCGACATCGAATTTGTCCAAGGTGAAGACAAGCTGACGCTTTATCAGTTTCACACTGGCACCGCTAAGCATTATTTCTGCGGCACCTGCGGCATCTATACTCACCATCAGCGCCGCTCGAATCCGAGCCAGTTCGGTGTCAATGTCGCCTGCATCGCGGGCGTCTTTCACGAAGTCCAAGTGATGGATGGAATTTCCCATCCCTCGGATTCCGCAGCCGGCCCACGGGTGGCGGGAGTGCTGCGCTTCGAGCCGATCTAATGCTCGGCTTGGCCCGGGACACGGACAGATCACGTCCATGGGGCGATATCGGGCCGTGTTCCGGATCCAGCGCCCGTATGGGTCGCAGTACACGTTAGTGGATTCTAAATCGAGGATGACTAATATGGCCGCATGCGCGGTTTGCTTTTCGTTGTCGGTCTGTTGGCTGGCCTCTCTGTGATCGATCAGATTGCATGCAGGGGGCAATATAGTCATGCCGCCTGGTTGGAAACGCGCGAGCAGGCTAACGACTTCAGGCATCGGGTGGCATATTGGGTTGACGGCATCATGCCGCTCTAGGCGCCCCGGCGGCGGCGGCGGTAGATGTCAAACCCAGCCGCCGATTGGAACCCCGAATGACACAGGTGCTTGAGGTCGAGCATTGGATCCAATGCTTACAGGGCCGGCTCTACTCCAAGCAATGGACACCGACCGACCTCGCGTCCGAGCAGACCATCTTGTTGTTTCACGACTCTCTGGGATGTGTCGCTCTTTGGAGAGACTTTCCGAAGCAACTGGCCATCGCGACTGGCCGGAGGGTTTTGGCCTACGACCGATTGGGCTTTGGTCGCTCCGCAGCGCGAACCGACTCTCTCAAAGAGGGTTTCGTGCGCGAAGAAGCGGTGAGTTTCATTCCGATCCTGCTGAAGGAACTGTCGATCGGCGACTTCGTCGCCTGCGGTCATAGCGTTGGCGGCGGAATGGCTGTGGAGACCGGCTATGCTTTTCCCGAGACGTGCAAGGCGGTGGTTACCATAGCCGCTCAAGCCTTCGTCGAAGATCGGACGATCGAGGGAATCAAGAAAGCGCAAGCCGAGTTTTCCTCCACGGAAAGCTTCCGCCGTCTCGCGAAATACCATGGTGAAAAGACAGGCTGGGTTCTGCAAGCCTGGATCGATACGTGGCTCGCTCCCGATTTCGCCGGCTGGAGCCTCGACGCCGCGTTGGATGCTCTCAAATGTCCTGTGCTCGCGATCCATGGCGAACTTGACCAATACGGCTCAGCCGCCCACCCCGAGCGGATCGCAGGTCGTCATGGGATCTCCAAGATCCTCAGAGGGGTTGGGCACAACCCGCACCGGGAATCTGCAGAACTGCTTGGCAGCATCATTCGCGAGTGGGTTGCGCCCGGACTCAGCGAGCGTTAGCGGCGTAGACGCAATCCCGTTGCTCCCGACGAGTGCCTGCCCAAAGTAAGCTAACACGTCGTCCGATATGGGTTTACTGCTTGAGGCGTTAGGTATCAGCGCGATACCCGAGCGGGCCAAAACGTCTCCTGCCGATGCCTGCGACTAGCTGTGCGTAAGACGTCGACGCGCAATGCCGGCGTGGAAGCGCATGCCATGGACGAGGCCTTCATCGTTGAAGTCGTAGGTCGGATTGTGAAGCGGCGCTGAGTCCTTGCCGTTTCCGAGGAAGACGAAACATCCCGGAACCCGACTGAGAAACCGGGCGAAATCCTCGGATCCCGTCATGGGCTTGTCGGTGACCCGAACGTTTGCGTCTCCGAGAAGTTCTGCCGCAACGGTCATGGCCTCGTCGGCGAGGACGGGGTCGTTGAGCAAGGGCACAAACTCCCGTGTGTAGGTGACGTCTGCTTCGACATTGTAGGCGAGCGCAGTGCCTTGTGCGATCACACGCATCTGCTTTTCGATGCGCTCGCTGATATCGCTCTTAAAGCTGCGGGCGTCACCCAGGATCCTTGCAGTGCCGGGCAGCGCGTTTCTGGTACCATCGGTGATAAGCTCTGTCACCGAGACGACGCCGATATCGGCAGGATCTATGCGTCGTGCGACAATCGTCTGGAGGTTCGTGACCAGGGCGCACGCCGCGACCAGAACCTCGTTGCCCCAATGCGGACGGGCCGAATGGCCGCCGACGCCTGTAAGGGTGATCTCGAAATTGTCCTCTGCGGACATGAAGGCGCCTGCCTTGGTTTCGAAATGTCCAATTGGGAGGCCCGGCATATTGTGGATGCCGTAGACTTCATCGAAGGGAAACCGTTCGAAAAGGCCATCAGACATCATGGCGAGCGCGCCCCTGCCCCATTCCTCCGCTGGCTGGAACACAAACCGGACAGTGCCATCAAAACCACCTTCCTCGGCCAGCAGCTTTGCCGCGCCCAGGAGCATCGCGGTATGACCATCGTGGCCACAGGCATGCATGACGCCGGCGTTCTGGGACTTGTATTGCGAGACGCCTTGTTCTGTGATCCGCAGCGCGTCCATGTCGGCACGAAGCGCAATGGCGCGGTTTCCCGTGCCGCGCTTGAGCGTGCCCACGACCCCTGTGCCGCCAACGCCTTCAGCGACCTCGTCCAGACCGAATTCCCTGAGCTTGGCCGCAACGAACGCTGACGTCGCCTGTTCCCCGAAGCCGAACTCCGGATTGGCATGCAGGTGCCGGCGCCACTCGGTCATTTCTGCGTGAAGCTTCTGGATGTCAGTCATCGGTTCAATCCTCGGAGGTCGTCAGTTCGCGAACCACGTCCAACAGGATGTTGGCACCCGCGACCAGATCTATATCGGGCGTATGTTCTTTCGGGTTATGGCTGATGCCGCCGATGCTCGGGACGAAGATCATCGCGGATGGTGCGATGCGTGCGATCATCTGGGCGTCGTGCCCCGCGCCGGATGTCATTCTTCTCGATCTCAATCCGCGCATGCCTGCCGCCTTCTCGATCCTGTCGACGATGCCGCTGTCGAACGTCACCGGCTGAAATCGCGCCAAACGCTCCGTCGAGATGGTGACGCGTTCGTCGATCGCGAGCTTGCGGATATAATCTGCCAGAGCTTTCTCCTCCGTCAGCAGACGTTCCTCATCCGGATCGCGAAGGTCGATGGTCAACGTTGCCTTGGAAGGAATGACGTTGATCGCGTTCGGTTCGAATTCGATGCAGCCCACCGTCGCAACGGTCGGGGTATTCGAGGCGTGAGCCCGCTCGCGCAGGAAGGTAATGATGCGCGCTGCCGCAAGCCCGGCATCTCGACGCATCGAGATCGGGGTCGTGCCGGCATGGTTGGCGTCTCCTTCGATCGTCACCTTCTGCCAGGAAATTCCCTGGAGGTTCTCGACCGCGCCGATCGATGCGCCCTCGCGCTCCAGCACCGGGCCCTGTTCGATATGCAGTTCCAGATAGGCGTGAGGCTGCAGGAAGCCAGGTTCGTGCGTCCCGGCATAACCAATCCGGGCGAGTTCGGCGCCGAGGGTCGACCCGTCGGTGCCAACGGTTGCCAGCGCCTCCTCGATGCCCAATCCTCCCGAATAGACGAGAGAGCCCATCATGTCAGGCGCGTAGCGCACGCCCTCCTCGTTGGTGAACGCGCCGACCGCGATCGGACGTTTGGGAGTTACACCGCTTTCCATAAGGGTCTCGATGACCTCAAGTCCGGCAAGAACACCGTAGCATCCGTCGAAGATACCGGCGTTGATAACTGTGTCGATATGCGAACCCACCATCAGAGGTTTGACCGAGCTGTCGGCACCCGGCGGTGTCCAGATGCCAAAGATATTGCCGATGCGATCGACCGCGATCTCCAACCCGGCATCTTGCATCCAGCCGACCAATCGGTCGCGGCCGAGCTTGTCTGCATTCGTCGCGGCAAGCCGGACGAGACGCCCGGTGTCGTCCCGGCCGGTGGAGCCCAGTTCGCTAAGGCGTGCCAGCAGACGCTCTGTGTTCACCGATGATCCGGTCATGCCATCACTTTCGCATTTTGTTTCAGTACGTCGTCAGGGGCTTGCCCGACGATTTCTTCGTATTTGGCCGGATCCGTCGCACCCTCGGTGTTGATGACGAGAACCCGTGAACGCGGCCCGAGCTCCAGCGCAGCCTTGCTCACTGGATCGCTGATTGCCCTGATCAACCCCGCCAGGCCCACGCCGCCGCTTTCGCCCGCCACGACCGCCGGATCTCCCGGGGCTGGAAAGGCCAGCCGTTTCATCACGGCGATCGCATCGTCCTCGTCCACGGTCATGAAGGCGTCGGCTACCCGCGAAAGGACGCGCCAAGCCACGAGCGAGGGCTCGTAGCACTCCAGCATTGCCATGATGGTCGGTTCGCCATGCGCGATGACGACAGGATGCCCCGCCTTGGCGGTTTCGACAATGCAGGCGGCGCGACCGGGATCCACGACGGTGAACACCGGCCGCTGGTCGCCGAGGGCGATTGCGAGGTGACCTGCGGCCGCCGCGGCGATACCGCCGACGCCCGATTGAACGAAAACATGCGTCGGAGGTTCGGACATCTCCCGAAGCGCCTCCTGCACGAGGGCGGTGTACCCTTGCATGACAAGGCCCGGGATTCGTTCATAGCCCGACCACGACGTATCCGACACGATCGTCCAGCCACGTTCCGTGGCAACCCTCGCCGCTTCTTTCACCGACTCGTCGTAGGTTCCCTCAACTCGGATCATGTCGGCGCCGAACCGGGCAATCGCGGCGATCCGCTCGGCGCTGACGCCGGAATGAACGAAGATCGCAGCCTTCGCACCCACGAGCTGGGCGCCTTGGGCGACGGAGCGCCCGTGGTTGCCGTCCGTGGCACAGGCGACGGTCATGGTCTTTGCGACAGCGGCGACCTCAGGGGTGTGAAGTTCGGAGACATCAACCGACCGCGACAACCGTTTGCTGGCCTCTTCGAGGACAAGCCGGATCACGGCATAGGAACCGCCGAGCGCCTTGAAGCTGCCAAGGCCGAGCCTGAATCCCTCGTCCTTCATGTGAATGCTGGAGACACCAAGTTCGCGAGCAAGCGCGGACAAGGCGACAAGTGGCGTCTCCGCGTTGTTTTCCCGGAAGGAGAGGAAGCGCTGAACCGTTGCAACAGCGTCCATACCCAGCGTTTCGGCATCACGCGGATCGAGGGGAGCCTTGTATGCCGCATTCGAATTCTTGAGAAACATGGTGGACCTCGCTCTGTTCGAGTGGAAATATATTGCAGTCGGCATGCAAAGTGCGCTGTATTTCGAGGCTCAATTTGCAAGTTTGTTTCATCGAGGTTCGAGAAATGGCTGAACCAGCGCGCCGGTGGGCATTGGATGATTTCGATCGCCAGATCCTCGCCATCCTGCAAAAGGACAATCTGACGCCACAACGGAAGATCGGGGAAGCGGTGAACCTGTCTGCTCCGGCGGTTCAGCGTCGGATAAAGAGGATGACGGAGACCGGCGTGATCCAGGCGAACGTCGCGATCGTTGATCCGGCCGCGCTCGGCCACCCGATCACCATCTTCGTCGAGGTCGAGGTCATAAGCGAAACGGCGGAGCAGATCGAAAACGCAAAGCGCGAGTTCGCGGCCATCCCCGAAATCCAGCTCTGCTACTATGTGACGGGAGAGGCAGACTTTGTACTGGTCATCACCGTACCCTCGATGACGGCGTACGAAGCCCTAACCAGAAGGCTCTTTTTAGGAAACAACAATGTCAAAAAGTTCCGGACGTTTGTCGCGATGGACCGCATCAAGGCGGGCCTTGAGGTTCCCGTTTGATGCAACCTGCCAGACTGGCAGCGGGCATGGTCGCCCCATCCAAGCGAGTGGGCGCTGTCGGCGCAAAGCGCAAATCGAATGCAATTGTCCAATGCTGGCCGTTTGTCAGCGTTGTTGCTGATCGTGATTGGACTTCTGCCTGCGGCGCGGTCACCATTCTCACAGGGACCGCGAGGCATGGGCAGCAACCAACGTCTGAACGGAGTCCAAAAGATGAAACATCACACCATTGATGAATTGCGGACCGTCGCAGAAGTCCAACCCTGCAGCGCTCGGCCGATGTCCCGAGAGGAGCGGCTTGACCGCTGGGCGGAACTCCTGGAACGGAACCCTCATTGGCGTCTATCGACGTTGTTCGAGACCGAATATCAAGCGCCGGACGTTCTCGCCGCCATGCGGAACGATCACTCGCCGCTGTCGGTTGCTTTCGGCGATCCTGTCCTTCGCGCTGCCGGCCTGAGCGACGACACCTTTGGCGAAGCGAAGCGGTTCTTCGAGCTGGAAGACGCTCAGCTTCACGACGTCATCTGCTATTGCCATTTCGGAGCAACCGTTCCTGCCGCGTCTGCGGCGCGCCAAATCCGCGCGATGCTGGCGCCACCGCGCATCGGCCTCTTTGCAATGCTGCGGCAAGCGGTGTTCGGCTAACGGCCGCATGATGGTCGGCATCATCACGTGAGGGATACACACGCGCCTGATGCCGGCCGCCAAATCTCCTCTTGGGCCTCGCTGTTGCCGCACCGGGTAACCTGGGGGCGGTCTTCGTGCGTCTGGAAGCCGTACTGTGGCACAGAGTGTCATCACCCTACGCTGCCCATGGCACGAAAGGCCGACCGTCGATGTCGTCTTTCGGCGCTCATAGCGGACATTGACAGCCACCGTTGCTGATCACCGATTGCTGTCCAATTTAATGGCGGCTAATACCTCAGAAGCAGCGTACATCGATGATCAAGGCGAATATGTCGTGTCCATACTTCTCGTACCCGGCTTCATGCTCGATGCTGATCTCTGGCGTGATGTTGAGCCTGGCTTGGCCGACTTCCAGCCGATCGTAAGCGTGGACCTTTCGAAGGACAGCTCGATACAGGACATGGCTCGGCGCGCACTTCTTGGTGCACCGGAAGCTTTCATACTCGTGGGGTTCTCGATGGGGGGTTACGTGGCTCGGGAAATTGTCCGCCAAGCTCCCCATCGGGTGAAGGCTCTTGTTTTGGTCGCCACATCTGCCAGAGGAGACACTGACCTGCAACGGCAGCGAAAGGCTGCGATCACAGGGCAGCCGAACGGCCTCATTTTCAAGGGCCTGAGCACCGCCGCGGTAGCGTCCTCCCTGTATCCAGATAATGCCAGCCGACTCGATCTGATCGATCGTATCAAATCGATGGCGCAGCGGCTGGGCGGCGAGGTCTTCCGTCGACAATCTCTGCTCGACCGGGAAGACGAGCGAGCGTCGTTATCGGCAATCACATACCCCTGTCTCATTGTCGCCGGCGAGGATGACAAGCTCAGAAGTCGAGCGGAAGCAGAGGAACTCCATCGCGGCATCGTCGGATCGAGCTTACAAATCATCGAAAAGACCGGGCATATGATTCCGTTGGAAGCTCCGGATGCTCTTGCCACCATCGTCCGTCGATGGCTCAAGGCAATTGAAGCGTGATGGCCGCTTGTGGTGCTTTGCGGACGAGGCGCTCTCGTTTGGCTCCGCCCCTTTGCAGACACATGAATCGGCCTGTAGACTAACCAGTGCATATCGACGCAGCGGAGACTTGCATGAGCGAAATTGCCCTGACGTCCATCGTCCCGATCCTCTTTGTGCGTGATGTGCCGGTAAGCGCCCAATTCTTCAACGAGAAACTCGGATTTGACGTCGATTTCCTCCACGGTACGCCGCCGTTTTACGGCGCTGTGTCGCGCGGCGCGGCCTGCCTGCATCTTCGCTGTGTCAGCAAACCGAATTTTGCCAATCTGGCAGCACACGAGGTCTCGCTTATTCTCGCTACAATTGAGGTTTCGGACGTGCACGGGTTGTTTGAGGAGTTGCGGGGCCGCGGCGCGGAGTTTGCGCAGGAACCAACCCGCCAGCCCTGGGGTGGAACGGACTTCCATGTCCGTGACCCGGACGGGAACGTGATCTCGTTCGTCGCCTACGAGTGATGGAACCATAGCAGCAGTAGGGAAACGTCCGCTTCTGACAGTGGGTTCAATTGATCGCCGCAACACACTCTGCAAATCTTTCCGCGGGCGTCTGATAAAGCAAGGTCTTCCTTGGACGTTCGTTGAGCTGCCTGGCGATTGCATTAAGCTGGGCTTGGCTGTGTACGGACAGGTCAGTGCCGCGCGGTAGATATTGGCGCAGCAATCGATTGGTGTTCTCATTTGAGCCGCGCTGCCAGGGTGATCTGGGATCGCAGAAATAAACTTCGACGTCAGCGACTATGGCCAATCGTTGATGGTCAGCCAACTCCTTGCCCCGATCCCAAGTCAGTGATTTGTAGAGCTCGCCCGGCAGTTTCTGCGACTGCTTTATCAGCGCCGAGACCACGCTTTCGGTGTCCTTATTTGCGACCTTGATCAGCATGACGTAGCGGGAGTGTCGCTCGACCAACGTTGCGATGTAACTGTTCTTCGACCCGCCGATAAGATCGCCCTCCCAGTGACCCGGAACTGCACGGTCTTCAGCGGACGCGGGTCTCTCGCTTATGGAAATCGCGTCCTTGATCTGGCCTAAGCCACTTCGTTTCATGCTGGCGTGCCGGGAACGAAGGATTGTTCGGTTTGCCCTGAGGTGTTCACGCAACTCTTTCTTCAGCACCCCGCGAGCTTGGATATACAGGCTGCGATAGATCGTTTCGTGCGACACCTGTTTGAGTGGCTCCCCTGGGTAAGTACGTTTGAGCCAGGCAGCAATCTGCTCTGGCGACCATTTCCGGTTTAGCTTGGCAGACACTGTGCGGGCCAAGGACGGATAGCAAGCCAGCTTGCATGTCTTGGGACGCAAGGAGCGGTCCCAGGCAGCTTGGTCTGAGCGTGCGGCCCGATATCGGTCAGCTCCGCCGTTGCGACGAACTTCACGGCTGATCGTAGATGGAGATCGGCCCAATGTGTAGGCAATCGATCGTAGGGATCGTTGGCGATCTTGAAAGTCGTTTCTATGATTTGTGGCCAGCGCTCCACATCTCCATCCAGATAGGACACCAGATGGAATGTCATGCTGAGATCCGAGGTGCGGAAGATGCGGTCGCCCACGCGGTACCAGGCCCCCAATAGCCGGTCGAGGGGTCTTGCCAGGCATTCAGAAACTGGCGCACGTCGGCGCGAATTTGGGTGATCCCGCCGCTATCGCGGTCGCGCAGCAGCCCCTCCACCTGGTCTTCCAGATATGGTTGCCACTTTGCCTTGAACCCAAACTGCGTAGCCCCGTCGCTCAGAGCCGTCAGTTCGGCGCGATGGTCTACGCCGTCGCGTGCAACATCCGAGACTAGGTATGCGGAGATCAAGGCCACTGCATCCTTGCCTGAACGAAGGTCCGGAAACAGGTCGATCGAATAGTTTGGTGGGGTTTTGCGATGCGCGAGTTCCTGGAGGCCAAGGGTGGTCGCTTCCAGTTTCAAAACTGTCGAGTCATAACAGGCGCCCCAGCTGCCGTCCGACGGCGACTGTTGCATTGCATAGGTCTGATCATCCTTGCCCAGGCTCGTCTCAAGATCACGGAGGCGCTGCTCGATCTTTGTGAAATCGGCGGAGTAGATGGCGCGCCACTTCGTCTCCAGAAGGATCTGCGTGCTGCATTCGCGGCTCAGTCCCGCATTCTGGTCTTCCGCAAGGCGTCTGCCCAGCTCCTGGATGCGCGCCAGCGCTTGTTCGCGGCGTTCTAGCACATCAGGATCGAACTTCAGCCACTCCTGGGCAAGCATGGCTTTAGCGTCCGCGCCTGAGATGGGGGTACTCGTCTCGCTTAACCGGCGCACGTCATCAGCTATATCCGCCTTGGCGGATGTTATGCCGGCGGCGAGGCTTGACAGCACCAATAGACATGAACCTCTCATGGGAGAATCCTTTCTGCCGGCGCACCGTCAGCTCTCGGCGTGAGCCGACCGCTACTAGCAGCCTATGCGCGGCTGATGGCAAAGGCTACCCTGCAAAGATGTTCGATTTTGGCGGACAGTCGTGCGTCTATCTCGGGCGACTAGCTCGTTGCAGGCGGTTCGCAAGTGTCATCAAGGCATCGCACAGCGGCTTAATGCGTCGTCAACCATATTTCGCTAATTTGAGGGAACGGCGCGGGCCAGGTGCGTGGCATTAACCGCGAGTGCGAAGCGAGCGCCGACGCGAACACATGACTACTTGAAATGACGCATGCCGAAAAATCCTGCTGGCGACAGATCGCCCTCTACGCCCTTCTCTTTGCCGGTCTATTCTTCGGTGCGCTTTCGCTGCCGCGCGGGCCATTCGTCCTGGTGGTGACGGATCCGCGTCTGCCCCCCTCTCATATGATGGATGTTGTCGGCCAGGCGGGAGGAGCTTTTGTCCTCGCTGGTGCTCGACCCTGGCTCGCTGTTGCCTATTCGGACACCGCCGGCTTTCCCGCGCGCTTGCGTCGCGCCGGCGCCATTCTCGTTCTCAATCACATTCTGGCAGTCGGCTGCCGGGCAGGAGCCTAAGATGGATGCTTTGGAAAAACTGCGCGCGCGCGCCTCGTTCGGAATTGTTGGTTTGCTCTGGATCAACCTTGCCGCGCTGACTGTCAGAAATCTGGTCCGGCCGGAAGGCTTCGACCTTCCTTCGGTGGTGGCTGCCGCAATTATAACGATCGCCGCCAGCTTCACCTGGTGGCGCGACCGCTCCGGGCCAGCAACCCGAATTATCACCTCCCTGGCCATGGCCACCAGCGTCGGCTTTCTCGTCTATGGCTTCGAAGGCTCGTCGCTGCAGATCGACCTGCATATGTATTTCTTCGCGGCGTTGGCGATTTGCGCGGCGTGGGTCGATTGGCGCGCGATCGTCGCCTTTGCCGGGCTCGTGGCGCTGCATCACCTCGTTCTCTATGTCGCCGTTCCCCTCGCTGTATTTCCCGGGGAGTCGCATTTCAACAGAGTGGTTCTCCATGCCATCGTTCTCGTGTTGCAGGCGGGCGCGCTGATCGCTCTCACGTCGGCCATGGTCTCCGCCTTCGCGATAGCGGAGCGGTCCGTTGCGCAGGCCCAGGCGGCGGGCCGCAAGGCGACAGAAATGGCGGAAATGGCTCGGCACGCTGACCACAAGGCGGCAGTTGCGCGCGAAGCTCAGGAAGAGTTGCGCGCCAAGGCGCATGATTCTGTCACCTTCGCGGTTGCCTGCCTGCGCTCGGCGCTCTCCAAGCTGTCCAAGGGCGATGTGACCGTGCGTATCGCGGAGGAGCTCGAGGGTGATTTGAACGACTTGCGTCATGCCTTCAACGAATCCGTCGAACAGCTCGACGCTGTTTTGAGACAGGTGGGTGAGGTTGCAAATTCCGTGCGCAACGGTTCGGCGCAGATCAACCATGCCAACTCGGATCTCTCGCAGCGGACGGAAAATCAGGCGGCCTCGCTATCCGAAACCGCGACATCTCTTTCCCATGCGGTGGAAACGGTCCGCCAGACTTGCGCACTTGCGGAAACTGTCGGTTCAATGGTGCGCAAGGCGAAAGACGGTGCCGAAGATTCAAGCGCGATCGTTGCCCACGCCGTTGACGCAATGCTCAAGATCGAAGGCTCTTCGCAGGAGATCACCCAGATTATCGGCGTGATCGACGACATTGCGTTCCAGACGAACCTTCTCGCGCTGAATGCAGGCGTGGAAGCCGCGCGCGCAGGAGAGGCTGGCAAGGGGTTTGCCGTGGTTGCCCAGGAAGTCCGGGAGTTGGCCCAGCGATCTGCTTCCGCTGCCAGCGAGATCAAGACGCTGATCAGCTCATCGGCCGATCACGTCAAGCACGGCGTCGCCTTGGTCGACAAGACGGGCCAGGCGCTTCACGGAATTGCTGGAGATGTGGCGGCCATCAGCGGCCACATCGCGGAGATCGTTGAGCGTTCGCGCCAGCAGTCCACCGAACTCAACGGCATCGGCAATGCGATTTCCGACATCGACCGAAACACCCAGAAAAATGCGACAATGGTCGAAGAATCGGCGGCCGCGATTGGCTTCGTCGCCGGTGAGGCGAATGTTCTCGAGCAGCTCATCCGACGCTTCAAGGTCGGCGCAACCACATCTCACAACCGCATCCGCGCCGCGGCATAGCCGTGGCGGAGGCGCGCATTTGGGTCGCGTCCAGGCAAGTGTCCCCACTATCCATGGTGACACGACGCTGTCCGCTGGCGCAGCTGACGTCGATGTCTGACTCTTTCCGATTATGGTGGGGATGAGCGGCACATTCCGATCGCCCGACGGAATCTTCCGGCGGCCAACCAAATCCGAGCAAAGAAATGTCAGCGAGCGTCAGCCACCGATTGCATCGCTCACGCATTTCTTGGTGTAGGCGGTCTTTGCAGCGCCAGCCAGTGGCTTGCCGTTCTTATCCTTGGCGGACAGATCGCAGGCGGCAGCCGCATCCTTCTGACACTTGTTGACCGATGCGGTAAGAGCGGCTCCAGCAAGTGGCTTGCCATTCTTGTCGATTGCTTTCGCCGTGCATGTATCAGCGGCGTGAGCAGCAGCGGCGGACAGTACCACAGCTGCCGCAATGAAAACCATCTTCATCGTCTCGTCCTCACCGATATTGCCTTCATCGCCAAGCGGCGACGTAGGGCCGCCGTTTAACTCATTTTCAGGGAAATGGTTCCCTCGGGCCGCAAAGAAATGAGCGTTGCCTTCAGCGGAGGCTGCTGGCAGCGGCGAGTATTTCCGCCGCGTTTGGAAAAACGCAGAGGCCGTCAGGCCCGTCACGCGCTTCGATTTGTACCCAGCGAACAATGCCACTGCCATCGACGAGGAAGTGCCCAACAAGCTGTGTGGGGTGACTTGCGAAGATGGCATGATCGACTTCCGTAAACTGGAAGCCGTCTTGGGCGTTGAGAACGACATTGGCCGCCATCGGGTGTAACGCTTCCGGCAATTCCCCCGTCGGGTTGATGCGCGCGCCCTCGAATTGCTCCATGCTTGCCCGATAAGGCCATGATGGCTCCTCGCGGCTGCCCTCGGGTTGGAACTCGCCATGCGGCACGCCGAAGGCCCGGTGCGTGGAGCAGTCCTGGTCACATAGGAGCACGGCTGGCGTCGGCCGGTGCTCGAAGTATATGCGGGCGCGCTCGACCGGCGTGTTGATCACGGCAATTGTTTCCACCCCCTCCGCACGCAGGGCAGGCTGCAGACTGCCGAGTTGTCCCACCTGGCGCCGGCAGAACGGACAGTGCAATCCGCGGAAGAAAGCGATCAAAAAAGGGTGGCCGTGGAGGCTCGCGAGAGAAACCGTCCCAGCTTGGTTTGCCGACGGAAGTGCGAAGGCAGGTGCATATTGCCCTGGTTGGAGCGGGCGCTTCTGGTCTCCCATCGCACATGTCCTTTGTTAGGAGTTCAGGTGAATGCTGGGCTTGATCCAAGTCCAAGACCTATCACGCCACGGCACCACTCGCTATCTTCACGGTGCAATCGGCAGGAGAGCGAAGCTCCAGTCTTGCGACGGCGATATGTCCTCTTTTCGGCGTAGAGGCGGGCCAAAGGTGCCGATCTGACATCGGGTGAGCCAGATCGCAGGGGCGTCGCACGGGGCCCGCGACCTCAAGAGCAGCTATATGAGTTTACGACGTAGTCGAGACCTTGTAGGTCTTCCCTATGGCGCTCAAACGGATGGACAACATAGGGATTGTCGTCGCGGACCTCGAAGCGGCGATCGATTTTTTTCGCGAGCTTGGCCTTCAGCTCGAAGGGCAGGCCATGATCGACGGGGAATGGGCCGGACGTGTCACCGGGCTGGCCGATCAGCGGGTCGAGATTGCCATGATGAGGACGCCCGACGGCCACAGCCGGATCGAGCTTTCCCGCTTCCTGACGCCGGCGCCAATGGTCGATCACCGCGACGCCCCGGTTAACGCTCTGGGTTACCTCCGCGTCATGTTCGCCGTTGACGACCTCGAGGAGACGCTTGAAAGGCTGCGACTGCGCGGCGCGCAGCTCGTCGGCGAAGTCGTTCGGTATCAGGACGCATATCTGCTCTGCTATATCCGCGGGCCCGAAGGTATTCTCATTGGCCTTGCGCAAGAACTGAGCTGAAACCGATAGAGATCGGGCCGATGTGTTCGGTGCGAGGCCGCCAATGTGGTGATCGTCTCTCAGCCCAACTGAAGTCGACATGTCCGTGAGCACTTGTCGGGAATCACATTGCGCTCCAACTTGTTGCAATGAAGAATGGTACAACCCATTTGTCGCGCCTCGGTAAACCTATAGGGGCGATCCTGGATGGTGATGTCGCCGAGCAATGTGGTGCGCTTTGCATCCGCACGACAGCCGACGGTCATCTGGAAGTTCTGCTGATAACCACGCGACAGACGCGCCGCTGGTCGATTCCCAAGGGATGGCCGATCAAAGGGCTGGCGCCTCACGAAGTCGCAGAGCGCGAAGCTTGGGAGGAAGCGGGCGTCAAGGGACGAGCGAAGAGGCGCGTTTTTGGCTACTACACCTATATCAAGGTTCTCGACGATGGCCGCAAATGCCCCTCCGTCGTCGAGGTTCATCTTGTCGACGTTCGGCGCATGAAAAAGATCTTCCCCGAAAGCAAGGAACGCAAGCTGATCTGGCTGCGTCCTTATGATGCCGCGTTGCTGGTCGATGAACCGGAACTGAAAAGCCTGATACGAAGCCTCGAGAGGCACTCTGCGCTCAAAGCCCCCGGCCAAATCGGCATCGTTGGTTGACGGCGATGGGCTGGGGTCGCGCAGTCGTCAAACCGAAATGACAGCCACGGCCGGAGTTGCCGGTCCCAATCCCAAGGCGTCGCGCGGCAGTTGGTCCGTTGCGGCCAATGACCCGACGAAAGGAAGTGGATATGGCCAAGCTGGTGTTTGGAATGAACCAGTCGCTCGACGGCTACGTCGATCACATGGCGTTTGCACCGGGCCCCGTGCTCTTCCGCCACTTCATCAAGGAGGCCGAGCAGCAGGCGGGCAGTGTGTACGGTCGCCAGATGTATGAGATCATGCGTTATTGGGACGAGGACCACCCTGAATGGGATACCGACGAACTTGCCTTCGCGCGAGCGTGGCGAAACCAGCCGAAATGGGTCGTCTCGCGCACCTTGACGTCCGTGGGCCCGAACGCCTCGCTCGTCGAGGGTGACCTCGAGCGCGCGATGCGGCAGCTGAAGGCCGATCGCGACGGGGAAATCGAGGTTGCCGGGCCGGACCTGGCGCATAGCCTCACCGGGCTTGGGTTGATCGACGAGTACCGCATCTATCTTCATCCAGTGGTGCTTGGTCACGGCAAACCCTATTTCGCCGGCCCCCGGCCGCGGCTGCGCTTGGTCGCCAGTGATACGATTGACGTGGATGTCTTGCGGTTGACCTACGTGCCCGGCTAATGCCGCTCGCCGCTGACGTGTCCGACTAGGAGGCGGGCGTGAAGCGTGCCACGAGCGCATGTTTGTCGCCCGGATAGGTGAAGCGGACTTGGGTGACCGGCCCGAAGTTGCTCCACGTGCGGCGTTCGACGACGAGGCATGCTGTGTTTTTGGGGATGCCCAGCGCGGTGGCTTCCTCGGTGCTGGCGGACACGGCGTGAATGCGGTGTTCGGCCGTGCTCCACGGGATCTGGTTTATCAGCCAGGCGCCAGGCGCAATTTCCGAGAAATCGGCATCAGCCGCTTCGGGCACGGCCGTGAGACTGATCAGGCGTTCTTCCAAACAAAATGGCAGGCCGCCGGCGTGGTGGATGCAGACCACGTCGATGATCGAGGAATCCGGGGGGACATCGAGGCGACGGACATCGTCTGCCTTTGCCTTGCGCACCATTCGTTTGGCCACGGTGTAGGAATAGGCGAGATTGAGCGACTGCACCTCGGCCTTGATGTCGTGGATCTCGAGGATAGCCGATTGCGCCTGAGGCTGGCTGACGAAACTGCCCGATTTCTTCCGGCGCTCGATGAGGCCGGCCTTGGCCAGCTGCGTCAACGCCTTGTTCACGGTCATCCGCGAGCAGTCATATTCCCTTGTCAGGTCGATTTCGAACGGGATGCGGTGACCCGGCGGCCACTCGCCCGAGACGATGCGGCCTTCGATGTCGTTGAGGATACGCTGATGCAAGGTTGCGTCCTTGCTCTGGTTCATCGTCACGCTCCGGTTCCACCTCCCGCTCTAGCGGCAATATGCGATCGAGGAAAGCCCCATCAGCCTGCGAGCAGCTCGCCCATGGCCTTGAGGAAGCGGCGATTGATCGCGTCGCGTTGGATGTGCTTGCCTCCTTCGACCTGCTTTCGGCCTCGGGCCCAGACACTGTCGACCGCCACCCCGCCGGCAAAGATCCAGTGATCGAGCAACTGGTCGCCGGAGAGATACGGCACGGCGGAGATGTTGAGGGACGCGATGTCGGCATGATTGCCGACGACCAGTCCGCCCGCGGCTTTCAGAGCCGCACCGCCGCCAATGATGGCATGGTCGAACAGGCTGCGGGCGGTCGAGCCGCCCGGTGTGGCGATGACGTTGCGTGCCCTAAGCGCAAGGCGCTCGGAATATTCGAGTTGGCGCAGTTCGTCCGGGAGCGAGATCAGCACGTTGGAATCGGAGCCGACGCCATAGCGGCCGCCTTCCTCGAGAAAGAGCGGCGCCGGGAACGTGCCGTCGCCGAGATTGGCCTCGGTGATCGGGCAAAGGCCGGCAATAGCGCCACTGCGCGCCATGCCACGCGTTTCCTCGTCGGTCATATGGGTCGCATGGATCAGGCACCAGCGGCCGTCGACCGGGGCGTTGGCGAGCAGCCACTCCACCGGGCGCGCGCCGGACCAAGCAATGCAGTCCTCGACTTCCTTGACCTGTTCAGCGACGTGGATGTGAATCGGGCCGTCACCTGCCATCGGGATGACCTTCGCCAGTTCATCCGGCGTTGCCGCCCGCAGACTATGTGGCGCAAGCCCGAGTTCGGCGCCATCGAGCCGGCCAGTGACGGCGCGGCAGCCCTCCATCAGCCTGGCGAAGCTGTCGAGTGAATTGATGAAGCGTCGCTGTCCGTCGATGGGGGCGGTCCCTCCGAAGCCCGAATGCGCATAGAAGACGGGCAGCAGCGTCAGGCTGATACCCGTTGCGCTGCTTGCCGCGCCGATGCGCTCGGCCAATTCCGCGATGTTGGCATAGGGCGTTCCGTCCTTGTCATGGTGGAGATAATGGAATTCGCCGACGCGCGAAAATCCGGCTTCCAGCATTTCCATGTAGAGCTGTCCTGCAACCGCCTCGACATGCTCGGGCGTCATCGACAGGGCGAACTTGTACATCACCGTGCGCCAGCTCCAGAAGCTGTCGTTGGCAGGTCCCCTCACCTCGGCAAGGCCCGCCATGGCGCGCTGGAAGGCGTGGCTGTGCAGGTTCCCCATCGCAGGGACAAGTGTGCTGTGGCGCTCGTCCGTGGCCTGTGCCGCCACGCCCGTTTCGATCGCTGCGATACGGCCGCCGTTGATCGTCAGGCGCACATCCTTGTGCCAGCCATGCGGCAGGAGTGCCGCGCCTGCGTGAAGTGTGGTCGCAATCGTTTGGGCCATGACGCTTTTTCTCCTCTTTGGCGCCGCGCATCTTTCTTTTCCATGGAGACGCACAAATTTTCACTTGTCACCTGTTTATTATGTATATACATGTTTCCACATAAGGAAAGGCGCAAAGCTGATGAATGGGAACAATTTTTCAAGCGATGAGGCATCCGGCGAGGTTCGCCCGCACCTGTGGCGCAACGCCCGTCTGGCGACGCTCGACCCTGAAAAGCAGGGCCTTGGCATCATTGAAAAGGGTGCCGTCGTTGTTGAGGGCGGTCGGATAAGCTTCGTCGGTCCGGAAAGCGATTTGCCTGTCCTGGCGATCGAGCGGGCCGAAATCACTGATCTCGAAGGCCGCTGGGTGACTCCTGGTCTGGTCGATTGCCACACCCACATCGTCTATGGCGGCAATCGCGCCCGTGAATTCGAGATGCGCCTTGAGGGCGCCACCTATGAAGAGGTTGCCCGGGCCGGCGGCGGCATCGTCTCCTCGGTCAAGGCGACGAACGCGCTTTCCGTGGATGGCCTTGTCGAGGCCGCCCTTCCCCGTCTCGATACGCTTTTGGCGGAAGGCCTGACGACAATCGAGGTCAAGTCGGGTTACGGCCTGAATGTCGAGGCTGAGTTGAAGATGCTGCGCGCTGCCCGCCAACTCGAGCGCGTCCGTCCGGTTCGTGTCGTCACGACCTATCTCGGGGCTCATGCGACGCCGGTCGAATACAAGGGGCGCAACGGCGACTATATAACCGACGTCGTGTTGCCCGGCCTTGAGAGGGCCCACGCCGAAGGCCTCGTCGATGCAGTTGATGGTTTCTGCGAAGGCATCGCCTTTTCAACGGCGGAGATTGCGCGTGTCTTCGACAAGGCTGAAGCGCTCGGCCTGCCTGTCAAGCTGCATGCAGAACAGCTCTCCAATCTCGGTGGTGCAAAACTGGCGGCATCCTACGATGCCCTGTCGGCCGACCACCTCGAATATCTCGACGCGGAAGGTGCTTCGGCCATGGCTGCCGCAGGCACGGTCGCTGTGCTGCTTCCCGGCGCCTTCTACGCCATCAACGAAAAGCAGAAGCCACCGGTCAAGGCCCTGCGCGAGGCCGGCACCCATATTGCCATCGCGACCGATTGCAATCCCGGCACATCGCCGCTGACCTCGCTGCTGCTGACCATGAACATGTCTGCAACGCTGTTCGGCCTGACCGTCGAGGAGTGCATCGCGGGCGCCACCCGCGAAGGCGCCCGAGCGCTTGGCCTGCTCGATGAAACAGGCACGCTTCAAGCGGGCAAGTCCGCGGATTTCGCCGTCTGGGATGTCGAGAGCCTCGCAGAGCTCGTCTACCGCATTGGCTTCAACCCACTTCATGCACACGTCTTCAAGGGCGAAAGGATCGACCGTTGACCATTACCCTTCATCCCGGCTCCGTATCGCTCAAGGATCTGGAAACGATCTACTGGACCGGCGAGCCAGCCAAGCTCGATGCATCGTTTGACGCAGGCATTGCCAAGGCTGCCGCGCGCATTGCCGAAATCGCCGCAGGCAACGCGCCCGTCTACGGCATCAATACCGGCTTCGGAAAGCTCGCCTCGATCAAGATCGACAGTGCCGACGTTGCCACCCTTCAGCGCAATCTCATCCTGTCGCACTGCTGTGGCGTCGGCGCGCCGCTGCCTGAGAATATCGTGCGACTGATCATGGCACTGAAGCTCGTTTCGCTCGGGCGCGGTGCCTCCGGCGTCCGGCTGGAGTTGGTGCGGCTGATCGAGGGCATGCTGGAAAAGGGCGTCATTCCCGTCATTCCGGAAAAGGGATCCGTCGGCGCCTCGGGTGACCTTGCGCCGTTGGCTCACATGGCTGCGGTCATGATGGGCGAGGCCGAAGCCTTCTTCGCGGGCGAGCGCCTTTCGGGCGCGGCAGCCCTTGCCAAGGCCGGCTTGAGCCCGGTCGTGCTCGCCGCCAAGGAAGGTCTTGCGCTGATCAATGGCACGCAGACCTCGACGGCGCTGGCGCTTGCCGGTCTTTTCCGTGCCCATCGGGCAGCGCAGGCAGCTCTTATCACCGGCGCGATGTCGACGGACGCTGCGATGGGCTCGTCCGCTCCGTTCCATCCTGATATCCATACCCTGCGCGGTCACAAGGGCCAGATCGACACCGCCGCTGCCCTGCGGGCGCTTCTCGACAACTCGATCATTCGCCAGAGCCATATCGAAGGCGACGAACGTGTGCAGGACCCTTATTGCATCCGTTGCCAGCCGCAAGTCGACGGCGCCTGCCTCGATCTGCTGCGTTCGGCCGCCCGCACGCTGGAAATCGAAGCCAATGCGGTTACCGACAACCCGCTGGTGCTCTCCGACAACTCGGTTGTCTCCGGTGGCAATTTCCATGCCGAGCCGGTGGCATTTGCCGCGGACCAGATCGCCATTGCGATCTGCGAGATCGGTGCCATTTCCCAGCGTCGTATCGCGCTGCTGGTCGATCCTGCCCTGTCCTACGGACTGCCGGCATTCCTTGCCAAGAAGCCGGGCCTCAACTCCGGCCTGATGATCGCCGAAGTCACCTCGGCGGCGCTGATGTCGGAAAACAAGCAGATGTCGCACCCGGCATCGGTCGATTCCACTCCGACCTCCGCCAACCAGGAAGACCACGTGTCGATGGCGTGCCATGGCGCCCGTCGTCTGTTGCAGATGACCGATAATCTGTTTGCGATCGTTGGCATCGAAGCGCTGACGGCCGCACAGGGCGTCGAGTTTCGCGCACCGCTCGCAACCAGCCCCGAACTGCAGCAGGCGATCGGTGCCATTCGCACCGTCGTGCCGACGCTGGAGGTCGACCGCTACATGGCCAACGACCTGAAGGCTGCGAGCGATCTGGTTGCTGCAGGCGGACTGAATGCCTCCGTCTCCGCAGGCATCCTGCCGGTTCTGGAGGCCTGACATGGTGGTGTTCGACGTCAAGCGGGGCAACTCGCCCGTCATCCTCGGCTTCCCGCACACCGGCACCGACGTGCCGGCAGCGATATGGGACCGGTTGAACGACAACGGGAAGATCCTTGCCGATACCGACTGGCACATCCATACGCTCTATGATGGGCTGCTGGACAATGTGACGACCGTGCGAGCCACCTTCCACCGCTACGTGATCGATGCCAACCGCGATCCGGAAGGCGTCAGCCTCTATCCCGGCCAGAACACCACGGGCCTCGTTCCAGAAACCGACTTCGACGGCAAGTCGATCTGGAAGGATGGCGAGGCGCCGAAGGAAGAGGACATCGCGGAACGCTTGCGCGAATTTCATGCGCCCTATCACGCAGCGCTTGCCGCCGAGATCGAACGCGTGAAGGCGATCCACGGGGTGGCGATCCTTTACGATTGCCATTCCATCCGTTCGCACATTCCGTTCCTATTCGAGGGCAAGCTGCCGGATTTCAATATCGGCACGGACCTCGGCAAGACCTGCGATGCCTCGATCGAGAAGGCCGCAATCACGGTTGCTTCGTCCGCTGAGGGCTACGACAGCATCCTCAACGGACGGTTCAAGGGTGGCTGGACGACGCGCCACTACGGCCAGCCGCAAACAGGCGTTCACGCCATCCAGATGGAACTGGCGCAATCGACGCATCTGCAGACAGAGGCGCCACCCTTTGCCTACGATCCCGCAAGAGCCGAACGCCTTCGCCTTCACCTCAAAGACATTCTGGTGCGCATCGCGGAGATCGCACCCGGCCTGAAACGATAAGCACAACCGAACAGGGGGAACCCGCATGACCTCGAATCCACGCCACAACATTCGCGAAATCCGCGCGCCGCGCGGCAACGAGCTCAACGCTAAGAGCTGGATGACAGAAGCGCCTTTGCGCATGCTGATGAACAACCTCGACCCTGATGTTGCGGAAAACCCGCACGAGCTGGTGGTCTATGGCGGCATCGGCCGCGCCGCCCGCACCTGGGCCGATTTCGACCAGATCGTCGCGACGCTGAAGACGCTGACCGAAGAAGAAACGCTGCTGGTCCAATCCGGCAAGCCGGTCGGCGTGTTCCGCACCCATAAGGATGCGCCGCGCGTCCTGATCGCCAACTCCAACCTCGTTCCCCATTGGGCGACCTGGGACCATTTTAACGAGCTGGATAAGAAGGGCCTTGCGATGTACGGCCAGATGACGGCCGGCTCGTGGATCTATATCGGCACGCAGGGCATCGTTCAGGGTACCTATGAAACCTTCGTCGAGGCCGGTCGCCAGCACTACAATGGTAACCTCAAGGGCAAGTGGATCCTGACCGGCGGCCTCGGTGGCATGGGCGGCGCGCAGCCTCTCGCAGCCGTCATGGCCGGCGCCTGCTGCCTCGCCGTCGAAAGCGACGAGACCCGCATCGATTTCCGCCTGCGCACCCGCTATGTCGACGAGAAGGCGAAGACACTGGACGAGGCGCTTGCCCTGATCGACAAGTGGACCAAGGCCGGTGAAGCCAAGTCCGTCGGCCTGCTCGGCAACGCAGCTGAAATCTTCCCGGAGCTCGTCCGCCGCATGAAGGCCGGCGGTCCGCGCCCCGATATCGTCACCGACCAGACGTCGGCCCACGATCCGCTCAACGGTTATCTGCCGATCGGCTGGACCGTCGCCGAACACCGGGCCAAGCGCGAAAGCGATCCGAAGGCCGTCGAGGCCGCCGCTCGTGCCTCGATGAAGCAACATGTCGAAGCCATGGTCGCCTTCTGGGATGCCGGCGTACCCACGCTCGACTACGGCAACAACATCCGCCAGGTGGCCAAGGAGGAAGGCTTCGAGAATGCCTTCGCGTTCCCGGGCTTCGTGCCAGCCTACATCCGGCCGCTCTTCTGCCGCGGCATCGGTCCGTTCCGCTGGGCGGCACTTTCCGGTGATCCGGAGGATATCTACAAGACCGACGCCAAGGTGAAGGAGCTGCTGCCCGACAACAAGCACCTGCACAACTGGCTCGACATGGCTCGCGAGCGCATCGCCTTCCAGGGTCTGCCGGCGCGCATTTGCTGGGTTGGTCTCGGTGACCGTCACCGCCTGGCGCTTGCCTTCAACGAAATGGTGAAGAACGGCGAGCTCTCGGCACCTGTGGTCATCGGCCGCGACCATCTCGACTCCGGTTCGGTCGCCTCGCCCAATCGCGAGACCGAAGCGATGAAGGACGGTTCGGATGCCGTTTCCGACTGGCCGCTACTCAATGCGCTGCTCAACACCGCATCGGGCGCCACCTGGGTTTCGCTGCATCACGGCGGCGGCGTCGGCATGGGCTTCAGCCAGCACTCCGGCGTCGTCATCTGCGCCGATGGCTCCGACGATGCCGCCAAGCGTCTCGAGCGGGTGCTGTGGAACGACCCGGCCACCGGCGTCATGCGTCATGCCGACGCCGGCTATGACATTGCGCTGGATTGCGCCAAGGAAAAGGGCCTGCGCCTGCCGGGTATCCTCGGCAACTAAGATGTTGTACCGGGCCTCAGAACGTCATGAGGCCCGGATACTGCAAGACAGCCTGGTCGACGGTCACCAGCGGCACGCCTTCGATGATAGCCTGCGCAATGAGGATCCTGTCGAAGGGATCCTCGTGGATCTGCGGAAGGCCGGCGATCGCAATGGCATGCTCGCTGTTGATCGGTAGCTCGGTATAACCGTTCGCGAGCAGGCGGTATCTGAGGACATAGGGATCGGCGCGAAAGTCCGAGCGTGCCTGCGCGTGTTTGATTGCCGTTTCCCATATACTGGCAGGACTGAAGAGGAGTTCGTTCTGTTCGTCTTCAATCAGGCTTCTGATGGGAGTGGTAAACCGAGCGATATCGCCGGCGGCCCAGATCAGGATGTGAGTATCGAGAAGAAATCTCATTCCGGAAGCAGGTCGCCGCCATAGAACATCTCTTCGATCTCGTCGGCCATCATGGTGTCGAAGTCATCCGGAACGGAGATCTCGCCCTTCATGAAGCCGATCCGGCGCTTCTTCGGCATATCCGCCTCGTCGATCGGTACGACTTTCACCATCGGCTTGCCGGCTTTCGCGATGATAAAGGACTCACCTTTCGCGGCCGCGACAGATGCGTCTTCGCTTCATGTATGTTCACGGTCTGCATGACGGCCTCGGTATGGACTTAGTCCACTAAACTTAGTTCACTTGGCCTTGTTTTATAATGTTGGAGACACAATGCCTCACGCCCGCGTCCTGAAAGCCAGTTCCTACCGCCGGATGCCATGGAAGAACGGCGGTGGCGAGACCGTCGAGATCGCCGTGTCGCCTCCGGAGGCAGCGCTTTCGGATTTCGACTGGCGCGTCAGCATGGCGACGGTTGCGACCGATGGGCCGTTTTCTATATTCGCCGGGATCGATCGGACACTGTCAATCCTTGAAGGAGACGGCATGGCGCTTGCGATTGAAGGCGCCGAGCCGCTGGTGTTGACGACGGCGAGCGAGCCCCTCCCCTTCCCCGCTGACGTTGCTGTGTCAGCCACCCTTCCCGGCGGCCCGATCACGGACCTGAACGTCATGACGCGTCGTACGCGTTTGCGCCATCGAGTCGAACGCACAAAGGTCGATGGTTACTCCAGTGTTGAGACGGCCGGAACCTGGCTTGTCCTGTGCCAGCAAGGCGCGCTGTCGTTGCAATGGGCGGGCGAGTCCGTTGTTCTCGACGCCGGCGACGCGTTTCTTGTGGAAGGCGCTGCCAATACCGTCCTGCCGCTCACGGGCCAGGCGCTCTGCTACCTTGTCTCCATAGATGCGGCCTGACCGGTGACAATGCGAGGCATATTGGTCGTCTAGGTCGCAACCGCCGGCGTAGAAATGAGGTAGAAAACAATATTGTCTCTGTAGTCTATAAAATAGATAGTTTTATCTGTGTGCGGGCTGACCGCCGCCGTAGTGTTTCCCCGTTGAAATAGTTCAAAGCGCTGACGCTGAAGCTCAGTCGCAAGGGGGCGAAACATGAATATCAAGAGTCTATTTGCAGCGCTTACGCTCGGGGTCGCCAGCCTGGCGGTTCCTTTTGTTGCCGAGGCGGCCGACAAGAAGGTCGTGGTTGCCTATCAAACCGACGCTCTGCCGTCGTCCGTGGCCATTGCCAACGGCGAATTCGCCAAGGCGACCGGCTACGACATCGACTTCCGCAAGTTCAATTCCGGCGCGGAAATCTTCGCTGCGATCGCCTCGGGTGACGTTCAGGTCGGTTACGTCGGCTCGAGCCCGTTTGCGGCCGCCACATCCCGTGGCCTTGCCGTCAAGGCGTTCTATCTCTCGTCGATCTCGGGCATCGACGAAGCGCTGGTCGTTCGCAACGGATCCGGCATTGAAAAGCTCACTGACCTGAAGGGCAAGAAGCTTGCTGCGGCCCCTGTCTCTACCGACCACTATCAGCTGCTTGCGTTGATCAAGTCGCTCGGTCTGACCGAGAAGGACGTCCAGGTCTTCGCAATTCCGCAGCCGGAAATCGTCGCGAGCTACAATCGCGGTGACATCGACGGCGGTTTCGTCTGGGATCCGGCGCTGACCGAGCTGAAGAAGAACGGAAAGGTGCTGGTCACTTCGAAGGACGTTGCCGACAAGGGCGCGCCGACATTCTCGGCCTGGGTCGCTGCATCGAAGTTCGCTGACGACAATCCGGCCTTCCTCAAGAGCTTTGCCGGCGTCATCAACAAGTACTATGCGTCTTTCGCGGACGACAAGAAGGCCTGGCAGGCTGACAGCGAAAACGCCAAGCTCCTCGCCAAGGCGCTCGGCGGTACGCCTGATCAGCAGGCCGCCGCATTGAAGAACCTCACCTTGTTGACCCCGGAGGTCCAGGCATCCGACGCGTGGCTCGGCGGCGGTGAGAAGTCAGGCGCTGCGAAGATACTCAAGGACACGGCCGCGTTCCTGAAGGATCAGGGCAAGGTGACCGAAGTGTTGCCGAGCTACGCAGCCTTCGTCACGCCTGACGCCCTTACCAACGCAAGCAACTAACAGGAAACCTTCGGGCACGCTGGCGCGATATCGCGCCGGCGTCCCTGTTTGTGAAGAGACAGCCCATGCTCAAAGTCGATCACGCAAGCGTCTATTTCAGGGCGAGAGACGGCCGGACCGTCCACGCCCTCGATCGTGTTTCGCTCGATATTCCCGACAACAGCTTCGTGGTCGCGCTCGGCGCGTCCGGTTGCGGCAAGTCGACGCTCCTGAATGCGATCGCCGGCTTCCTGCCACTCTCCGAGGGAGCGATCACGCTCGATGGACGGCCAGTCGCGGGTCCTGGTGCAGATCGCGGCGTGGTATTCCAGAAGGACACGCTGCTTCCCTGGAAATCGGTGATCGACAATGTTGCCCTCGGGCTGAAATTCGCGAGCGTACCCCGGGCGATCCGACAGGCGCGCGCCGAAGAGCTTCTTCATCTGGTCGGTCTGAAGGATTTCGCCAGGTCCTTCCCCTATGAGCTGTCGGGTGGCATGCGCCAGCGGGTCGGCATTGCCCGTGCGCTGGCGACGGAACCCGACGTGCTGTTGATGGACGAGCCCTTCGGTGCGCTCGACAGCCTGACGCGCGAGCAGATGCAAGAACTCCTGGTGTCGGTCTGGAGCAAGACAGGCAAGCGCATCTTCTTCATTACCCATTCCATCGAGGAGGCGCTGTTTCTCGGCACGCAGGTCGTGGTGATGTCTCCGCGTCCAGGACGGATCGTGGCACGCTTCGATCTCGATTTCGTTCGCCGCTTCGCCGAAACGGGTGACGCAAGTTCGATCAAGACATCGCCCGAGTTCGGCGCGCTGCGGGAAGAGATCCGCAACATATTGCATGGGTCAAATGAGTTGAGGAGCGCTGCCGAATGAGCGAGTTGGCACAGACCGGACATGTTATCGTCGGCGCACCGACCGACCACCCGAACCCGGTAAAGATGAAGGGCTTTGGCGTCGGCGAGCGGCCAACTGTCCTGATCAGCATCGCAACCGCCGTCGTATTGCTTGCTGCCTGGTGGCTGGTGGCGAGACTGGCGCTTGTTCCGCATCTGTTTTTGCCGACGCCGCAAGAGGTCTGGACGCAGATTGGAGCGGTCTATCGCGACGGCTATGCCGGTGCCTCCCTGTTCGAGCATGTTTCGGCAAGCCTGTTCAGGATCGTGACGGCTGCCGCTATTGCCACCGCGGTCGGCATTCCCGTCGGCCTCCTGATGGGGCTCAATCGTTGGGTCAAGGGCATCCTCGATACGCCGATCGAGTTCTATTGGCCGTTGCCGCCGCTTGCCTACCTGCCGCTGATGATCATCTGGCTCGGGATCGGCGAGACGTCGAAGGTGACGTTGCTGGTTCTCGCAATGTTCGCGCCCATCTGCCTCTCCGCGCAGGCCGGGGTACGTTCGCTCCCGATCGAGCGCGTCAACGCCGCCCGCTCGCTCGGTGCAAGGCCCTGGCAACTGCTCGTCAGCATCGTACTACCGTCCGCCCTGCCTGAAATCCTGACCGGTCTCAGGATTGCACTTGGTGTCGGGTGGGGGACCCTTGTCGCTGCCGAGCTCATCGCCTCCACACGCGGCATCGGTTACATGATCATGTCGGCGTCGCAGTTTCTGGCAACCGACGTGGTGTTCGTCGGCATCGGCATCATCGCAGCCTGCGCATTTGCGTTCAGCGCCGCCGTTCGGATACTGGAAACCGTGCTCGTTCCGTGGAAAGGAAAGAGCTAGCGGGGAGTTTTTTCCCGCAAGGGGAGCCTCCGATGAAGCAGATGCAGATCTACGCCTTCGACATGAACTGCGTCGGGCACATCAATCACGGCATGTGGACGCATCCGCGCGATGCGTCAATTCACTATACCGACCTCGAATACTGGGCGGATTTTGCCCGGACCGCCGAACGCGGCAAGCTGGACGGGATCTTCCTTGCCGATATCGTGGGCGTCTATGACGTCTACAAGGGCAGCGCGGGCCCTGTCATAGAGACCGGAGCGCAGATCCCGGTCAACGATCCGCTGATGCCGATCTCGGCGATGGCCTATGTCACCAAGCATCTGGGCTTCGGCGTCACGGTCAATACGACCTACGAGCCGCCTTTCCTGCTGGCACGTCGCATGTCGACGCTTGATCATCTGACCAAGGGGCGGATCGGCTGGAACATCGTCACGGGCTACCTCGATAGCGCGGCCCGTAGCATGGGTTTCGACAAGCTGCCCGAACACGACGCTCGCTATGACGCCGCCGAAGACTATCTGGAAATCCTCTACAAACTCTGGGAGGGCAGTTGGGACGACGGGGCCGTAGTGCGTGACAAGGCGCGCGGCGTGTTCGCCGACGCCTCGAAGGTGCGCGCCGTCGGCCATCAGGGCAAGTACTACAAGATGGAAGGCATTCATCTGGCGGAGCCGTCGCCGCAGCGCACGCCCCTGTTGTTCCAGGCCGGCGCTTCGGCGCGCGGGCAGGACTTTGCGGCCCGTCATGCCGAGTGTATTTTCCTCGCCACGCCGACACCGCAGGCAGCGAAGCCGACAGTCGATGCGCTGCGTCGCAAGGCCGTACAGATGGGGCGCGGAGCGGATGCGCTGCGGGTGCTCAGTCTGCTTACCGTCGTCGTTGGGCGCACGGAAAAGGAAGCACAAGACAAGCTTGAGGATTATCGCCGCCATGCCAGCGTCGAGGCCTCGCTTGCCCACTACTCGTCATCGATCGGTATCGATCTCTCGAGATACGGCCTGGATGATCCGATCCAGCAAGCCTCCACCAACGCCAATCAGTCGGCGCTGTCGGCTATCACCAAGGAGGCGCCGAAGCCTGTCACCCTTCGCCAGATCATCGACCAGATGGTGCTCGGCAGCCGCATGAAGCCGATCGTCGGCTCCGCCGAGCAGGTCTCTGATCGTCTGGCATTGTGGATGTCAGAGGGGAACATCGACGGCTTCAATCTGGCGCGCACGGTCGCGCCAGAAAGCCTGCGCGATTTCGTCGATCTCGTCGTTCCCGTCCTGCAGGAACGCGGGCTGTTCAAGGAGGATTATGCCGAGGGACCGCTACGCCAGAAACTGTTCGGCGGCAACGGCAGGCTGCCTTCATCGCACCCTGCCGCGCAGTTCCGCCGCTGATTATTTGTGGTCCAGCCTGTGGACCAACCGGTCGCCGAGCCACTGCATGCCACAGACGAGCACGATGAGGACTGCGACGACGGCAACCATGATGGCCGTTTCGAAGCGCTGGTAGCCGTAGCGGATCGCAAGGTCGCCGAGCCCCCCAGCGCCGATCGCGCCAGCCATGGCCGATGCACCGATCAGGGTTACCAGCGTCACGGTAAAGCCGGCAACGATGCCGGGCAGCGCCTCGGGCACCAGCACTTCCCGAACGATCGTCCAACGATTGCCGCCCATGGCGCGCACCGCATCGATCAGACCGCGATCGACTTCGCGCAGCGACACTTCCGCAATGCGGGCGTAATAGGGGGTCGCGGCAATAGCCAGCGGGACGATCGCAGCCCAGGTGCCGAGCGCGGTGCCGACGATCAGGCGCGTCAGCGGGATCAACGCCACGAGCAGGATGATGAACGGGACGGCCCGGAAACCGTTGACGATGGCGCCGAGGATGCTGTTGATCCAGAGATTTTCGGCAATGCCCCCCTTGTTGGTCAGCACCAGCGCCAGTCCGAGCGGCAGGCCGAAAACCAGTGAGATCAGGCCCGAAGCACCGGTCATCAGGATCGTCTCCCAGAGGGAGCGAAGCAGAAGATTAAACATGATCGGTGTCATAACCAAGCACCTCCACCCGCGCCGAGCGGGCTTTCAGAAATTGCACGACCTTGTCCTCGAGCGCTGGATCGCGCGTCGGGACGGCCACGAAGAACCGCGCCACGGGCTGGTTCTGGATGTGATCGATACCGCCGTGAACCAGGCGGCTGGAGTGCGGCAGGGCCGCGGAGAGATCGGCAAACAAAGCGCCCTGCGCCTCCGGTCCGGCCAGATCGATGCTGAGGATCGCTTCGGTTCCAGTGTCGGGAGACAGACGAGCCGCGATATGCTCCGGTAGCTGCGGGCGGCTGCCGGCAAGCAGGCTCTTCGTGATGGGCGCCTTCGGATCGGCAAACACCGACCACACCTGGCCCTCCTCGACGATGCGCCCGGCATCGATCACCGCCACGCGATCGGCGATGTTGCGTACGACTTCCATCTCATGGGTGATGAGAAGGATGGTCAGCCCAAGCTTACGATTGATGTCCTTGAGTAGCGCGAGGATCGAGCGTGTCGTCTCGGGATCGAGAGCGGACGTTGCCTCGTCGGAAAGAAGCAGGGCCGGTCGCGCTGACAGGGCGCGCGCAATGCCGACGCGCTGCTTCTGCCCGCCCGAAAGGGAGGAAGGATAGGCTTTGGCCTTGTCTGCGAGCCCAACAAGCTCCAGCAGTTCGTGCGCGCGCTTCAGCCGTTCGGCCTTGCCGATGCCGGCGATCTTCAGCGGCAATGCGACATTGTCTTCGACGGTCTTTGCCGACAGAAGGTTGAAGTGCTGGAAAATCATCCCGACACGACGGCGCAGCGGCTGCAGCTCCTTTTCATCGAGACCGGTGATACTGCGGCCCTCGATCTCGATCTCGCCGCTATCGGGCCGTTCAAGACCGTTCAGGCAGCGGATCAGCGTGGATTTCCCGGCGCCGCTGCGACCGATGATGCCAACAATCTCTCCCTTTCGCACCGTAAGCGAGATGCCATCGAGCGCGGCGGTCTTGCCAAAATGCCGTTGCACATTGACGAGCCGAACCACCTCCTCTGGCGCGCTCTGCGGTGGCGCCTCGATCGTGGAGGCGGAGACAAACGAATTCATGGTCCTTCCCTTCGGAAATGCCCAAGGCGGCCCAGGCAAGGAACGCCCGGACCGCCTTGTTCAACGCGCCTAACCCCTCGGCGCGAAATGTTATGATCAGTAGGCGCTGACGCCCGTACCCTTATACACCTTGTCGAACTCGGCTTTAACCGTGTCGTTCTGGTAGGCCGAAACAAGCGTCTTGACCCAGGCTTCCTTCTCGCTGCCCTGCTTGACTGCGATGAAGTTGCGGTAGGGGTTGTCGGCGATCGGCTCCTGGGCGATGCGGTCGGAAGCGGAAAGGCCGCTCTTCAGGGCCCAGTCGGTGTTGACCACAGCGCCGTCGAGGTCGTCGATGGCTCGGCCAACGACGCCGGCGTCGAGTTCCTTGATTTCCACATTCTTCGGGTTCTCGACGATATCGGTCACGGTCGCCAGGATGCCTGTGCCGTCCTTGAGCTTGATGATGCCCTCGTTCTGCAGGACGCGCAGGGCACGGCCTTCGTTCGACGGGTCATTCGGAACGCCGATGGAAGCACCTTCCGGGATTTCGGAAACGGACTTGTACTTCTTCGTGTAGAGGCCGATCGGCCAAACGCCGGTAAAGCCGACATTGACGATATGATAGCCGTGCTGGGCGATCTGGTTGTCGAGGTAGGGCTGATGCTGGAACGCGTTGGCGTCAATTTCGCCGCGCTCAAGCGCTTCGTTCGGCTGTGTATAGTCGTTGAAGACGACAGCTTCGATCTTCAGCCCATTCTTTGCCGCCTGCTCGGCGACGACGCGCCAGACGTCTTCGTCTTCGCCGCTCATGATGCCGACCTTGATCGACTTGTCTTCGGCAAACGAGGCGGCAGGCGCTGCAAACGTGGCCAGCGCGGCTGCCGAGGCGGCGATGGCAACAAGGCTCGCGCGGCGCGTCAGGCTAAGGTTGGAGGACGTCTTCTTGTTCATTGTGGTGTTTCCCGTCTTGTATTGGTGAGGCGAGCCTCGAACGGCGTGATAATTTCAAAAAGGAGCCGGAGAAACCAAGTATGCCGATCTCTATTGCACCGCAGCGTGGAAATACTCTTCCGACGAGTGCGTATATTCACGGCATAAAATTCTAGTTTTTTTGTAGAATATTGCCGTTGCGGGTCCTAGCGCACCGTCTTAGATTATAACCGTTTCCGCCCGAAGCATAATATGCGCATGGATTGCCATCGTGACCGATAATGACATCCCTACCCGAACTGACGCGCCCTTTGCGACCAACGCGGGTATCGGACACCGCCGGCCGGTCGTGGCGATTATCGGAGGCGGCGTTTCGGGCGCCGGGGTGGCTTACCATCTAGCGCTCGGTTTGGCCGATACGCCACCGGCGATCATCGTATTCGAGCCGCGCCGCGAAATCGGGCGCGGCCTCGCCTATGACACGCTCGATCCCGCCCATCGGATCAATGTGCCTGCTGCCCGCATGAGCCTGCTGCCGGACCATCCGGAGGATTTCCTCGAATGGGTCGCGCGCAACGATGCCGTCGCCGATGACCCGGCAGCGCATCGACCGGATGGTAGTCTTTTTCCGCGACGCCATCTCTTCGGTGCTTACGTGGCGGCCGCCTTGCTGCCGCTCGTCCAAAGTGGCGCGGTCCGCCATCGCCGCGCGCTTGTCACCGATGTGACGCGTGACGGTCGGCTCTGGCGAATATCCGACAGCCAGGGTGGCCAGACCTTTGCCGATTTCCTTGTCGTCGCCACCAGCCACCCTTCACCCCTCACCCCGCGCAACCTGGCCGTGCTCAAGGACCATCCACGGTTCGTCGCGGATTCGACGGTGCCTGCGTCGCTCGACGTGATCGGCAAGGACGATCGCCTGCTGATCGTCGGCAACGGCCTGACCGCAGCCGATATTGTCGCCTCGCTTGCACGCAATGGCCATCGCGGGCAGATCACCTCGATTTCCAGGCGCGGGCTCAGATCACGCGGCCATGCGCCGTTTCCGCAGGATCCTTTCGGAGATTTCGAGGCGGCGCCGGCGCACAGTGCCACGGCGCTTCTCCGAAATGTGCGCCAGACGATTGCCGATGCTTCCAACGCGGGGCTGACGTGGCATGCCGTGATCGACCAAGTGCGGGGGCATGGTCACGCAATCTGGCAAAACCTTCCTGTCAGCGAACGCCAGCGGCTTGTCCGGCATCTTCGACCCTTCTGGGACGTACACCGCTTTCGTATCGCGCCGCAGGTGGAAGATGTGCTGAACGAGGCAGTCGACGAAGGCCGTATGGACGTTCTTGCCGCCTCCGTCGGACAGGTCCGGCTTGAGGGCGATGCCATCCATGTGAGCCTGCGCAGGCGCCACGCCGCGCCGGTCGATCGTACCTTCGACGCCGTGGTCGTCACCACGGGACCAGCTCATGGCGGCATTCTCGACAGTCAGCCATGGCTGACGTCCCTGCGTGACAGCGGGCACCTGCAGCTCGATCCGACGGGGCTGGGTATTGCCTGCAATGAGCGGTCGGAAGCACTGGCAGACGGGACGGGTGCAGATGCTTCGCTGCTGATCTCAGGACCGTTGGCGCGCGGTACATTCGGCGAGCTCATGGGCTTGCCGCAGATTACCGAGCACGCGGCCTTCGTCGCCGGCGAGCTTGCCGCCAAGGTGAACGCTGTGAGCCGCGTTCGTTCGTCCAGCTGACCAAACGGTATCATTGCAATCAACCCGGTTCAGGCCACCCGATTCTGGTCGGCGGGCTCACCGCAGCGATGGCGGCGGTTGCCAACTCGGTTGAGGCCCCTATTTCAGGGAATCCGCAACAGGGGATGGAAATGAATAATCGGAATGGTCTTTACTTCTTGGTCGGCGCCTTGCTCGTGGTGGTGATTGGCATGGGGATTTACATCTTTCGCGAGGAGACGAAACCCGCGGGCGTCGATATTTCGATCGGAGAGAAAGGCATTTCGGTTCAGGAGAAATAGCGGAGGCGACCGATCACGATCGCGCACCTTCGCTGAGGCAGGTCACTCGATGTAGTAGTCCTGCCCGCTTCTCTGATAGGTGAGCTTCAGCGTTCCATCGGGCTGAACGACGTAGCGTTCCGATATGCGGTAACCGAACTTGCCGAGGAAGGTGTTGTCAATGACCGTTCCCGGCTTGTAAGGCGAATGTATCACCTTGCCGCCATATGTCAGGCTGCCCTTGATCGGCTGCGGTTCGTTTGCCGTGGTGCAGGCCGCCAAAGGAACCGCTGCCAGCAACGCCACGATCACTGAAACGATGCGCATGTTGAGCTCCCTGAAACGGACGCTGAAATCATTATAATCCAAGTTTGGACCGGGCCATTATTGTTTGCGGTCACGCGACCGATAATCCCACGACGGCAGGAGAAAGGTCGCGGTAACACGCGCCACCCGGTTTCAAGAAATCCGGTCAGGGGTTTGGTTCGGCGAACGCTTCGAGCTCGGGATCGAAATCGACCTCGACGACGTTGTTGAAGACTGCGGTGGCAATCATGATGCCTGCGAAGGCGACGAGATCGACAAGTGTCTTGCTATCGTAGCGCGCCTTCAGTTTCGTCCATATCTCGGCCGGGATGGCATTTGAATTGGCCACGATCGCCTTGCCGAAAGCGTCGAGCAGCGCTTCTTCCTCCGACAGTTCCAGCGCGTCCGGATTGAAGCCGGCATTGATCAGGGCACGGCGAAAGAAGGTGATGGCGATCCTGGAGTTGGTGGCCTTGGAGATGGCGTGAGAGAAGATCCAGATCGGCCGATCCTTGATCGCGGCAAGCTCGCCGCGAAGCGTGAACCATTCGGCGTAGATGCGGTGCGCGGCTGGTGAATGCAGCAGCGTTCGCTTCATGTTGGTCATGCGCCCACGCACGCGGACTTCCTCGTCGTGCGCTGTGCGGATCTCTTCCGAGGCTGTATCGTAATCGATCTGGGGGATCTGGCTCATGCTGTCTCATCTCTGAATGTGCGGCAAAACGGTTGCTCCACATAAGGAGCATCGGTGCGATCTACGCCATTCTATAGGAGGTTCGTCGCCGGTCGGCTAGACCGCGATCGGGAGGATGGAGGGTGGCCTCAGCGCATGGAGGAGCGCTTGGTCGTCTTGCTGGCGGGCGCACTCTGCTCATCGGCCGCACGCATTAGCCGTCCCATCGTCTTCAGGCGCTCGATCAGCTCGCTGCCATCGACGGACGCCCGCGTCTTTTCCAGCATCTCATACTCGCGTGCTGCCTGCTGCCAGTGTTCGCTCCCGTGTCCCTGCGGCCGACCGGCCGCCTCCCAGATCGCATAGGCGCGCTGGTTGATCCAATCGTCTTTGCTGCGAAACATGAATGACCTCGACAACGCAAGAATGAAAATCGATGGATCGAGGTTGGCAAATCGAACTTATCAAGTCGTTACTTCGACAGCATCGATCTCATCTGATTTTCTTCGTAGTTGCTACGAGATCTTCTTCAGCCGACGGCCTGTCGCTGTCCCTCCGGAAGCCACGAACGATAAAGCGGGTGATCGGCAAGGATCGGCAGCGGCGTGGGGCGGCCGGTGCGCTGTGAGTGATAGGCGGCTGTTACCAGTTCAAGCGAATTTCGGGCATCGCCAAGCGTCACCGGCGGTTCCCGGCCGGCGAGAAGGCTCTCATGGAACAATTCGAACTGGCGCGTGTAGCCGTCTTCCTTCGGCTCGTAGCCTGCCAGCGCCTCATCCACGCGCTTCTGGTGTTCCTCGTCGCCGGCGATGAAGGTCCACGGATCGCGGCCCATCGTATAGGGATCGAGGATGCTTTCGGCGACGAGGTCGTTGAAGCAGAAGCGAAGGCGAGAGATCTCCTTGCGGGAGCCAAGCGTCATCGACAGGCTTGCCAGCGAACCGTTCTTCATCTTCACCGAAACTGCGGCCGTATCTTCGACCTCGATCGGATTCACCAGCGTGGTCCCATAGGAGAAGATTTCGGCGCAGGCTCCATGCACATAATTCAGCATGTCGTGCGCGTGGATCGCGTGACCGAGCAGGCCGCCGCCGAGTTCCGTCGCCCATTTGCCACGCCACGGCACCGCATAGTAGTCGGGGCCGCGCCACCAGTGGGTTTCGATCGTCGTCAGGAACGGTGCACCGGTGAGGCCGAGCTCCATCAGCAGCTTCAGCTTCTGCAGGCCCGAGCCGTAACGGTACTGGAAGATCGGCATAAGCCGCGGACCCGCGGCCTTGGCGACGATCTGGCCCATCTCGTCTACTTCGGCGATGGAACCGAACAGCGGCTTCTCGCAGATCACGTGCTTGCCGGCTTCGATTGCCTTGCGGCAAAGCGCGAAATGCGAGCTTGGCGGAGTGCAGATGTCGATGATGTCGAGATCGGCTCTCGCAATCATCGCTTCGACGTCCTGTGTATAATCTGGAATGTTGAACTCCTCGCAGAGCGCCCTTCCCCGATCTTCGTCAAGCGAGCAGAGAACCACAACCTCGTAGAGGTCCTTGTTCCAGGCGAAGCCTGTCAGATGGCGGGCGGCAATGCCTGCTCCGATGATGCCAACGCGAAATTTCCTGGTCATGCTCAGGCCCTCACCTTGCACCCAGCCGTGCGGCTCTCGACTGCGCTTCGAGCGACAGGCGGCAGACCTCGTAGACGTGCTCCTGCGACATCGCCGTTTGCGTGCGATCACGCACGTCTGCAGCGAAGGCGTCGAAATAGTCGAGCTTCTCGCTGCTGCAATCGATGTGCGTCATCTCGGTCCCGTTGACCAGGAACAGGTGATCCTTGCCCGGCCGGCCTGTTATATCGATGTACTTGCGCAGTTCGATATAGCCCTTGGTGCCGAGGATCGTCAGGCGCCCGTCGCCCCAGGTCGGCAGGGCTTCTGGCGTGAACCAGTCGACACGCACATAGCCGGACGCTCTGTCGGAGCGAAGCAGCACTTCGCCGAAATCCTGGAAGGCCGGCTTTTCAGGCATGCCGAAATTACCGATCGAGCTTGCGACCACCTCGCCCGTTGCCGAGCCGGTGTAGAAGAGAAACTGATCGACCTGATGCGAGGCGATATCCACGATGATGCCACCGAATTTCTCAGGGTCGAAGAACCACTCTGGCCGCGTCGGCAGTTGCAGCCGATGGGGCCCCATGCCGATCGTCTGGATGACGGTCCCGATCGCACCGTCCCGGATCAGCTTTCCGGCCTTGACCGCTGAGCGGACGCAGTGGCGCTCGGAAAAGCAGATCGAAAAGATGCGCCCGGTTTCCGCAACGGTTTTCTTGACCTCCTCAAGCTGGGCAAACGTCGTCACCCCCGGCTTGTCGGTCATCACATCCTTGCCGGCTCTCATGGCTCGGACAGCGAGACCTGCCCGATCGCAGGGGATCGCGGCGATACAGATCACGTCGATCGATGGATCGGCAAACAGTGTATCGCGGTCGATCTGCGGTATCTCGGGGTAGGTTTTCTCGAAGTTCTCGCGCAGCGCCGGAACGGATGTCTGCGGGCAATAGCCGACGAACTCGGCGCCGGACGCAAGCAGGCCCTTAACGTGATCAAACGTATGCCCATGGTCGATTCCGACGACGGCAAATCTCAACATGGCAGCAATTTCCTCCTCGAAATCTCCTCACGTCAGGCGCTCCGTCCCGACATCCTCCATGATCAAGACAGACAGCGAAAGGTCGGGTCTGTCAAGGCAGGATTTGGTGACGAGAGGTTGCGGAAATATTGTAAGCCATTGAAAATAAATATTAAAAACTTGTATCTAAATAGTTATTTATTTTGGCGTGCATCGGATTTTGACTAGGCGCCTCATCAACCTTTGACAGTGGCCATATTTCCCATTTTCCGATTGGCAACTCTCAGCGGTCTATGGCGCCCTTACGTGAGTTGGAGTTTGTGGCAACCGATCTACCTGCGTCGAGGGCGCTTGGCCTTTCCTCGCAGTGCCAGAGCACCGAGGACGACAAGTATCGCGGCAGCAAGATAGCCCCCGTGACTTTGCGAACTTTCCGACTTGCCAATGTCTGTCGACTGGGCCAAATCCAAAGGCGCTTCAGAGGATGGTTCTTGTGGTCGTTCGGCAACGTCCGCCGGCTCATCGGCCTTAGCGGTGACAGACGAGGATAGCGGCTCCGCGGATGGAAGTGTCGCAACTTCCGAGGATCGGCCAGCATCTGGGAAGAGCGCCCGCAATGATTCTTGTGTTACGATGCCCGATGGCGTCATGCCGTGCGCGCGTTGGAACCCTTTTAGTGCGGCGACGGACTTCGCACCCCACAGCCCGTCAGGCGCGCCTGCTTCGAATCCTTGCTCGGAAAGTGCCGTTTGGACGTCCCTCACCGGTCGGATTTCGGCGAGCGTAGAGGGCGACCAAAGCGCCCAAACGGCGCAAGATAACAGTCCGGCCGCAAATCTGGTCTGGAATGCCATATTGTTTTCCCACCCTAGCAGCCGCTGACTATACACAGACAACTTCGCGCGCCAATTGTTGGGCCGTTGCTTGCTTAGCTTTGTCAACAATCTGAAGCACACTGACAAAAATCTGTGGATCAACTTCAGCGTTTATATGCTGAAGCTGTAGCAACCGATCTATAGTCACTCTTCCTGGTTGCCCTTCAGGATGACGTTCGTGACTATTATGATTGCGCCGATGTTCCGGCCTTACCTCGACGAAGCACTTGCGCGCTTCTCTTACCTGCACCCTCATGTGACAGTTGCCGTCACGGAGGACGGCGTCGTCCTGGACGGCGCTGATCCAACCGTGGTCGCGGAATTGCGATACACGCTCTATCGGCAGAAGATTCACCGCGAAACAGATGCGTTACGACGATCAGTGATCCAGAGATTGCTGCGATGAATATTGTGCCATTGAAGTTCCGGCAGACTGGTGCCGGGGAATTGATCTTTTGCGACGACGCCGGCGGTTACTTTCGCTCAACGGATGATTTCCTGGAACGTTACGCCACCGACGATCTCAATCCTGCGGATCGAACGTTTCTGAAGGCGAATGGGCATGCGTTCGAGAAGGCCGGCGACCTAGCACATAGTGCGTTCAGCTATCGATGGGCAAAACGCCTGCACGCGCCGGCCGATTTGAACTATGTCATCCTGGTCCCAACCCTCCGATGCAATCTCGCCTGCTCCTATTGCCAGGTCAGTCGGGTCAACCAGAACGCTTCCGGCCACGATTGGGATGAGCAGACGCTTAATGCCGTAATAAGATGGCTTGGTGGACTGACCAGCGAAACCATCAAGATCGAATTTCAAGGTGGCGAGCCACTTCTTCGCTTGGATGTCCTGGAGCGAGTGCGCGCTTTTGCTCGCCAAAGGTTCGAACGAGCGGAATTCGTCGTCTGCACGAACCTTCAAGAAGTGAGCGATGAAGCCTGGGAGTTCCTGGCCCCCCAGGACACCTTCATCAGTACTTCTCTTGATCCGACTATGGCGCTGCACGAGCGTAATCGAACCGGCGGCGGGAAAATTACAGGGCAGTTCGTGCATAACCTAAATCGCGCGCTGGGCAACTCCCCTACCCGCGTCTCTGCATTGCCGACGTTCGACATAGACGCCTTGCCAGAACCCCGCGACGTTATCGAGACATACGCGGCAATTGGATTCCGGTCGATCTACCTACGTCCGGTCAATCACCAAGGATTCGCGCGCAAGCGATTTCGAACACAGAACATCAGTTCCACCTGGAATGACTAGGTACGCCGCTTTGTAATGGCCCTCATCGAACACAACGCAAACGCCGAGGTGCCGTTGGAGGAGTTTTATTTCTCCCACTGCCTGCGGCGCGTCCTGCGCGGAGGCCACGATAATCACGTCGACCTCAGGAATCCCAACATCGTTGGAAGCAGCTATGTGGTGATCGACCACGATGGCGCCTTCTATCCCACGGACGAAGCACGGATGGTCACCCGGTTGGGGCAAATCGATCTCCGCATGGGCAACGTCACTACCGACATCGATCGATCGATCATCGACGTCTTGAACGCTGAAGCAATAAACCTGTTCGACCCGGATTGCGTCCACTGTCCGTACCAAGCCTTCTGCGGCGTAGACGTTATCGACGAGCTCTCACGCTACGGACGGATCGACTTGCCTCGCCACCTCACTGACTTCTGTCAGAGGCATTTGGCCATCTTCGACCTGGTATTCGAACTTCTCTACTCGGAAGACGTGAAAGTGCGCGCTGCGATAGCACTATGGTCGGGTCTGAACTCGGTCGACCCCGAGCTTGCGAAGGTTCACCGATGATCGATCTCCGTATCAAGGTCGAGCCGTTGCCATTCACGGAGCCTCTCGTTGTCAGGCTTCGAGAAAGCTATGCCGCTGATCTTGGCCCCGACGACGCCATCCTGATGGGCGTCGAGGGATCGAGACGGGAGTACGACTATCGTGGCTTCTCGATCACCTTGCATGCGGATAGCAGCCTGAAGCTCGACAACGATGTCATGATGATCATGCCGGGGAAAGGCAGTGCCCGACGGCTGATCAGGGCCGACTCGGCACACAATACGCTACTGATCACCGAGCAGTGCGACCAGTTGTGCGTAATGTGCTCGCAGCCTCCGAAAAAGCAGCACGTCGATCTGTTTGAAGAGCTCGAGACCGCGGCATCTCTTGCTCCTCGCAACGCCTACATCGGACTGTCGGGAGGCGAGCCGCTGCTACACAAGCGCAAGCTCTTCGACATGCTGATGATGCTGTCGCGTGTGCGGCCCGATCTTAAGTTTCATATTCTTTCGAACGGCCAGCATTTCGAAGAAGAGGACGTCGAGCTCTTACAGGAGATCGGCGCTGCGCGAATCCTTTGGGGCATCCCATTGTACGCGCCGACTGCGGTCGCGCACGACGCTCTCGTCAAGAAGGACGGCGCTTTCGATCGACTGCTGGAATCCTTTGCGATCTTGTTCGAGGCTGGTTCTTCGATCGAACTGCGGACCGTGGTCATGCGACAAAATTATCCGGTTCTGCCAGAGCTTGCGTCGTTTGTTGGCATCCACCTGCCCTTTGTCGAACGCTGGGCGCTCATGCAGCTCGAGAACATCGGCTTTGGCCGCATGAACTGGGATACGAGCTTCAAGGATACGTCTGCAGAATTCGAGAATGTCGCGCGTGCGGTCGACATTGCTGCGGCGAAGGATTTGGCTATTCAGCTCTACAACTTCCCGCATTGCTCGATGCCGGAAAGGTATCGACATCTCGCTCCGGCGGCCATCTCGGACTGGAAGAACAAGTTTGAATCCTTCTGCAAGGATTGCTCTTCGAGGCAGAGCTGCGGAGGGTTCTTCGAATGGTACAATCATAGCAGGGGGTTCAAGGGGTTGGGGCCGATATGAAGCGACGCGTATTTCTCATTCCGTCATTGATTGCAGCAGGCTTTCTGCCAGCAAAGACGGACGCAATGCCACTGGATACCATTGTAAAGAAGCCCGATCCGAACTCGATCTTGGAGCGGCTTAAGATCAAACACCTGTATTCGCTGGCCGGACATCGTTCCCATTCGAGCCACAGTTCCCATAGTTCGCATTCAAGTCATCGATCCGGGAGTAGCGGCGGCTATTTTCCGAGTACCACTTACACCAGCCCATCCTATAGTGATCCCGCGCCAGCGCCTCGCTACACCGCTCCCACGTATGCGCCGCCGGCGGCTTTAGCCTCGCCCCGCCCCGCTCCTGCCCCAGCCCCAGCCCCACTAGCTAAAATAAAGCCGCTGCCCGGTACGTCGAACAAGTTCAGGCAGATCGTCATCTTGGTGCAGTCCGGCCTGACGGCGTACGGATACTATGCGGGTGCTCTCACGGGTGTCATCGACGACGACACAAGGGCTGCGTTGAGTCAGATGCAACAGGATAACAATCTAAAAGTGACGGGCACCGTTACGACCGAGGTGTTGGATGCCTTCGGAATCGCGGCGAAATAGGAACCTCAGCCCTCCACTAGCGGTCGCGGTCCGCTTGCTTACCACTCTTCGCAGGACGACCTGTCTCGGAAGCCGTGGCAACCCAACAAATTGGACCGCCGCGGCGATTTCGGGGCGATAAGGTGTCCCGTAGCCGAGGCTAGAATTGCCAATATGGTAATCGCGAACGGGCGCATTGTTCTTCTCCTCAGTATCCGCCTGGGCGAGACATAGCACTGCGGTTTCCGCACAGCGTGCCGTCCGCAGCCCTGTCATAGTAGGAATAGCAATTTCCGGGATAGGGCCGATAGGGCGCGTAGCCGCCGCCACAGTTGTTGTTGGCGCATACAGCAACGGCAGTTCCGACGACAGCCAGTGCGACCAGCGCGGCCGCAGCTTGGTTCTGCTCTTGCACCATCTTGTAGCAGTCGAGCGGGTCAATTTGGCGGCGGGCAAGCTCTTTAAGCAGGTTTTGGTAAAATGCCTGATCCTTTGTCTCCATGAGGGTGCGACAGAGCGCCGCCTTGCTCACTGCCTCTGGCTTCTTGCTAAATTCTGCCTGTGTTGTCGTGCAGCTCGCCAATGCGAACGCGATCGCCGCGACACCAATGCGTCGCGTCCAAATGCCAAATGTCACGGTATAACCCCTCAGTTTCCCGAGGCGAACATCGCAGAATCCAATACGACGTCAAATTGCATCGTAATACATCGTTAATACACGCATTGTTTGAAAAACGCTGTGGGATACTCGCCCTACATCCACATTGCCGCCTTCTTTTGCTCAACGACCGAGAAATCAACGAAGGCCGCTCGAGCCTTGGACGAATTTACCTCGCCGAGGTCCTTTGACAGCCGCGCAATCTGCGCGCTGTTCCTCTTAGACCTCTCGCCGGCGATAATCTCTGGTAACTCCAAGCCACGAATTTCATCAGCGACAGCCGATCATAGTCCCCGTCCGTCATTGAGGTCCGGCCTGCGACATGGTCGGGCCACGCCGTAGCCGTTCGTTGGACGGCTATCGGTTCTTCAACGTGGCTACTTCAGCTTCGAGATCCTTCACCCGAGCGGTCAACGCGTCGATTTGCTGTTGCCGTTCATCGACCAACGGCTGATCCACTGGAAGCACCAGCGTCCGCGTCAGGTTCGTTAACTGGGGCACCCTCACCGTTATCGCCATTGTTATGGTTTCGATTGGCGACACGCTCCGTAGGCTGATGAACTGGGTAAAACTGATGAAGGCTCGCATTTGATCTTCGTCATTCTGGCCCGTTGAAAACTACCTCGCGTCGCTGGAGGCGGTTGGATCAGCTTGATGGCTATCGATGACGAGTTGCCGTGCCCGATCGATCGGCCAAGCATTCGGAAGCTTGCATTCTTCTCCGCCTTTGAACTATCGTGCCGGTGTTCTCAGGGCGGGGTGAAATTCCCCACCGGCGGTATCAGGCCACAGCCTGGAGCCCGCGAGCGCTTCTGGCGTTGCCGGAAGGTCAGCAGATCCGGTGAGATGCCGGAGCCGACGGTATAGTCCGGATGGAAGAGGACATGGCAGGCGCATCACCTTTCGTTGTGAGAGGGTGCGCGTCCTGTCTGTTCGCTCAAGGGATCAGGCCCTCCGGGGCTATGTCGTCACTGCCGGCCCCCGCCGGCAAAACCCTTGAAAGGCATTTCAATGCTTCAAACTGCAACAACCACCCAAAAGCGCATCGCGGTCATCCGGGCTCGCTGGCATGCCGACATCGTGGACAACGCCGTGAATTCGTTTGTCGACGAATGGGGCGTTCTCGGTCGCTTCCCCTCGGACGTTGAGATTATCGACGTTCCCGGCGCCTTGGAGATACCACTCCACGCCCAGGCACTGATCGGCACCGGCAAATATGATGCCGTGATCGCTTGTGCATTTGTTGTCGACGGCGGAATCTATCGCCATGACTTCGTCGCCGGAACCGTCTTAGACGGGTTGATGCGCGTTCAGCTCGACACCGGCACACCGGTCCTCTCGGTGGTACTCACTCCCCACCATTTCCAGGAGTCGGAAGCTCAAATCGACTTCTTCAAGCGGCACTTCGTGATGAAGGGTAAGGAAGCTGCCAATGCCTGCGCGGCAATCCTTGGGGCCCGCGCGAAGCTGCTCGCCAGCGTGGAGTAAAAAGCATCGAACGGCGGCCGCCGCCTGGCCGTCGTTCTCATTCTGGGCAACAGACGTTGTTACAACAAGTCGTTCGACGGAACTGCCACACCACTCAAAATGAATTCCGTGTCCCCCTCTCGGACGGTCGAAACGCCAATCTTCTGAGATTTTAGATCTCCAGGTGTGAGGGGCTTCCACTTCACCCACGTCGGGCGAAACGAGACGGAGCCATCGCGATTCTGACGATCAGGTATCACCAGGATCGCCGAGTTGCGATTGATGATATGCTTTCCAGAAGAATACAGCGCGTCTATCTGGCGGATCAGCGACTGTCCAGCATCGGACTGTGGGCCCTTCGATGCAGCAAAAGCAGTCGCCTCTGCAGATAGGAAGATGATAAACGCCGTTGCCGTGCGCGCAGCCAACGGAGCAAGTGGTGCAGCGGCGGGTCCGAGCATCATTAAGCCGCGTCCACCGACGATGGCAGCAACGGCGGCAAGCCCAATAACGTTTGCAACAAACACGAACTGGGCGCCTAACTTTATTACATTAAGCGCCGATATCTCGCTGAGCATGGTTAGGGTCTGCGCGGTTGAAAATCCAATCTGACCCGGTCTAGGTCGCACTGACAGATAGTCGATGGTATTCGACGTCTGCCCGGTCAGGGCTGCAAACGCGCCGCTCTCGAGATATACCCCGACCGCGCTCCCCTCGAGAATTTGGCGGGCGCATTCGGTTCTCAAAACGTTAAGCAGGTGCGTCGCGACACTCTGCAAAGCGGCGATCAACGCTCCTCCCTGGAACGTTGGCGAAGTCCACTTCAGTGGGGGATGGCGCAGCACGCGGAGATCCGGAATCGAATACGCATATGCTCCTTTCGGCTTGTCGGGATACAGGAGATCCTCTGCGACTCCCAGAAAGAGCGTATCAACTAGATGACCTCTGAGGCCCCAGCCAAATTGGCGGTAGACTTCGTAGCCCTCCTGTCCATTGATTTTCCAATAGTAGTAGATCGATCCGGGCTCTTTTTCCACCGCGTGCAACTCCGCAGTGTTATTGTTCGCGGAAGCTCGCCACACGACCCCCGTTCCATCAAAGGTAGTGTAACCCTGACCCGCTCGCCAGCTCGGCGAACCACAACCAACTTGGGCCATCTTCGCATAGAATTTCGCTTCAGCTCCGGCCTGGCCCATAGGCATGTAAGAATCCGACTTAATCTCCCAGATTTCCTGCGTCGCCAACGCAACGACGTCTGCAAATCCAATGCCTCCAGGAATTGTCTTGCTCGCGCCAGGTATCGAGAACTCCGCGCGTGGCAAGCGAGCGACCTGAGCCATGAAATCCATTTGTACTAGCAGATGCTCGATCGCCCCGTACCGTGTGCGCAGGGCATTTAAGTCGAGCCCCCTCCACCAAGCAATTGTCCCGCAACTCGCTACATTGGCTTGAGCCGGTGAGTTCACCATGATCGCGCCTCAGGCAATCGTTGCGAGATTGCTTGTCACAGCTATGTCGATAGCTGACGTGGGCGTGTATTCTGCCCATTCGGCGATCAGTGCACCCTTCTCGCCCGGAAGGCGTATCACATACCGGCTTCCATTCATTCCATGCTTGTATTTCAGCATGTCGAGCTTGATGGTCGCTGAATCGAGCACTTCCGTTATCGTTGCTTGTTCTTGCCGCCCGTCCCGCAGGGTTGGGTCGTCAGAAACGACGGAATCCACGACCACCTTAGCCCCGACGGAGAGCATGTCGGTTGTATCGACCTGCACGGCCACGTTTGATAGGCCGCCATCTGGTGGATTTACTGCGGTTGTTGAGGTTACGTATACGTCTTCTTCCAGACGGGCCGCCGTCGCCATTGGGTTTGCAGGAGGAATTCCCGGATAATTTCGATCGTCGTACGCAGCGATTTCTTTTGCGATCGTCAAGTACGGCGTTGTGGTAAAACCGTTAGGATCCAGCGTCTCCTGGAAACGAACCCAGCTTTCCTCCCAGCCCTTGCGGATTGTAAGTACGACCCTCGCGCTGCCGGCGCGTAAGAAAGCTTGCCGCGTCGAATCCGGATGGCGGAGCTGTCGAATGAAATCCCAGCTTGAGGGGATATCCCAGAAGTAAGAGTAAAGGAACGTGGTCACGTTCTCCCATTCGATCGCTTGGTTTATGAACCGAACGATGTCTTCATACTGACTGATCGTCGAGATTTCCGAGGCGGATATGCCAAGTTCGTTGCTATCAAACAGCGAACCGGTCTTAACACCGCCGCCGGTCTTAGCCAGTGCGTCGACCACTGCCTGGGGCATGAAAGAGAAGTTGACCCCGAGTAGAAATCGAAGGACGGCCTTCATTATCTCGTCGCTCTCTTCCCGCCGGAGAGTCAGAGTATCGACACCCGTCAGCTTCGCTTCCAGATCGACGATCCGGGTTTGGATCTCTTGTTGCTCGCGATAGAAATCGAGCTGGGCGGCATTTACGAGGATGTTCCATACGTCGGACTTCCATTTCGCAATTAGCGACGCTGAAGGTCTCGTTCGGACTGTAAGGCCGACCCATCCTTTGTCCCCGTTGTGAAAGAAAAGCGGGACCAGGACGCGACCAACCGTACCCTCAAGGAACTTTGTGCCGTCCACGTTGACCAGGAGGATATTTGCGACCCCCAGCGGTCCGGCGCCTTGCCAGTAATACGCCGATCCCATCACTGAAAAGTTCAACTGTGGGCCGGGAATATCTCCAACCTTCGCATCTAGAAGGATTTCTGAGATCTCGTATCCGTCCGGAACATCAAACGCTACCTCACCGAACATCCAGTTCACGTTGGGAAGGTCGAATTTTGCGGAGGGTCTGAGGACCGGTCCACTGCTTGGATAGTCCGGCACCAGCACATGAAACTTGGCCGCAAGCTGCTTAAAGAGCGGCGGATCCAAAGGGTTCTGATACTTATTGTCGAGAATGGTCTCGGAATATGGGAAAACGAACGGGACGAGCCTAGATTGTAGCTCATCAAGTTCCGCATACATTGCCCGCATTGCCGAGGCAGGCTCAGGAATGACGATATCGTAAGTAAGGCGTAAGCCATATCGGTAAAGGCGCACGTTCCAACGGCGCATGAGACTGAAATAGTCGATCCGCATAGGATCGGTCAGGCTGTTGTTTTTCAGTTTTCTCGTGGTGACATTCGCCTGACCGGTCACAGCGACTGTTGAGATTGTCACCTTGTGCTCGGACGTTGAGCGAGACGAAGCCTTCCTCGTTATGCTCGATGCAAACTTACGGCTGTCGGTGGCGGACTTAGACTCACTGCCTTGATCCGTAAAACTGGTTGTAGAAGAACCGTTAATGATCGGAATCCCACCGGTAACCGTCCCCGTGATATTGAACTGGTTTCCGTGCTGGACTTGGCTGGTCACCGACTGCGATAGCTCGGTATTATCAGTCACTCCGGTTTCACTGACGTTTTCGAGGTAGTCCGTTACAATTGAGGTGAATTCCTTCGTAGTCACAGACCACTCGGACTGCGTAACCGATGTCTCCTCGAGAGGCGCGAGGGGAATACTGGCAACAAGCCCTCCCCGCTCGATCCCGGCTGGTGTCATCTCCAAGCGTTCCAGATTGAGCATTCCGATTGGCGCGGCGGTTCCCTGCTTCTGCAGTATGAGGCCGCCAACAATGGCCGAGTTCAACGCCGTTACTAGCTTTCCAACAAGGCCTGCGTCTTGGTTGTGCTTTCGGAGTTCCCCCATCAGAGCGTTCTTTCGTGTGGCCTGAAGAGCGTTCGCGAAAGCCACCAACTCTTCCTTGGGTGCAATCGAAATCGCGTCGGGCCTGGGTCTGACGGCGGGTAACGCAGTTCGCTCGAACGCCGTCAGAAGCTTGACGGTCCGTTGTGAGATAGGAGACTTTTGCTTCTCGGCGTTGTCGGTCGACTTTCCCTTTAGCCGATCCGATACGATCTGGACCTCCCCTGGCGCTAGAGCCAAGTGTTGCATGAACAGTGCCTTAAGAAGTCCGTCGCCGGCCTTCTGTACGCGGACATTGGCCTCAGGCGCTTTTGGCCGCGATTGAAGGGGAACTAGAGTGGCCTTCTCAATGGTTCGTGCCGAGGTCTTTCGCTCAACGGTTTGTGTCGATGCGATCGACGACGGGCCAACTATCGTCTGGCTGAACTCACCAGGATTTCCGAGCCGAGTTTGAAACCGGAGGTTCTTTCGATCCTCTCCAGCTACCGGCCCGCAGCAGAGCCCAACGGCCATATTTGGATCTGGTTGCGCGTCGGCCACGAACGCAAAGATTATTTCATTCTCCTGCTGGTTAATGGCGGCGCGCTTCAGCAACTGAGGTAGTCCAGAAGCGCGCTCAATGTGCGTTTCCTTAACATTGGCGTCGTTGACAGGTAGATTGTCCAGAGTGACGCTCGCGGGTATCGATAGCGCGATCCAGAGATCGCCATCTGCGCCTTCAAACGGGGATGGGCCAGCATCTGGCCAACTAAGCAGATAAGACCAGATCGCCAACTGACGACCATTCTTCTGTTCAAATAGAGGCTGCACACTCAAAAGCTGCAGAAGACATTCTTCCATCATCACTACTCCGCATAGTCAGTGATCGTTGAATGGAAATTTCGCTTGGTCCTTATTAACTCGGACACACTACATCTTCGACGCACGTAATGGTAGTAGGTTGTTGAAGTTTCCGATAATGCAACCCGTGCGATATGGTCGGTTCAAACGCGGCCTCTGCCTGTTTCACAAGCGTTGCGTTTCTTTCTTTGCGTCAGTCAACTTGGCGGCTGAAAGCGACTGTGGCTCCATCAATTCATAATCACCACTCAATACACAAGCGAAGAGCTCCGGATTTGTTTGCGATGACGGTTTCCGGTCGACGCAAGAAGTTTGCCATTGGGCCCCTCAATCAGACGCGTGTGCTTGCCTACGGGAGCGGATGCGTGATCGAGAACTGGCGCGATTTTCATTGGACCGCATGCAGCGATATCAATAACTTAATTGTTCTTGCGGGGACATTGTTAGAGGGCACCAGCAAGGCGCCTCAACGCAGGCGCCAGCCAGTTAGTAAGCCCACAAAAGAGCTGAGTGGCGCAACCGGCCGGTGAAGCCACGCCCCGATAGCTCCACTACACGGTCAGATATCCATCGCATCGGCGCCCTTCTGTGGAGCGGTTACGAGCAGCTTGTCCACGCGGCGCCCGTCGAGATCGATAACCTCGAACTTCCAGCCTGATTTCTCGAAGGTTTCTCCCAACTCCGGAAGGTGCTTTAGTTCCTCCAGAACCAGGCCCGCGACGGTCTGATATTCGATGTCGTCGTCCTTTGGGAAGTTCATGAACTCGACGAATTCATCGATCGGGGTCCACCCTGAGACGAGATAGGAACCGTCATCTCTTCTCTTGATCGCCTGTTCATCTCCTACGCCGTCGTCGCCGAGGACGCCCATTACGGATTCCAGAATGTCGCCGGAGGTTACGATGCCTTCGAAGTGGCCGTACTCGTCGTATACCAGAACCATGTGTTGCGACGACCTGCGCAATGCCTCGATCACGATTGTGGCCGGCGCGAGATCTGACACAACCGGCACTTCCCTAACGAGCGACACGACGTCAACTTGGCCGGATGCGAGCGCGTTGTAGTAATCCTTGACCGAGATGACGCCCACGATCTCGTCTGAGCTTCCACGCCTCGCGGGAAGGCGTGACCTTGCACTCTTCTGGACGACGGCCCGGACCTTTTCGGGGGTGTCCTCGACGTCGACCAGATCGACATCCCTTCTGGGCGTCATGAGCGCACGGGCCGTACGGTCGGCAAGACGCATCACGCCCGTGATCATGGCGGATTCCTCGCTCTCGATCACGCCGGCGCTCTGGGCTTCGGCCAGCACTGTTTTGATCTCCTCGTCTGTGACGCTCCCCGATCCCTTACCCGTTTGACCAAGCAGGCCGAGAACCAGCTTGCCTGACTTGTCGAGGAGCCACACGAGGGGAAGCGCGAACCTCGAAAGGTAGGTCATTGTCGGTGCTACCTTCGCGGCAACTGCTTCGGGAGCGCGTAGCGCCATCTGCTTGGGAACAAGCTCGCCGACGATGAGCGACAGATAGGTAATAAGCACTACGACCGAACCAACGCCCAAGGCATCCGCCCATGCTGCCGACAGGCCTTGTGCCAGGAGCCAGGAGGACAACCGCGCACCGAGCGTTGCTCCTGAGAAGGCGCCAGAGAGAACGCCGACGAGCGTGATGCCGATCTGAACCGTCGAAAGGAAGCGGCCAGGATCCTCCGCCAGGCGGATTGCCAGCCGGGCTCCACGGCTTCCTTGGTCGGCAAGAACCTTGAGGCGGGCCTGGCGTGCGGAGACGACGGCCAACTCCGACATGGCGAGGACGCCGTTGAGGACGGTCAAGAAGATGACGATTGCGATTTCGGTGTACAAGTCGACCCTGTTTGGTTGATGACGATGGTTGAAGGTAGCTGCTCGGCACAAAGAAGCAAACTGCGCCATGAGTTATGACGGTTTTGTGTAATGTCAGTGCGAGCGTTGTCCGTCGACAGGGCCGGCGATGTGCTCGCTGTGGTACTCTGGGTTCGCATGGGATATTTGAGGACCCCGCGGCTCGCGCTCCTGGTTATGGCTTTGCTCGTCACACCCGGGAAATGAATTCTGGTACCGAACCACTCAGGATTGGAGTGCGATGAGACTACGACCCATGACGTCGATGATGTTTTGGCTGCCGGTGGCGACAAGTCTGCTTGCCCCCGCCGCCATGGCGGACGACACATCCTCCCCGTTTGACCTATTCGCCGAAAGGTGCCTGGATCAAGGTCCACGGTACGACCGGACTGTAGCATTCGCCAAGGAGCGTGAATGGGCTGCCCTGGCCGAGGACATCACACTGGGCATCGTGCCCCTCAACGAGCCGACTGCCTTCGATGGCTGGATCGTGCAGACAGGCGGCGACAAGCCGTTCGAGGCGCTGGTCGTCGCGAAGGCTAGCGTCGGCAAGAAGGCGGTCGAGAGCTGCAGCATGGCCTTCGCGGGGATCGGCGCAGAGCAATTCGAGCTATTCCTGACCACGACCAGACATGCCATTCCATCCGGGCAGCAAAGCGGTGCGGTTCGCTCGCGGAAGTTCTTCACCATTGTCCGGGACGGCTCCAAGGAGGCGGTGACTCTCGATCTCCCCCTCTATCCGAACGGCGCCGATGAGGTGGTGGCAAGCATAGTTGCTGAGCAGCAGATCGAGAACTAACCCTGCCGCTCTGGATCTGCGGCCGGTCCGCTTTCGTCCACCAACTCCAGCGCGAAATACGCGTGCGGCATGTCTCGGCTCAACGTCTGGTGTGTTCCCGACCACACGTCCCAACGACTGGGTTTGCAGAATCGGCGGGCCTATCGAACTCACTCAGGCTCTTGGGAGGCAGGATGTCATTGCCGCCCGCCCGCCGGTCTGCCGCGTATTGAATTGCTTCAACGAGCTCTAGATCGAGAACGGGCTTCCGCATTACTCCCAATGTGCCGGGAACTCCGGCCCTTATCGCTCCCGGATCGTTCGTCATGAAAATCACGGCGACATCGGCCTCGGCTAAAGTTCGGCCCACGATGGGTCCGGTCGGGCCGTCTTCAAGGTTTACATCGACCAAGGCCACGTCCACGCCGTTGGTAGCGAGCAGCAGGGCCTGATACATGTTGCTTGCAATACCGACGGAGTGATGCCCCAATTCCTCCACCGCGTCTTGGATGTTGAGAGCTATCAACGGCTGGTCTTCGACTATCAAGACATTGAACGACATGGGATATCTCCTTCTTTTCCCGGTTAGAGCTTAACCCGTGCGCGCGCGATGCGTTCCTTGAAGGTGGGTTCAGTCTTTCCGCTGAGGAATGACACCCTTACTTGCCTGTGCTTTCCCTTCGGTCTATCACTAGGGTCCCAAGAATCTAGACCAACGGAGAAGCTCGTGGCGAACGGGACTGTGAAGTTTTTCAATCAGGACAAGGGCTTCGGCTTCATCACGCCGGACAACGGCGGCCCGGATGTCTTCGTGCATATCTCTGCTGTTCAAAGTGGATCGCTGCGTGACGGCCAGAATGTAAGCTATGATGTGGGCCAGGATCGCAAGACCGGGAAGTCCAAGGCCGAGAACGTACGTCCGGCCTAATCGCGACGACAACAAAAAAAGGTCGGTGCGAAATCGCACCGACCTTTGGTTTGTCTTCCTACCCTTTGCCAGCACGTCCGTGGTCAAAAGGTAGTAGATGTGACATTGCGAGCGGCACTATTTCCAGCGCTCAAAAAGATGCCTCTGTTGAAATCAAGGCAGTCAGACACCGTCCTCGTTGGCGACTTTAAGGTCGCGCCCACCGACCTCGACGTACAAGCCAGAGCGTTGGGAGAACGACGCGCTATTCCATCCGGAAGTCCGCAAGGCCTATGGGAAGCTCGTCGCGCAGGGGTGGCGGACGCCGTTCGCCATCTTCATCCTGACGAGCGCAGCTATACGTTCTGGAAATACTGGCGGAATTCCTTTGAGCGGGATGCTGGCTTGCGGATCGATCATGTCCTGTTATCGCCAAGCGCCGCACTGATGCTTCATAGCGCAAGCGTCCGTCGGGAGCCGCGAAGCTGGGTGCACACGAGCGATCATGCCCCAGTCATGATAGAACTCGACCTTGCGAGCGGGGATGCGGCTCGAATGTGAATAGATTGAGCCGTAAGGTGGCAGGAGCAACGAGGCGGAAATGACGCAACTGAAGCTATCCCTGCAACTCTTCTCGATGAGGGAACTCGGTCCGCTTGATCATCAGCTCCGTGCAGCCGCATCTGCCGGTTTTCACTTCGTCGAGCCACTCGAAAACCACCTGCTGGACAAGGGCGCACTAGCCGACGGGTTGCGCCGCTACGGGCTTGAGGCTCCAACGGCCCACGTCTCTCTCGAGTCCCTCCAGGTGAAGCCCCAAGAACTCATCCATGCGTGCGACGAGTGCGGCATTGAAACGCTCTTCGCACCCCACCCCTCGCGAACGTTCCATGGCCAGGGAGAGCTCGCCTGGAGGAAATTGGGCGTCGACCTTGCCGCGGTTGCAGAGTTGCTGGGAGCCAAGGGAATTGGGTTTGGTTACCACAACAAATCCGCGGGGCTGACCGCAAAGCCTGGCGCGCGTTGCGGGATCGACGTACTGTTTGACGCCGCGCGAGGAAGCCGGCTGCTTTGGCAGGCGGACATCGGCTGGATTCATAACGCGGGTGCCAGTCCTTCGGAATGGCTCCGACGCTATCAGGGCCTTCTTGCCTCCGCTCACGTCAAGGACAGAGCGCCCGAAGGAGCCAACGTTGATCAGGATGGGTGGTCCGACGTCGGCGCCGGAGTGCTTATCTGGCCAAGCTTGTGGCGGGAGGCCATACGTTACGGGGCCCGGACGCTCGTTGTGGAGCACGACAACCCAAAGGATCCTGCGGATTTCGCCAAGCGCAGCTTCGAGTATCTCAGCCGCTTCCTGGTTCCGTGATCGCACAGAGCGACAACCCGGCTGGGGGCTGTGCGGTTGAACTGTCTCCATGGACAATACCTGACTAATTGTGATTATCCGGTCACCGGAGAACCCGAAGGGGACGCCGAACGATGAGACTTGAAGAGGTGGACAGCTCTGCCTGGTTGGCCCTTGAAGACGCGCCGAAGGACCCGCAATCGGCGTTCAGGTTCATCAATCTGTGTTCTGTCGACCGGCGTGGCCGTCCGCAGGCACGCGTCGTTGTACTCCGACAGGTTGATAGGCTAGAGCGCCTTCTCGAAGTTCATACGGATACGCGCAGCCAGAAGTGGTTCGAGCTATCCAATAATCCCATTGCCACGATTCTGGGATTCTGTGCGTCAGCCCGTGTTCAGCTTCGGCTCTCCGGGACCGTTCGTCTACATCCCCCAGGCAGCGATCTTGCTAACTACGCATGGAGCAAACTCTCCTCCTGGACGAGAAGCACATATGCCGGCGGTCCGCCGGGGGACGAACCCAACCGCGATGAGATGAATTCCTTCACGTCGGGCGCAGACGCAGACGGAAAGGCATTCTTCGGCGTCGTACTTTTTCAGGCCGAGTGCTTGGACTGGTTTGAATTGGGGAAGCCCACTAACCGCCGTGCTATCTTCGATTATGACAATGCCGGCGTTCTAACTGCCTCCCGCTGGGTCAACCCTTGATGGCAGCGGGAACCGCACGGCAGCGACGTCGAGGTCTCCACTCCGGAGGGTGGCGGATATTCTTTGGGTGCGACATGACCATGAGTGATCCTCGTATGGCCCGCAGCCCGGTATATGCATAGCACTTATCGCCACCAGCGCCGCGAGGTCGCAGCGACGCGGCCAAGCGCCGCATGAGAAACGGGCTTCTTCGTTCTTATTTTTCATCGTATGGACCAGAAACACTCAACCGCAATCGCCGTGACCGTCGCAATCGGGATGATGTGTCTGTTGCTTGTCACCATTTCAGTCCTGGTTGTATCGCCGGTGTGATGTCAGATCACCAAGACCTTAATCCATCGAGGTCAAAACCTGGTTCAGCACAAAACCGGTGCAGAACGATTCCCGATATGGCTATCTGATGGGACATTCGCGCTCTCGGCGGTATCATCGGGCTCGACACTTCGCTCTTCTTCCCGTTAGGACGTCCTGGTGACATACCCGCAACTTCGATCCGAAGATCCAGAACTTGAGATTGAAACCCGAAGCGGGTTGCCATCGCTGGTGCTGGCGGCTCTTGGTGTCGTATACGGCGACATCGGGACCAGCCCGCTCTATGCGTTCCGCGAAGCTCTACACGCAACGGCGGGATCAGGATCACACCGCGAGAACGTGCTCGGCATCCTTTCGTTGATCGTGTGGGCCCTGACGATCGTCGTCACCGTGAAATACGTGACGTTCGTTCTCAAAGCGGACAATCGCGGCGAAGGCGGGACGCTTTCCTTGATGACGCTTGCGCGTCAAAGTTTCGTCGGGAAACCAACGTGGATTCTCGTTTTGGGTGTAGCAGGCGCTTCGCTTTTCCTCGGGGACGCAATCATTACTCCCGCGATCTCCGTCCTTTCGGCGGTGGAAGGAATACAAGTTGTCGCTCCGGCACTTTCCGCCTGGATTGTGCCGATCACCGTTACCATCATTGCCGTTTTGTTTTTTGTTCAACGGTTCGGCACAGGCGGCGTTGCATCCGTGTTCGGGCCCGTCATGGCGCTATGGTTTGTGGTTCTCGGGGTAAGCGGCGCCGTTCACATTCTAGATGATCTCGAGATATTCAGCGCCATCAATCCACTCCACGGATTGCTTTATGCGTCGCATAACGTTGGACACGCAATTGCCGTTCTTGGTGCGGTATTCCTAGCCGTCACGGGAGCCGAGGCGCTCTACGTCGATCTGGGTCACTTTGGTCGACGACCGATCGTAGCGGCGTGGTTCTTGCTCGTATTCCCATGCCTGCTTCTCAACTACTTTGGCCAAGGGGCGTTCGTGCTTGCGAACCCCGACATGGCCGGTCATCCATTTTTCGGCATGCATCCCGAATGGGCACGCGTGCCGATCGTATGTCTTGCGACTGCCGCTACCGTGATCGCCAGTCAGGCGGTCATCTCTGGCGCCTATTCCCTGGTGCGTCAGGCGATGCATCTCAACTTGTTGCCCCGCCTCCAGATCCTGCATACGTCTGAAAAGCACTCCGGCCAGATCTTCATGCCGCAGGTGAACGCGATGCTTTTCGTATTCGTCGTGGCGCTGGTTCTGAATTTCAGGAACTCCAGTGGATTGTCGGCGGCCTACGGGATCGCTGTTACCGGTGAGATGCTAATCACCAGCGTGCTGCTGTACGTGGTGATGAGAAAGGTCTGGAAATGGCGAGCCGCGAGCACCGCAGTGGTGATTGCCCCGCTCTTTCTGATAGACGCAGGCTTTTTCGTGGCAAATATCGCCAAGTTTCCGGACGGTGGCTGGGTTCCGGTCACCGTCGCATGCGCCATGGGCCTCATCATGCAGACGTGGATGGCAGGACGACGACTGTTGTCCGCTCGAACGCGGGCCGACGAAGTTCCGCTCGAGGGCATTATTCACCGGCTGGCCAAAAAACCGCCTTTGACTGTTCCCGGAACGGCCGTTTTTCTCACGAGCGACGTTGAAGGTGCGCCTACCGCACTGTTGCACAGCCTAAAGCACTACAAGGTCCTTCACGAGCACAACATAATCCTGAGCGTGGTGACTGCAACGGAGCCATTTGTCCCCGATGAAGAGAAGATCTTCCTCGAAAGCTTCAGTCCGCTGTTCAGCCGATTGGTGATCACGTTCGGCTATATGGAAACTCCGAACATACCGCGCGCGTTGGTGCTCGGTCGCAAGCTTGGACTGAAGTTCGATATCATGTCGACCTCATTCTTTCTGTCGCGACGGACCATCCTTCCCTCGAAGAAGGGTGGGATGCCTTTCTGGCAGGACCGTCTATTCATCGTGCTTGCACAGAACGCCGGCAACGCCACAGACTACTTCGGGCTTCCCACCGGGAGAGTCGTCGAACTCGGTCTTCAGACCGCCATCTAGCGATCGTGAGATCCGGCTATCAGCGCTTCCAGATTGCCATTCACCTAAATGGGCCTGACCCCACGATTCCAGCACGTCTTGACAAGACCCATTCGGAAACTCGATGTCAAAGTAAATAGCACTTGGACTTACTGAACAGCTTGAGTTGTCGTTGGCTCATTTCCGGCAATAGCCAAGCTCCTCTTGGCGCCAAAAAATTACGAGTTCCCACCTCCGAGGCTTCCATTCTGGCTGCCTCCCCACGACGGAAACGCAACTCATCGCTCACTCCAATAATCAACTATCTACAAAGCGAGCGGCGGAACGGCTCAAAGTGAGCAGGCTCATCTGCCACGCCGAAAGTTGTTGGCCGCGAGAACGTGATGGTCTGCAATGTCCGGGATCGCCATCAGTTTGGCACGAGGCATGCATGGTAACTTGAGTAGTTCCATTCGTTTGGAGGGGAAAATGACAGTCTTGATCAACGACATCGTCAGTGCCGCCGGACAACTCGAAGCGGCTATCCGCGATGCTACCGTTACCCGCTCGGACATATTGCTCAGTGCCAAGTCCATGAAGGCAAAAGCAAAAATCCTTCCTCAGGTTCTTGTGGAGCAATATCCGGAACTCTCGTCGCTTGAGCGGGAGTTGCGCGGTGTGTTCGAGGCCTGCTCCGACGCAATCGATCGCAAATCGATTAATCCTGTGGTCGCAAAAGCGGCAATTTCGATCGCTGCCGAATATCAGGGCGTCATCGAGGGCCTGAAGCGTTAGCGCACTTGGAAACGGCTGCTAGAGCCGTTTCCAGACCAGAGATACGCAGAACACCTTCATGGTGCAGCCCTTCATCCGCACGGTATCGCCGGAGACGGCCAGAACGCCCGTGAAGGTCTTCTTGCTGTCGGGCTCGACGATGGTGCCGGTAAAGCTGCCGTTCTTGCCCTGGAACGTGCCGATCTGCTGGCCCGCGTGATCGCCTGTCTTCATGGTGATGCAGAAGCCTTGCGCGCACTCATCGATTGCCGCGGTGGTCCCCACCTGCGTCTTCCATATGCCGATGACAGGCTCCTGGGCCACGGCGATGTGCGCGATCAACGCAAGGGGTATTGCGATCGATGCCAGTCGTTGCATGGTTTGCTTCCCCTTCTTGATAGCAGGGTGAAGGCCGCGACCCGACCTGAAGCGCTGCACTATACGCCTCAAGCCCCCCTTACTCCACACAGTGCGCTCTCCCGGCGCGCGGGAATGAAAAACGGGCCCACGATTGTCGTGGACCCGTTCTGCCGTTTGGTTGCTCTCAGCTGAGAGAAGGCGTCAGGCTTCGAGCCATTTCACCTGTTCGGGTGTCAGCTTGATGTCGAGCGCCGAGAGGCTGTCCTCGAGCTCGGCGATGGTCCGCGGACCGATCAGCGGAATGACCGGGAAAGGCTGGGCGATGACATAGGCAAGCGCGATATGGATCGGGCTACGGCCGAGCTTGTTCGCAAGCTCGATGGCGCGGTCACGGCGCTCGAAGTTGCGCTCGGAGTACCAGCAACGCACGATTTCCTCGTCGTCATGCTTGTCGCGTCCGGCGCGGTCGGTGAAGAAGCCGCGGCCCTGGCTGGACCATGCGAAGTTCGGCACCTGCCGTTCGGCCAGCCAGCGCTTCCACTCGTCGGTGGAGGACGTCACGCATCCGGCCCAGATGGGGTCGAGCATTTCGGCCAGCGAGTAGTTGTTCGACAATGCTGCCGGTGCCTGCTTGCCATTCTTGGCAGCGTAGGCCGCAGCCTCGTCCATGCGCTCGCGTGTCCAGTTGGAGCCACCGAAGATGCCCCGGATACGTCCGCGCTTGACTTCGGCGTCCATCGCATCGACGAATTCGCCGACCGGGACATCAGTGTTGTCGCGATGCATGAAATAGATATCGACATAGTCGGTCTTCAGGCGGTTCAGCGACTGGTCGAGCTGCTTGGCGATCACGTCCGGATAGCAAAGCGGCGAATGCGCGCCCTTGCCGATCAGCACGATCTCTTCGCGCGGCACGTTGCGGCTGGTGTGCCAGTCGCCGAAGATGCTCTCCGTCTTGCCGCCCCCATAGACGAAGGCCGTGTCGAAGACATTGCCGCCGGCCTCATAGAAGGCGTCAAGCGTAAGCGAGGCAGCTGCAAAGTTCGGGAAGAACTCGAAGCCGAGGGTCACGACCGAGGCCGGCTTTGAAATGCCGGGGATCTGGCGCTGGGGAATGCTGTTGCCCCGGCGCACGGCGCCGCCAGCAAGATTGCTGGTGCGTTTGGCCGATTTCTCAACGCTGTATTCCAGGCCGATCGACGCACGCCACTGGTCGAGGACACGAAGGTTGCCGATCGAATCCGCCCAGCTCATGCCGGGTGCTGCGAATTCCTTCTGGCCGGCGCGGATGGCATCGCCCGCCGCATCGACTTCGAAGGAATAGAGCCAACGATCTTCCTTGATCTCGATGGTCTGCTGCTCGTTGCCCTTGAAAATCTCGATCTTGCCGACGCCGCCCTTGTGGCCGGAGGCAAACCAGAAGTCCTTGACCTCGATGCGGCCTTCCGAGCCGATGATGCGCAGGGTGTTGTCCTGGTTCGCCATGATCGAGCACGACACTTCGGCCACGATGCCGTTCGGGAATTTCAGAACGGCGGAAGCCCATTCATCGACGCCGGACTGGCCGAGGTGGCCGACGCCTGCAACCTTTTCCGGTTCCAGGAAGGGCTTGTTCTCAGCAGCACCCGCAATCAGTCGCGCCATCGAAACCGGATAGCCGCCGACGTCGAGGATGCCGCCGCCAGCCGTTTCGTTGGCAAACAGCCGGTGTTCGGGCTTGAAGCCGCCCATGTTGAAGCCGAAGCTCGAGCGGATGATCCGCACCGTGCCGATGGCGCCGCTTTTCACCAGCTCGACGATCTTTGCCGTCTGCGGGTGGACGCGATACATGAAGGCCTCGCCGGCAAAGACGCCAGCTTTCTTGGCTTCATGGTAGATGGCGTCGGCATCGAAGGCGGAAAGCGCGATCGGCTTTTCGACGAGCACATGCTTGCCCGCACGAATGGCCTTGATGGCCCACTCGGCATGGCCGGTATGCGGCGTCGAGATATAGATCGCGTCGACTTCCGCGTCGGTCAGCAGTGCCTCATAGCCATTGACGATGCGGGCACCCGGAAAGTTCTCGGCGAGGCCGGCCTTGCCAGGATTGCGAGTGGCGATCGCGACGAGCTTGCCGGTGCGCGAATGGGCGATGCCGTCGGCGAAGGTGCGCGCGATGGTGCCTGGGCCGATAATGCCCCAGCGGATCGGTTGATCTGAGCTCATGGTTAGTCCTCTTTCATTGCTCTGTCTTGGGAAGGGATCTGCGATCAGCGCAGCCGATTGCCGGCGCTGTCGAATACGAAAATGCGTTGGGCCGAGAGGCCTACGGTGAGTTGATCGCGATTGCCCGCTATGCGCGATTCCGGTCGCTCGATAATCAGCTGCTCGCCGCCTGACGTCGTGGCATAGATGTAGCTCGTGTTGCCGAGGTGCTCGGCGACGTCGATGCTGACGGTGAGGTCCGTGTCTCCCTGGCCGGCGTCGAGGAAATGCTCTGGCCGGATGCCGAGCGTGACCCGCATGCCCGCCTCGACATTGCTGGTGAGCGGAAGCTGAACGCGAACCGCCTTGTCTTCGGCAAGGGCGATTGTTGCGGTCGTCGCATCCTTGCCGACGACTTCAGCTTTCAGGAAGTTCATTTTCGGCGAGCCGACAAAGCCGGCAACGAACTGGTTGGCCGGATTGTCGTAGAGATCGAGCGGCGCGCCGATCTGCTCGATGTTACCCGCCCGCAGCACGACGATCTTGTCGGCAAGCGTCATTGCCTCGGTCTGGTCGTGGGTGACGTAGATCATCGTCGTGCCGAGCTGCTTGTGCAGCCGTGAAATTTCGACACGCATCTGCACGCGCAGTTCGGCGTCGAGGTTGGAGAGTGGCTCGTCAAACAGGAAGACCTGCGGCTCGCGCACGATGGCGCGGCCGATTGCGACGCGCTGTCTCTGACCGCCGGAGAGCTGCTTCGGGCGACGCTGCATCAATTCGTTGATCTGCAGGATGTTGGCGGCGTGCTTGACGCGCTTTTCGGTATCCTCCTTCGGATTGCCATTCATGCGCAGGCCGAAGCTCAGGTTTTCCTCGACGGTCATGTGCGGGTAAAGCGCATAGGATTGGAAGACCATGGCGATGCCGCGATCCGCCGGCTCGACGTCATTGACCACCTTGCCGCCGATGTTGATCTCGCCGCCGGAGATGTCTTCCAGGCCCGCGATCATTCTCAGGAGCGTGGATTTGCCGCATCCGGACGGTCCGACGAAGACGACGAATTCGCCGTCCTTGACCTCGAGGTTCGCACCATGGACGATTTCCAGGGCACCGAAGCGCTTGACGACATTTTTAAGTGAAAGTTCAGACATCAGGCGTTCCCCGATTATTTGATTGCGCCGGCCGAAATGCCGGCGATGAAGTGACGTTGCAGGAACACGAAGACGACCAGGATCGGCGCGGTCAGGAGCAGTGCGCCCGCCATGATGCCGCCCCAGGAGACCTTGGTGAGGCCGATCAGCGTTCCAAGCGCCACCGGTGCCGTCATCATTCCGGGTTTGGAGCTGATGAGCAGCGGCCACAGGTAGTTGTTCCAGGATGCGAGAAACAGGATGATCGCGAGCGCCGCCATCGTTGGACGCGACAATGGCAGCGCGATGCGCAGGAAGATCTGCCATTCCTTGACACCTTCAACGCGCGCGGCATCGAAGAGGTCATTCGGCATCATGGAGAAGGCCTGACGCATGAAGAGGACGCCGAGCGAATTGAACAGCGGCGGCACGATCAGCGCGATCCAGGTGTTGGCGAGCTTGAATTCTCGGGCCACCATGATGAACTGCGGGATAACGACAACGGCAAAGGGAAGCGTGATCGTGCCGAGGATGATGCCGATGACGATCGAGCGACCGACGAAGCGGTAGCGAGCCAGCGCCCAGCCGGCCATCGAGGTCAAGAGCACCGAGAGGAACGTGTAGATGGCCGCCACGCCGACCGAGATCGTCATCGCCCGCACGAAGTCAGTGTCGGCCTGCAGGTTCTTGAAGTTCTCAATCAGGTTGGTTGACGGTAGAAGCACGATCTCCGGGCTGAAGATGCCGTAATCAGGCATCGTCGCGAAGACGAACATCATCCACAGCGGAAACAGCCAGATGATGGCCAGCGGCGTCAACACCGCATGAAGCGCAATGGTCTTGATCAGCAGCGCTTGGGACTTGGATCTCATTTCTGCTCCCTCCCGATCCACAGATTGAGAAGCGAGATGACCACGGCGATCACTGCCATCGTGTAGGCGATGGCCGAGGCATAACCGAAGTTCAGCGACAGGAAGCCCTGGCGATAAAGCAGCAGTCCGAGTGTCTCCGTGCCGCCTCCCGGTCCACCGCGGTTGGTGATCAGGAAGGGCTCGGTAAAGAGCTGCATGGTGCCGATCACGGAAAGGACGACGCAAAAGAGAATGATCGGTTTCAGAAGAGGCAAGGTGATGTGGAAGAACTGCTGCGTCGGTGAGACCTTGTCGAGCGTTGCAGCCTCGTAAACATCGCCGGGAATGGATTGGAGACCCGCCAGGATGATGATCGCGTTATAGCCAGCCCAGCGCCAGGTGACCGCGATGATGACCAGCGCCATGGCGGCCGTCGCGTTGTCGAACCAGGAGACCGCAGGCAGACCGACGGCGGTGATCAGCTTGTTGATGATGCCGAAGTCGATCGAAAACATCAGGCGGAAGACAGCGGCGTAGGCGACTTCGCCCACGACGACGGGCGCGAAGAAGGCAAACCGGAATAGGGGGCGTGCTTTCAAGAGCGGCGAATTCAGGAATACGGCCATCACGGTCGCGATCGCGATCATGACCGGAACCTGGATGACCAAAATGATCATCGTGTTGTAAAGCGCGTTGTAGAAGGCCGGGTCGCCGATCAGGCGTCCCCAGTTGACCGACGCGCTGAACTTCCACGGATTGACGCGTGTGTTCTGAAACGAGATCAGAAACGAATTGATGATAGGCCAGACCCAAAAGGTGGCAAAGACAAGCAGATAGGGCGCGAGAAATATGTACGCGCTCCGGTTCCGGATCGGCATTTCATTCTCCTCATAAACGAAACGAGCATCCCGAGGGATGGAGGCCGGGCGCGGCTTTGGCGCCCGGCGTCGTTACTCATTCCGCGACGGGAAGACCTGTGGCCGTGGCGATCTGCTTGGCAGCGTCATCAAGCGCTGCCTTCGCGTCCGGATAGCCACCAGCGAAGTACTTGGTCTGCGTTGCCTTGTAGATCGCGTCGGCATCCGTCTGGAACGGCGTACCGCGGCTCGGCTCGATCTTGGGCAGGGTCGACAGGATATCGGCCCAGACCTTCTGGCCACCCCAATAGGGCTGTGCCTCGTTGACGAAAGGATCCTGAACGGCAGACAGAAGCGACGGCACGAGACCGAAGGACTTCAGCATGCTGACCTGGCCCTCATTGGTACCGAGCGCGTAGTTGACGTAGGTCCAGGCCGCTTCCTTGTTGGCCGAGTTTGCCGCGATCGCAAGCGACGAGCCGCCGAGGTTTGCAGCGTGCGGGCCATCCTTTGTCAGGCTTGGCATCAGGTAGACGCCCCATTTGCCGGACAGATCAGGAGAACCGGAGCGTACGGTGCCTTCGTACCAGCCGCCATACATCTGGCTGGCAGCCTTGCCGGCCGTGTTTGCCTGGATCTTTTCATCCCAGCTTGCAGCTGTCAGCGTTCCGGCGTCCTTCATTTCCTTGACTTTTTCAAGGGTAGCGACGCATGCGGGCTTGTTGATGGTGATCGTCTGTCCGTCGGTCGAGAAGTAGCCGCAGCCCTGCTCGTTCGAGATCATACGGAACCATTCGCTATCGCCGTTGAAGTCGGCCTGAGCCATGACGACACCGGGATTGGCGGCAGAGATCTTCTTGCCGGCCGCGATGAAATCATCCCAGCTCTTGATGGATGCCGGATCGACGCCAGCCTTTTCGTAGAAGTCACGGCGATAGAAGACGGCGACCGGGCCGGAATCCCACGGCATGGCATAGGCGACATCGCCGACTTCAAGCTCGGTGCGCTTGAAGTCCGGGAATTTTGCCTGGATGTCTGCGTTGTAGCCGAGGTCCTTCAGGTTGGCGAAGCAGTCGGGGAATCGGTTCCAGAAGATTTCGGCTTCGAAGTTTTCGACAGTGACGATATCAGGAAGACCTTCGCCACCAGCGGCGCAGGCCGCCAGCATCTTGTCGAAGACCTGCTGGTTTCCAAGGTCTTCCACCGTGACCTTGATATCCGGATGCTGCTTGTTGAAGCCTTCGAGCGTGGACTTCAGCGCCGATGCGGCGACGTTCCAGCTCCAGATGGTGAGATTGGCAGACTCCGCATAAGCGGAGCCGGATGCAAGCAGTGCGAGTGCGGCAGTCGCACCGATAAGTTTGAAGCGCATTGAAAATCCTCCCTTTTCAATTGCCGTCCCTAAGCGAACACGGCTAGACTATCTGGAAGGGAGCCGCTGTCTCCTAAAAAGGGAATGTGGATTTGGCGGAAAGTAAGATCGAAAGAAGGGCTGTCTACCAGCCGGGAGCGAGCAGCATCGAAGGATTGCCGACGGCGCTCCAGATGTTTCACAATCATCCACCGCGGATGTTGATGCCGCATTGGCATGTGCAGGTCGAACTGAACTATATCATCCGCGGCAACGTGCATTACCGGATGAACGGGCACGATATCAGCATGAAGGCCGGCGACATGTGCTTGTTCTGGGGCGGGCAGCCGCACCAGATGGACCAGAGCAGCGACGATGCGATCTATGCTGGCGGCCATTTGCCACTCGTCTATTTCTTCCGCATGCGCTTGCCGATCAATATTTCCAGCCGGCTGATGAAGGGCGAAATCCTCTTCACCTCGGCAACCGACGCCGCGGACATCCAGAATTTTCAGCGTTGGGTGGCATACGCCAAGTCGGGCGATGCCGCGAAGGCTCAGCATGCCGTTGAGGAAATGCTGCTCCGCATCGAACGCATCGTGCTGGAGCCCTATTCCATGTTGGCGCCCAACGGCATGTCGGCGACCGATGATGTTGAGCAGGCTTATCCCCAGTCGTCGCGAAGCGTGGCACGCATGTGCGACTTCATCGCCGCCAACTTCCTGCAGGAAATCGATTCGGTGGATATCGCCCGGGCCGCCGACCTGCATCCGAAATATGCGATGAACCTCTTCAAGAAGACGACGGGCATGACGCTCAGCAAGTATGTGAACCTGCTTCGGCTGTCGCGCGCACAGGCCATGCTGATGAATGATGGGGCCAACGTCCTGCAGGTGGCGATGGATAGCGGGTTCGGTTCGATCAGCGCCTTCAATAAGTCATTCCGTCACATCGCCGGCATGTCGCCGTCCGACTTCCGCCGGGACGCGCGCATCGTATCGCAATATGTTCCGGCGCCGTGAGCCTCTCACGCTGATTCGAAGAGCTTGTAGAGCAATTCCGCGGATGCCGACAATTCGCGGTCCTTGAGCTTCACCAGCCCGAAATCCGGGACGGAGATATCGCCTGCGATCGACAGCACGCGCAGCAGGCCATGCTTTTCCAGGAGCCGGGCAACGGGCTCGGCCAGGATCCCCAGGCGTTGGCTCTGCAGCATCAGGAGCATCGTCAACAGCGCATCGGAGGTGGAGACCACGCTGGCGGGGACGATGCCATGGCGGCGAATGAAATCGTCGACGACATGTCGCAGGAAGGAACCGTGCGGCTGCAAGACCCAGCTTTGTTGACGCAGGTCGTTCTCAGTGATCTCGGCCTTGTCCGCCAGCGGATGGTTGACGGCCACCACGACCCGCAGCGTTTCCTTTCCAAGGGGGATGTGGTCGAACCATAGCGGGTTCATGCCGCTCGGTATGCGGCAGACCGCGAAATCCAGGCGGCGGCTGAGAACGTCTTCAAGCAAGACGTCGCTGCTGCCGACCGTGATGCTGACGTCGATGGTTGGATGGGTCTCGAACAGGCGCTTCAGCGCAGGCGCCACGTAGTCGGATGCCGGGGTCATGATCGTTCCGAACGCGACGCTGCCGCCCTGCCCGGCTGCCGCCACGACCATTTCGTATTCCGCCCGCTGCGCCTCCGCCAGAAGCATCTTGGCGTGGCGAACGATCACCTCGCCCTGTGCCGTCGCTATCAGGCCGCGGTTGTGGCGCTCGAAAAGCTGATGGCCGGACATGTGCTCGAGTTCGTTCAAGGTCCGCGACAAGGCCGGCTGCGATACGCCGAACATTTCCGCGACGACGCCGAGCTTACCGTGCTCGTTCAATGCCACGAGCATCCTCAGATGCCTTAGTTTGAATCCATCCAGTCCCATACGTTCCTCGCTTGATATAAGAGATATGCATACCAAGATACGAAAGACTGATTATACAATCCAGTATCGATCAGCTAAATGCATGACAACAGCGACGTCAACGCAAGGAAACACATCGTGGTTGAGAAGCCCCCCGTCCCGCAAAATCCCAATGCAATTCAGGAAAAGACCGAGGCGCCGCAGCTTCGCTCCAAGGCCTGGTTCGACAATCTCGCGAACCCCGACATGACCGCGCTGTACCTGGAGCGCTACATGAACTTCGGCCTGAGCCAGGAGGAACTGCAGTCGGGACGCCCGATCATCGGGATTGCGCAGACGGGATCGGACCTGTCGCCGTGCAACCGCCACCATCTGGAACTGGCCAAGCGCGTTCGCGAAGGCATTCGTGATGCCGGTGGTATTGCCATCGAATTCCCGGTTCATCCGATCCAGGAAACCGGCAAGCGCCCGACGGCCGGTCTTGACCGAAACCTGTCCTATCTCGGCCTCGTCGAGGTGCTCTACGGCTATCCGCTGGACGGCGTTGTCCTGACCATCGGTTGCGACAAGACGACGCCCGCCTGTCTTATGGCCGCGGCAACCGTGAACATTCCTGCCATCGCGTTGTCCGTCGGCCCGATGTTGAACGGCTGGTTCCGCGGCGAACGTACGGGCTCCGGCACGATCGTGTGGAAGGCCCGCGAAATGATGGCGAAAGGCGAGATCGACTATCAGGGCTTCGTCAAGCTCGTCGCTTCGTCGGCCCCGTCGACCGGCTATTGCAACACCATGGGGACGGCGACGACGATGAACTCGCTGGCCGAAGCTCTTGGCATGCAGTTGCCGGGTGCCGCCGCCATTCCGGCTCCTTACCGTGACCGGCAGGAAATCTCCTATGAGACCGGCCTGCGGATCGTCGAGATGGTTCGCGAGGATCTCAAGCCATCCGATATCCTGACCAAGGAAGCCTTCATCAATGCGATCCGCGTGAACTCTGCCATCGGCGGTTCAACCAATGCGCCGATCCACCTCAACGCGCTTGCGCGCCACGTCGGGGTCGAGCTCACGGTGGATGACTGGCAGACCTATGGCGAGGAAATTCCGCTCCTCGTCAACCTGCAGCCCGCCGGCGAGTATCTTGGCGAAGACTATTACCATGCAGGTGGGGTGCCCGCCGTCATCGGCGAGTTGATCAAGCACGACCTGATCAACACCAGCGCCATCACGGCAAACGGCAAGACGGTCGGCGAAAACTACACCTCATCGATGATCGAAGACGAAAAGGTCATCCGCCCGTTCGAAAAGCCGCTCAAGGAGCGCGCCGGATTCCGCGTGCTGAAGGGCAACCTTTTCTCCTCGGCCATCATGAAGACGAGCGTGATCTCGCCGGAATTCCGCAATCGCTATCTGTCGGACCCGAAGGATCCGGAAGCCTTCACCGGCCGCGCCGTCGTCTTCGATGGTCCGGAAGATTACCATCATCGCATCGACGACCCGTCACTCGCGATCGATGAGAAGACGATCCTGTTCATGCGCGGTGCTGGTCCGATCGGCTATCCTGGTGCCGCCGAGGTCGTCAACATGCGTGCCCCGGACTATCTCTTGAAGCAGGGCATCTCATCGCTTCCCTGCGTCGGCGACGGCCGCCAGTCGGGCACCTCGGGATCTCCGTCGATCCTGAATGCCTCGCCGGAAGCCGCGGCAGGAGGCGGTCTCGCCATCCTGCAAACCGGCGACCAGGTGCGCATCGATCTGAAGAAGGGCACCGCCAATATCCTGATCAGCGACGAAGAACTTGCGTCGCGTCGCGCGGCACTCCAGGCAGCCGGGGGCTATGTCTACCCCGAGAGCCAGACGCCGTGGCAGGAAATCCAGCGCAACTATGTGGGCCAGATGGAGACAGGCGCGGTCCTCGAGCCGGCCGTCAAGTACCAGCGAATTGCCCAGACCAAGGGCATTCCGCGCGACAACCACTAGGAAGAAACCACACGTGCAGTGCGCGCCGGCAAACAGTGTTGGCGCGCACTATGCCCTCCTTCTCTTCGTTGCCCTCTTGATCGCCGGCGGTTGGGAGGCCATCGAGGCTGTTCCGCCCGATCGTCAGAGGTGACCGCTTTTTGATGTTACGACCTTGCCGTGGCGCAGCGAATGTGATCGATTTCGGCGCCGCTGGGTTGGAGGGCGGCAATCCCTTTCATTTGAGAGCGCGTCCATCGCTCGCGTGACGGAATATGCCGATGTCTGATACCCTTCTGGATGCTGCCGCCTCCGGCGCCCTTTTTGTCGGTCGTGCCTGGAGCCCGGAGGCTCGAGGTCCAAGCGTCGTTACCATCCGCGACGGTCAGTTGATCGACATTACAGCCCATGAGGCACCGACCCTCAGCGCACTTCTGGAAATGCCCGATCCGGCCGCCTATGTGCGCTCGGCTGCGGGCCAGCCGCTGGGAGCGCTAACGGCGATCCTGGCCAACAGCACCGGCAACCCGGACACCGGCCTTCCCTACCTGCTCGCGCCGGCGGACCTGCAAGCGATCAAGGCCTGCGGCGTGACATTTGCCCAGTCGATGATCGAACGCGTGATCGAGGAAAAGGCAGCCGGCAATCCGGATCGCGCGGCGGCCCTTCGTCAGCGGGTCGGCACGCTGATTGGCGGCAGCCTCAACAACATCAAGGCCGGCTCACCGGAAGCTGCCAAGGTCAAGCAGGCCCTGATCGACGAGGGCATGTGGTCGCAATATCTCGAGGTGGGGATCGGGCCCGACGCCGAAGTCTTCACCAAGGCGCCGGTGCTGTCATCCGTCGGCTGGGGCGCCGATGTCGGCCTGCATCCGATTTCGACCTGGAACAATCCGGAGCCGGAAATCGTCCTCGCGGTCAACAGTCGCGGCGAGATCAGGGGGGCGACGCTCGGCAACGACGTCAATCTGCGCGATGTCGAGGGCCGCTCGGCGCTGCTTCTCGGCAAGGCCAAGGACAACAACGCGTCCTGCTCGATCGGGCCGTTCATCCGGCTGTTCGCCGATGGCTACACGCTCGACAACGTCCGCAATGCCGAACTTGATCTGAAGGTCACCGGCCTCGACGGCTTCGTCCTGGATGGCAAGAGTTCCATGTCGAAGATCAGCCGCGACCCGACCGATCTCGTCAAGCAGACATGCGGTGCGCATCACCAGTATCCGGATGGCTTCATGCTGTTTCTCGGAACGCTTTTTGCCCCGACACAGGACCGTGACGCGCCGAACCAGGGCTTTACCCACAAGGTAGGGGACGTTGTCGAAATCTCGTCGCCGGGTCTCGGCGCATTGGTCAACACCGTGCGGCTATCGACGCAATGTGCACCCTGGACTTTCGGTATCTCGGCGCTCATGGCCAATCTGGCGAAGCGCGGGCTGCTCTAAGCCCGCAACTGAACTAGCGGGCGGACCGGCGACAAAATTTTATCGCGGCCAGGCGTTGCATCTGTCTGCGCCGCTGTTCTCCCATATATCTATTTCTATAGACGCGGACAGAGTGGAACGCCCATGAAGATGAAAGCTGCAGTGCTGATCGGTGCCATGATTCTCGCCGGATGCACGACGGGCATTGATTACTCTTCGCCCGGCCTCGATCCGATACCGGGAAGCATCATCTATCACGGCCAGCCGAAAACGAAGCTGGCGAAGTCGCCGCCTGGCTCCACATTCCCGCATGATTTTATCGATCAATACGGGCAGCAGGTCGAGGAAACCTACATGATCCTGCCGGACAGGACGCTGAAGATCGTGCATCGCGTGGTCCGTCCGATCCGCTTCGGCATGGATTAGGTGATCACGCTTTTTTTGGGAAGATAGCGCTGGAACGAGAAAAAGGAGCGTTGAATTTAATAAGCTGCTAAGACACAGTGGGCTGCGGCGGTTTGCCGGGAAGACCGTTTCGCTTACTTCCGGCACATGGACACTTGGAATGAACGCAAAGACACCGAACGCTATCGACAGCTATGTAGGCTCTCGTATCAGGACACGCCGGCAATTGCTGGGACTTAGTCAGGAAAGGCTAGCCGAACAGATCGGCGTGACCTTCCAGCAGGTTCAGAAATACGAAAAAGGAATGAATCGCGTCGGCGCAAGTCGACTGCAACGGATCGCCGAAGTACTGGGCGTATCGCCGAGTTTCTTCTTTCAGCAGGGCGAATCCGAGTTCTCGGTCAATTTCGACACGCCTGCGATGGTTGATCCCGTGGCCGAGTTCCTGCACTCGAAAGAAGGGCTGGCACTCAATCGCGCCTTCATGAAGATCAATGACGTGCAGTTGCGCGAAAAGATCGTCGCCCTGGTGAAAGCCATGGCGCAAGCCCAGGATCTCGCACAGGTCGCGTCATCCGACCACACGGCTCCTTCAGCGGATCAGTAGTGGTCTTGCAGGGGCAGGTCTCTGCTCCTGCCCTCACTCGTGCGGTTTTCCATACAAGGCGCTCGAGCGTTCAAGATGCTTGAGGATCGCACTCTCCGAGCCATCGACATCGTGTTCCGCGAGGCGGTTCAGGATTTCCTCATGCTCGACGAGGGTGAACTTTTCCTTGCCGGTCCAGATCAGCATGTCGGTGTGATATTCCCTTAGCCAGGCGAGCATTGCTTCGCTGACCGCAACAAAGAGCGGGTTTCCCGAGATCTGCGCAATACGCGTATGAAACTCCATGTCCGCGCTGATGAACCTTTCGGCGTCCCCCAGCGAATTGCGCTGGCGCTCAATAATTTGGCGCAAATCCTCGATGTCGGTCTCGGTAGCGCGCTGCGCTGCCTCCCGTGCCATCCCCCGTTCGAAGAATATGCGGGCGCTCTTCAGATGCTCCAGGGTGTCGGTGGACCGCGACAGCATGATCTTGGCGGTCAGATCGACCTGTCGGAAGATCGACTGGGCGGTCAGGTTGAGTACCTTTGCCCGCTCTCCATGAGAAATGCTGACCAGCCCCTTGCTGGCAAGTGCCTGCATGGCTTCACGAATCGCCGGCCTGCCAACGCCGAAGCGTTCCATCAGTACCCTCTCGGACGGCATGTCGTCCCCAGGGGCAAGCTCACCGGAGGTGATCATCCGCTCGAGGCGGTCGAACACCTCGTCTGACAACTTGCGGCGAACAATCTGGTCGATGGGTTGGGTCATAGCATCTCGCTGGCTCAAATATCTCCTCCTATCATTTTCCGTGCCGAGGACAAAGCGCCCGAAAATTACGGCAAAGCAAAATTTCGCTTTTCATCATATGGGATACTCATTATACCAGATCATGAGTTGACGCCATGACAATATCACATGGCGAGAGGAGCAACTGGCAGTTCCATGATGATCACACTGACTTATCGCATCGAAACGCCCGGCAGCGTGGAGGCGATGGCTGAAAAGATTGCGAGCGACCAATCCACGGGCACCTTCGTGCCGGTTCCAGGCGAGACCGAGGAGCTGAAGTCGCGCGTGGCGGCGCGGGTTGTGGCGATCCGCCCGTTGGAGGAAACGCACCAGCCGACTTGGCCGGAAGTGGCGCCGGGAACCCGCCTCAACCGGGCCGACGTCGATATTGCCTTTCCGGTGGACGCGATCGGTACGGATCTTTCGGCGCTGATGACCATCACCATTGGTGGCGTCTTCTCCATCAAGGGCATGACCGGCATTCGCATCGTCGACATGAAGCTGCCCGATGCTTTCAAGGATGCGCATCCGGGGCCGCAATTCGGCATTCCCGGCAGCCGTCGGCTTACGGGCGTCGAGGGGCGTCCGATCATCGGAACAATCGTGAAGCCGGCGCTCGGGCTGCGTCCGCACGAGACCGCCGAACTCGTCGGCGAACTGATCGAGTCCGGCGTCGACTTCATCAAGGATGACGAGAAGCTCATGAGCCCGGCCTATTCGCCGCTCAAGGAGCGCGTCGCTGCGATCATGCCGCGGATTCTCGATCATGAGCAGAAGACCGGCAAGAAGGTGATGTATGCCTTTGGCATTTCGCATGCCGATCCCGACGAGATGATGCGCAACCATGACATCGTCGCCAAGGCGGGGGGCAACTGCGCCGTCGTCAACATCAATTCAATCGGCTTCGGCGGCATGAGTTTCCTGCGCAAGCGCTCCAGTCTGGTTTTGCATGCCCATCGAAACGGCTGGGACGTGCTGACACGGGACCCCGGCGCGGGCATGGACTTCAAGGTTTACCAGCAGTTCTGGCGGTTGCTCGGGGTCGACCAGTTCCAGATCAATGGCATCAGGGTCAAATACTGGGAGCCGGACGAAAGCTTCGTCTCGTCCTTCAAGGCTGTGAGCACGCCGCTCTTCGACGCCTCCGACTGCCCTCTTCCGGTCGCCGGATCGGGCCAGTGGGGCGGCCAGGCGCCGGACACCTATCAGCGAACGGGGCGCACTACCGATCTTCTCTATCTGTGCGGCGGCGGCATCGTCAGCCATCCCGGTGGCCCGGCGGCAGGCGTCCGTGCCGTGCAGCAGGCCTGGCAGGCCGCCGTGGCGGACATTCCATTGGAAACCTACGCCAGGGAGCATCCTGAACTTGCTGCCTCGATTGCCAAGTTCAGCGGCGGCAAGGGCGCGTGACAGCGATGGGCAATCTGCTTCTCAGCTATTATGGCGACGACTTCACTGGCTCGACCGACGTCATGGAGGCGCTGGCGTCGAACGGTATCGAGACCGTGCTCTTCCTCGACATTCCCTCGCCGGAGATGCGTGCCCGGTTTAAGGGCGCCAGGGCGATCGGCATTGCCGGGACGAGCCGGAGCGAGACGCCGGAGTGGATGCAGGCAAACCTGACACCTGCTTTCGAATGGCTGAAGTCACTCGATGCCAGGATTTGCCACTACAAGGTCTGCTCGACCTTCGATTCCAGCCCCGGGGTTGGAAACATCGGAAAAGCGATCGAGATCGGTCGCGACATCTTCCGTCAATCCGCTGTGCCCGTCGTGGTCGGCTCGCCGCAGCTGAAGCGCTACACGGCCTTCGGCAATTTGTTTGCGGCTTATCAGGGGCGCATCTACCGGATCGACCGCCATCCGGTCATGAGCTGTCATCCGGTGACGCCGATGGGCGAAGCCGATCTGACCGTCCATTTGTCGAGGCAGACAGCGGTCCCCGTCAGCCTGATCGGTATTCCCACCATCCTATCGAGCGACGCCGATGCCTTGGTTGACAAGGTCGTGGACGCACACCCCGGCATTCTCCTCATCGATGTGGATTCCGACGCGACACAGGCTGCCGCCGGTCGGCAGTTGGTTCGGCTTTCGCACCAGTCGGGACCTTTCGTCGCCGGCTCCTCCGGGGTTCAATACGCACTCGTCAATGCCTGGCGAAGTGAAGGCCTGGTTGCAGGCGAGGCACAGTTTCCCGAGGTTCGTTCCGTTGACCGGCTTGCAGCAGTGTCCGGTAGCGTGTCGCCCACGACCGAGCGTCAGATCCGGAGGGCGCGGGACGACGGCTTTGCGGATGTCGCGCTCGATCCCCTCGCACTTGTGTCCGACGACAGCGAACGCGCGATCGACACGGCTGTCCAGCAAGGGGTCGAGAAATTGAAGGTGGGGCGAAGCGTTATACTCCACACGGCGCTCGGGCCTTCGGCAGATATAGGTGATCACATCGACAAGATAGCCGGCGCCCGGCACAAGCTCGGACGGGCGTTGGGCACGATCCTGCGCCAACTGGTCGAACGGGAGGGGCTTTCGCGCGCGGTCATCGCCGGCGGCGACACGTCAAGTCATGCGCTGCGACAGCTGAAGGTCGATGCGCTCACCACCCTTCTCCCGCTTCCACAAACACCAGGCTCGCCGCTTTGTCTCGCCCACGGCAGCTACCAGCCGACCGATGGCATGCAGATCGCCCTCAAGGGCGGTCAGATCGGAACGGACAGTTATTTCGCCCAGATACGCGACGGAAGGACCAGCTGACATGGCCCCATGGATCGGCACCAGCTTCAAGATGAACAAGACGCTCGATGAGGCGCTTGCCTTCGCCCGACGTCTCGCCGAGACGGATGATGAGCGCGATCCGGGCATACAGCGGTTTGTCATTCCGTCATTCACCGCTGTTCGCGAGGTCAAGCGCGTGCTTGCCCAGACCTCGGTCAAGGTCGGCGCGCAAAACATGCATTGGGACGATTCGGGCGCATGGACCGGCGAGGTTTCGGCGCCAATGCTTAAGGATTGCCAGCTCGATATCGTGGAGCTCGGCCATTCCGAGCGCCGCGCGCATTTTGGGGAAACCGATGAAACCGTCGGCCTGAAGGTCGTATCGGCCGTTCGGCACGGTCTGACGCCACTCATCTGCATCGGAGAAACCTTGCAGGAGCGTCAGGCCGGCCACGCCGACACGGTCTTGCGACGGCAGGTCGAGGCGGCCTTGGCGCGTGTCACCACCCAGCCAGATCCTTCTCCTATTCTTCTCGCCTATGAGCCGGTCTGGGCGATCGGCGTCAATGGTATTCCGGCGACCGCATCCTACGCCTGCGAGCGGCACGGCAAGATCGCCGAAGTGGCCAGGGACGTCCTCGGCCGGTCAGTGCCGGTTCTCTACGGTGGAAGCGTCAACCCGCAAAACTGCGAAGAACTCATCTCCCAAGCTCATATCGATGGCCTGTTCATCGGTCGATCGGCCTGGGCTGTCGAAGGATACCTCGAAATCCTGCGCCGGGCGTCTGCCGCGGCCAAAACCGCTGTGCCTGAAAGCCTGTGAAAGGAAGCTCTCATGAAGATTGCAATAGGCGCTGACAGCGCCGGAAAACCGCTGCTGGATGTGATTGCTGCTCACCTCGCAGGCCGGACGGATCTTGAAGTGCATGATCTCAGCCAAGCCGGCTTCTACGCCGACCTGTCGCAGAAACTCGCACAGACGATTGTCGATGGGGAACACCAGCGCGGAATCCTGATCTGCGGGACCGGCATTGGGGTGTGCATCTCCGCAAACAAGGTGCCCGGTATCCGCGCGGCGCTGACGCATGACACCTATTCGGCCGAACGCGCCGCCAAGTCGAACAACGCGCAGATCATCACCATGGGTGCGCGCGTGATTGGGCCGGAACTCGCCAAGTCGATCGTGGACGTCTGGCTTGCCTCGGAATTCGACCCGCTGGGGTCTTCAGCCGGCAATGTTGGCGCGATCGATCGACTCGATGCGGGAAAACGGGTCTCCTAACTCAAATAGTTGATGATATGGTGATTGACTCATCATACCAGTTTATGCTCCTATCCAGACTGAGAAAAGGTGAGGAAACATGACTACAATTGCCCTCTTCGGCGCAGGTGGCAAAATGGGCTACCGGCTTGCTAAGAACCTCAAGGGGTCACGCTTCGACGTTCGTCATATCGAGGTCAGCGAAGCCGGCAAGGCGCGCCTGAAGAACGACCTCGGACTTGACTGCGTCAGCCCGGATGCCGGTCTCGAAGGTGCCGAGGTTGTCATCCTTGCTGTCCCAGACACTGCAATCGGCAAGGTAGCCGCTGGAATTGTCGACAAGCTGAAGCCTGGCACCATGGTCGTGGCTCTGGACGCCGCTGCCCCCTTCGCCGACCACTTGCCCAAGCGCGACGACCTTACCTATTTCGTCACCCATCCCTGCCATCCGCCGATCTTCAACGACGAGACTGACATGCAGGCGAAGAAGGACCATTTCGGTGGCCTGTTTGCGAAGCAGCACATCGTCTCGGCCCTCATGCAGGGACCGGAAAGCGCTTATGCGCTCGGAGAAGAGATCGCCAAGATCATCTGGGCCCCGGTCATGCGCTCGCACCGGGTGACGGTCGAGCAACTGGCCATGCTCGAGCCTGGCTTGTCTGAAACGGTCTGCGCCTCGTTGCTCGTCGTCATGCGCCAGGCAATGGACGAATGCGTGGCGCGCGGCGTGCCGGCGGAAGCCGCCCGCGACTTTCTGCTGGGCCACATGAACGTGCTTGGCGCGGTCATCTTCAAGCAAGTCGACGGCGTATTTTCCGATGCCTGCAACAAGGCCATCGAGTTCGGCATCCCCGCCCTGATGCGCGACGACTGGAAAAAGGTATTCGAACCGCAGGAGATCGCCGAAAGCATCCGGCGCATCACCTGAACCGGCTTGGCGAGGCAAAAAGCCTCGCCCTTCACCGCCCCAAGGGAGACGGGGCTTATTCACACTCGGGAGGAAACATGACACTGACACGCAAACTGACCCTGGCGGCCTTTGCCGGCGCGCTGGCACTCGGCACGGCCATCCCGGCCTTCTCGGCGGATCTGATCGCCATCATCACGCCGGCCCACGACAACCCCTTCTTCAAGGCTGAAGCCGTCGGCGCCGAAGCCAAGGCCAAGGAACTCGGCTACGAGGCCCTCGTCATGACCCATGACGACGACGCCAACAAGCAGTCCGAAATGATCGACACCGCGATCGGTCGCGGCGCCAAGGCGATCATTCTCGACAACGCCGGCGCCGATGCATCGGTCGCAGCCGTGAAGAAGGCCAAGGACGCAGGCATCCCCTCCTTCCTCATCGACCGTGAAATCAATGCCTCCGGCGTCGCCGTGGCCCAGATCGTTTCGAATAACTACCAGGGCGCCCAGCTCGGCGCGCAGGAGTTCGTCAAGCTGATGGGCGAAAAGGGCAACTATGTCGAACTGGTCGGCAAGGAATCCGATACCAATGCCGGCATCCGCTCGCAGGGCTACAACGACGTCATCGGCGACTATCCGGAGCTGAAGAGCGTCGCCAAGCAGTCGGCCAACTGGAGCCAGACCGAAGCCTACGCGAAAATGGAGACCATCCTGCAGGCCAACCCGGACATCAAGGGCGTGATCTCTGGCAACGACACGATGGCCATGGGTGCGATCGCGGCTCTCCAGGCTGCCGGCCGCAAGGACGTGATCGTCGTCGGCTTTGACGGCTCCAACGATGTGCGTGACTCGATCAAGTCCAGCGGCATCAAGGCAACCGTACTCCAGCCGGCCTACGCCCAGGCGCAGATGGCTGTCGAACAGGCTGACGCCTACATCAAGAACAAGACCTCGCCGAAGGAAGAAAAGCAGCTGATGGATTGCGTCCTCATCAACACTGACAACGCTTCCAAGCTCGAGACCTTCGCGCTGGCGAAGTAATCGGCAGAGAACAGCCGCAGAGGGTTCGGGAAACCGCGCCCTCTGCGGTCTATTTCACATAACTTCGAGGTTCATCGCATGTTGAGGATCAGGGGCGCCCTGATCGCCGCACTCGTGGCGGCGGCTTTGCCTGGCTGCAAGATCATCAAGACGCCGACTGCCGAGGAAAAGGCACAGGCGGCTGCAAAGGACGCATTCGATCCGAATGCGAAGGTCGAGGCGATCTGGCAATCGCAGGCTGTCCCCTATTTCGAAAAGCGCGCCGGCGAGCTCAAGGACGTCGCCGCACTGGCCGCGTCGAGCCCCGACCAGGCTGGAGAAAAATACGGAAATCCAAAGAAGCAGGCGAGCTCGCCCTGGACCTATGCCGTGAAATTCACCGGCAAGGTTGTCGCGGCCGATACGCAATCGCGCGCGGCAACACTCGATGTCGACGCCGATGGCGACGGCAAGGCCGATGCCAAGGTGCAGATCGGCCCGGCTCTGCGCGGCACCGCGCTGCGCGATACGCTCGACTTCGTCAACTTCAACGAATTCAAAAACCAGATCGAATGGGCCCAGTTCGGCAAGGCCTTCAATGAGAAGGCAAACAACGCCTTCCTTTCGGCTGTACCGCGCGATGGACTTGTCAGCAAGACCGTAACCGTTGTCGGCGCCTTCCCGGTGCCAAGCGGCGGCCAGCTGCCGTTGGTCACTCCATCCGAACTGACGGTGGGGCAATAGTCATGAGCAACTCCCCCAACAACGACATCATCCTGCGTCTCGACGATGTTTCGAAGGTCTATTCGGGCATCATCGCGGTCAAGCGCGCCGATCTCGAATTGCGGCGCGGCGCGGTGAACGTGCTTGTCGGCGAAAACGGAGCTGGCAAATCGACGCTGATGAAGATCATCGCGGGCGTCGAACGGCCAACGCTTGGCAAGATCATCCTCGACGGCGAGCCGGTCTCCTTCGACAGCCCGGCTGATGCGCAGGCGCACGGCATCGGCATGATCTTCCAGGAACTCAATCTCTTCTCCAACATGTCGGTGGCCGAGAACATCTTCGCCACACGGGAGATCACCCGCGGTTTGCGCGGCATCGACCACAAGGCGCAGGTCGAAAAGGCCAATGCATTCCTGAAGCGGCTGGATGCCGGGATCGACGCCGGGACGATGGTGGAGGACCTTCCCATCGGCCAGCAGCAGCTGGTGGAGATCGCCAAGGCGATGTCGCTCAACGCACGCATCCTGATCATGGATGAGCCGACGTCTGCGCTTTCGGTGGCCGAAGTGGAGATCCTGTTCAAGGTGATCGCCGAGCTGAAGGCGCAGGGCGTCGCCATCGTCTACATCTCGCATCGCCTGGAAGAGTTGATGCGGATCGGCGACTACATCACCGTCCTGCGCGACGGCCAGATCACCGGCCAGGCACTGGTCCGCGACATCGACACGCGCTGGATCGTGCGCTCGATGATTGGCTCCGATGCCAAGGACTTCGCCAAGTCGGTGGACCATGCTGTCGGCAAGGAAATGTTTCGCGCGGAAGACATCAGTCTTCCCCGTTCGACTGGCGGCCTAGCGGTAGACCATGTCTCCCTGTCGGTCAAGTCAGGCGAGATCCTCGGCATCTATGGCCTGATGGGCGCCGGACGCAGCGAATTCTTCGAATGCGTGATGGGGCGCCACGGGCACTCCACCGGCAAGATCTTCATCGATGGCAAGGAGGTCGCTGCGCGCGACGTTACCCGTCGGATCCGCCGGGGCCTAGCGCTGATCCCTGAGGACAGGCAACGGGAAGGACTGGTCCAGGTTCTTTCGATCGCCAGCAACCTGTCGCTGGCAAGCCTGAACCGCTTCGCCCGGTTCTTCCATATCAATGCGGCGGCGGAGAAGACGGCTATTCGCGACGCCATCAAGGATCTCGCGATCAAGGCACCCAATCCCGATTTCGAAGTCACGTCGATGTCGGGCGGCAATCAGCAGAAGGTGGTGATTGGCAAGGCGCTGATGACCAATCCGAAGGTTCTGCTGATGGACGAGCCGAGCCGCGGGATCGATGTCGGCGCCAAGGCCGACGTCTTCCGCACCATGCGGCGGCTGGCTGCAAACGGCCTCGCCATTCTGTTTTCGACTTCTGACCTCGAAGAGGTCATGGCGCTTTCCGATCGCATCGCGGTTTTGAGCAACGGCCAGCTGGTCGCTGTTTTCAACCGGGACGAGGCGACGGAAGACGCCATCATCGCGGCTTCGGCCAAGGGACACGGACATCAAGGGAAACTCGCGTCATGACGGCGGCTACCACAACCACTTCCTCGCCGACGAGCACGAACGGCTCCGTCCTCCTGACGCTGATGAAGCTCAGGACCTTTATCGCGCTTTTCGCCGTGATCATCTTCTTTGCGATCTTCGCCCCGAACTTCACATCGACGGCGAACATGATCCTGATGTCGAAGCATGTGGCGCTCAATGCCTTCCTTGCCATGGGCATGACATTCGTCATCATTACGGGCGGCATCGATCTCTCGGTCGGCTCTATCGTCGGGCTTTGCGGCATGGTGGCCGGTGGCCTGATCCTCTACGGGATCGAACTGCCCGTTGGCTACACCATTTACTTCAACCTGTTTGAGATCGTGCTCATCACCCTGGCGATTGGCCTGTTCATCGGTCTGATCAACGGCCTTTTGATCACCAAGCTCAACGTGGCGCCCTTCATCGCCACGCTCGGCACGCTCTATGTCGCGCGTGGCCTGGCGCTGCTTTCCTCGGATGGGCAGACCTTCCCGAACCTTGTCGGCCGTCCTGAGTATGCGACGACCGGCTTCGATTTCTTCGGTGCGGGGCGCATCCTCGGACTACCGGTTTCGATCTGGATCCTGATCGCGCTCGCGCTGCTCGCCGCCTATGTCGCACGTTCGACGCCGATCGGACGCCACATCTTTGCCGTCGGCGGCAATGAGCGCGCGGCGCGCATGTCCGGCATCCGCGTCGATATCGTGAAGATCTTCGTCTACATGTTCTCCGGTCTTTGCGCAGCGATCGTCGGCGTCATCATCTCGTCGGAACTGATGGCTGCGCATCCTGCAACAGGCGAGAGCTTTGAACTCAACGCGATCGCGGCAGCCGTCCTCGGCGGCACGTCGATGTCGGGCGGTCGCGGAACGATCGGCGGGACGATCATCGGCGCCTTCGTGATCGGCATCCTCTCGGACGGGCTGGTGATGATGGGCGTCTCGTCCTTCTGGCAGATGGTCATCAAGGGGTTGGTGATTATCATCGCGGTTGTTGTCGATCAGGCGCAGCGCCGTCTGCAGCAGCGCGTTACTTTGATGCAGATGGCAAGGGCAGGTTGAAATGACTGAATTGAAAGGTGCATTGATCGGTTGCGGCTTCTTCGCGGTCAACCAGATGCATGCTTGGAACGATGTCGAAGGTGCGAAGATCGTTGCGATCTGTGATCGCGATGCTGAACGCCTGAAGATCGTGGGCGATCAGTTTGGCATTGAGCGGCGATACAGTGATGCCGAAGCACTCCTTGCAGACGGCGGCTTCGATTTCGTCGACATCGCAACAACCGTCCAGAGCCACCGGCCACTCGTGGAGATGGCCGCGCGGCACAAGGTTCCTGTCATCTGCCAGAAGCCCTTCGCCAAGACGCTTGCCGATGCCAAGGCGATGGTGCAGGCCTGCCGCGAGGCCGGTATTCCGCTGATGATCCATGAGAACTTCCGCTGGCAGACGCCCATTCAGGCGGTTCGCAAGGTTCTCGACGCGGCAGCGATCGGCACGCCTTTCTGGGGCCGTTTTTCCTTCCGCTCCGGCTACGACGTCTTCTCCGGCCAGCCATATCTGGCCGAAGGCGAGCGCTTCATCATCGAGGATCTTGGCATTCATACGCTCGATATCGCCCGCTACATCCTGGGTGACGTAAAGGCGCTGACGGCACGAACCAAGCGAGTCAATCCGAAGATCAAGGGCGAGGATGTGGCGACGATCCTGCTCGACCACGACAGCGGTGCGACGTCCGTCGTCGACGTCAGCTATGCCACGAAGCTGTCGAATGAGCCCTTCCCCGAGACCTTGATAGAACTGGATGGGTGCGATGGAAGCATCCGGCTCAGCCAGGGCTACCAACTCGAGGTCACCAACGCCGACGGCACACGCACGATCGACGTCTCGCCGCGGCTCCTGTCTTGGGCATCGCGGCCCTGGCACAATATCCAGGAAAGCGTCTACGCCATCCAGCAGCATTGGGTCGACCAGTTAAGCCAGGGTGGTGAACACTCTACGTCGGGAGCCGACAATCTGAAGACCTTTGCCCTCGTCGAGGGAGCTTATGAAAGCGCTGCTACCGGACAACGCGTGGATGTCGGAGCCTTGCTGCGATGACGGTTGATCCCTTCGTCCTCTATGGCACGCATCTCGTCGAAACGCCTGCGGTCCGGCTCAGTGCCGGAAAGCTGGAAGCCGATCTGGTCGAGGGCAATCTTCGAACAATCCGTTACGATGGGACCGAGGTGCTGAGGGCGATCTCGTACCTCGTTCGCGATCGGGACTGGGGGACCTACAGCCCCGAAATTTCCGGGCTTCGGATCACCCAGGACAAGGATCGGTTCGAAGTCGTCTATCGTGCGGGCTGCGAAGGGCCGGACAATACCAAACTCGCGATCGATGTCGGGATCGTCGGAACCTCGGATCGCCTGGATTTTGTCGCCGACGCCGTCTCGCACACCGGCTTCGAGACCAACCGCTGTGGCTTCTGCATTCTTCACCCGATCGTTGGGGTCGCTGGCACGCCCGCGACTGTCGAGCGTGTCGATGGCACTCTCCGAGCAACGGAGTTTCCCGAGCTGATCGATCCTTGGCAGCCCTTCAAGGACATGCGTGCGATCACGCACACGGTCGTGCCTGGGGTGACGGCCGAGTGCCGCATGGAGGGCGATACGTTCGAGATGGAGGACCAGCGCAACTGGTCGGACGCATCGTACAAGACCTACGTTCGGCCGCTCGCCCTGCCCTGGCCATATCAGATCCCAGCGGGCGACCGCATTCGGCAACGCACGTCCCTCGTTATCAGGGGCGAGCGTTACAGCCGTCCGGCGGCAATCGCTTCCGATGGTTCCATCCCGCTCGAACTCGGGACGCGCACAGGCACGATGCCCGGCATCGGCGTCGTCGTCACTCCCGAGGAAGCCGGAGCGGTGCTCGCTGCGAAGTCGCTGCTATCGGAGATCGCTCCGCAGGAGATCATCTTTCATTTCGACGCGAATGCCGGCCACGGCATGGAGGCAATCGAACGGTTCAAAGCCATTGCGGATGGCCAGCGCAATCGCTCGACACTGGAACTCGCCCTGCCGTGCAGGCGTTCGCCGGCCGTGGAGACGGCGGAAATCGCCGATATTCTGCGATCGGCCTCGTTCAGGCCCGATGCGATCATGATCTCGCCATCCGTAGACCGCCAGTCGACACCCCCAGGCAGCAAGTGGCCGGACTGCCCACCCCTCGAAGAGGTCTATGGCGCGGCTCATTCGGCCTTTCCCGGCATCCGCATTGGCGGGGGTATGCTGAGCTATTTTACCGAACTCAACCGGAAGCGGGTTCCCGCGGACGATCTTGGTTTCGTCAGCCACTGCACCAATCCGATCGTGCATGCGGCCGACGACCTCAGCGTCATGCAAACGCTGGAGACCCTACCCTTCATTACCCGCTCGGTTCGCGCGATCTATGGCGAGAAGCCCTACCGGATCGGGCCATCATCGATCCCGATGCGCCAGAATCCCTATGGGAGCCGAACGATGGAAAACCTGTCCGGCAATCGCATTCCGATGGCCAACTTGGACCCTCGGCATAGCGGGCGTTTTGCGGAAGCCTTCGCGCTTGGCTATGCGATACGCGTGCTTGATGCCGGGCTGGAGTGCTTGACGCTCTCGGCGCTGACCGGTCCATTTGGACTGGTGGCGGGCCCAGGCGAACCAACAAGACAAGGGGATTGGCGCCCCTTGTTCAATACGGTGCGCACATTGTCGATGCTATCAGGATCCCGCTGGCAGGAATGCGTCTCATCCGCGCCTTCGAAGGTTCTGGCCTTCGCCGTGACGGGTGCGTCGGGGCGAAAACTTCACATTGTCAATGTGACAGCGGAAGAGCAAACGCTCGATTGCGGATCGAGCATCGTCGCTCCAGCCGCTGCGGGCGTGACGATAGGGCCTTACGGCGTGGCGGTTTTGCCGCTTGCGCATTGACCGCCACGGCCCGGCTTGCATCTGGGGTGCCGGAGTTCGAAGGGGAGAATCGGCGTGAAAACCAAGAAGCTCATCAATTCCGGGGCGGATGCCGTCGACGAGATGCTGGAAGGCATATTGGCGGCTTATCCGGAACACCTGTATGCGGTCGACGATGTGCCGCGTGCGATCATCGCCAGGAACGGCCCGCGCCAGGGCAAGGTAGGGTTGGTGATCGGAGGAGGTTCGGGGCACGAGCCGACGTTTCTTGGCTTTGTCGGCAAGGGACTGGCTGACGCGGCCGCGGTGGGGAACGTCTTTGCATCGCCGCCCCCCGATCCAATCATCGCATGCGCGAAGGCAGCTGATGGCGGCTCGGGCGTGCTCTTCATGTACGGGAACTACGCCGGCGACGTCATGAATTTTGACATGGCCGCCGAAATGCTCGCGCTTGATGACATTGAGGCGCGAACCGTCCTGACCACCGACGACATTGCTTCGGCGCCGGCTGACCAGATCGAGAAGCGACGCGGGGTCGCGGGCAACGTCTTCATCTTCAAGGCCGCCGGAGCGGCATGCGATCTCATGTATCCGCTGGACGAGGTCGAGCGGGCCGCCCGTCACGCCAATGCACGAACCTACACCATGGGGGTGGCGCTTTCACCATGCTCACTCCCCCAGACCCTCCGGCCGAACTTCACCATCGGCGAAGAGGAGATGGAAATCGGCATGGGCATCCATGGCGAACCCGGCGTGGCACGCGGACCGCTTCGATCCGCGGATGCAGTGACCGACGAACTGATGGACGGTATTCTGCAGGAGATGAAGTCTCCAGCCGGCGACCGTCTGGCGGTTCTGGTGAACTCGCTTGGTTCGACGCCCCTGATGGAGCTGTACATCATGATGCGCCGGGTCAAGTCACGGCTCGATGACGCCGGGCTCCTGATCCACACCTCCCTCGTCGGGAACTATTGCACCTCGCTTGAAATGGCAGGCGCGTCGATCACCATCATGCATCTCGATGACGAGTTACAACGTCTGATCGATCATCCCTGCGACTGTGCGATGTTTCGGAGGTGATAGATGCCGATCAATACCGATGACCTGCAACGGCTGTTTTCGCTCATCGCAGACGAGATCGCGAAAAAGCGGGACTGGTTGTGCGAGCTGGACGGCGTCATCGGCGATGGGGATCACGGTCTTGCCATGGAAGGTGGTTGGCACGCCGCTGCCACGGCGCTCGTTTCGCTCGATGGCGCCCAGACCCTGCCGACGGCCGCGTTCAACGCTGCTGCAAAGGCATTTCTGAACGCGATCGGTGCCTCGTCCGGCCCCTTGTATGCCACTGCCTTCATGCGCGCAGGCGCCGCCGTCAAGGGCAAGGAGGAATTGTCGGACGACGACTTCCTGACCGCTTTCTGCGCACTATCCCAAGGCATCCAGGATCGCGGCAAGGCCGAGATCGGAGAAAAAACGATGGTCGACGCCTGGAAGCCGGCCGCAGAGGCAGCCCTTCAGGCGCGAGCCAACGGAGAAGCCCTTGCGTCGTGCCTAGACGCAGCCGTCCGCGCCGCCCGTGATGGCTGCGAGGCGACGAAAGGCATGGTGGCGGCCAAAGGGCGGTCCTCCCGGCTTGGTGATCGCTCGCTCGGTCATGTCGACCCGGGTGCGGCGTCAGCGGTAATCGTCATCGAGGCAATCTCGTCGTTTGCCGGTCCGTGACGACGAGTGCCCCATGTAATCGAAGTGTGAACCGCGGCGACAGGCGGCCGTGCAGCGAACAGACGCCGCACGGCTGCTCGCCTACCTCGCAACCGAGCTTCGCGGCGCCGGCAGGAAGGCATTTCGGTCGCGTTCAAGTGAGCGGAATGAACTGCGCAGGGCCAGGAGGTCCTTTCTTGCGATCAAGCCGACCAAGCGCCCTGACAGTGGTTCGAGGATCGGGATGCGTCCGCTGTCGGAGCTGATCATCAGGTCAGCGATAAAGCCGACGGTGTCTTCAGGGTGGCCGGTGGGAAGCGAGCCGTCGAGTGCCACGTCTGCGAGACGCTGCTCCTGAAATTCCTCGTCTATCTGCCAGCGAAGTGCATCCGAGCGTGACATCAATCCCAGGAAGATGCCCTGGTGGTCGATGATGGGGTAGCTGCGATGCTGTGCTCCACCGGCGAAGAAGGCGCAGGCCTCTGCCACGGTCATGCTCGCCTGCAGCGTGTCCACTTTCCGGATCATGATCTCTTGGGCTCGGGTCAGTTCGTAGGGATCGACGCCATATTCGCGGGAAATATGCTGGCCGCGGCGGGCAATCTTTTCGGTGAGGATGGAGCGGCGCAGCAGAAGAACCGTGACGGCATAGGCGACCACCGTTGCGGTGAGCAGCGGCACGAGGGCATTGACGTCGCCAGTAATCTCGACGGCGAAAAAGGTCCCCGTGAGCGGCGCGCGCATTGTGCCGCCCATCATTGCGGCCATTCCGAGCAGTGCCCAGAACCCGGGATTGCCCACGGGCATGACGAGGCCAACGAGCCAGCCCAGCGCCCCGCCGAAAATGAGAAGGGGTGCAAGAACACCGCCTGACGTTCCTGATGACAAGGCAAAAAGCCAGATGACGGTCTTAACGATCAGGATGGAGACAACCACCGAAACGGCAAGCTGGTTGTGCAGCAATCCGTCGATAATGTCGTAGCCGACCCCGAGGGCGCGTGGTTCAATCAACCCGCCGAGCCCGACGACCAAGCCGCCGATTGCCGGCCAAGTCATCCAATGGAAGGGCAATTTCTCGAACAAGTCCTCGATCTTGTAGAGAAGCGTCGTCAAGAGACCGGACTGCAATCCGGACACGATGCCCATCGCCGCGCAAAGGAGAATGCCCCACCACGGCAATGACGACGCGACGTTGGCAGGAAACAGAGGCCCCGCACCGAACAAGAGAGGGCGCCAGCACACGGCAACGCAGGCCGACACGGCCACGGGAATGAAGCTCCTCGGCTTCCATTCGAACAGCAGGAGTTCGACCGCCAGCATCACGGCGGCAATCGGCGTGCCGAAGATCGCCGTCATGCCCGCTGCGGCACCCGCCACCAGCAGCGTCTTTCGTTCAGCGGCAGACATGTGGAAGAACTGGGCAAACAAGGATCCTATGGCGCCGCCGGTCATGATGATCGGTCCTTCCGCACCGAAGGGGCCGCCCGTTCCGATCGAGATTGCCGACGATAGCGGCTTCAGGACCGCAACTTTCGCCGACATGCGGCTGCCGCCAAGAAGGATCGCCTCGATGGCCTCGGGGATGCCATGTCCCCTGATCTTCTCGGAACCGAAGCGCGCCATGAGGCCGATGACGATACCACCCAATACGGGCGCCATCACGGTCCAGACGGACCGCGGCGCCTGCCATGGAGGTATCATCTCAGTAGCGAAATGGCCGAACCAGACGAGGTTGGAGACGATCGCGATCAGACTGACCAGAATATCTGCAGCAAAGGCGCCAGCGGTTCCGACGACGATCGCCATGGCGATGAGGATCAGGACGCGACGATCGGTGGTGAAATCGCCGGCTTGCCTGCGGTCGACGCCGGCGGTGAAGTCCCTTTGCTTCGACAGCTTCCCCTTCGAGGGCTGCGGGTGGGGCATGGTTTCTCCGTGAGAATGAGTTTGGCCGTTGCGGATGAATTCGGACCGCCTATTATATCGTAGTACGATATAAATCAAGCGTGACGGAGATATCGATGAAAAATGGGATCCATGATGAGACAGTGGATTGGGACGCGCTGGCGAACCTGCGCTACAGGATCAGGAAGTTTCGGCATTTCAGCGCGAGGGAGGCGCTGAAGCTTGGATTGGCGCCACAGGAGCACCAGGCACTCCTTGCAATAAAGGGGCATGGAAAGGCGATGACGCTTGCGGTGCTTGGTGAGCGCCTGCTCCTGGATCGCCAGGCGGTCGGTGCGCTGGTCGGCGGGCTGGCAGCCAGGGAGTTCGTCTTCGTTGAAACGCATGGCAGGCAGAGATTGCTCAGCCTATGCAATGCTGCGGAAACTTTGCTGGACCGGCTCTCGCAAGCTCATCTATATGAAATCAGGGAGATGGCACCGGACCTGATGCATGCTCTGCGCGTGCTGCAGGACCGGCGGAAGCTGAGCAGAATCGTATGGATGCAGTGAAAGCGAACAAGAGATGAAGACCGACGCCGAGCTCAGTCACGCCGACTATCAGGCTCTCTCCAATTTGCGGTTCACGCTTCGCCGCTTCATGGATTTCAGCGCCTCGGCTGCCCAGGAAGCGGGGCTTCCGGCGCAGCAGCACCAAGCTCTTTTGGCCATCAAGGGGCATCCTGATCATGAGCGCATGACCGTCGGGATGCTGGCGGAGAGGCTGCTGATAGCACCCCACTCTGCCACCGAACTCGTTGGACGATTGTTCAAGGCAGACCTGGTCGATCGCCGCCAGGACGAAGCCGACCGCCGGAAACAGACGCTCGAGCTGACGGCAAAGGCCGACATGATCCTTCAGCAGCTAAGCCAGGTGCACTTGAGGGAAGTTCGAGAACTTGCACCCCAACTGATCGAGCTTTTGACACGGCTACAAACCTCCGCCGACGAAGCGAAGACGTCGTGACTGCCGGGCGGCTCGACATCATTCCAAGCCCTGAGCGGCGGCGCCAGAGGCTGGAGAGAAGAAGGCCGCGGAGGGGCTAGTAGAAGTTGTTGTTGCCGCCGCGAACGGGTCCGATTCCTGCCGGAGTCGCGTAGGTCGTATTTCCTGCCGACCCTGCCGTCGCGCATCCCGATAGGGACAGAACAGACAATGCGACTACGGCCAACAAAACTTTTACAGGCATGGGTCGTCCTATCGTTGGGGGCAGCTTCAGCGAGGATGATCTCGCAACTTGTGGCTCCTTGCAAGTCTCAGGCTGCAATCCATCGCCGAATACAATTCTGAGGAGCTGCTGAGGGGAGCACCGGCATAAAAGCGATCCGGTGCGGTTTCTCGCCGGCGGGCTTGTTGTCCATCGGCCTCGGGAAATAAAATAGAGTGGCATGCTCGCGCTGCCACTCTAGGGCGTCGTAGCTTACTGTCAGCCAAGTACCTTCGTAAGCGCCCGCAGGAACTGGTCGTTTTCGGCCGGTGAGCCGATGCTGACGCGGATGAAGTTCTCATAGCCCTTCTGTTTCCAGGGTTTGACGATGACGCCGTCGGCAAGGAGCTTTTCGGCAGCGTCTACCGCGTTGGTGCCGCAATCGAAAAACAGGAAATTCCCCTTCGAGGGCGCGACTTTGAGATTGAGGGCAACGAGGCTGGTGGCTAGGCGCTCGCGTTCGTTTCGTGCCAATTCGACCGACCGCTGCAGATGCTCATTGTCCGCGAGCGCGGCGAGCGCTGCGTGTTGGGCAATGGCATTGGTGTTGAATGGCGTACGTACTCGGTCGAAAACCTCGCGCAGCGCGGCGTTGGAGGTGATGCCGAAGCCGATCCTCAGGCCCGCAAGGCCGAAGGCCTTCGAGAAAGTCCTGAGCACCACCCAGTTCTTGTCGGTTCCTGCCAGGTGATCGACCGCCGAGATATAATCGTCGCCGCTCGCATATTCGGCATAGGCTTCGTCCACGACGAGCAAAGTCTCGCTATCGACTGCATCGAGGAAATCGCGAAATGCGCCGGCGCCAATCCAGCTGCCGACCGGGTTCATCGGGTTGGCGAACATGATCATCTTCGGTTTGCGCCTTGCCGCCTCGATCAAGGCCGGCACATCCACGGTGAGATCGCGCAGGACCTCGATGCGCTCCAGCTTGCCACCCATCAGGGCGGCGTAATCCTCGTGCAGCGGGAAGGATGGATAGAGCGTCGTGACCGTATCCGCGGGGCGGACGACGGCGCGGCATATGACGCCGATCAGGTCTTCCGACCCGTTTCCGAGGATGACCTGGGGGCTCGTGACGTTCAAGGCGTCGGCAATCGCCTGGCAAAGCTCCCTTCCCTTCGGGTCGGGGTAGAGGCGCACCAGATCATGGAGCCCGCCGTCGAACCGTAACGCGCCGTCGGGGGCACCGAGCGGATTTTCGTTCGAGCCGAGTTTTGCAATCGACACCGGCTGATAGCGCTGACGGACCTCCTCGAGGGTGAGGCCTGCATTGTACGGCGGTATGCCAACCACCTCTTCACGAATCAGCTTCCGCATATCAGACATTTTCGATCTCCAGGTTGGAACGCCACGCCGACCATAGGAGCAATCGTCCGGCTTGTCGATAATGTATAGACATAAAATCGAAAAGCTGTTTCTATTCGTGAAAATGCCGCAGGAGAGCACGATGACCGGGAATATCTTCAGCCTTGAGGGAAGAGTTGCAGTTGTCACAGGCGCCAGCCGAGGGCTTGGTCAGGCGATCGCGCTGGCGCTCGCCGATGCCGGGGCTGATCTATGCATCACGGCGCGCGATGAAGGCTCGCTGGCCGAGACGCGGCAGTTGATCGAGGCGCGGGGACGCAAGTGCTTCGCCGCCTCGCAAGACGTCAATGACGTGCCCTCCATCGAGCGGGTTCTTGATCAGTTCGCGGCGCTTTCCGGTCGGATCGACATTCTGGTCAACAATGCCGGAATGGAGCAGGTCTCGCCTTCGCTCGATGTCGACGAGGCGCTCTGGGACCAGATTATCGGCACGAACCTGAAAGGCGCCTTCTTCTGGGCGCAGGCGGCCGCCAGGCGGATGTCGACGCAGGCCAACGGCGGCAGCATCGTCAATCTTTGCTCCCTCACCTCCTTTGTCGGCATTCCCACCGCCGTCCCTTACGGCTCGTCGAAGTCGGGGCTTCTGGGCATGACGAGAGCGCTTGCGGCCGAATGGGCATCGTCCGGGATACGCGTCAATGCAGTGGCGCCAGGCTATTTCCGCACGGCGATGACGGAAGGTTTCTACCAGGACAGCGCCTGGCAGGCGCGCATGCTCGAGAAGATCCCCCAACGGCGGTTTGGCGAGGCGACCGACATCGGCGGTGCCGTCGTCTTCCTTGTCAGTGACGCTGCTGGCTATATCAATGGTCATTGCCTTCCCGTCGATGGCGGTTTTTTGGCCTCTATATAAAAAATAGGCAGCAGTGCAAAAAGCGTTTGACATGAATGCACATGTATATACATCTAAAGACAAGCAATAAAAGCGGAACAACAAAGCCATAGCCTGACTCGCAAGGCGGCTGATGGCGCCTTGACATTTAATGCGTGAAAACGAACCGGGACGACCTTGCCCACGCCTCGCGGCTGCGCAATAGGAACCGGATTCCAATATGGTTTACCGCTTGGGCTGAAGGCCTTGGCGATTGCCTCAGTGTGCCTGCCATTCTGCCTCGCCAGTGGCCTCAAAAAGGGTATGTGAAATGACTGAAGTGTCCTTCTGCGAATATTCGAAACTCAGCCCGGAAGAGAAAGGCGCCCTTCTGCGCCGTTCGGAAACCGATATTTCGAGCTTCATAGAAAAAGTCAGGCCGATCCTCGAGGGCGTCCGTACTGAAGGCGATCGGGCCGTTGCACGCTTTGGCCGCGAACTTGACAAGGCAGACCTTTCGGAAGCGAACATCAAGGTCACCGAGGCCGAATTCGATGCCGCATTCAAGCTTGTCAGCGACGATGTGATCGATGCCATCAAATTCGGGATCGAGAATATCCGCGTCTTCCACGAGGAGCAGAAGCCAGAGGCCATGTGGCTGAAGGAAGTGCGCCCCGGCGCCTTTGCCGGCGACCGCTTCACGCCGATCCAGTCGGTGGCGCTTTATGTGCCGCGTGGCAAGGGGTCCTTCCCGTCGGTCACGATGATGACCTCGGTTCCGGCCGTTGTCGCTGGTGTTCCGCACCTCGCGATCGTCACGCCGCCGGCTCCCGATGGCAGTGTCGATGCGGCAACGCTCGTCGCCGCGCGTCTGGCGGGCGTAGACACCGTCTACAAGGTTGGCGGTGCACAGGCCGTCGCCGCCGTTGCCTACGGCACGGAGACAATCAAGCCGGCGCTGAAGATCGTCGGCCCCGGTAGCCCATGGGTCGTGGCCGCCAAGCGCAGTCTGGCCGGCGTCATCGACACCGGACTTCCAGCTGGTCCCTCCGAAGCGATGATCTTCGCAGATGACACGGTTCACGGCGGTCTTGCTGCGCTCGATCTCCTGATCGAAGCCGAACACGGCCCGGATTCATCGGCCTATCTCGTCACCCACAGCCGCCGCGTCGCTGAGGAAGCCCTGGCAGCGCTGCCGGAACATTGGGCCCGCATGACCGAACAGCGGGTGAATTTCTCGAGGACGGTGCTCTCCGGCAAGTGCGGCGGCGTCGTCCTGACCTCGTCGGTCGAGGAAAGCTACGCTTTCGTCAATGCCTATGCCCCCGAGCACCTGGAAATCCTGTCCCGCGACCCCTTCTCCCATCTCGGCCACATCACCGAGGCGGCCGAGATCCTCATGGGACCGTATACGCCTGTCAGCATCGGCAACTTCTGCCTGGGGCCGAATGCCGTTCTTCCGACCAGCCGCTGGGCACGCACATTCGGTCCGCTTTCGGTCACCGACTTCGTCAAGCGCAGCTCGATCGGTTACGTCACTGCCCCTGCCTACCCGCTGTTTGCCGAGAACGCGCACAAGCTGGCTGTCTACGAAGGCTTCTCCTCGCATGCCAACGCGGTCTCGCCGGTGCGCGATGCCTACCTGAAGTTCGGAGGCTGATCGATGAAGGCGGTTCGCCTTTACGATGCAATGGACCTGCGCGTCGAGGAGGTCGAACGGCCCTCTCAACCGCGGGCCGGCCACGTGAACATCGAGGTAAGGGCCGCAGGGATCTGCGGCTCCGACCTCCACAATTTCCGCACGGGACAGTGGATCTCGCGACGCCCGTCGACGGCGGGACACGAGTTCTGTGGTCGGATCTCGGCGGTCGGCGACGGCGTGGAAGGTCTTGCTGTCGGAGACAGCGTCGCGGTTGACTCGCGCGTCTATTGCGGCACCTGCCCGGCATGCGCCTCCGGCCGGACGAATGTCTGCGAACATCTGGGTTTCGTCGGAGAAGTGTGCGACGGCGGCTTTGCCGAAGCCGTCCAGCTTCCCGCCCGGCTTGTGATCAAGCATGAGCCGTCGCTGGACCCGAGGGTGGCCGCCATGGCCGAGCCACTGGCTGTCGCGCTGCACGCCGTTCGCCGATTGAACGCGCCGGCTGGCGAGCCTGTGCTGTTGGTCGGTTGTGGGACGATCGGTGGTCTGAGCGGCCTGCTGCTGTCTCGCCTCCACGAAGGCGAATTGCTGTTTGCCGACTTGAAGGCTGATCGGGCCCGCATGGTTGCCGACATCTGCGGCGGGAGCGTCGTTGATCTGGAACCCACCGGAATTGAAGCAAGGTTGAAGGGCAAAAGGCTGCGCTATGCGCTCGATGCCACCGGCAGTACCCGCGCGATCGGCGAGGCCCTGGGCCTGCTTTCCGGCGGCGGCGTGCTGGCGCTCGTCGGCATCAGCCACGGACGCCTCGACCTCGATCCCAATATTCTGGTGGAGCGCGAAATCGCGATGCTGGGATGTCATGCCTACGAGAACGAGCTTGCCGAGGCCGTTTCCCTCCTGCCGCAGCTGGAAGCTGAACTCCAGCAGTTCAGCGATGTCCTGTCGTCGCTCGATGAGGTGCCGGGCGCCTACCAACAACTGCTCGACGGACAGACCGACAAGCTGAAGACCATCGTTCGGATCGCCGAATGACGTATCGACCGCCTGTAGTTGGGTCTTTTGAGATGGAGCCAAGATTTTGAGTGCACTTTCCGACACTGCCTCTCCGCTCTACGAGAAGGTCAAGGACTTCGTGCTCGGCAATATCGGCAGTGGCAAGTGGGCGCATAACAGCCGGCTTCCCTCGGAAAACGAGCTCGTCTCATCGCTTGGCGTCTCGCGCATGACCGTCCACCGGGCGCTTCGAGAGCTGACATCGGAAGGCTACCTACACCGGGTGCAGGGGGTCGGAACCTTTGTCGCTCCGCCGAGAGCGCAATCGACCCTGATCGAGATCAGCAACATCATCACCGAGATCAAGGCGCGCGGCAGCCGTCATCGGGCCGAGATGATCCTGCTCGAACGCATCGAGCGGCCGGAACCGGAGCTGCTTCTGGCATTCGAGTTCAACAAGAAGCAGTCCGTCGATCATTCCCTCGTCGTTCACTATGAAAACGACGTGCCGGTGCAACTGGAGGAACGCTACGTCAATACGGCGCTGGTGCCGGACTATCTGGCGCAGGATTTCACATCGATCGCCACCTACGAGTATCTCCAGCGCTGCACGCCGATGACGGAAGTCGAGCACCTGATCAGCGCTCTGCCGGCAACGGCCGAACATGCCCGGTTGCTGCGCATGCGCGAGGGCGACAGCTGTCTCGTTCTCTATCGAAAGACCTGGACGGGCCCGACGATCGCCACCGTCAATACATTCACGCATGTCGGCAGCCGCTATTCGCTCGGCAGCCGATATATGGCCCCCGCCAAGAAGAACCCCTGACACCAAGACGTAACGCCCATTCCCATTGAAGAGCAGAGTTCATGACCGACAATACAAGCCGAACCGCGACAATCAGGGATCACGCCAAGAAGCGCGATGGCGTCGCCGAAAAGCTGCTCGCCGGGCTTCTCCATGACCTGTTCCAGGTGAACGCCACCAACGTGGCGATCAACTACGACCAATATAGCCTGAACTCCCTGAACGGCTTTTTCGACGACGCAGACCAGCAATACTTCTTCAAGTTCCATCAGGAAGAGGGCGAAGAGGCGATGAGCGGCGAATACTATCGCGCCGACATCATCGCTCGGGCCGGGCTTCCCGTCGATCAGCCGCTGATGATGTCGACGCTCCCCGGCGAACAGATACTCGTCTACAAGCGAAGGTCGGACCCACGCTTTTCAGACGTGCTGCGCGCGCTCGATGTCGAGCATGACGACCAGACGGCAGAGCAGGCGGTTGCTGCCGAGGAGCGGCTGAACCAGACCGTGCTTTCCGTCTACCTCAAGACGCTGCAACCCGTCACCGAGGTGCAGGTCGCCGGCGAGCCCGTGCACCGGCTGTTCCATGATCGCCTGATCACGGCACCGAACGCCGTCTATCCCGGCGGACGCCTCGCCAGCTTCTACGTGGGGAAGGAGTTCGAGTTTCCCGGCGAAAAGCTCTCCTGGGAGGAATTCTCCGCGGCACGCTTCGTGATCGGCGGCGTCGAATACGAACGGACGATCGGCGAGCTTTTCGACGCGGCCAACAATAGGCTAGCGCCGTCGCGATTGGCCGACGCCGGTGGCGTCACCGCTCATGGCGATGCCCATAATGCCAATGTCTGGTACTCCCGTCACGGCGATCAGGCCGACCTGTCGTTCTTTGATCCTGCCTTTGCCGGCGAGCACATCCCGCCCCTTCTCGCCGAGGTGAAGACGACATTTCACAACATCCTCGCCCATCCCTTCTGGCTTTATGACCCCACGGTCGCCGAGCAAACCTTCAAGGCTACGGCACGCTATGAGAACGGACGGCTGTTTGCCGATTTCGACTGGCGCCTCAGCCCGGTTCGCAAGGCCTTGCTCGACGTGAAGGCTAGCGCCATGTGGAAGCCCCTGCTGCAGGACCTCAAGGCGAGAGGGATGCTGCCCGCCGATTGGCGTGAGGTCGTGCGACTTGGCCTCTTCCTGTGCCCGACACTGGTGATGAACCTGCGCGCTGGCGCCACCACGCACAATCCGACCTCATCGCTGATCGGTTTTTCCGTTGCCGTGATGACCGGCAGCGCGCCTGTTGCCGGCGAGGATGTGATGACCCGCTTCTTTGACATGATCGATCCGGAGCGGAACTGAGATGGCCATCGTCAATATCGATGATCTTCGTGTCGCTGCCGGCCGCCGGCTGCCGAAGATCTTTTTCGACTACATCGACGGAGGCTCCTTCGCGGAGGAGACACACTCGCGCAACCGGACGGATTTTTCAGCGCTCAGGCTGCGGCAAAGCGTTCTGGGAGAGCATGGCGAGCCAGACCTGTTGACATCCTATCTTGGTCGCGACTATCCCCTCCCCTTCATGTTCGGCCCGGTTGGCTTCCTAGGGCTTTATGCGCGTGATGGCGAACAGAAGGCCGCCAAGGCTGCCCATGCCGCCGGCATCCCCTTTGCGTTGTCGACATTTTCCATTGCGTCGCTCGCTGACATCCGGCGCGCGACGAACGGTCCCCTGCATTTCCAGCTCTATGTCCTCGAGGATCGGTCGCTCTGCGACGAGCTGATCGCAAGTGCAATCGAAGCCGGCGTAGACACCCTCTATGTCACCGTCGATACCGCCATTACTGCCATTCGCGAGCGCGATGTTCGCAACGGATTCCGCTCACTCACCCGCGTCACGCCCTGCATGTTCCTCAATCTTGCGAGGAAACCGGGCTGGCTTCTGGATGTCGCGGCGCGCGGCATGCCGGGCGTGCGGGCCGTGGAGCATCGTCCTGAGTTCGGCAAGGGGGCGCTGGAACAGGCGGCCAACCTGTCGCGCGGGATCGACAAGAAACTGTCGTGGAAGGACATCGCCTGGCTGCGCGAGCGCTGGATGGGCAAGCTCGTCATAAAGGGCGTCCTCAGCGGCGAGGACGCAGTTAAGGCACGTGAGGTCGGCGCTGATGGCGTCGTCATCTCCAATCATGGCGGCCGGCAGCTGGATGGGGCGAGCAGCACCATTGCTGCGCTGCCCGGCATCCGCGCCGCTGTCGGCACCGACTTCACGTTGATGCTCGATGGCGGCATCCGAAGAGGAACCGACATCATCAAGGCGATCGGGCAAGGTGCAGACGGCGTGATGCTCGGCCGCGCCTATACCTACGGCCTGGCCGCCAACGGCGAACAAGGTGCTGCCGAGGCCATATCGATCCTTGCGCGCGAAATGTCGATCAGCATGAGCCTGATGGGGGTGAACTCGATCAGGGAATTGAAGGAGAAGGGAGCGGAGTTCGTCTTCAGGGAGTGAAATATCCATCACTTCGGTCGCGCAACGACCGCGATTGGAATAGGGATGTTCCGCCCAAGTCGGCCCGCCACGACAATTTGTGGCAGTGACGGCATTAAGGGTTTGCAACGTCTAGGGAAAATACCGCAATACAAACACGCGTCCGGGAGCTTTTCTTCACGTCCGGGCGCAATAAAAAGACGCGAATGAAGTTGCTGCTTACGCAGCCAGCCAACGTTAATCGTCAGAAAGGGGTTTCCATGAAATACTCGTCGATCAAGAGCAAAATCTCCCGCGCCGCCATCGCCTTTGGTGTCATTGGCGCTCTCGCCCATGCCGTTCCGGCAAGTGCCGCAGATACCATCCCGACCCAGCCGGAAGCGGGCACGTTCAAGCTCGGTATCGAGCCATGGCTCGGCTATGGCCAGTGGCACGTCGCTGCTGCCAAGGACCTGTTCAAGGCCGCAAAGCTGGAAGACGTTCAACTGGTCAACTTCACCGAAGACAAGGACCTGAATGCGGCCCTCGCCAGCGGCCAGCTCGACGGTGCCAATATCGCGACCCACACCGCCATGGCCATGGTTGCGGCCGGTCTTCCGGTCAAGATCGTCTCGCTTCTCGACTTCAGCTTGTCCGCCGATGCGATCATCGCCGGTAGCGATATCAAGAGCGTTGCCGATCTCAAGGGCAAGAACGTTGCCTACGAAGAAGGCACGACGAGCGACATCCTGCTCAACTACGCGCTCGCCAGCCAGGGCATGACGATTGACGATATCACCAAGGTACCGATGCCGGCTGCCGACGCAGGCTCTGCGCTGATTGCAGGACGCGTTCCCGTCGCCGTGACATACGAGCCCTACATTTCCTCTGCGCGTGCCCAGGACAAGAACGTCCAGCTGCTGTTTGCGGCAGGTGAGGATCCGGGTCTCGTCTCCGACGTCTTCGTCGTTCGTGACGACGTGCTGAAGTCCAAGCCGGGCCAGGTTCTTGCCATGTTGAAGGCCTGGGATTTGGCGCTTGCCGAGTACAAGGCAAATACGGCGGACTCCCGCGCGATCATCGCGAAGGCTGTCGGCGCTTCGCCTGAGGACCTCGCAACCGCATTCGATGGCGTCCAGTATTACACCACGGCTGAAGCCAACAAGGCGTTTGCCGGCGACTTCAAGACCAAGACCTTCGTCGACGTCCAGAAAGCCGCCAAGACCGCTGGCATCCTGACCCAGGACGTTTCCGTCGAGCAGATGCTGGATCCTTCGTTCGTCGACGCTGCGAACAAGTAACCACCGCCCCAGGGGAATACCGAATGTCTGCCTCCCAAGGACTGACCTCATCCACCAAGGGACCCCGCGCGCAGTCGCGCGCGGGCGTCGGGAGACCACCGAGCGCATTTCGCATTGGTGACCCGCTCAACGGTCGCACCTATGTCTTGATCGCGCTCACCGTCTTTCTTCTGCTGTTCGTTGTCTGGTGGCTGTCGACCACGACCGGTTGGGTCAAGCCGATCTTCCTGCCTAGCCCGGCCGCGGTCTGGGACAAGATGGTCGAACTGACGCTCAACGGAACGCTTCTGAGCGATGCAGGCATCAGCATCTACCGCATGCTGATCGGCTTTGCGATCGCCTCGGCCCTGGCAATCCCGATCGGCATCATGATCGGATGCTTCAAGACCTGGGAAGCGGCGATCGAGCCATTCGTCGACTTCGTCCGCTACATGCCCGTCGTCGCATTCGTGCCCTTGACCATCCTGTGGGCCGGAACGAGCGACATCCAGAAATTCGTCATCATCTTCATCGGGACCTTCTTCCAGCAGGTGCTGATGGTGATGGACAGCGTGAAGCGGGTACCGCCGGACTTTGTCGGTCTTGGCCGCACACTGGGCCTGTCCGAAACGCAGATTCTGCGCCGGATCGTGTTGCCATCCTCTCTCCCGGGCATCTGGGACACCCTGCGCATCAGCCTTGGATGGGCCTGGACCTGGCTTGTTCTGGCCGAACTCGTCGCCGCAACCTCGGGACTGGGATATCGCATCGTCGTATCGCAGCGCTATTTCCAGACACAGACGATCATCGGTTACATCCTGCTTCTTGGCGTGCTTGGTCTCTTGACCGACCAGAGCATGAAAGCCCTCGAGCGCGTCTTCTTCCGCTATTCGTCGAGACATTGAAAATGATCCAGGAAATGATCGAGCCGAAACTCAAAATCGAGTCGTTGAACAAGTGGTATGTCGGTTCGAAGAGCCGTGTCCATGCGCTCAGCGATATCAATCTGGAGCTCGCCGACAACGAGTTCGTGTCGCTGGTGGGCGCGTCTGGATGCGGCAAGAGCACGCTGCTGTCGATCGTGGCAGGCCTGCAGGGGTTCGATAACGGCGTGCTGCTCACGGATGGCGCGCCGATCGTCGGCCCCGGACTGGATCGCGGCGTTGTCTTCCAGTCCTATACGCTGCTGCCCTGGCTGACGGCGCTACAGAATGTCGAGTTCGCCCTTCAGGCGGCCGGCCATTCAAGTGCCGAATGCCGGGAGATTGCCCGCCATCACATCAACCTCGTAAAGCTCGATCGTTTCGCCGATGCCTTCCCGTCGCAGCTTTCCGGTGGCATGAAACAGCGCGTCGCGATCGCGCGCGCCCTCTCCTATCGACCGAAGATGCTGTTGATGGACGAGCCCTTCGGCGCTCTGGACGCGCTGACGCGCCACCAGATGCAGGAATTGCTGACGCAAATCTGGGAAGAGCACCGGCTGACCGTCCTCTTCGTCACCCATGATGTGGAAGAGGCCGTCTATCTCTCCGATCGCATCATCGCGATGAGCATCAATCCCGGCCGCATCAACACGACCTTCCATGTGGGCCTCGGGCGCCCGCGCAATCAGGACATGATCGCCTCGTCCGAGTTCATCGCCTTGCAGAAGGATGTGCTGGCCGCAATCCGCGCCGGTTCGCAGGGGGCCGACGAGCACTAGTTCGATCCGGGGCAGATCCGTGGGAGGTTGCTCACGGATCTGCCCCGGGCCAAATTGCCGTCTGGCGTCAAGCCTTGAACTTGCCGATCAGGTTTTTCATGATCTGTCCGACATCGTTCTCCTCTCCCGGCCTAGGCAGGGCACCGAGCCATGCAACCGAGCTTGCGGAAAAGACGAAGCCGCCCGCCTCGTGACGATAGACCGTCATGTCGGATCGGCGAAGTGCCGCACGCTCGCTCTCGCCATCGGCCACCCAGAGATCCGGCCTGACCTGGAAGCTTGCATCGAATTCGTCTGCAACAGCCAATCTTACGAGATTTTCCGGCGTGCGCGCCGATCGCAGAATTGCATCGACCTCATAGCCTGCAGCCCCACCGAGAACGCTTCCCTGCTGCCCGAACACGTCGGATGTGACGCCATCAAAGATCCAGGCGAAGTCGGAATGGTAGCTGCCTTCAAGGCGCCGATAAGGGCGTGAGGGGCCGAAGCTCATGATCACATAGGTGACGCCGAAGAGCTGCTGCGGATGATGGCGTCCGCGGTCTTCCCAATTGCCGCCGGGCTCACCGGTGATCGCCATATGGATTTCGCCCGGCCGCCCGGTCCAGATATCGTTCTTGCCACGTCGCAATTCCATCTTGTCGTCCTGGAACGCGACAACCCAGTAAAATCCGTTGCCCCCGAGATAGCCCACGCTCCCGCCCGACTGAACGTAGCGATCAAGCCCCGCCATCATGTCCGACGACCAGTATTCCGGATGGCTGCCGGTCAAGAGCAGCTGATATCTCTCGAGGCTCCCAAATCCTTCCGTGTGCAGGTCATGGTCGGTCAGGATGTCGACGTCGATCGCATGGCGCCCGCAGAATTTCAGGAGCTGGAGATCGACGGGAAGCAGATGCGGGCAATTCGACAGGGGGTAGTGATAGTCGTCGCGCAGTGTCGCGCGCGGCCGCCGGCTCGATGTCAGGCTGACACCGCTGAGGTCGCTATGGGTGTCGTAAAGGCTGAGGAAGTTGTTATCGATGGCAAAGAGATGGCCGCGGTCGCTTCCGTGCCACGGGTAGCGTTGCGGAGGCAGTTGCTCGTCGGCATAGGCGAGATAGGTGGCGGTGGGCAGCAGTACCGCGACCGTCGAGCGGGGCTCGTTGGGCCGGACGAAGAACGGCAACTTCTCGACGCTGTCGCTGGTCGTGATGGCGAGCGCGTAGACGCCCGAACGGGCGTCTGGCGGGATGCTGATGGTGCAATCCGGTGCCCAGTCGAAACCACCGAAATCATCGTCATGGAGAGCGATCGCGTCGAAGTGATCTGGTGCAAGCCTCGGATCGTGGACGTCGCCCGTGAATCGGGCGGAGGCGACTGCGAATGTCGGGGCATTATGGATGGTAAGCGCGGCGTCACCGTTGACGGGGTTCTCGCCCCTTATGGGCGCTAGGGAGGTGACAATGCCTCTGGTCGGGAAATGCCACTCCAGCGTGGTCTCGTCGGTCTCGACAAGAAGACGTCCCAGTCTTGCGTTGAGCGTAGCCTTGTCTTGGCCAGGGGCTGCCCCGATCCTTACATTTCCAGGCTGCGCTTCATCGAAGATCGTGCAGCTGCCGACATTGTCGCCGTCATGGAGCCTGACGGTACAGGAAATGTTCGCCGGGGTTTGCGAGACGGTAATCCTGTACCAACGCTCCTGCCTGATTTTCGCGAGCAGATAGTCGTTTGCGAGCAGGGTGCCGTCCGGCTCGAGACTGAGCAGGAATGTGCCGAAGGAGATAACCGGCTTCGCCTTGGCATTCGCACTGAACGATATCTCGATCGTCAGATCCATTCTCGACGCGCTGCTGATGCAAGGCGGCAATTCGATCCAGGATCCCAGGCTGTAAGCTTGAACTGACAAGGCCGGCTTATGCCGCTCGATCGGCCAGTCGACAACGACTTCCTCGTCGCAATCGAGTGTCACGACCGCAATTGCCGCGTCTGGATCACGGGAGGAGATGAAGGCCCGCGTGTCGGACCCCGCCTTCGCGCTCCAGGGCTCCATGTAGCCCACGGCCGCCATGGCGTTATGGTTCAGGGAGGTCTTCATATCCATGGGCTCACTCTATGACGGTTACGCCTGTGCGGCTCAGCCGTCGATCGCAAACCGCTCCGTATCGAATTCGTCGTCGACAAGATCCAAGTCTTCGTCGTCGGCATCAGGGTCCGCGTCGACGCCGACACCATGCAGGCGAGGCGCCGTCATTTCCATCGCCGTACCCGGCGCACGCAAAGCCCAGGCAAGGAGTGCCTTTGTGGACGTTGCGCCAACGCCGGCCGAAAGCTGCGGCAACGTCGTAGCAAGTGGGCTCGGGGCCGGTGCCATCGGCGCCAGCTGGCTTGTGGCTATACCCCTGCCCTGGCTGGTGATCTGCAGCGCTCCGGTGGCGCTCTTGCCGATGACGAGGCTTGCCAGCATGACCGGTGGTGCCTTGGGCGGCACTGATGCGACCGTCATGCTGTCCACCTGTGGACGAAATGTCGGCAATGGGATTGCCAGAGCGGCAAGGTCAGGCATCTTCGATTTGCCGGTGTCTACCAGCGTTGGTTTCGCTTCAAGCTGCATCGCCAACCCTTCGCGGGCGCGGCTGCGTGGCGTCGGCAACATGGCGGTGACGAGGCGGCTGGGGAGATCGACAGACGGGGTATCAGTACCCACTTCGTCGTCTTCGCCGGTGTTGCGCGCAATCGCGATGGGGCGCGTACGGACGCGCTTCTTCTGGTCCGCGAGAGCAAGGTCATAGCCCGGCAAAGCCCGGCCGTCAGCAGGCACATGCAGCGTGCGACCGTCAGGAAACAAGCGCGCCAGTTCCTGGCGCGACATGCGTGGCCATGCGCGCACATTGCCGACATCGAGATGGACGAATGGCGAGCCCGAGGTGGGGTAGTAGCCGACGCCACCAGCCTGGATCTGCATGGCCAGGCCGCGCAATGTCGCAAGCTTCACGCCCGGAATGTAGAAATCCATCGCCTTGCCGAGCATGTGCTGGCTGCGCTTGGCGACGCCGGTGTTGCGCGACCGATTCCGGAGCATGTTGTTGGTCGAAGGCGAGCGATAGGCCGATACCACATGGATCGACTCCTTCGCACCGCTGCGCTGGTAGACCTCCCAGACGAGATCGAGCAGCTTTGGATCCATCTTGGTCGGTTCGTTCTTTCGCCAGTCGCGCAGGAAGCGATTGATCTGGGCAAGGCCTTTCGGGTCGAACTTTCCATTGCGCTTGAATACGATCGTCGCCTTCTCGCCGGTGTGGGTGAAGAAGAGCTTCAGCGCCCGGTCCTCGGCTGCGGCCTGTGTTGTTCCCGCGATCCCGGCGAAAATCAGCAAGCCGATCAGCGCCATACGATGAGCGATGAGCGAAAGGATGAAGGCCACGGCATTGGCCGGGATCGACAAAAAGGCATGATGCAGGAACACGAGACTCGTCCAGGGTAAAGTGAAATCAGGACGCGCATTGGCAACGCCGGCTTGGCGATAATTATGGTCAACAGTGTCTTAACGGATGGTTTATGGTCGCGGGAATGTGAATTGGGCAGGTCGGCACGCTTGTGATTCCGTAACAGTGGCACAACCGCTGAGGCGTGCTCGATCAACTGCTGCGCGTTGCGGTCGCGACAGGTCCACAAGAAAACAGCTTGGCGCATAACGGCCACAAGTAGCCAGGTAACTGTATGATTAAATGAGATAAAAGGAGAGAGCGGTGCGCGGTGTCGGTCGATTTTGCCGTCAACCTGCTAACTATCGGTTAACTCTAAACTTCTGGACGCTTTTTGCGAATCATGTTCTAGCTTTGGCGGGCAATGACCGGCAAACCGGTGGTGGACCGCTAAGAGGGATGGATGGCGATAGCAAATCGAGTCGAGACAGTCGTTACCGCGAAAGAGGATGCTGGCAGCAAGATCCTGCGCCATGCAAGCATTCTTTCTGGTCAGCTGCAGCAGCTCAGAACGCGCATGTATCCCCCGAAGTCGGAAAAGATGCTGCGGCCGTTCCTGACCAATGAAGTATCGAAGCTGACCTCCATTCCGGATTCGACGCTGAAGCTGATGTCCTCGGAAGGGCGTGGGCCGGTTCCGAGCAGGCTCGAAAACAATCACCGCGTCTATACGCTGGCGCAGATCAACGAACTGCGAGAACTGTTCGCAGCACAGAAGCCTGCTGACGCCTTGCGCTTTTTGCCGCGGCGGCGTCCGGGCGAGCACCTCCAGGTTCTCGCGATCGCGAACTTCAAGGGCGGCAGCGCGAAGACGACCACCTGCGTGCATCTCGCCCATTATCTTGCCATGCATGGCTACCGCGTACTGGCACTCGACCTTGATCCGCAGGCCTCGCTATCGGCGCTGTTTGGCGCCCAGCCCGAGGTCGATGTCGGTGCAAACGAAACGATCTACGCGGCATTGCGCTATGACGAAAATGAGCGTCGCCCGATACGCGATATCATTCGCAAGACCTATTTCGACGGTATCGATCTCATCCCCGGCAACCTCGAGGTGATGGAATACGAACATGAAACCCCTCGGGTTCTGGCGCAGAAGTCGAGCGCCGGCGCGATCTTCTTCGAGCGCCTGAAGCTCGCTCTGTCTGAAGTCGAGAACGACTACGATGTCGTTATTCTGGATACGCCCCCGTCGCTCGGCTTTCTGACGCTGAGCGCGATCTATGCTGCGACCAGCATGATCATCACCGTGCATCCCGCCATGCTCGATGTCGCATCGATGAGCCAGTTCCTGCTGATGATGGGAGACCTGATCAGTGTCCTCAACGAGAACGGCGCCCAGCTTGATCAGGATTTCATCCGCTACCTCGTGACCCGCCATGACCCAAACGATGCCCCGCAATCGCAAATCGTTGCGATGCTGCGTCATCTCTTCGGCTCCGACGTCCTCCTGCCCACCGCAATCGAAAGCACCGCTGTCGAGGCCGCGGGACTGGCGAAGCGCTCGATCTACGAGCTCGAAATGGGACAGATTGGTCGTGACACGCATCGACGCGCCCGCGAGGCGGTCGATGCGGTCAACGAGGGGATCATGCGGCTGATCAACGATAGCTGGGGGCGTCCATGACAAAACCGCAACGCAAATCCCTTGTCGCGAGTTTCGGACTGATTTCGGCGGAACTCGGCGCCGACCAGCCGCCGGCAGCCGACCACCCGCCGGCAGCCGAGCAGCCCGCGACGCCCGCCCCTGCCCCGGCAGCGCGCGTGGGTGCAGGCGTGATCGGTGCGGCGCACCGCGCCATCGATGACATCCGGTCCGAACGGGATCGCCTGAAGGCACTGGTCGAGTCGGGCGGCCTGTCCGTTCGCGAGATCGACACGTCGCTGATCGATCCCTCGCCTTACCCGGACCGTCTTCCCGATGATGACGCCACGAGCTTCGAGGCGTTCAAGCGCTCGATCGAGACCGATGGCCAGAAGGTTCCGATCCAGGTTCGAAAACACCCAGTGTCGCCTGGTCGCTATCAGGTCGTCTATGGTCACCGCCGCTGGCAGGCACTGGCAGCGCTTGGCCGCCCTGCTCTTGCTGTTGAGGTCGAGATTTCCGACACCGACCTTATCCTGGCGCAAGGCATCGAAAACGCCAGCCGCCAAGACCTTACCTGGATCGAGCGGGCGCTGTTTGCGGCGCGTCTCGACGAAGCAGGCATCAAGCCTCGTGACATCAAGGCTGCGCTTTCAATCGACGACGCCGAAATGGCGCGGATGCGCAGCGTCTATCGATCGATTCCGATCGACGTGATCGAGGCGATCGGCCGTGCTCCCAAGATCGGCAGACCGCGATGGGTCGAGTTCGCCAAGACCCTGGCTGACGATGCGACCAGTCTGGCAGCCATCAAGGCGGCCTTGGCTGACAACGATGGCCGCCCCGAGGGGTCGGACCAACGCTTTATCAGGGCCTTGCAGGCCGGCAAGCCTGCAGCGAGCCCGCGTCGCGAACCGACATCGATTGCTGGTGGTAACGGAGCGCCTCTGGGCGCCTATGTTGCATCGGCAAAAGAGGTTCGGATCACGGCCGACGGTGCGCTGGGACCAGAGTTCCTGAAGTTTATCGAGGCGGAACTGCCGGCGCTTGCCGAGCGCTTTGCCCGCCAACGCGGTTAAGAAGATTTACAGGCAGAGCCGTCAGGCTTTGCGCTTTGAAGAAAGGAAGAGCTGCAAAAGAAAAAGGCCCCCTAAACGTTGCCGTCGTGGAAGCCTCTCTCTCTGTGTGACAACTAGAGAATCGCATTTCCCCGAATCCCAGTCAAGCGTTTTTGGCACCGTTTCTGGTGAGCGGATTTCTTTTGCCTTTTGAGGGTGAGAGAAATGCAAGGTGGACATGTGACGACGCCCTTCGGGCGGCGGCCAGTGACGCTTGCCGTGGTAAAACGGCAAACGGCCGTTGCTGAGATCCAGCAGGGCAAGTCGGCAGACAAATGGAAGGTTTTTCGCGACGCCTCCGAGGCCCGCGAAGTGCTTGGCCTGCAAGATCGCAGCCTGGCGGTCCTCGACGCGCTGCTTAGCTTCTATCCGGAGAATGAACTTCGCCAGGATGAGAAGCTCGTGGTGTTTCCGTCAAACGCGCAGCTGGCGCTTCGTGCCCACGGTATCGCCGGCGCAACGCTGCGTCGGCATCTGGCATTGCTTGTCGAGGCGGGATTGATCCTGCGACGCGACAGCGCGAATGGAAAGCGCTACGCGCGCAAGGACAAATCCGGCGCTATCGAGAATGCCTTTGGTTTCGATCTCTCGCCAATGCTGATGCGGGCCGAGGAACTGGCGCTGTTGGCGCAGGATGTGGTCGCTGAACGCATGGCGCTCCGACGGGCCAAGGAGAACCTCACCATCTGCCGTCGCGACGTCCGCAAGCTGATTTCGGCTGCAATGGAGGAGGGGGCACCTGGCGACTGGGGGTCGATCGAGGCCGTCTATATCACGCTCGTTGCTCGTATCCCGCGTTCCCCATCGCTGGTTCAGGTCACCGAAATTCTCGACGAGCTGACGCTGCTTCGCGAAGAAATCCTCAACAGATTGGAATTTCAGGAAAAAACTCAAAATAATAGCACCAATGGTGCTCAAAATGAGTGCCACATACAGAATTCAAAACCCGAATCCATCAATGAACTTGAACCCCGCTCTGACAAAGAGCAGGAGGCGAAGCCGAGCAAGAAGCCGCAGCCACACAGCGAGCCGATAAAGTCGTTCCCCTTGGGATTGGTGCTTCGGGCCTGCCATGAAATCGTGCCCTATGGTCCCGGCGGTTCGATCGGAAGCTGGCGCGACATGATGAACGCGGCCGTCGTTGCAAGATCGATGCTTGGTATCAGCGCCTCGGCCTATCAGCAGGCCTGCGAGGTTATGGGACAGGAGAACGCGGCGGCCGTTGTCGCCTGCATTCTCGAACGTGGCGGCCACATCAATTCCGCGGGAGCCTACCTGCGAGATTTGACGGCACGGGCAAGCCGCGGTGAGTTTTCGCTTGGTCCGATGCTGATGGCGCTTGTGCGCGCTGCCGATGGGGCTGGCCGAAAAATGGGGTGAGGTCGGGATGCTCCGGCCAACGGCCGGGCATTTGTTGACATGGTGCCGCGGATTGGAATGGCGTGCAACAAAGCGACAGGATGCATTGACCTCAGTGGGAAGACTGCTGTTTTGCTCTTGCGACGATCTGAGTCGGGTTGGCGAATTGTAGCGCGATGATGAGCCAGAAGAGCGTGGTGACCATGTAGACGACTGCCATCGCGTCGATGGATTGGCCGGCGCGCACGCCCGATGCGAAGACTGCATAGTAGAGCGAGACGACAAGCGTCTGCGTTTGCGGTCCAGCGATCAGGAAGGTCAGCTCGAACATCGCAAGCGTCCGCACAAGAACGAGGAGCAGCGCCGCCAGCATCCCAGGAAGCAGCAGCGGCATAAGGATACGCACGAAGAGGCTCGTTGTTCCTGCCCCGAATACTCGGGCGGCCGCCTCGATGCGCGGATCAATCTGCTCGATGAACGGTATCATGACCAGGACGACGAAGGGGAAGGACGGCACGAGATTGATCAACACCACTCCCCAGAACGTCCCGCCTAGTCCCAGTTGATAGAGCACTGTCGCAAGCGGGATGCCGTAGGTCAGAGGGGGAATAAGCAATGGCAAGAGAAAGAGAAGAATGATCAGCCGTTTGCCGGGAAAATCTCGTCGTGCTAATGCGTAGGCGGTCATAACACCCAGCAGGCCCGCGATAATGACGACCACGAAGGCGATCTCGAAAGTGACGAGAACGACGTTCGACAGCTGAAACTCCTTCCAGGCGCTGGAATACCAGCGCGTCGTCCATCCTGCAGGCATCCAGGTCCCAAGCCATCGCGTGGAAAACGAGTTGATGATCACGACGCAAATCACAGCAAGCAGATTAAGGATGAAGAGCGCGGAAACGGCCCAGACGGCAAAACGCCAGATCTTGGATGCAAACCCTTGGTCGCGGATCATTTGTTCAGCCTTTCGTGCCACCGGCAGGGCCGCGATAAAACAAGGACCGGCCCGCGAGGACGGCGAGGACAACGACCAGCTCTACGCCACCCATGACGAGGGCTATCGCGGAACCCAGGGAATGATCATATTGCTCAAAAGCGGCCTGATATGCGGCGATCGAAATGACGCGAGTGGGTCCGGCCGGCGCCCCGAGCAGCACTGCTGAGGGGAACACTGCGAACGCCTGCACGAAGGCGAGGCAAAAGGTGACCGCGAGCCCGGGCACAAGGAGTGGAAGAAAAACATTGAAGAACCGCTTACGCGGACCGGCACCCAACGTGGCGGCAGCCTGTTCGATCGCCGGATCGATGCCTGTGATGTAGGACAAGGTGAGCAGGAAAGCGAACGGAAAGCCGGTAATCAGCAGCGAGGCAAAAACACCCCAATAGTTGTTGGTGAGCTTGACAGGGGAATCCAAGATCCCGAGCAGCAACAGGGTGTGGTTGAACCAGCCGCGTGGGCCGAGGAACGTCAGGAGGCCATCGGCGACAAAGACCGTGCCAAGCGTAATCGGCAAAACGAGAATGGTCGTCAGCAGTCGTTGGCGCCGCATCAGGCGGACGCGGAAGGCGATCGGAACGGCGAGTGCCAGGTTGAGGATCGTTACCGGCAGCGCCAGCCACATCGTCGCGCTGATGGTGTTATACTGGAATGGGTCGCTGAAAAACCTGGTATAGTTCGCATACCACGCTCCTTCCTTCGGCGCCAGCGAATCGACGACCCCATAGAGAAAGGGGTAGACGAACAGCGCGATCATGAAGATCAGGCCCGGGAGCACAAGCATGGTGGTGCCGTCGAGGCCGCGAACAGCAAGCCGGGTGCGCAGCGACGGCCCGTTCACGGCGCGGTCCCCTTGAAAACAAGCGAGCGCTCTGCGACCGGTTGCAAGACAGCGACGGCTCCGCGCGGCAAGGCTTCGTCGGCTCGAAAATAGAGGTCGGATCCGTCAGGCGACTTGGCCAGGCCAAAGAACGCACGGCCGCGATATTCCATGCTGCTCACACTTGCAGGGATGCCTTCGCCGCTTACCGCGACCAGGTCTTCGGGGCGAACGCAAAGCACGGCGGCCTCGCCCACCTCAACTGGGGTGCGCATCCTGCCGGTCAGTCTGGCGCCGGCAGCCTCGATCTGTGCCTCGTCGCCTTTAACGGCAACGACTCGGCCCGGAATGCGTGTGCGAAAGCCCATGAAATCCGCAACGTTGAGGTTGACAGGACGCTGGTAGAGCTCCTTCGGCGATCCAATCTGCTCAATGTGCCCCTGGCTCATGACGACGATGCGGTCGGCAAGCGACAGGGCCTCATCCTGGTCGTGGGTGACGTAAATGGTGGTCGAGCCTATCTGATCGTGGATGCCGCGGATTTCAGCACGCATCTCCAGACGCAGCTTGGCATCGAGATTGGAGAGCGGCTCGTCCATCAGCACGACAGGCGGGCGGATGACGACGGCGCGCGCAATCGCCACGCGCTGCTGCTGCCCGCCCGAAAGCTGTCCTGGAAGCTTGTCGGCCTGACTTTCAAGACGTACGAGCGCCAAAGCATCGTTGATCCGCTTGTCGGCTTCGGCACCCTTGATGCCCTGCATGGCAAGCCCGAAGCCGACATTCTTGCGTACGCTCATATGGGGGAACAGAGCATAACTCTGGAAAACCATGCCGAAGCCGCGCTTTTCGGGCTCCAATTGATCGATGCGGTTGCCGCCGAGGCGAATTTCGCCGCCCGAAAGCGCAAGCAGACCTGCGATGCAATTCAATGCCGTCGATTTACCGCAGCCAGATGGGCCAAGCAGTGCGATGAACTCGCCAGGGTCGATCGCAAGATCAATCCCGTCGAGTGCATTGTAAGCACCGAAGGTGCGGCGAAGACCGACGAGCTCTAGACGGGCGTTGTTGCGCGGCGACGGCGCTGCGTTCTGGACGGGCGCGTTCAATGCAAGACTCCATGTATCGAGGCGATCTGTCGTTGAGATTGCAAGGCGCCGGGCGGCGGCCGGCGCCCCTAGTCAATCAGCCCTTCATGGCGCCGATCTTCTCGTCCCAGATACGGAACGCCTCAACGAGCTGCTTTGGTTCGAGCGGCACCTCTAAAGGATTGTTGGCAATCCAGTCGGCATATTCCGCGCGGCCGAACTCCTTGATGACGTCCTGGCTTTCCTGCGGTGCCATGTCGATGGTGACGTCTTTGACGGCCGGGCCCGGATAGAAATAGCCCGCGTCATAGGCGATCGCCTGCTGCTTGGGCTGCAGGATGTAGTTCAGGACATCCATGAGAACCGCAATTTTCTCTTCCGAAACGCCCTTCGGAATGACAGCGTAGTGAGCATCGGTAACCCAATGGAAACCATCGAGCTTCTGGACCTTGGCTTCCGCAGGAACGATGCCCAGCGCACGCGGATTGATGTCCCAACCGGTCGTGGTCGCAACGATGTCGCGGGTCCCTTCACCAAGCTCCTTCATCACCTGGCCCGTTCCGGTCGGGTAGTATTCGATGTTTTCGCCAAGTGCAGCGAGATATTCCCAGGTCTTTGTCCAGCCCTTTGCGGGATCGCGCGGATCGCTGTCGCCAAGCAAATAGGGCAACCCCATAAGCAAAGTGCGGCCCGGTCCCGAGTTGGCCGGGCGAGCATAGAGGAACTTGTTCTTGTTCTGCTTCGCCCAATCGAGCAGTTCCTGGGCGGTCTTCGGCGGGTTCGCCACCTTGTCCGGCATGTATTCGATCAGTGGCCCTGATGGATAATAGGTGATTACGACGCCCTGGTTCTTGGCAAGCCCCTGCATCTTGAATGCCTGCGGCTGAAGGATGCTTTCAAGGTTCGGCAAATCGGATTTGTGGGCGGAGAGATCGACCCAGAGCCCCTGGTCGAAACCGGCCGACAGTGCGTCGGTACCGGTCAATACCAAGTCGATATCGACCTTGCCGGCAGCCTGTTGCGCCTTGATCTTGCCGGGCAGTTCCGGCGCCGGCGCCTTGGTAAAGGCAAAGCTCGACACCCAGTCAGCCTTCTCGGACGCATAGGCCTCGAACATACCTTGGCTCAGTGCCAGGTTGCCCGCAACGTCGGCGATGGTGATGGTAACCGGGCTTGCGGGCTTCTTCGCCTGTGCAAACAGACGGCCGGGCATCAGGCCGGCCACAGCGACGCCTGCCGCAGTACCAACGAATGTTCTGCGCGTAATGTTCATAACGTCTCCTCCCTTTTCGTGTTCGTTTGTCAACGACCATCTCCTCCTGGTCGTAAGCGGTTCGAACAAACCGTCGTCGCAGATAAGGCATCGCTTCATCAACGACGCTTGGCAACCGCCGCAAATTGATATACTAGTATGGTCAAAAGTGTCAACATAGGGATCGGGATGCGTGAGCGCAGTGCCAGTGCAGCTAGGCTTTCAGAGGGTGTCAGAACGCTGCCGGCACGGCTTCCAAAGGTGCGGCGGGTAACCACGGCAGACGCCGTCTTTCACCGTCTCTACGACGACATCCTCGCTCTGCGGATGCCGCCGGGCATGGCCTTGCAAGAAAAGAAGATCGCCGAGGAATTCGGGGTGAGCCGGACGCCGGTACGCGAGGCGTTACTGCGACTTTCCGAAGGTGGCCTGGTCGACATTTACCCGCAAGCCGGAACCGTCGTCTCTCGCATTCCGGTTTCCGCCATCCCAGAGGCGGTGGTTGTCAGGAAAGCCCTCGAAGCAGCCACGGTTGAAAAGGCCGCACGGATCGCGACGGATCAAGATGTCGAACGGCTAGACGCGATCATCGCCCGCCAGAAGGCTCTGGCCGCACTTGGCGACACGTCAAGCTTTCACGAAATGGACGAGGCATTCCACGAAGCAATCACTCAGATCGCCGGCTATCCTGGCATCTGGGCAATTTTGAAGACGGTGAAGGTACAGATCGACCGGGCACGCCGCCTTACGCTGCCAGCCTTGGGCCGGATGGACCATGTCGTTCTGGAACATATCCTGATTCGCAACGCCATCGCAGAACATGAGGTCGAAGGCGCGCACCGGGCGATGATGCATCATCTCGGCGCCGTCATTCCAGACGTTGAGGAGCTTCGCACGCGCTACCCCGATTACTTCTGCTGAACCAGCCAGCCGACCGCGCAGACAGACAATATAACAGACCAGAAGGAAACCGATGCGTAGGGATGGAGGCCCGTTAACGCTTGGCGATGTACGCCGGATGGGCGCGACAACGATTGTCTCCTCGGTGCACCAGGCGGCGATCGGCCGTGCTGGACAGAACACGAGATAGCCAATCGCAAGTCGATGATCGAAGCCACGCCTGCGGACCCGCCGCCACTGACATGGTCGGTCGTTGAAAGCATTCTGGTCCCCCGCCCGCCTCTGCCTCGAGGACACCTACCCATCGCAATGATGAAGTAGACCGGACGGTGGCAGAGGTCGCCCTCGGATAGCTTTTCGAGCAAGAAAACAGGCGAAGTGACTGGAGGGACCGGGCCGTTCCATGGTCATTGCGGTTGGCCACGCGATCTTCGCCGCCGAACGGTCGGATCAGGACTAGGATCACGGCGCTGGCGGGCGGGATCTGAGTAAGAGCTCTTAGGGCTTTCCCGTTGAAAATCCCTCGACGCTGTGAGAGGCTAGAATGGGGATCACGCGTCGCGTTGTCGTCAGACGCATTATTATGTTGTCGGGAAAATTGGAGTGCTTTCGGTCACCTACAAGATGACCGGAAATCCGGCAGGCGTTGCGTCTGGCGTTTCTATATCGGTTCGGAAGCTGTGCAGCTTGGTAAAAACAAGGAGGCAAGCATGCGAATAATGATGAACGTTCTCGGGTTTGTTGTCTCTGTTCCTCTGCTCTCAAGTCAAGGCGTTGCCGGATCTGAAGTTCCAACAAGCAGATCAATTGCGGCTCCACTCGGTTTCAGCTCAGCTTGCGCGAGATATGATTGGTTGTGCCATGGCAGGCGCAGCGGGAAGCTCGACGACGGCCAAGCGCTGCGCGTGTTGCAACAAGTCAATCGCTATGTAAACGCCAGCGTAACCCCGGCCGAAGAGCCCGGAAAATCCTTCTATTGGTCAGCCGGCAACATAGGCGACTGCAAGAATTATGCACTGCTCAAGATGAGGACGCTCATCGGAATGGGTTTCCCATCCAACAAACTTGCCCTGTCTGTCGTTCTCGATCGCAGCGGGAGCAACCACATGGTCTTGTTGGCTCGCTTGAACTCCGGGGATTACGTTCTGGACAATCTCAGCGGCGGCGTCAAACCATGGCACCGCACGGGGTATACCTTCCTCGTCAGTCAAAATTTCAAGCGAAAGGGAAGCTGGCAAGTCACGCTTGCAGGCCCGCGAGCGGGCCAGTTCTACGAAGACTGAATTCACGCGCTCCCTATGCCAAGGCATCGGCTCGAGGAGCGCCGCGATGCAGCGCGCGGCCAAGGAAGCTATACGGGTTTGATGGAGTTGGTGTTGATCTGGGAGCGACTTCGAGCTCCAAAGCAGGTCGATCTCTTAGGCAAAGCGAATGAGAGTCAACCTCGGACTGAAATCCGCCTATGTGCCGGTTTTATCGTATATAAAGTATTGATTTTACATGTGTTTTACACGTCTTCGCTTGTGGAGCGGAAGCGACCTATCGTGACCTGCTCTGAACGAAACAATGAGGAAAAACCACACGTCTCGCAAACCGCACGCAGGGAAAACGACATTGGAACGAACGGTTGACCTCCGCTATCAGATACGTCTTTATCTGCCGCACGTTTGATTATTGCAGTGCCGAGAAGCAATGCGGGCTTCCCCTGAACAGCCCGGAATCGTTCTCGGATAGTTTTTGCCTCGAGAAAGGCAGGGGATCATTAGCACCTATTTCATTGGCATCGACGCCGGTTCATCACTTTGCAAAGCAGCCATTTTTGATCTTTCTGGACGGCAGTTTGCCGAGGCGACGCGGCGCACGCCAATCAGCAGGCCAAAACCAGGCTGGTGCGAGCTTGACCCGGAGATGTGCTGGACGGCTGTCGTTGACGTGATCCGTGACGCGCTCCGATCAAGTGGCCTAGAGCCGCAGCAGATTGGCGGAATAGGCATCTCGGCGGCAATGGTTGGTGCTTGGCTTGTTGATTCCGCAGGCCAAGCAGTCAGACCCGGCATCAATTGGGAAGACAGCCGAAGCCAGGAGATCATTGACCGGCTGACGGCCGCCGACCCGGACGTCGGTTCGCGAATATTCCAGTCCTCCGGCTCGGTCCTGCAGCAGGGATGTACGTTGCCCGTGCTGGCCTGGCTCGTGGAGAATGAGCCCCAAACAATCGCCCAGACTGCTTATGTCCTGAGTTACAAGGACTTCATCCGCATGAGACTGACCGGCTTTGCGGCGACCGACCGCAGCGAGGCCTCCGTTATTCCCGGCAGCGCGCGTGAAAGGCAGCGTAGTGAGGCAATGATCGCTTTATTCGGACTGGAGGAGCACTCCCACTTGCTGCCACCGGTCTTCGATTCCGAAACGGTGCAAAGTTTCCTCAGCAGTGAAGCCGCTGCTCTCACCGGACTTCCACAGGGCCTGCCGGTGGGCATTGGCGCAGGCGATGTCGCTGCGACGGTCATCGGGGCCGGCGGATTGGATGCAAACGGCGCGACGGCCGTCCTTGGAACGACCTGCATGGTCGGCGTTTGCCATGAAAAACCGGTTTTCACGCCGCCGGATGTGGGACTATTGTTCTCGCTGCCTGGCGATGTCTGGTACCGCTCCATGGTCAATGTCGCGGGTACACTCAACCTCGACTGGGCAATCGGCGCATTGGCACCCGACTTGGCCTCCAACCCTGATCGCTATCAACTGCTCACCGCAATGGTCGAGGATGTCCCGATCGGAGCACGGGAACTGACATATCTGCCGTACCTCAGCGAAAGCGGCATTATTGCACCTGTCGTCTCGCTTGATGCCCGCGCGCAGTTTGCCGGCCTGACATCACGGCACGGCCGGCCCGAACTGTTTCGCGCGGTGTTCGAAGGCGTTGCGCTGGCCATGCGCGACCTCCTCGACATGCTGAACTTCGCAGGAAGCGAAGTCGTGCTGACGGGGGGAGGAAGCCAGAGCCCATTCTGGAGCCAGATGATTGCCGACATCCTGCAACGCGACGTCGTCGTGCCCCACGGCACACAATTCGGCGCGCGGGGCGCCGCACTTCTGGTTGCTACCGCGCTTGGCCATTTCCCGGATATCCGGACGGCGTCGCGAGCGGTTGCCGGCAATGCCAAGCGCTACCGATCCAACCCAGCGATGCGCTCCGAATACGAATCCGCGCTGCAACGCTATCGCGGTCATCGGGATCGCTTACTCTCCAAAAACTGAGGCGCCCAGCAAAATTCCGAGTAGGCGCTTGCATTTTCAAAATTGGTCTATACCATTCATTCCTGCGGACTATACCGGAGGGATTGGCTGTGATCGATCAAGAGGCACCTCTCTACATCAAGATTGCAACCCAGCTTGCGAATGACATCCAGGCGGGACGCCTGAAGGCAGGCGAGAAGATCGATTCAGAACGTGTGCTGGCTGCCGATCTCGGGGTCAGCCGCATGACGGCCCGCCAGGCCATCCAACACCTCACCACGCGTGGGCTCGTCGAAACACGGGTTGGCCAGGGCACGTTCGTGACGCATCCCGTTATCGAACAGAAACTCTCGACGTTGTCGGGCTTTACCGAGGAAATGGCGCGCCAGGGCCACAAAACCTCCAGCCTCGTGGTCCTTGCTGAGACCCGTGCAGCGGACAGCTTCGCCATCGAAGCACTGCATCTTCCAAGCAACGCCCAGGTTCACCGGCTGGTTCGCGTCCGTCTCGTTGACGGCGAACCGGTGGCGATCGAAACGACGGACGTCAGCGCGTCCCTGGCGCCGGGATTGATCGAACTGGCTGATTTCAGCCGCGAGTCCCTCTACGGGATCTTACGGGATCATTTCGGGATCATTCCGACAACCGGTGAACAGACCATGATGGCGGCAACTGCCGACGCATCGACGGCTCGTTCCCTGAGCCTCATCGAGGGCAGCCCGGTCCTCAAGCTGACGCGTCTGACGTTCGACAGCAAAGGCCATCCATTTGAATTTGTAAGATCTTTCTATCGCGGCGATTCATTCGTCATGAAGGTGGATCTCAATCTCGGAGCATTAGACGGACAATGACACTGCTGACGGATCAATATTTCGACGCGCTGATTTCGCGCCTGGGCCAGGTTCGGACGGAACTCGCGCCAGCCATGGAAAAAGCCGTAGAGGCGATCGTCGATGCCGCACGAACCGATCATCGCGTCTATATTTTCGGAACGGGTCACTCCCACGTCTTGGCAGAGGAAGCTCACTACCGCGCCGGTGGGCTGGCAATCACGGTTCCCATCCTTGCCGGTCCGACGATGCTGCATGAGGGAGCGGTCGCTGGCACCGCCTATGAGCGCATGCCGGGCATCGTCGCCCCCATCTTCGCCCGCTATGGCATCCGTGCGGGAGACGTTCTCTTCGTGATCTCGAATTCCGGGACCAATGCCGCTCCCATCGAGGCCGCAAACATCGGGCGAGACCTCGGCGCCAAGGTAATCGCCATTACCTCTGTAGCCTATTCCACGGCTTCGGCTAAAGGCGGAACGCGCCTTGCCGACCTTGCCGATATCGTCCTCGACAACGGTTCACCGCCCGGCGATGCCATCCTGGACGTTCCCGGTAGTGATCTGAAAGTCGGACCGATTTCGACGGCAATCGGGGTCTCGATCCTGAATGCCATCCTGGCCGAAGTTGCCGCGCGGCTTTCGGCGGATGGCAACGCTCCCATCTACCTGAGCGCCAACATGCCGGGTGCAAAGGAGATCAACGAGAAGCTGGTCGAGCGGTTCCGCCCGCGCAATCCGCATCTCTGAGACAAGTTCACTGTCAACGAGCAACGTAAAAAAGAGGGAACTGACATGAAGAACAGAATCTTGGGCCTCCTCGCCGGCGCCTGCCTGCTGATGCCGCTCAACGCCATTGCCGCACCCGTGGAGGTTACGTTGTGGCACATGGAACAGCCGCCACACCGCGTCGCGCGAATCCAGGAAATCATTGATGCCTTCAACGCGGCTCATCCTGACATCAAGGTCAAGCAGGAGCCCCAGAACTGGGGTGAGGTTTACGCGAAGGCGCCCGCTGCACTGGCTGCCGGCGCCGGCCCGGACATGCTGTTTGCGATTCCCGACTTCACACCCATTCTCAAGAACATCGGCGCCCTGACCTCGGTTTCCGATTTCGTCGGCGAGCTCGACAAGGAGCACCACTTCGTCAAGAGCGCTGTCCAGTCCTACAGCTATGACGGCGGCATCTGGGCCGTACCGCTTTACAACATGGCGATGAACCTCTGGTACAGAAAGAGTGTGCTCGATGCGGCGGGCCTGAAGGTTCCGGAGAACTGGAGCGACTGGAAGGCGGCTTCTGAAAAGCTCAGCACAAATGGCGTCTTCGGGATTGGATTGCCGGCCAACAAGCAGCTCTACACCGATCAGACGATCTACAGCGTCATGGTCAACGGCGGCGCCACCGAGATCTTCAATGAGGACGGAAGCTTCCGCTTCAACAATCCTCAGACGGTCGCCGCGCTCGACTATTACTCCAGCCTCCAGAAGCTGTCCCCGCCGGACAGTACCTCGTGGACCTGGGGCGAAGCCGAGGCCTGCTTCGTGTCCAAGAGCTGCGGCATGATCATGCAATTCTCCGTGATTTCGAGCTACGACACCCAGGGCGGCGGTGAACCGGCAGACCTCGGCGTAGCCGCGATCCCGCATGCAGACGGCGAAAGCGATCACAACACGATTGCCTATGCAAACGCCGTCATGTTGCTGTCGAAGGACGATGCCAAGCGCAAGGCGTCCGAGGAGTTCGTTCGCTACCTGCTTCAGCCGGAAACCTACGGCAAGTTTCTCAACATGGAACCTGGCCTGTTCATGCCCGTGACGGAAGATGGTGCCAAGTCTGAGAGCTTCTGGAGCGATCCCATGGTCCAGAAGTACAAGTCGCAGGTCGAGACGATCATCGCAAACTCTCAGAACGGGAAGCTGTTCGGTTTCACCAGCGGTCGAACCTTCCCTTCGATTGCGGCCGTCTCCGCACAGAACGTGATTGCCGAAACCCTGCAGATGATCGTGGTTGGGGGCAAGACCGCGGCTGACGCTGTCGCGGCTGGCCAGGACAGAATGATCGAAGTCGCCAAGTAGCAGCTGGGAGGAGCGCCGGATGCAAAAGTCGCGGTTACTCGCCATTGTCTTTGTGGCACCGGCGCTCATCGTCCTGGGAGGCATTCTCGGTTGGCCGTTGGTCTCTGCAATCCTGTTGAGCATACAGGACGTCAGAACCATCGGCTCGACCGGACAATGGGTAGGCCTGCAGAACTACTCGGTCGTCCTGTTCAACCAGAGCTTCTGGATGGCTGTGGTCATGAGCATCATCTGGGTCGTCGCAAATGCCATGGTCCAGACGGTCCTCGCGCTGATCACCGCACTGACCCTCAACCAGAATTTCCCAGGTGTGCGCATTGCCCGCACCTGGGTCATTCTCACCTGGATCGTGCCAACAGTCGTTGTCGTGATCATCTGGCGATGGCTGTTTTCGACATCAGGCGGAATGATCAATCCGCTCCTGACGCAGGCAGGACTGATTGATCGTCCGATCGGCTTCTTCAGCATGCCATGGACGGCGATGGCGACGTTGATCTTCATCAATTCCTGGCGCTGGTTTCCGTTCATAGCGCTTATGATGCTTGCCGGGCTCACACGCATTCCCTCTGATCTTTACGAAGCTGCGCGGATCGATGGCGCCAATGGTTGGCGAAGCTTCACGCGTATCACATGGCCTCTCCTCGCACCGACGCTTGGGGTGCTGACCGTGGTCGGAACGCTCCTGTCATTCAATGTGTTCGACATCATATGGCTGATGACGGCAGGGGGACCTGCGGGCGGCACCCGTACGCTTCCCGTCATCATTTATGAGACTGCCTTCAAGGGCTACAAGCTCAGCGAAGCGGCAACCATGTCTGTGTTGGCGACAATTCTCCTGATGGCTTTTGCACTCTTGGCAAGCCGAACCTTGATGCGGGAAGACGATCGATGAAGCGCCCTTTCACCTCGTCCCTGTTACTCTGCCTTTCGCTGATCGTCTTGACCCTGTTGATCGGACTGCCCTTCTGGTGGGTGCTGTCAGGTGCGTTCAAGCTGCCCCAGGAAATTATCGCCCGCGTGCCGACGATGGTGCCGCACTCGTTCACCTTGCAGCATTTCACGAAGCTGTTGAGCGGGTCGGACTATCCGACCTACATGGTCAATAGCCTGATCGTTGCGACCCTCTCGACCGCCCTGACGCTGGCTCTGGCAGTTCCTGCTGCCTACGCGTTTTTCCGCCTCGCGTTTCCGGGCCGCGAGACGCTCTATCGCATCATTCTGCTTGCCTACGCCTTTCCGAGCATCGTCGTGCTCATCCCACTGTTTGGCATGTTTGCAAAAGTGGGGCTCATCGATACGCTCGCCGCCCTGATCATCGTCAACGTGACCTTTGCGCTTCCCTTCTCCATCTGGATGTTGCGCTCGTTCTTCGCCTCCGTCCCCAAGGAGATCGAGGAGGCTGCCGTCATGGACGGAACTCCGCCCGCCGTCATCCTGCGCAGGATCATGATCCCGCTGATCGCTCCCGGCATCGCGTCGGTCGGCATCTTCGCATTCATCTGCGCGTGGACCGAGTATGTTTTCGCCTCCGTGCTTATTCTTTCCGATGCAAAGCGAACGGTCCCGGTCGGGTTTTCGGGCATCATCGGCCAGTATCAGATCGATTGGGGCCTTCTGTTGGCCGGCGCGAGCCTCGCTGTCCTGCCTGTCGTCATTCTTTTTGCCTTGGTCGGGCGCTGGTTTGTCAGCGGCCTCACCGAAGGCGCCGTGAAATAAAGGACCGAACCTTGGGAAAACTCCAACTCAAGAGCATGAAGAAATCCTTCGGCGATACCGAGGTGATCCGCAATGTCGACCTGATGGTCGAGGATGGTGAGTTTATCGTTTTCGTCGGCCCATCTGGCTGCGGCAAGTCTACCCTGCTTCGCATGATTGCCGGACTGGAAACCGCCGACAGCGGGGCAATCGAAATTGATGGCACCGATGTGTCGAAATCCGATCCCAGCAAGCGTGGGATCGCCATGGTCTTTCAAACCTACGCCCTCTACCCGCACATGACTGTAGAAGAGAACATGGCGTTCGGCCTCGAAATGGCGGGTATGCCTCAGGCGGAGCGTAAGCAACTGGTCGAGAAGACGGCTCGCACACTGCATCTCGAGCCCTATCTCAAACGGAAGCCGAAGCAGCTTTCCGGTGGCCAGCGTCAGCGTGTGGCAATCGGTCGGGCCATCGTGCGCGATCCGAAGATATTCCTTTTCGACGAGCCGCTTTCCAATCTCGACGCAGAGCTGCGGGTGCGGATGCGCATCGAGATCGCCAAGCTCCATGCCGACCTTGGTGCGACGATGATCTATGTCACCCATGACCAAGTCGAAGCGATGACCCTCGCCAGCCGTATCGTCGTCTTGCGCGACGGACGTATCGAGCAGGTCGGAACGCCGCTCGAGCTATACAGCGATCCGGACAACGCATTTGTCGCCGGGTTTATCGGTTCGCCGAAGATGAACTTCGTTCCGGCTACGATGACAGGGCGAACGGAGGCTGGCGGCGTAATCCTGAACGCCCCTGATCTCGGCATTGCGGGTATCGTGGTGATGCCCCGCGATGCCAACTCGGAAATGCCGCAGCAAATGGTGGTCGGTATCCGTCCAGAACACTTTCTGGAGCCCGATACGGCCGGCAGCGTGAACGTTAGCCTGACACCTGAAGTAATCGAACATCTGGGTGGCGTTTCCTACGTTTACACGGACGCCGGGCGCGACACCTCGCTCATTGCCGAAGTCCGCGGCAAGCCGAACCTTAAGGTCGCAAGCGAACTGCAGCTCAGCATACGACCCGCAGATTGCTTGCTGTTCGACGGCCAAGGCAGGCGTCTTTAGTGGCGGATCAGCGGTATCGACGCAATTCGTGACGAGCGAGACGACTGCCTCAGCACCGTGAAGCGCATCGCTACTGCACTAAAGGGACGCGGAGTGAACGGCTTGCGATGTGACGGGGACGATCGTCCCGACACATCGAGCTTATATCCTTAGATGCCATGCCCTACTCGACACCGCGCGATGTAGGGCACCACGACTGGCGAAGGGCTCATTGGCCTACCAATTCGTCACCGAACCATCGCGACGCTTCAGGTGTGGCGCCTCCCAGTACTCGAAGCTTTGCCTGGCGATCAGCGCCTCGTTCACTTCGACCCCCAGACCGGGTGCATCCGGCACCGGATACCATGCGCCGTCAAGACGGGGCTGGACCGGGAAGAAGTCGGAATTGTCGAAGCCTAGATGGGTCTCTGCGGGGCTTGCCCGGGTCTCCAGCCACGCAAAATTCGCGACGGCGGCAGAGAAGTGAATGGTCGCCGCCGTGCAGATCGGACCCAGCGGATTATGCGGCATCATGTCGACATAATGGGCCTCGCTCCAGCCGGCCACCTTCATCGATTCCGTCAGGCCACCCACATTGCAAACGTCGAGGCGATTGAACTGATGGATGTCCCGTTCGATATAGGGGAGGAACTGCCATTTGGATGAGAACTCCTCGCCAATCGCGAAGGGCACATCAGTCATGCGGCGCAGGGCCTCGTAGGCGCCGGGCGTCTCGTCTCGGATCGGTTCCTCCAGGAAATCGAGCGTACCCTTCGGCATCTTCTGGCAGAAACTTGCGGCTTCCGCGACCGTCAGGCGGTGGTGATAGTCGATACCAAGTACAACATCCTCGCCCAATGCTTCCCGGGCTTTGGTGCACCATTTGGCTGACGTTGCGATATGCTCTCTGGGCTCGTAAATCTCCTTGTGCTCATGGCCTGAGGGTGAAAGACGCATGGCTGTCCATCCACGCTCGACAAGCATCTGTGCTTGCTCGACCATTGCTGGCCCCGGTTCCGCGAAGGTCGTCGCAAAGGTCGGGATGCGATCGCGCTGCTTCCCGCCGAGCAGTTCGTAGACCGGGACACCAAGGGCCTTACCCTTGATGTCATGCAGCGCGATGTCGATCGCCGAGATCGCCGCCTGTAGCACGCGACCACCCTCGAAATACTGGCTTCGGTACATTTCCTGCCAGAGCGCACCGATCTTGAATGGATCGCGGCCGCGCAGGAACTCCGCATAATGCTCAAGGGCGCCGACGACGGCCTTCTCGCGACCGGAAAGACCACTCTCCCCCCAGCCGAAAATCCCATCGTCGGTCTCGACCTTCACCAGAAGCTGGTTGCGGATGCCGACTTTGACGGCGTAGCTTTTGATTGCTGCAATCTTCATCTCTAGGTCCTTCCTACCAATGCCAGAGCGTGCCGTCTTCCAGACGGTTTACCGGCAGATAGGCGCGCTGATATGGATATTTCTCGGCAAGCTTCTCATCGATATCGACCCCATGGCCAATGGCCTCACCAGGATGCAGATAGCCATCGTCTAGGCTCCAGGCGCTGGGGAAGACTTCAAGGATCTCGGGCAGGTAGCCCGAATATTCCTGGATGCCGAAGTTCGGAACCCAGAGGTCAAGATGCAAGTTGGCGCCAAGGCAGATCGGCGACATGTCCATGGCGCCGTGGCAGGCGGTGCGCACATTGTAGACGCTGGCATAGTCCATGATGCGGCGAAGAGCCGTGATGCCGCCGGCATGCACCGTCGTCGTGCGAATGTAGTCGATCAGCTGTTCCTCGATCAGCAGACGCGCATCCCAGATGGTGTTGAACACTTCGCCGACGGCAAGCGGCGTTGTCGTGTGTTTGCGGATCAGGCGGAAACCTTCCTGATGTTCGGCGGCGACCGTATCCTCGAGCCAGAAGAGCCGGGCAAACTCCAGATCTTTCCCAAGACGGGCTGCCTCGATTGGCGTCAGGCGATGATGTGTGTCATGCAGAAGTTCGATGTCAGGACCGTGGGCCTCGCGAACGGCTTCGAAGAGTTTCGGGACATGGCGCAGGTATTTCGAGGTCGACCAGACTTCCTCATGCGGAACCGCGTCGTCGGCTGCATTGTTGGTGACGGATTTTTTGCCTGTGCCATAGACATCAGGAAGGCCCGGAATGCCAACCTGCACGCGGATTGCCTTGTAGCCCTGCTCGATGCGGCGACCGACCGCCTCGACTGCCTCCGCGATATCGGTCCCCTGCGCGTGGGTATAGCAAAGCACCTTTTCGCGGCTTGCACCGCCAAGCAGCTGGTAGAGCGGCATGTTGGCTGCCTTCGCCTTGATATCCCAGAGCGCCGTGTCGATGCCGGCTATAGCGGCCATCGTCACCGGACCACGGCGCCAGTAGGCACCTTTATAGAAATACTGCCAGATATCCTCGATGCGGCTCGGGTCTCGGCCGATCAGAAGCGGCGCGAGATGGTCCTTGAGATAGGCGACCACGGCTTTTTCGCGTCCGTTCAGCGTGGCGTCGCCGACACCAGTCAGGCCCTCGTCCGTGAAGATCTTGACCGTGACGAAATTGCGGCCCGGCGAGCAGACAATGATTTTGACGTCTGTAATTTTCATGACTTATCCGTTGGCTGAAACTGTGCGTGTGGGGTCGTAGCGGAACCGGTTATGAATACGCCGGTCGCGTGGATCGGGATGGGGAATGGCGGAGAGGAGCGCACGCGTATAGTCATGCGCCGGATTGTTGACGACCTGGTCGGTCTCGCCGGCTTCAACGATCTTGCCGCGATACATGACTGCCACGCGATCGCACATATAGCGGATGACCGACATGTCGTGGGAGATGAAGACATAGGAGAGCCCAAGCTCGTCCTGCAGCTTCATCATCAGGTCCAGCATCTGCGAGCGAAGAGAGACGTCGAGTGCCGAGGTTGCCTCGTCCGCGATGATCAACCGCGGCTTGACGGCGATGGCGCGGGCAATCCCGATACGCTGGCGCTGTCCGCCGGAAAAAGCATGCGGATAGCGTTCCCGCCAGGCGGGTTCCAGGCCGACCTGCTGCATGAGTTCTGCGACGCGCTCGTCGAGCAGCCTACCCTTCATGCCAGCAAGTTTCAAAGGTTCGGCGATAATCTGGCCGACGGTCTTGCGGGGGCTCAGTGATCCGACCGGATCCTGGAAGATCATGCGGATATCGCGGCGGACATCCTTGAGTGTCGCCTTGTCGGTTGTGCGCAGTTCGACCGTGCTGCCGTCGTTGCGACGATAATCCATGGCGCCGGACTGCGGATCGTAAATGCGCAGCAGGCAACGACCCATCGTCGTCTTGCCGGATCCAGACTCGCCGACGATGCCGAGCGTTTCGCCCGCACGGACGATCAGCGACACATCGTCGACGGCGCGAAGTCCGGAGGGGAAGGTCAGCGATAAGTTCTTTACCTCGAGGAGCGGCGGCGCTTCAACAGGGATCGGCGGACGCGACAGGCGCACTTCCGCCTTGCGCTCCAGCTTGACGACTGAACCGATCAGCCGGCGCGTGTAGTCATCCTGCGGGGCGTGGAAGATCTGCTCGACCGGTCCCTTCTCCATGACCTTGCCGCGATACATGACGAGGACCTCGTCGGCGATCTCGGCAACGACGCCCATGTCGTGTGTAATGAACAGCACGGCCATTCCATGGCTTTGCTGCAGCTTGCGAATGAGGTCGAGAATTTCGGCCTGCGTGGTCACGTCGAGCGCCGTTGTCGGCTCGTCGGCAATTAGGACCGAGGGATTGCATGCGAGTGCCATGGCGATCATCACGCGCTGGCGCATGCCGCCCGAGAACTCGAACGTGTAACGGTCGATGGCGGTTTCCGGGCGCGGAATTTCCACCTGCCGCAGAAGTTCCAGGACACGTTCGCGTTGCTTCTCGCCTCGAATGCCGAAATGGATGCGCAGCGCCTCACCGATCTGCGTACCGATGCGGTGTACTGGCGAGAGCGAGCTCATCGGTTCCTGGAAGATCATGGCGATCTCCTTGCCGCGGACGCTGCGGATCTCCTTGCCGCGCGGATCGAGCGTGGCAAGGTCAGTCTGCGAACCGGCGGGCCGCGTCAGGACGATCGAGCCACCTTCGATGCGGCCGGGTCGATCGACGATCTGCAGGATGGAGCGTGCCGTCACTGACTTTCCGGAACCGGATTCGCCCACGACGCAGAGCGTCTTGCCGCGCTTCAGCTCGAACGAAACGCCATCGACCGCCTTGAATACGCCCGTGCGGGTCGGAAAATAGGTCTTGAGGTCGTCGACCTTGAGGATCGTATCATCAGTCATGGTCATGACACCGACTCGTAGGGATCTGCGGCATCGCGGAGACCGTCGCCGAGGAAGTTGAGGGAAAGCACCGAGATGACGATCGCAGCTGCCGGCGTAAACAGAAGCCACGGGGCCTGCGCCACGGCGCGGATGTTCTGCGCCTCCTGCAGCAACACCCCCCAGGAAATGATCGGCGGCTGCAAGCCGATGCCGAGGAACGACAGTGCGGTTTCCGCCAGGATCATCGAGGGGATGGCGAGCGTCAGCGTTGCGATGATGTGGCTCATGAAGGACGGCACCAGATGGTGGAAGATGATGCCGATCTCGCTCATGCCGTCGAGACGGGCAGCGATGACGAAATCCTCGTTACGCAGGGAGAGGAACTTGCCACGCACCTCGCGCGCCAGGCTCGTCCAGCCGATCAGCGAAACGATCAAGGTGATGACGAAATAGGTCCTGAGAGGCGGCCAGCCGACGGGGATGGCGGCAGCAAGTCCCATCCATAACGGGATCGTCGGAATTGAGCGCAGGAGCTCAATCATACGTTGGATGGCGAGATCGATCCATCCGCCGAAGAAGCCTGAGATGCCACCAATGGTCACGCCCAGCACGAGGCTCATGAAGACGCCGACGAGGCCGATCGAGAGCGAGATCTTGGCGCCGTGAACGACACGCGAGAAGATATCGCGGCCGAGACGATCAGCGCCGAAAATATACATGCTGTCGCCCGGCATCGGGTTCTTCAGGCCGAAAAGCTTGGTCTGCATCGGGACGAAGCCCAGCAGATGATAGGGCTGTGGCGCGGTGACGAAGAAGCCGACATCAACTGGCTTTGTCGGATCGGGTGCGAATTCACGCCGCATGGATTCGGTGTTCAACGTCATTTTGAGCTGGCTGACATGCGGCCGGAAGGCGCCGTCGACGAGCAGTGCGATGCTCTGCGGCGGCGCGTAGGTGAACCGCGCATTCGTGGCATTCGGGTCGAAGGGTGCGACGAAGTCGGCAAATGCTGCGACAAGATACATGAAGACGATGACGACGAGGCTCGCCAGCGCGATCTTGTGTTTCTTGAACTTCAGCCAGAAAAGCTGCCACTGGCCGGCAACGGCCATGTCCCGGCCACTGAGGTTGATCGATGGGCCGGTATCCGGCGGGAGATGTGTAATGTCTGTCATTGGAACCGGATCCGCGGGTCAGTGATGGCGAGCAGGATGTCGGAAATCAGTGTGCCGATGATCGTCAGCACCGAAATCAGCAGGATGAGCGAGCCGGCGAGATACATGTCCTGCGCGAGCAATGCCCGGAGCAGTAGCGGCCCTGTCGTCGGCAGGCTCATGACGACGGAGACGATGATCTCGCCCGATATGACCGCCGGCAGGATCCAGCCGAGCGTCGAGATCAGCGGATTGAGCGCAAGACGGACCGGATAACGGATCAGCAGCTCGAACTCGGACATGCCCTTGGCACGCGCCGTCGTCACATAGGGCTTTGAAAGTTCATCGAGCAGGTTGGCGCGCATGATGCGGACAAGGGCCGCAAGCGAACCAAGACCGATGACGATGACGGGCAGCCAGACGTGCTGGGCGAAATCGATGAGCTTGCCGAAGCTCCAGGGCGCATCGACGTAAGCAGGCGAGAAGAGCCCGCCGACGCTTTGACCGAAATAGGCCGACATGACGTACATGGCCGACAGCGCCATCAGGAAGTCGGGCACGGCGAGAAAGAAGAAGGCGAGGAAGGTCGCGGAATAGTCCGAGATGGAATACTGCCGAACCGCAGACAGGATTCCGATCGGAATGGCGACTGCCCAGACGAAGCAAAGCGTCAGGAAGGACAGGAGCAAAGAGAAGCCAAGGCGAGACCAGATGAGCGCCGTGACGGGCTTTCCTAGCTCGAAGGAAATTCCGAAATCGCCATGCAGGAGGATGCCCGCGATCCATTTGTAGTATTGGAAGTACATCGGCTGATCGAGGCCGTATCGCTCGCGCATCGCGGCGACTGTCCCCTCTTCCACAGCGCCGCCCTGGCTCGCCCAATCGGCCATCAAGGTCGTCAGATAATCCCCAGGCGGCAGCTGGATGATGATGAAGGCAATAATGGAAACGGCAAAGAGTGTCGGGATCGCGAACACCAGCCGCTTGGCGATATAACGGAGCATCTTTTCAGACCGTTCGATTGAATCGAAGGAACGGACCGGCGGGACGACCCACCGGTCCTTGGGAGGACCTCAGTTGGCCGGCTTATCAAAATACCATTGGCTCAGCGTCGGCGCCGGATGCCAGAGGTTGCCGGTGATCGGGATACCGTTGACGACATTCTTCAGGTTCTTCGACACCATCATGTACTTCGGCATGGGGCGCGAGATGCCGATGTTGAGGAAGTTGTCGGCCGACAGATTGAGGAACTCCTTCATCTTGTCGCGCCGGTCGTCATCGGTGACCGCTGCGTTAACCTTGTCATAGGCCGCCATCAGCGCCTTGATTTCGGCCGGGGGCTCTTCACCCGTGGCGTGGTTTGAATACCATTCGCTCCACTTCATCGCGAAGAAGATATCGGCCTTCTGGAAAGGCATGTAGCAGCGCGGATCGGTGTAGACTTCAGATAGGCCACCGACGCAGTTCCAGATATAGGCGTCCTGCTCGTTGGCAGACCACATGGTATTCAGGCGGGCCCGGTCCGTCGTCCGCAGCTGGATGTCGATACCGACATCCTTGGCGTATTTCTGCACCATCTGCATGACGTCGGGATAGGAGAGACCGAAGACGTCCGCGACCATGAAGTTGATGGTAAAGCGCTTGCCACTCTCGTCGAGGCGGAAGCCTTCGGCATCCTTCTTCGGCATAATCTTGTCGAGCATCTCGTTGGAGAGCTTCGGATCGAACTCGGTGTACTGTGTTGCCTCGCGCTCGTTGAAGAGTTCGTGCTCAGGCTGTGTCGCCACCTGCGCCGGAGCTCCCTGCCCGACATAGACGAGATCGATAATCTCCTGTCGGTTGATGGCATGACTGAGCGCTATGCGGAAGTCCTTGTTCTGGAAGAGCTTGCGCTTGACGTCGTCGGTCGAGTTGAGGTTGAGCAGGATGACTGCGTCGTTGGCCGGCAGATCCTTGACGTCGACGAAACGATAGTTGCCGGTTTCCTGGCCATCGAATAGCACCGACTTGAAGGTCGAGTTGTTGATGTGGCGGAAGGCAAAGTCGAATTCGCCGGAGGTCATCTTCAGCGCCATCAGCTGTGGATCATCCAGCTTGGCCCAGGTGATCCCGTCGATATAGGGAAGCTGGTTGCCGTCGGGATCGACCTTCCAGTAGTAGGGATTGCGGGTTGCCACGACCCGATCGCTATCTGCATAGGGAACCGTAAGAACCCACGGGTTCATTGTCGGCAGTTCGAGATTCTGCCAGTAGGGCGGCTGGAAGGTCAGCGAAACTTTCGAATTGAAGAGTGCCACCCAATCGCCAGCCGCCGGATTGGCCTTCAGCAGTGCCGGGATGCCGTCCTTGTTATACTTCTCGTGGAACTGCTGCAGATAATGCTTTGGGTAGATCACCGGAAGATGACCCTGACCATACGCAAGTTGCTGCAGGAAGAGGCCGTACGGGCTATCGAATTTGAACTCGACTGTCAGGTCGTCGATCTTGCGCACCTTTACCGGCTTGCCGGCAACGGTGAACGTCGGATTCTTGGCGGGTGAAAGCGCGTCGTTCATGAACACGTCTTCGTACCAGAACATGATGTCGTCAGCCGTGAACGGTTGGCCGTCGCTCCACTTCAGGCCCTTGCGCAGCTTGAAGGTGTAGGTGGTCGCGTCTTCAGATGCAGTGAACTCCTCGGCCAGGGATGGAACGACCTTCTGCCAGGCCGGATCCCAGCGAACCAGGAGTTCGTTTGCGATGGTGCGGGTCAGGTTATACTGGTCGCCATTGGCGAGGATCGTTGTGCGCAGCGTGCCGCCGTACTTGCCGATACCATCAACCATGGCTTCGACATATGGATGTTCCGGAAGACGGGCGGCAACGGCCGGCAACTTGCCGCCCTTCACCTGCTCATCAAACATCGGTGCCTGTTTGAAATCGACCGCCCAGGCAGGGACCATCGATCCCAGAATGGCAGCACCCAACAGCCCCGTCGACACGACGAAGCCACGCAGCGTTTGCTGGTAACCCATATTTTCTCCTCCTGATTGCCCGGCCCTCTCCGCCGGTTTTCATCCCTAGAGAATGCCTGAAAGCAGCATTCTTGTTGCATGAAAACTTTCAGATCGTACATTATTTGTCAATATGAGTGTATAAATCAATTCGGATCACTCTTGGCAAACGCAGGGAAAGTGCATTAAATGCAGAGTTATGAGGACTATCAGCAGCATCACAGAGCACCCATCCACCGAAAGCGAGGACCTCGTCGATGACGGAGGCAGCTCCATCTATGAACGGCTGCGCGACGACATCATTCATGGCCGAATGAAGGCAAACGAGCGTCTCAAGGTTGCCGAGCTTGCCGCACGCATGGGGACATCCACCAATCCGGTGCGGGAGGCATTACAACAGCTGCGCGGTGAAGGTTTCGTGATCATGATGCCCAACCGCGGCGCGCGGGTACGGCCTATCGACGAGGATTTCGTAAGGGATATCTGCGAGATCGAAGTGCTGATCGAACCTGCCCTTACGCGCTGGTTCGTCGGCGTTGCCACTAAAGCCGATATCGAAGCCCTGGAGCGGATTCAGTCGGAAATCGAGGCTTTGAATTTTGGCGATGAGCTGAAACATTCCAGCCTCGACTTGGAATTCCACCAATTGATGTATGACCGTCACTACAACCGACACGCCGTCGATCTTTGGGTGCGCCATCGTCAGATTCTCTGGGCAATCAGCCGTCGCTTTCCGACATCGCTCAGCCGCCAGACAGGTGTGCTTACGGAACATCGCGAGTTGATCGCCTGCATCAAGGAACAAGACCCGGACGGAGCAGCACGCGCCATCGGTCGCCACGTCGAGGGTTCCGGGCGGCATATTATTGAGCGTATGCGCCTTAATAGGCGGCAATCCGAAACTGGCTAACTGCTCGAGGGGCGGTTCCAGCCTTACGTTGCGCACGTATTCGCAAAGGCGCGCGGCTTGAAACATCTGGTATGCAGCACAGACCCCGAAGGGAGTTGCAACGGGGGAATACGGCTCCGATACATTGAAGCAAAATGCAATGCGCGTCTTCGGATGCAACGGAGCTAGCCACGATGGAGCGAGGCGGATCCCGGATCGTAGCGGCGCTCGCCTGCGTTGGGAGATTTCCGACCGCGGTCGTATCTACACGTTCTAACTCGGCAGGGCGTAAAGTGGCCGACGACGGCAGACTTCACGCCGTTAAGGGAATTTAATGCCGACGACGTCACGTTCACCTTTGACCGGCTGATGAAACCGGCCAGGACTCCGAGTCCACGCGCCGGCTTCCATCACGAGCCTTCACAAAAAGGCATCTGAATTTGATCGGCATAAATATAAAAGCAATATCAATAACTTACGCAATGTGCATTCGCGCGAGGATCGGCAATTAACTTAATTTAATTATTAAAATCAGCACTTATTAGTAGAATCGAAAATGAGCTGGATTTCGCGGTGATGTCTGTGCCATTGCGACTCGACGAAATCGGACAGCTCAAATGAATGAGGCGAAATCGACTCGCCTCCTGCGTACTGGAGTCTGCCATGCGCTTTGTCATCTCGCACTTCGCGATTGCCCTGCTCTCCTTAGCCGTAAGCACGACGGGGGCATTGGCCGCATCCGCAGGTCATGGCCACGGCCATGGCCACAGTCATTCCCATAGTCATAGACCGTCATCTTTTCGAGATAATTCTTCTGGCGACGACAGTGCCAACTTCATTGCCGTCCCGATACTGACCTATCAGCGGCGGCTTTCTACCGTCCTGCAGGAGCTACAAGCCGACAATCAACGCTTGGACGCCGACCGCATGCGTGGCCGTATGCCCGCAGCTGAATACGAAAACCTAAAGAGTGAAGCGACGCAAATCCGTGACGAAGCGCTTGGTGTTGCGGATCGCAATGGCGGTATCGTTCCCGCGGGTCGATATGACGCCATACAACGCCAAGTTTTCGCACTGGGAAGAGCGGTATAGCTCGGCGGAGTGAGTCGCCTATCCGCTTGGCGATTTGGGCCGTGCTCGCATGATTTCCACCAGATGCTCGCTCGCCAGTGAGGGAGGTGTTTGCCGATTCCTCACGGTGAATCAGGCCGAGGTGTCGAAGTTCACTGGCTGGGCGGGGAGTTCCGAAACGTAGCATTTCCCGACTGCGAAGCAGCACATGCTGCAAGAACGATGCGAAGCGCGCCTCACCGTCAGGATTGTTTGGTTTGCACTATTGGCGTTGCCCGTAGCTGCCGCCCTCTTCCGGTGAGGGAGTGCCCGCCTGGCGGGCGCCTGATCGGACAGTTGTTTCGCAAGTGCGCTGTCACGCTGTCCACCGCGATCTCGTCTCTCTTTCTTCGTCTCGCTCACCGCCACGCCGATGATGTGCGCGAACCTCTGCGCAACGACGATCGCCGCGCACGCGGCCGGCTCTATCACAATTGCGAGCGCTTTTTCGACTGCCTGTTGTCCACTACGGCAGGTCGCTCTCCTAGGCACGCGAGGCTCCGCGGCGAACGACAGTTGATGCGGCCAACAACGCCGGCACCTATCCGACGGCGGCACATGGCGATCGTCTTCATTTTTAGCCCCACTAAAAAAGTCGCTTGACAATGCGTTGGCTGCCCATAGATTGAAGTAATACTAAAAAAGAGGGGTAGGGTTTGAAAGAGATCAAACCAGATGCCGCATCGTCAACGGCTGAGTTGGGCTTGGCGCCGCTGGGTGAGCGGCTGCGAGCTCGACGCAAGGAATTGAAGCTGACTTTGCAGGATGTAGCCGACAAGGCTGGCTTCTCTGTTGGCTTCATTTCGCAGATTGAACGCGGCATTACCGTCCCCTCGCTCGTATCCCTGGTCGCAGTCTGTCGCGCTCTTAATCTCGAGATCGGGAGCTTTTTCCAGCAGCCGAAGGGCAATCCGGTGACGCGTCATGACAACCGGCCGGTCTATGGCCTAGCAGGCGACGGACAACGGGCGGTCACTTATGAACGGCTGTCCGCCTCCTTCCCCGGCAACGTGTTGCACTCGACCCTTATCCACGAGCCGCCCGGCTTCCGAAGCGAGCCGATGAGCCACGAGGGTGAGGAGATTTTCTTCATAGTCTCGGGCGAACTGACGCTCGAGCTTGATGGCGATCGGATCATCCTGGAAGCAGGCGACACGGTCCATTTTCCCTCCACCCGCATCCACGCAACCTGGAACCACACGACCGAAACGACCACCATCTTCCACACATGCACAATGGATGTATTCGGCGATGGAGATCCACTGGGAGATCCGAAAACGAGCGTCGCCGTCACCCGTGCCGTCAATCGGCGCAGTGCACCAAAAAAACCTAAAAACAACATCGGGAACTAAAATGAGAACCAGACTTAAGCTACTCGCAACCGCTTTCCTCGCAGCCGCATCTATCCATTCATACGCATCAGCCGAAACCGTACTTCGTCTCGACGAAGTCGCCGTCGGCGAGATCGACCCAGCCAAGGCTTCGGACTACGCCGACTCGATCCTGATGTTCAATCTCTATGATACGCTGGTGCAGCCAAAGCCGGGCCAGTCGGGCTTCGACCCAATGCTTGCCAAGAGCTGGGAGACCGATGGCACGACCTACACGTTCAAGCTTGCCGACGGCGTGAAGTTCCAGAGCGGCAATGTCACCACGGCGGAAGACGTTGTCTTTTCTTTCGATCGCATGAAGGCGCTCGGTCAGGGTCTCTCCTACCTGTTCGGAAACGTCCAGAAGGTTGAGGCTGTCGATGCGACGACGGTCAAGTTTACCCTCGACAAGCCCTTCGCACCGTTCCTGTCGACGCTGACGCGCCTCCCGATCATCGACAAGAAGACCGTCATGGCCAATCTCGGTGATGGCAATGGCGAGATGAAGGATTGGGGCCAGGCCTATCTTTCCACTCATGCTGCCGGCACCGGTGCCTACAAGGTGGTCTCGCACAATCCGCAGGAAGAAACGGTCATGGCGAAAAACGCCGATTACTTCCTCAAGGTGCCGGCCAAAGCCCCCGATACCGTGCGTTTGCGCTATAGCCTGGAAGCCGCAACCGTCCGCACTCTGATCTCGCAGGGCGAGCACGACATTTCCTCGCAATGGCTGCCGCCGGAAGTCATGAAGTCGCTCGCCAGCGAAGGCGCGCAACTGCTGACCGAGCGGGGTGTGTCGGAATTCTATATCAAGCTGAACACCGCAAAGCCGCCCTTCGATGATCCGGAATGCCGCCTCGCCGTCACCTATGCCTTCGACTACGAGTCCGGCATCAAGATGGTCGCGGTGACAGATGCCGTTGCTCAGGGCAGCCCGGCGACCGGCGCACTGCCTGTCGGCATGCTCGGCTCCCTCCCGGCCGACCAGGCGATCAAGCGTGACCTCGACAAGGCGAAGCAACATCTCGCCAAGTGCAAGTACAAGCCGGAAGACATGAATGTCGAGATTTCGTGGATCGGCGAAGTTCCTATCGAGGAACGTTTCGCCCTGCTCATGCAGGCCAATTTCTCCGAGATCGGCATCAAGTCCGAAGTGAAGAAGGTGCCGTGGGCTCTGTTTACAGAGCAGGTCACCAAGCCCGAGAATACGCCAAGCATCAGCCAGGTCTTCGTCAATACCATGACAGGCGATCCCGACTCGCTGGTTTACAGCATGTATCACTCCTCGGCGGCCGGCACATGGATGTCGCCCGAACACCTGAAGGACGCCGATGTCGACGCTCTGCTCGACAAGGGCCGTGCTGCAACGGATACAGAGCGTGCGAAGATCTATGAAGATCTCAACAAGCGTCTGAAGGACATCGCGCCGTCGATCTTCGCCCAGGACCAGATCTCGGTCTTCGTCGCAAGCAAGCGCGTCTCGGCACCTGCCCTGTCCGATCCGTCAAAGGCTTATACCCTTTCCGGCTTCGGCTTCAGCTTCCGTCTTATGGAAATCAACGAATAAGCAGCCCTGTATGAACGATCTCTCCTCGCGCCAAGCGGGGAGAGGTGGATCGCAAAGCTTCAGCAACGCCCAAAACCATTGCGCCGCAGTTTGCAGTGTCTGGTCGGGTGGAGGCTATCTGCGTGCCCAGTGTCAGCCAATCTAACGAAAGAAAGACGCATGCCACCTGTTGTCCGCATGCTTGGAACACGAATTGGAACATCTTTGATTGTCCTGTTCGGTGTATCCCTCCTGATCTTTGCCATTGCCCGGGTGATCCCCGGCGACCCGGCGCGTATCGCGCTCGGGCCGAATGCGACCGTCGAGGCGGTGGCCGCGCTTCGCGACCGGCTGCATCTCAACGAGAATTTCCTGACGCAGTATGCCTATTTCCTGGGAGACCTGTTTCGCGGCGATCTCGGCGTCTCGCTCTATACCAACCGGCCTGTCATGCTCGACATTGCCCAGTTCCTGCCGGCCACGCTTGAACTGGTGATCGTCTCCGGCATCATGATGGTTGTGCTCGGCCTGCCGCTCGGGGTGATCGCCGCTCGCTATCGCGGCACTTGGGTCGATCATACCGTCCGGTTGATTACATTGCTGGGCGTTTCCGCACCCGGATTTGTCTGGGCGGTCATCCTGATGCTCGTCTTTGCCTATTACGTCAGGATTTTTCCGATCGCCGGACGTATCTCGGATGTGTTCGCCATCCCGCCCGTCACCGGGTTCATGCTGATCGATACGCTGGTTGCGGGCAATTTCAGAGCATTCGGTGACGCCGCCTGGCACCTTATCCTGCCGTCGTTTGCCCTGGCATTGTCAGGCATTGGCCAGGCAGCACGGCTCGTCCGTTCCAACATGGTCGAGACCTACGACAAACCCTACATCGAAATGGCCGAGGCTTACGGTTTTCCTGAAAAGCGCATCGCCAGACGCTATGCCTTCCGACCCTCGCTGATCCCGTCGCTGACCATCATCGGGCTCGATTTCGCCGCCATGCTGGGCAATGCCTTCCTTGTCGAAGCCGTCTATGCCTGGCCCGGTCTCTCCCGCTACGGCGTGGCCGTGATCCTGCGCAAGGATCTCAACGCCATCGTCGGCACCGTTCTCGTCATTTCCGCCATGTTCCTGATCATGAACCTGATCGTCGACCTTCTGGTCTCGGTGATCAATCCGCGCATCCGCCTGTCGCAGAGGGCATCGGCATGAAGACGCTCTCGATCCTCGCGCGCAATCCGCTTTCACTCATCGGCCTGGTGCTGGTCGCCATCGTGGTGCTCTCTGCCCTGTTCGCGGATTTCATCACTCCGTTCCCGACCCATGTCGGCGCGGTCGTCGACTTCGCCAATTTCAACAAGCCGCCACATTGGCCGAACATCTTCGGCACCGATCTTGTGGGGCGCGACCTCTTCACCCGCGTGATTTATGCCTATCGCATTTCGCTGATCCTCGGCGTGGTCGTCCTTGCGCTTGCCGTGCCGGTCGGTGTCGCGATCGGGCTCGCGGCCGGCTATCTCGGCGGCTGGACGGAATATGTGCTGATGCGCATCACCGACGTCTTCCTGTCGATCCCTCCTCTCGTGCTTGCCATGTCGATGATGGGCTTGCTCTCACCGACGCTGACGAATGGCATGATCGCGGTCACAGTCATGTGGTGGCCCTGGTATACGCGTCTCGTCTATAACATCGCCCGCTCGGAGAAGGAGGAAGGCTATGTGCTCGCGGCCGAGGTGATCGGCGCATCGAAGATGCACATCATGTTCCGCGAAATCCTCCCGAACTGCGTGCCGTCGATCGTAACCAAGATGACGCTCGACTTCGGCTTCGTCATCCTTATCGCCTCCTCGCTCTCATTTCTTGGCCTCGGCGTGCAGCCGCCAACGCCGGACCTGGGCTCCATGGTCGCGGAAGGTGCGAAATACCTGCCGGACAGCTGGTGGCTGACCGTTTTCCCTGGCTTCGCCATCCTCGTCGCCGTCTTCGGCTTCAACCTGATTGGCGATGCGCTGCGCGAAATCCTGGGAGCCGATCAATGAGCACACCGACACTCCGCATCGAAAACCTGAAGCTCGGGTTCAAGAGCCACCGCGGCCTGATCGAGGTCCTGCACGGCATCTCGCTCCATATCAAGAAGGGCGAGCGCGTGGCGCTGGTCGGCGAGTCCGGTTCCGGCAAGTCCGTTACTGCCCGCATCGTGCTCGGAATGCTGCAACAGCTGAAAAGCGCGCGCATCTCCGGCTCGGTGGAGTTCGAGGGCACCAATCTCGAAACATTGAGGCCTGCCTCGCGGCATGCCCTGCGCGGCACGCGAATGTCGATGATCTTCCAGGACCCAACCTCGTCGCTTAATCCTGTCTACCCTGTCTTCACGCAGTTCCACGAGGTACTCAAGCGCGCCGAACCCGGCATCTCCGCCGAGCAGGCCCGTCAGAAGGCAATCGCGGCGCTGGCCGATGTTGCCATCAACGAGCCGGACCGCGTGCTGGACTCCTATGCCTTCCAGCTTTCGGGCGGCATGAACCAGCGCGTGATGATCGCAATGGCGCTGGTGAACAACCCGGCGCTCCTGCTGGCCGACGAGCCGGGCACCGCCCTCGACGTGACCGTGCAGGCTCAGACCCTGAAGCTGATGTCCGAGCTGGTCGAGAAACACCATACCTCGGTGCTCTTCATCTCCCACAATCTCGGCGTCGTCCGCGAATTCGCCGACCGCGTCTATGTCATCTACAAGGGGAATGTCGTCGAACAGGGCCCAACGGAGACGCTGTTTGCCAACCCGCTCCATCCCTATACCCGCGCGCTGCTCTCGGCCGTGCCGCGTATCACCGGCGGCGGTATTCCCGATATCGACGATGACCCCGCCACCTTCCTGGCGCCCCTCGTCACACACCCCGGCGCCAGCGAGAAGGAGTTGCTCGCATGACCAAGCTTCTCTCCGTTTCCGATGTCTCCAAGGAATTTGCGGTCAATGGCCGCAAGGTCCAGGCACTGGACAAGATCTCGTTCGACGTCACCAAGGGCGAGTGTCTTGCAATCGTCGGAGAATCCGGTTCCGGAAAGTCGACGATCGCAAATATCATTCTTGGCATCTACGGCGCGACGTCTGGCAGTCTGACCTTCCAGGGCGATGCACTGCCGACGATGCGCTCGAAGCAGCATCGCCGCGCCATCCAGCTTGTACAGCAGAACCCGCTCTCCTCGCTCAATCCGCGGCGGTCGATCGGCGCCTCGCTTCGGCTGGCACTCGATGTCCACGATATCGGCAACAAGGCCGACCGCGCCCGCCGCACCGAGGAACTGCTCGAGGAAGTCGGCCTGCCGAAGGAGTTCCGGACACGGTCTCCCTCGGCGCTCTCGGGCGGGCAGCGACAGCGCGTGGCCATCGCGCGGGCACTGGCCTGCCAGTCGGAACTGGTCGTGCTCGACGAGCCGACCTCTGCGCTCGACGTGCTCGTTCAGGCTCGTGTGCTCAAGCTCCTCAAGGAGCTCAAGGACAAGCGTGGCCTGACTTACATCTTCATCACGCACGACCTCTCGGTGGTGCGCAACATTGCCGACCGGGTCGCCGTCTTCGAACGCGGCAAGCTGGTCGAAATCGGAGAGACGGAAGCGCTCTTCGCCAACCCTCAACATAGTTACACCCGCCGGCTGATCGGCGCGGTTCCGGTCGTGAGCCGGGAGGAAGCGGTCCTGCGTGACCGCATCATGGAGAATGGAAATGCCTGATTACCAGAATTTTGTCGCAGCCCTGGGAGAGAGCGGCGATCAGCCCGGAAAGGCCTTTGCGGCCCTCGAGGCGATGGCCCGTGAACTCATCGGCGTGAAGCTCTTTACCGTGATGACGAGTGATACCGACAAGGGAGAGTCCGAGCGTGTCTACTCGAGCATGCCGGACGTCTACCCGGTCTCCGGCAGCAAGCCCTATAACGAGACGCACTGGTCCGAGATCACCCTCAAGAACAAGCAGACCTTCGTCGCCAACACCATCGGCGACATCGCCGAGGTCTTCGACGATCACCCGCTCATCCTGTCGCTTGGGCTAGAGAGCGTCATCAATGTCCCGATCATCGTCGACGGCGCGGTCATCGGCACGATCAATTGCCTCCACGAGGAGGGTTACTTCACCGAGGAGCGCGTGAAGGCCGCCGACCAGCTGAAGCTGCCGGCGGCTGCCTGCATGATGCTGCATGAACGGATCAAGGGAGAGTTGCGGTCATGAGTTCAAAGACTATTCGTGTCGCCACCGATGTCGGCGGCACCTTCACCGATCTTGTCTGCTTCGAGACAGACACCGCGACGGGCGAATCCCGCGTGATCACCGCGAAATCCGACACGACGCCGCCGAATTTCGAGCAAGGCGTATTGAACGTGCTCGAAAAGGGCGGCGTGGAAGCAGCTACCGTCGACTTCCTAGCTCACGGCACGACCGTCGTGATCAACGCGCTGACCGAGCGCAAGGGCGTCAAGGTCGGCCTGCTCACCACCGAAGGTTTCCGGGACTCGCTCGAAATCGCTCGCGGCAACCGGCCCGATTTCTTCAACCTGCATTATAGGAAGCCCGAAGTCTTTGTGCCGCGCTACCTGCGCCGCGAACTACCCGGTCGTTTTACCTATCATGGCGAAGAGGTCAGGCCGCTCGACCTCTCCGGGTTGCCCGCGATCCTCGACGACTTCCGCGCCGAGGGCGTCAAGGCTGTCGCCATCTGCTTCCTGCACTCCTATGCCAACCCCGCGCATGAGCAGGCGACAATGGCCGAGGTGAACAGGCTTTGGCCTGACGTCTCCGTGGTCTCCTCGCACCAGATCACCCGCGAATGGCGCGAATACGAGCGCACGAGCACTGCGGTTCTTTCGGCCTATGTCCAGCCGGCTGCCGAGCGCTACCTCACCCGGCTCCAGGAGGGTCTGCAGCAGAAGGGTTTTGACGGAAACCTCTTCATCATGCAGTCCAACTGCGGTGTCGACTCTCTCGAGTCGGTCTCGAAGATCCCGATTACCATGGTCGAATCCGGCCCGGCTTCCGGTTTCTGGGGTGCGGCCGAACTCGGCAAGCTGATTGGCGAGAAGAACGTGCTGGCGCTCGACATCGGCGGTACCACGGCGAAATGCTCGCTGATCGAGGACGGCAAGGTCCGGATCATGACCGACTACTGGATCGAGCGTGACAAGGTGTCGGCCGGTTACCCGATCATGGTACCGGTCGTGGATCTGGTCGAGATCGGCAATGGCGGCGGCTCGATCGCCTGGGTCGATGATTTCGCCAAGCTGCATGTCGGCCCGCAATCGGCCGGCGCGATGCCCGGCCCGGCCGCTTATGGCCGCGGCGGCACCAGCGCCACGACGACGGACGCCAATCTATGGCTCGGCCGCATCAACCGCGACTACTTCTGCGGTGGTGCCGTCGTGGCCGACATGGCAGCGACCGAGAAGGCACTGTCGTCCGTCGGCGCAAAGCTCGGCGTTTCCAACGAAGACGTGGCGCGCGGCATCATCCGCATCGCCAACAACAACATGGTCAATGCCCTCAAACTGGTCTCGCTCAATCGTGGCCACGATCCGCGCGACTTCACGTTGGTCGCCTTCGGCGGCGGCGGCGCGATGCATGCGGCGGCACTCGGCGCCGAGCTCGGCGTCAAGAAGGTCGTCGTGCCGGCTGGTGCCTCGGTCTTCTCGGCCTGGGGCATGATGATGTCGGACCTGCGCCGTGACTATTTCGTTACCAAGCTCGCCGACCTCAATCCCGGCAACGCGACAGTTCTCGAGAATGTCTTTGCGGAAGCCGAAGCTCTGGCGACCTCGCAATTCGGCGCCGAAGGCGTCGAGCCCGCCAAGGTCAAGTTCCTGCGCTACGGCAAGTTCCGCTATCAGAACCAGGAGCACACGACCGAGGTGCTCGTGGAAGGCGCGATAACCGACCAGACATTGGCCGACATCGAGACCGCATTCCATGAGACCTATGAGCGCGAATACACCTATCGCCTCAAGGCACCCGTAGAGCTCGTCGGCATCCACCTCGTCGCGTCGGCAGAGGTCGGAAAGCTGACCATGCAGGAAAAGCCGCTGGGTTCTGAAGACGCCTCCTCTGCCGTCAAGGGCGAGCGCGACGTCGATTACGCACTCGAGGGCATCCACAAGGCGACCATCTACGACGGCGAGAAACTCGCGCCCGGCATGAAACTGGCCGGTCCGGCTGTCATCGAGGATCCGGGCACGACCATTGTTATCCATCCCGCAAACCGCGTCTCCGTCGACGGCTTCGGCAATATCCACATCCACCTCGGGGAGGCGTGACATGAGCACGGTAACACACGATCCGATCACGCTCGAAATCATCCAGAACTCGCTTCAGGCAACCGCCGACGAAATGTTCGCGGCGATGCGCAAGACGGCGATGAGCTCGATCATCTACGAAGTGCTCGACATGGGCACGGGCATTACCGACGCCGTGGGCCAGCTTGCCTCGTCCGGCGCCGGCATCCCGGGTTTCATCGGCGTACTCGACAAGTCTGTGAAGGTGCTCCTGGAAAAGTTTTCGAAGCCCGGCGATATCGAGCCCGGCGACGTCTTCATCACCAACGACCCCTATTATGGCGGCGTGACCCATCTCAACGACCTCGTCGTCTGCATGCCGGTCTTTGCCGAGGGCCGCATCATCGCCTGGACGGCCAATATCGCCCACAATTCGGATGTCGGCGGCAAGTCACCGGGTTCGCTCTCGGCCGATGCGACCGAAATCTTCCAGGAAGGCCTGCGTCTGCCGGCGATCAAGATGATCTCGCGTGGCAACGCAATCCCGGGTATTTTCGACATCATTACCGTCAATTCCCGCATGCCTGACTTCCTCGAAGGCGACCTCTGGGCGGCAATCGCCGCCGTTCGCATCGGTTCCAAGCGCCTCGTCGACCTCGCCACCAAGTATGGCGTGGCGACCTTCGAGGCCGCCATGGCCGGCTTCATGGATCACGGCGAGAAGATCGCACTCGCAGCACTCGCGACGTTGCCGCATGGCACCTTTGAACTGACGGAGGAGCAGGACGACGGTCGCTTCTTCAACGTCAAGGTGACCATTTCGGACACCGAGTTCATCATCGACCTGCGCGACAATCCCGAGCAGGACGATGGCCCGTCGAATGCCGGCTATGACGACACGCTGGTTTCGATGCAGGTCATCTTCAAGGCGCTGACCTCCCCGGATTCGCCGGCCAACGAAGGCTCGTTCCGTCCTCTCAAGGTACTGACAACCGAGGGCACCACCTTCCACGCCAGGGAACCGGCAGCGGTCGGCTTCTATTACGAGATCGGCATTCGCGGCAACGACCTGGTCTGGCGCTGCCTTGCGCCACATATTCCGGAGAAGCTGCCCGCCGGCCACTTCTCCTCGATCGCCGGCACCTTCATCGGCGGCATCCACCCCGATACCGGCCGTCAATATACGATCATCGAGCCACAGATCGGCGGTTGGGGAGCCAGCACCGGCCAGGACGGCAACAGCGCCATCTTCTCGGCGGTGCACGGCGAGACCTACAATTGCCCCGCGGAAATATCCGAAGCCCGCAACGGCCTCTTCGTCGATCGGATGGAACTCAACACGGATCCGGGTGGCGAAGGCCAGTGGCGCGGCGGCCGCGGCATCCGGATGGACTATCGCATCCGTCGTGACAATTCCTTCCTGACGCTCGGCTATACTCGGTCGAAGATCCTGCCCTGGTCGCTTGATGGCGGCAATGAAGGCTCGTCCAACCACGCGGTGGTGATGCGCACCGACGGCACATCGGAGCGCTATGCCTTCGGCTCCGGCATCCGCGTCGACAAGGATGACGTCATCCGGATCATGACCGGTGCCGGCGGCGGCATGGGCAATCCCAGGGATCGCGATCCCGCTCTGGTCCGCGAGGACGTGAAGAATGGCTATCTCACGGCCGAGCACGCCGCCGCGGTCTATGGCGTGAAGGCCTGACCGGCGCACGAAACAAGCACAACCCCGCTCAAACGGGCGGCCTCACTGGCCGCCGCGGGGTTGTCGTTCCCTTCATCGCCGGAGGAGTTGCGCGATGCCGAAAGTCGTTCATGTCGAAAAGCTGGGGGGCCCCGAACACCTGACGGTGCGCGACGTGCCGCTTGCCGAGCCAGGGCTCGGTGAGGTTCGTCTGAAAATTCAGGCCTTCGCGCTCAATCGCGCCGATATTCTCTACATCACCGGTCAGCATTATACGGAGCTGAAGCTCCCGTCGCGCATCGGTTCGGAGGCGTCCGGCATCATCGACGCCATCGGCCCCGGCGTTACGCGGGTCAAGGTCGGCGACCGCGCCTCGACCGTTCCCTTCTACACCACACAGTCCGAGCGGCACGGCGTGCAGGGAGAATTCGCCATCGTACCGGAAGGCTATCTCGCGCCCTGGCCCGGCAATTTCTCCGCCGAGGAGGCCTGTTCGGTCTGGATGCAATATCTCACCGCCTATTATGCGCTGGTGAGCGTGGGCAAACTTTCGACCGGCAAGTCGGCCGTCATCGTAGCCGCAGCCTCGAGCGCCGGTATCGGCGCGATCCACACCGCCAAGGCGGTCGGCGCGATGGCGATTGCCACGACGCGCCAGCCATCCAAGGTGGATTTCCTGCGCAGTGTCGGCGCCGACCATGTCATCGTCACCAAAAAAGGTGTCGACTTCTCGCCTGAGATCCGCGTCGCTACGGATGGCAAGGGCGCCGATCTCGTCTTTGATCCCGTCAGCGGGTCGTTCTCGCTCGATTATTGCAACGGGCTGAACTGGGAAGCGAAAGTCCTCAACTACGGGCAGCTCGAAGATCAGGATCCCATCATCCCCATCCTGCCGCTCACTCGAGTGAAGGCGACCTTCCATCCCTATTCGATGTTCAACCACGTGATGTTCCCCGGCGAGTTGGCTGAGGGTATCGCCTTCGTCATGCGCAATATTCGCGAAGGCCGGTTCCGGCCGATCATCGACAAGGTCTTCAGCCTTGAGGAGACCCGCGAGGCCTACCACCACATGCTGGGCAACAGCCAGTGCGGAAAGATCGTCGTGCGGACCGCCGACGGCAGCAATTGAGGAGACACACCATGACGAAGCCGATCAAGATCATGTATCTCAACCCGGTCGCAGACGATCCCGTCGTCGACCAGATCTTTGCCGACATGGCCCGGGACCACAAGCTGCCGGGCACCGAGGTTCATGTCACCGCCCTGCCCCGCGAACACTACGGCTTCTCGCATATCGAGTTCCGCACCTATGAGGCGCTGGTGACCCGCGGCATCATGCGTGCCGTCCGAACCGCCGCCGAAGAAGGTTTCGATGCGCTTGCCATCGGCTGCTTCTACGATACCGCCATGCATGATGCCCGGGAGATCTCCGGCGACATGATCATCACCGCTCCCTGCAATTCCTCATGCGAGATCGCGGCCAGCCTCTCCAACCGTTTCGGCATAATCGTCGGCCGCCGTAAATGGATCAACCAGATGAAGCGGAACGTGGTGGAATATGGTCACGAAGAACGCCTCGCCGGCTTCTACGAAGTCGGCCTCGGCGTCGACGACTTCCAGAAAGATCACGCCGAAACCAATCGCCGCCTGCTCGCTGCCGGTCGCAGGGCCGTGGAGGAAGGAGGTGCGGAGTCGCTCATTCTCGGCTGCACCATGGAGATTGGCTTCTACAAGGAGCTTGAGCGCGAACTCGGCGTGCCCGTGATCGACCCCTCGATCGCTGCACTGAAGCGCGCCGAATATGCCGCCATTCTCAAGCGTCAGTGCGGCTGGGTACCAAGCCGCAAGTGGTCCTGCGAGTCGCCCAGCGAGGAAGAGATCGCACGGTTCAACGCCTTTGCACCCAGTGATCCTGTCTTCGGGAGCCGAATTGTCGTTGCGGACTAACGGACAGCACCCAACCGTCCGTCGACGGGGGGAGGGCATTACCCCGCGACCTCGGCCCAAGTCGCCAGGCAGTGTTGAGCGACAAAACAATATCGGACTTGCCCTCCCTTTGCGGGGAGAGGTCTGCCCAAACCGCAATTGATCTCGAAGGGAGAAAACATGTCAGAACAGGTCACCAGACGCCTGGCCGCACTCCGCGAACGGATGGCTGCCACCGGCAGCGGCCTCATCGCCATCGGGCCTGGTTCCCATATGGACTGGGTGCTCGGCTTCCACCCGCATCCCGATGAACGGCCCTGCCTGTTGTTGATCGCCCCAGTGAAGGAAGCATTCCTGATGCCGGTTCTCAACGCTGAAGGCTCACGCGAATGCACCGATATTGCATTCCACACCTGGGCCGACGATACGGGCCCTGAGGCAGCACTGAAGGAAGCGCTGGCGGCCATCGACGCCACTGCGCCGGGCCTCGTGGTGCTCGACGAAACGATGCGCACCGATTTCGCACTCCTGCTCATCGATGCACTGCCCGCTGACACGCGCAAGTCCTTCACCCCGGAGACACTCGGCGCCCTGCGCATGCGCAAGGATTCGGCGGAATATCAGAAGCTCAAGATGAACGCAGGTATCGCCGACCGCGCCGTGCTGAAGGCTTTCAGTACGGTAAAGGCAGGAATGACGGAGCTCGAACTTGCCGATATCATCAAGGGGCATTTCTCGTCGGAAGGTGCCTCTCCCCAGTTCTGGATCGTCGGTGCAGGTGGCAACGGCGCGTTCCCGCACCACGCCACCAGCGATCGCGTGATTGAGGAAGGTGATGCTGTCGTCATCGATATCGGCGGGCGCAAGCATGGCTTTCCCTCCGACATAACGCGCATGGCAGTGGTCGGGCAACCGCCGGAAGGCTACGGCCAGATCCATTCCATCGTGGAGAAGGCGGTCCAGGCGGCGTTGCAGGCGGCGCGCCCGGGTGTGAAGGCGAAAGAGGTTGATGCGGCTGCGCGCGGCGTCATCACCGATGCTGGCTATGGCGAGTATTTCGTCCATCGCACCGGCCATGGCATGGGCATCGACGGCCACGAACCTCCTTATATCACCGCGACCTCGGAAACGGTGCTGGAAGAAGGCATGGTGTTTTCGATCGAGCCCGGGATCTACATTCCCGGCCGCTTCGGGATTCGGCTTGAAGATATCGTGATCCTCCGCGAGGACGGACCCGAGATTCTCTCCAGCCTGCCGCGCGACGTTCATATCGGGGAGGCTTGACGCTCCTGGCGAAGCGAGCCATTTCACTTAGCTCGGGATCTGGGACCTGTTACATGTCCTCGGTGGAGCGAAAGTTGCCCGGGTCTTGGCTCGCTGAGCTCGTATTTGCCGAAAGTCACGCCGTATTCCGGCCGACAAGACTTTTGCGAATGGGAGCAATAGCGGCGGCCATCCTTATGCGGTGGGTGCGGCAAAGACGCGTCGAGAACGCCAGAAGGGCCACAGACAGCGGCTGGGGGTATGTGACGGCTCGCGCAGTCGCTTTTCAGTGGCTGGATCCCGCACTGAACGTTTCGGCAGGCACAACGATTCCGGCGTAGTGGATGGGATTGTCTTCACGGTCCCGAAAGCATCTTCCGAACGCGGAAACGCGAACATAGGAGCCATCTGCCTTTTGTGACCGATAGTGTTGGACAGTTGGGTGCTGAGCGATGATGGCATCACTGATCTGTTTCGCCAGTGCGGCAACGTCGTCGGGATGCACCCGGTCAAGATAGGTCTGCACTGGCAACCCCCTTTCGGTCTCGGTTGGGTCGAGACCGAATAGTTCGGCCAGTGCGCTATCTGCGTAGACGAGATCGTCGTTCATATCCCAGGTGAACAGGCCGGTATCGGGCATCCGATCACCGGAGATCTGGGTGGCAAATAAGCTTTCTGTGTCTGGCACCGTTGCACCTCCCAGCCGCGTACTGAGCATGCCTTGGCGTGATGTTCATCGCAAGTTGCTAATTCAGGCAAGTGCCTGACATCCAGAAGTTATATTGATTTTGCCATCTTGGTCGCTGTCTTCCGTTCAAACAGCTGCTCAAGCACTTCGAGGATTTTTTGAACGCCTTCGTGCGACGTCGAATAGTACACGGTTTGAGCATCGCGTCGGGTGGTGACAGCCTTTGCAGCACGAAACTTCGCGAGGTGCTGGGAAAGAGCTGATTGCGAGAGCCCGACCTTTTCCGCGAGTTCGTTGACGCTCATTTCCTCATCGAGAATATGCGAGGCGATGAGAAGACGCTTTTCATTTGCCAGGAGGGCAAGAAGCTTCGCCTGCGCGGCTAATGCTGTGTCATCATTCATTTCATTTGACCAAGTAAAGCTAAATTAAAGCTTACTTATACGTAAGATGACGTTGGAGCCAGCGAAAAACTATTACATTTTGGAGAGGTGCCGGCGGGAGGAATTGGCTGTTCGCGACAGGTCTCGGCGCCCGCGGTTCGCAACAGGACCTCGCAATGATGAAGGTTCTGGAGAGAATGACTGCTTTGCGGACCGGGCATGACGCCGTGTCGAGAGCGTGGTCGACCGTTCCACCAGCGCACAGTTCAATTTTAGTCTTGTGGCAAATAAAAAATCTGTTTTACATGACGCTTCGCTGCTTGGCTTTTGGGGGAAATTGCCGATGGGGTGGACGCGCAGGGATTTATTGCTTGGTAGTTTGGCCTCGGTTGGTACCATGGCCGTTCAAGAACCGGTCTTCGCTGCGGCGGCGTCCTATTTTTCAGGAACCAGCGTCGACAATGGCGTTACGTTCCGAAGCACGAATTTCGCCAAGATCGACAGGAAGTGGCAGCGCCAGGTTGTCAAATACTTCAGCAGCGAGCCGATCGGCACCGTTGTTGTCGATACCACCCATCACTTTCTCTACCTGATCATGGAGAACAAGACCGCTATCCGCTATGGCGTCGGTGTCGGTCGCGAGGGCTTCAAATGGTATGGCCGCGCCACGATCGACCAGAAGGCGCTGTGGCCGCGCTGGACGCCGCCACCGGAGATGCGTGAACGCCACCCCGAACTGCCCGTCTCGGTCGACGGCGGCTCGCCGAAGAACCCACTTGGTCCGCGTGCGATGTATCTGCTTCGCGACGGCGTGGATACGGGTTATCGCTTCCACGGCACCCTGGAGCCCGGCAGCATCGGGAAAGATGCCTCCAGCGGTTGCATCCGCATGTTCAACGAAGATGCGATCGACCTCTACCAGCGCTGCCCTATCGGCACCGCGGTACAGGTCCTGCCGCACATTGCCGATCAGGCTGAAAGTGCCGCCAAGATCAACCAAGCCAACCCGGTCGAATGAGGAATAGCACCCTGATGTCTGCTTTAACCGGATATTCGCGGCTGGTTGTCGCTGCGACCATGCTTCTCACACTTGCCGCCTGCAGCACCACTGAACTTGCCGAGGTGGAAGAGCCCAGCCCTGCCCCCATGACCGGGCAAACGAACGATCCGGCACCCGGCTTCGAGAATGTCGCGGCCGGCAGCGAACAGGACTTCATTCTGAACGTCGGTCGGCGCACCTACTTCACGCAGGATTCGGCCACGCTCGACCCCGTTGCCAAGGCAACGTTGGACAAGCAGGCTCTCTGGCTCAACAACAACCCGCAATGGCTGGTCAAGCTGCAGGGATTTGCCGACGATTCCGGGTCGGCTTCGACGATGACATCGCTGTCGCAAAAACGCGCGGATGCAGCCATGGCCTACCTCGTGTCGAAGGGCGTGGATCCCAATCGTGTCTGGGCCAAGGGCTATGGCAACGACCGCGAAGTCCGCGACTGCACGAACCGCTCCTGCAAGGTGCAGAACCGGCGCGTGGTGTCCAACCTGCGCACAGAGCGCGACGCGGTTTGATTTCGTAAGACGCGAACTCTTCGGCATAGCGACCGCACCCTCCGAAGGGTACAGCCTGGGTAGGCTGCCCTCCTCGGCAAGACCGTCAGTGTCGCGTGTCGTGTCGAGAATGATTGTATTCTCCAATCGGGGCGGCCTAGCGCAAGGTTTCAGTTGACGGTTTTCGACCGTGGGACGACAGTTGTGACCGATAGCAAGGCAGGAGGAAAAATGATGGACGAGCCAGACCGCTGGCGCCACATGGCAAGCGCTCCGAAAGACGGCAGTCGGATCCTCGTTACGATCCACCCATCCGAACAGGGGGCCGCAGAAGTTGACCTCGCATATTGGTCGAATGCCGATCGGTTCGGCGCGGGAGGATGGCGTGCCTCCGATTCCTCGCCCGGCCGCATCATCGAATATGCCGAACCGGAATTGAAGTGTTGGATGCCGATGCCTTCGGCCAACCTCAGTCGCTCTTCGATGCCATCCCCCTGGGAAGGAGAGGACGCCGAGGAACTCGACGGGTCAGGAATTTAAGAGCTTCAGCCGCGCGTAGGCGGTCCATTTCAGCCCAACCGCGATAATCAGATCTCTCGTCACAAAAGTGTTACCCGCTTTTGCGATGGGTGGGCGACAGCTACGTGACTCGAGGTTTTTCAGTATTTTCCATGACATACACCGATATTTCCAGCCGCGTTTCTCCGACGGCATCGCCGCGCCTCGTCACTCTTGCGAAAGCGGTTTTGAAGGCCGGGGAGACGGCGCGCGCATCTCTGAAGCGTCGCCGCATCCACGAGATACTGGCTAAGGCACCGCGCGATTACCAGACCGAGATGGATGTCGCCGTGGAGCACATTATCGTCGAGGAAATGGTCACAGCCTTTCCATCCTACGCCATTCAGGGCGAAGAGGCTGTCGGCAATCGTCAGGCGGATCCTGATACCCCGATCATCTACATCGACCCGATCGACGGCACGACCAATTTCGCCTGGGGTATCCCGCATTTCGGCATGACGATTTCGATCGTCGAGTCAGGAAAACTGGTTGCCGGCGTTGTCTATGACGCGATGCAGGACGAGCTTTTCAGCGCCGAGGTCGGCGGCGGGGCTTACCTCAACGGCGAACAGATACATTGCGTCGACAATGCCGACATCCAGAATGTTCTGATCGGTGCGGGCCTGCCCATCCCCGGTCAGGTGAAGGCTGTCACGCAGGACCGCTACTTTGTCGCCCTGCAGAGGCTGATGGCCGAGACGGCCGGAGTACGGCGATTGGGATCGGCCGCACTCTCGATCGCCTATGTCGCCTGCGGGCGCCTTGACGGCTTCTTCGAGGATGGACTTTCCTTGCACGACTACGGTGCTTCGGCGCTGCTAGTCCGGGAAGCCGGTGGAACCGTCTCGGCTTTCTCCGGCGAACCGGTGACGGCCAACGGAGATATTGTCGCAGCGAATGCTGCGGTCCATGGTTGGCTGATCGAAGGCTTCAAATAGACAATTTGTCGGCCAGAAGCCGTTGCAGGCCGACCGGGTCATCCGTGGTGATCTGGTCGGCCTTCAAGGCGAGCAGGCGCAGGACATCAGGCTCCACGCCGGGGATCGCCTTGTTGATCGTATAGGCGTCAATCCGGCGGCCTTCTGCATGAAAGGCGTTGATCAGATCGAAACCCATGCTATCGGCAAAGAGCACGAGCTTGTGGTGAAGATAGATCATTTCCGCGCGTGGCGATGCGACGAGCGCCGTGGTGACAAACCCCTCGAAATCATGGCTTTCCATCAACCGCTCCATCGCCCCCTCGTGGCAGGGATCATACCCGATCGGCATGTCAGGCACGGCCCGCGACAAACGCTCGACGGCGACCGCATCGCCACCGGACAGGATCACCGATCGCGCAACCGGTGCGATGGCTTCGGCAAAGGCGGCAATGTCGGCATCGCGGATGTCGGCTGAACGCTCCTTGAGATCAAGCTGCAAGACAGCGCCGGCGGCCTGCGCGCTTTCCTCCAGCAGTCGCCCGAGATCATCGATCAGCATGATCGGATGGCCGGTCTCCGCCCCCTGATGATCGCGCAGGCGAAGAGAGCGCAGATAGTATGCCGTCGCAGCCAAGACCGGCCCCTGCCCGGTGGTCGCCCGATCCAGCGTTTCGTCGTGGAGGACAGCAAAACCCGCATCTGCAAAGCGCACGAGATCGATCTCGACACTCGCCCCGCAGGCCATGCCTTGCGCGATGCGCTCGCGGGTGAAGGAGACATCCCCGCCAAAGCGATGACCGCGATGCCATTTCAAGAGTGTCCGATGACCGTTTGCCTCGATCGATACGCCCGCCTGCTCAAGCATGCCCAACAATCCTTGTCTCTGTATTGGCAGCACCATCGGCTGACCGATGGACGAGCGTGTTATCACGGAATGCGAAATAGGCCGATGCGGTCGCCTCGACGCGGCTTCCCTTTTGCCAGGTCACCGCAGGAGATGTCATCGCCTTCAGTCGCGTACCATCCGGAAGGTCGACGTCGACAAGCTTGTGCGTGCCGAAATCGATGCTCCGGTGAACAACGCCGGCGTGTGGGCCCTGCGCTGGCTCAAGAACAAGTGCTTCCGGGCGGCAGGCAATCGCCACGTCGCCATCGGCAACCGGTACCGCGACCCTGAAGCCTTCATGCTTATGGTCGCTGACGCCATTTCTCACCGTCGCGCGCACGAAGTTCATCGAGCCGATAAAGCCCGCAACAAACTCGGTCTGCGGTTCGCGATAGATGACGTCGGGAGGCGCGACCTGTTCGGTACCGCCATCGCGCATCACGACGATGCGGTCGGCCAGGGCCAGCGCTTCGTCCTGACCGTGGGTCACGAAAAGCGTCGTGATCCCCAGACGCTGCTGAATGTCCTTCACCTCCTCGCGCAACAGCTCGCGCAAATGTTGGTCGAGGCTGGCGAAAGGTTCGTCCAGAAGCAGGATCTTCGGCTCCAGCACCAGGGATCGCGCCAGCGCCACACGCTGCTGCTGTCCGCCGGAAAGCTGGTTCGTCATTCTTTTTCCGTAGTTGGCAAGACCAACCAGCGTCAGCGCATCCTCGACGCGCTCGCGGATCTCCGTCTTCGCCAGACGACGCAGCTTCAGACCAAAGGCAATGTTGTTAAAGACATCCATGTGCGTCCAGAGCGCATGGCTCTGGAAAACCATTCCGGTCGGCCGCTTCTCCGGCGGCAGCAGGGTGACGTCCTTGGCATCGATCATGATCGATCCGCCGCTTGGGCGTTCGAAACCACCGATCATGCGCAGAAGAGTGGACTTGCCGGAGCCGGAAGGGCCAAGCAGGCAAACGAGTTCGCCATCTTCGACGTCGAGTGAAAAGTCCTTCACTGCGAAAGACGAGCCGAAGGTTTTGGAGACGCCCTTGATTGTCAAGCGTGCCATCTGGAGCCTTTCTTCGAGCAATGCCCGACCATGGAATTATGCACCAAAACCTCGGGCAAAAGCGCCCGTTCCGATCACGCGGCGGGCAAACATCAACGCGATGAAGGACGGGACCCACAGCATGACCGAAAGCACCGCGCCATATTGCACGACGATCTGATTGTTGATGAAGGTGATCATCAGAACCGGCATCGTGCGGATTTCCGGCGCGCCGATCAACCAGGCGCCCTCGGTCTCGTAGAATGTTCCGACAAAGGTGAGCAGCACCGCAGCAAAGATCGTCGGAGCGGCTTGCGGCAAAGTGATCGACCAGAAGACGCGTAGCGGCGTCGCACCGGCATCCCGCGCTGCCTCTTCCATTCGCCGGTCGACATTCTGGAAGGCGGCAACCGGAATCCAGATCATCAACATCAATGTACCCACGAGCTGGATGAGAACGACACCCCAGAAGGTGCTGATCAGTCCGAGTTGCAGGAAAATTCCGGCGATAGCGACCAGCAGACCGAATTTCGGAAAGGCATGCGAGGCAAGAAACGATAGGAACAGCACGTCGCGGCCGGGAAACTTCATGCGCGCGAATGCATATGCAGCGGGAAGGCAGATGATCGCCGACAGCAGCGTCACGGTTGTTGTCAGGCGAAGGCTGAGTGTCAGTGCATCCCATACATCCGAGCGCGCCAACGTCTGAGACCAGAAGCGCAACCCGAACTGCTGCGGAATGACCGAGGGATATCGCCAGACCTCGGTGAAAGCCCAGGTGCCAACAACGACGAGTGGCAGGGCAATCACCAGCGTCAGAATGACGGCGAACGCGATGCCCGGCCAGTCGATCCGTGGCGCGTCGGGCTCCTTTGCTAGGCTCATCGTGCCTGCTCCCGGTTCTTGGCAATCGAGCGCACGTAGAAGATCCCGAAGGCGAGGCAGAACGCAAAGGCAATGACGGCCTGCGTCAAGGCGTTCAGCGGATCGTTCATGTCGGAGAATGTGCGTTGCATGAATGGTCCCATCATTTCTGGCGAAGCCGGACCGAGGACATAGGGCAGCGTGAAGGACGAGAAGATGCCGAGGATCGCGAAGGAGCCGGTCACCAGCAGCGAATTGCCCATGCGCGGCAAGATGATCGCCGTGAATACCCTCGCCGGTCGCGCGCCGACATCGCGTGCCGCCTCGATCGAACTCTTCGGAATGGCGGTAAGGCCAGCCGTCAGCATCAGAACAGTGATCGGCAGGTTGTCCCAGACGAGGCCGATCACCGGCCCCCACGGTGTAAGGTAGGGAGACGGAAGCTTCGGCAGTCCCAATGCGTTCAGCAGGAGATCAACCGTTCCATTCGGCCCGATCGTCCTGATCAATGCATAGGACAGGATGATCGACGGGACGAACAAGGGAAAGATTGCAAGGCCCTGAACGTAGGCCGCCAGCTTGCCTTGGGAAAAGCGCAGGTAAAGCGCGATCGGCAAGCCGATTGCGAGGAGCAGGATTCCACAGACGAATGTCGTCCAGAGCGTGATCCAGAGATTGGCAAGACTGTAGTGGTCCGTGAAGAAGAAGCGGTACGACGCCAGCGAGAAAGCTCTTGTACCGTCCGGCTGACCGACGAAGATCGTGCCGACCACCGCTGAAAAGATCGGGTAGACGATCAGCCAGCCAAGCAGCAAGACCGGCAGGGCGACCAAAAGCAGCCCGACCGATCCTTTTGCACTGGCCGGCGCAGGGGAGTGCGCCAGCGGCGGTATTGCAAAGCCCTTACGCATCAGGTGCGGCTGATGCCTGGAGCAACGTTGCGGTACCAACCGTCATTGATCTTGCTTTCCCAATCACCGCTTGGGAATGTCGGGATGGTCTTCGGGATCACGTCAGCATATTTCTGACGAAGCTCGTCGGAGATGTGATCCCAGGAAATGCCCGGGAAGCCGCCGATCTCCGTGATGATCGCTTCCTGGATTTCCTTGCTCAGCAGGAACGACGCGAGCTTCAGCGCGGCATCCTTGTGGGCACCGTTCGAAAACACGGTCATGCGCGAGAAACCACCGCAAAGAGCGAGGTCGCTGAGCTGCACGAGGCCCGTCGTTTCCGGCAGAACGCCCTGCGAGATCGCCTGCAGCACCTGATCCGACCAGACCGGCGTCATCGTGACGACGCCCTGTGCCAGAAGCTGGATCGACTGCGTATTGCCAGCCGTATAGGCGCCCTTTTCATAGAGAGAGGGAGCGAGATCGGTGAGGATCTTCCAGGCAGGCGTCAGTGCCTGGTTGCCGTAATCCTCTGTGTAGTTCTCAACGGTGAACTTCCCAGGATCGCGACCATTGGCTTCGTGGATGGCACGGCGAACGAAGTTGCCACCCGAGCCACCCTTATCAGGACGGTTGTAGATGAACTGACCCGGATTGGCCTTGATCCAGGCTGTCAGCTGTTCCCAGGTCTTCGGCGCGTCCTTCGGATCAAGCTTCGTCGTGTCGTAGGCGAGGAGAACCTGTGAGCCCCGGTAAGGCAGCGAATATTCGCTGTCGAAGGCCAGCGGATTAATCTTGTCGAAGCCGTCGATGTTCGCAGCCGAGAACTTGACCCAGAGGCCGGCGTCGATGCCGCCTGCGGGCAGGCGCGGGTCGAAATGCTCGAAGATATCGGACTGCGGATCTGTCTTGGACTTCAAGGCCGCAAGCGCGCGGTCGGCAATGGCGCGCAGACCCGTATTGTCACCGGCGTCCGTCACCCGGATCGCTGCCTCGGGATGTGCCTTTTCGAAGGCCGGGCGGACGATGTTGTTCCAGAAGTCGATGATATTCGCGTCCGAGCCGCTGTAGAGATCGATCGATTCCGCAGCAGAAGCAAATCGCGGCATGGCAAGTAGGCCTGCGGCAGCCGACGATGTGATGAGAAATTCGCGTCTGTTCATGTCCGTGTTCCCGGTGTTGAGGCACGCGCTGGGCGCGCCAATGGTGGTTAGCTAACCGCAGCGCGTGACACCGACATGACAGTGAGGGACTTTTTGCACGCCTGTGCAATTTCGCGCGAGATCGGGTGGGAGCCGATCGCGCGTACGATCTAGGATTTCGGGTGTATTCTGAATTGTGCCCACAAACGGCCGCTCCCCTTAGGGGAGCGCGTTGTCATGCCGGATGTTGCTGGACACTCAGGCCGCCATCAACTGTCAGGCAGGTGGCATTCATGAAAGGGCATTCGTCGGAGATCATGAAGACGGCCGCCATCGCAATCTCCTCCGGTGTCGCAATCCGTCCGCCTGGGTGCAGTTTCATCGTTTCAGCCTGGGCGGCCTCCGGATCGGGAAAGCTGTTCCAATAGTCGATGACCTTCTGCGTTGCGACGTAACCGGGAGCGAGCGCGTTCACGCGGATATTCTTCGCGGCATACTCGAGCCCGAGCGACTTCGTCATTCCGAGCAATGCGTGCTTTGCCAGGGGATACGGAAAGGTGCGCGGAATGATCGTGAAGGCATGGGTCGACGCAATGTTGAGGATCACGCCACCGCCCTGATCGATCAGCCCCGGCAGAATCGCTTTCGAGCAATTCCACGCGCCCTTAAGGTTGATGTCGAAGCAGCGGTTCCACTCCTCATCGCTCGTTTCAAGCGGCTCCGCAAAGACATTGACACCGGCGTTGTTGACCAGCGCATTGATCCGCCCGATCTCGGTTTCGGCCTGTGACAGGGCTGCGGCAATTGTCTTGGCGTCGGTGATATCCGCCATCTGACCGCTTGCGACATAGCCCTCCGCCCGCAGCGCTGCGACCGCGCTGTGAAGCAGGGTCTCGTCGCGATCGATCAGAAAAACGCTTGCTTCCTCGCGAACAAAGGCCTTGGCGATGGCAAGACCAATCCCCTGGGCCGCGCCCGTGATCAGAATGCGCTTGTTACGCAGGCGCTTGACCATGACGTCGCCTCCTCACCACTCAGCGAAGCTGCCATCCTCATGGCGCCAGATCGGATTTCTCCAGCGATGCCCCTCTTTGGCGCGCTCGATGACATAAGCCTCGTCGACCTCGATGCCGAGCCCCGGCCCCTGCGGGATCGAAACGAAGCCATCGGCGTAGTGAAACACCTCCTTGTTGGAGATGTAGTCGAGGATATCGTTGCCCTTGTTGTAGTGGATACCGAGGCTCTGTTCCTGGATAAAGGCGTTGTAGCTCACGGCATCGACCTGCAGGCAGGCGGCCAGCGCAATCGGGCCAAGCGGGCAATGGGGTGCCAATGCGACGTCATAGGCCTCGGCCATGGCCGCAATCTTGCGGCATTCCGTGATCCCACCGGCATGGGAAAGATCGGGCTGCAGGATATCGACATAACCATCCGCCAGGACCGACTTGAAGTCCCAACGCGAATAAAGCCGTTCACCGAGCGCGATCGGCGTCGAGCAATGGTTGGCGATCTCCTTCAGTGCTTCCCGATTTTCCGACAGCACCGGCTCTTCGATGAACATCAGTTTGAATTGCTCGAGTTCCTTGGCGAGCACCTTGGCCATCGGACGATGGACCCGGCCGTGGAAGTCGACGCCGATACCGATATGCGGACCGATCGCATCGCGAATGAGACCGATCGTTTCGACGGCCTTTTCGATCTTCTCGTTTGTATCGACGATCTGCATTTCTTCGCAGCCGTTGAGCTTGATCGCCTTGAAGCCGCGAGCGACCACATCCTTCGCATTGTTGGCGACATCCGAGGGACGGTCACCGCCGATCCAGGAGTAGACCTTGATCCTGTCGCGCACCTGCCCACCAAGCAGCGAATGGACGGGCTGGCCCAACGCCTTGCCCTTGATGTCCCAGAGCGCCTGGTCGATGCCGGCGATTGCACTCATATGAACGGCGCCGCCGCGGTAAAAGCCGCCGCGATACATGACGTTCCAGTGATCCTCGATCAGAAACGGATCCTTGCCGACCAGGTAATCTTCCAGCTCATGCACGGCCGACTGGACGGTGAGTGCGCGGCCTTCCACGACCGGCTCGCCCCAACCAACGACACCTTCGTCGGTCTCGATCTTCAAAAACAACCAGCGCGGCGGGACGATGTAGGTGGTGAGTTTTGTGATTTTCATGATGACACTCGTGTTGGCAGACGTTTGCAGGCCCTGTGGCTCTTCATTCGCCTGCCGGCGTGGGATGTTTCTTTACGGCGATCGCGAGATCGCGCGCGGCGACATTGAGCATTCGGTTTGAACAGTCCCGCGCAGCAGCCTTGTCGCGCATGCGCAGGGCCTCAACCAGCTGCCGGTGGATTTCGACGGCCTCGTCGCGCACGTCCACTGCCTCGTTCGACGCATGGAGAGAGAATTCAAGCGCGGCCTGAATGATGCTTGCAAGCTGCATGAAGACCTGGTTGTGGCTAGCTTTCAGGAGAGCAGCATGGAAGGCGACATCGGCCTTTGTGAAGGCCTCCAGGTCTCCTTCGGCGTCGCGCATATGCTCCCAGGCCCGCTCGATCTCCGCCACTTCCTGTACGGTGGCACGCTCGGCGGCAAACTCTGCGGCAAATGGCTCCACGGCACGGCGCGCATCAAGCACGCATGTCAAAAGGTTCAGTTCGAATATGCGTGGCCCGATCCATTCGAGCACCTGCTGGTCGAGGATGTTCCACTCCTCTTTCGGACAAACGACGGTGCCCACGCGTGAACGACCGCGGACCATCCCCTTGGATTCGAGAATTTTCAGCGACTCCCGGATCACCGTGCGGCTGACACCGTAGCGAAGACACAACTCGTTCTCCGTCGGCAGAAAGGCACCGATCGGGAAAGTATCCGCGCAAATGTCCGAAGCGATCGCCCGGGTTATGTTCTTCTGCACGCGGGGACGACGCACGGCTCCCTCCGCCTGCCGGACATCGGCGTTCTCGTCTCGTTTTTTAACAGCCATTCTCATCCCACTTTTCGCGGCCCTGCCTTGCCAGCGATCCATAGCCTCTTTCGATTGATATGGCGATGGTCAGATCAGCACGACACTACTATCATACATGGATATACAATTCATCATACAGACGCAATTGACGATTATGATGAAAGAAGATACATCCAGAGCCACTGCAGGCGCAGTCAATTTGGGAGAGAGACAATGGGATTTATTAAATCAGCCATCCTGGCTGGCACCGTCGCCGTATTCGCAGCCACCTCCGCCTATGCCGCCGACGTCAAGATCGGCTTCATCGTCAAGCAGCCGGAAGAGCCGTGGTTCCAGGACGAATGGAAGTTTGCCGACGTTGCCGCCAAGGAGAAGGGATTCACCCTCGTCAAGATCGGCGCGGAAGACGGCGAGAAGGTTCAGTCGGCGATCGACAACCTTGGCGCCCAGGGAGCGCAGGGTTTCATCATATGCACACCTGACGTGAAGCTCGGCCCCGGCATTGTCGCAAAGGCCGCCGCCAACAATCTCAAGCTGATGACCGTCGATGACCGCCTCGTCAACGCCGATGGCAGCCCGATCGAAGACGTGGCCCATATGGGCATCTCGGCCACCAAGATCGGCGAAGCGGTTGGCCAGACCATTGTCGACGAGATCAAGAAGCGCGGCTGGGACATGAAGGACGTCGGCGCGATCCGCGTTTCTTATGACCAGCTTCCGACCGCCGTCGACCGTGTCGAAGGCGCTCTTTCGGTGCTGAAGGCCGCCGGGTTCCCAGAGGCAAACATCTTTGACGCTCCCCAGGCCAAGACGGACACGGAAGCCGCGCTTAACGCCGCAACCGTCGTGCTCAACAAGAACGCTGGCATCAAGCATTGGGTTGCTGTCGGCCTGAACGACGAAGCCGTGCTCGGCGCGGTACGTGCAACCGAAAGCGTCGGCATTGGCGCCGACAGCATGATCGGCGTCGGCATCGGTGGTGCGGACTCGGCCATCAACGAGTTCAAGAAGCCTGCCGCCACCGGCTTCTTCGGCACCGTGATCATCTCGCCGAAGCGCCATGGCTACGAGACCGCGCTCAACATGTATGAGTGGGTCGCCAACGGCAAGGAACCGGAAAAGCTGATCCTGACCGCCGGCCAGGTCGCGCTGCGCGACAACTATGAAACGGTGCGCAAGGACCTCGGCATCGAATAACCCCACTCCTCAGAATGGTGTCAGCCCGGCGGCTTTCTGTCGCCGGGCCTCTTTCGGGGTGCTGACATGCAAGACTTTCTCGAATTCAAGGCAATATCCAAGGGATATCCCGGCGTGCAGGCGCTGGCCGATGTTTCCTTCTCCGTGAAGCAGGGCGCCGTGCACGGCCTGATGGGCGAAAACGGTGCGGGCAAATCGACGCTCATCCGCGTGCTCTCCGGCGACCAGTCCGCCGATACCGGCGAGATTGTCATTGCCGGCACGCCGCAGCACTATCGTTCGGTGCGCGATGCCTTCGAGGCCGGCGTCATCGTCATTCACCAGGAACTCCAGCTCGTGCCCGAGCTGACGGTCGCCGAAAATCTCTGGCTGGGCCGTTTCCCCGGCCGGGCCGGCGTCATCGATCGCACGCGTCTCATTGAGGTGGTGAAGGAGAAGCTGGCGGAGATCGGCATCGATATCGAACCCACCGCCAAGGTGGCATCGCTTTCGATCGGCGAACGCCAGATGGTCGAGATCGCCAAGGCCGTGATGGCCGATGCGCGCGTCATCGCGCTCGACGAGCCGACCTCGTCGCTGTCGTCACGCGAAAGCGAAATTCTGTTCTCACTGATCGACCGGCTCCGCGCGCAGGGCAAGGTCATCCTCTACGTCTCCCATCGCCTCGATGAGATTTTTCGCCTTTGCGACAGCCTCACCGTTCTGCGCGATGGCAAGCTCGCCGCGCATCATCCCGACATCGCCAAGACGACGCGCGAACAGATCATCGCCGAGATGGTCGGCCGCGAGATCTCCAACATCTGGGGGTTTCGCCCGCGTGAGCAAGGCGCTGCCCGGCTGGAGGTCAAGGCCCTCGCCGGTCGCAAACTGCGCACGCCGATCAGCTTCTCCGTCCGCCAGGGCGAAATCCTTGGCTTCTTTGGCCTCATCGGCGCCGGTCGCAGCGAAATGGCGCGCCTGGTCTACGGCGCCGACAGTCGGTCGCAAGGCACCGTCAGCGTCGATGGCAGCACAGTCGCGCCGGATAGCCCGCCGCATTCCATCCGCGCCGGCATTGTGCTTTGCCCCGAGGATCGCAAATTCGACGGTATCGTGCAGGGCCGCAACATCGAGGAGAACATGGCGATCTCCTCGCGCCGCCACTTCTCGCCCTTCGGCATCCTTCAACCGAAGAGGGAAGCAGAGCTTGCCGAGCGCTTCATCGCCAAACTGCGTGTCCGTACACCCTCTCGAAAGCAGGACATCGTCAACCTTTCCGGCGGCAACCAGCAGAAAGTGATCCTCGGCAGGTGGCTTTCCGAGCAAGGCGTGAAGGTTCTCATCATCGACGAGCCCACACGCGGGATCGATGTTGGCGCCAAGTCCGAGATCTACGAGATCCTCTACGAACTCGCGGGTCAGGGAATGGCGATCGTGGTGATCTCAAGCGAACTGCCCGAGGTCATGGGGATCACCGACCGCATCCTTGTCATGTGCCAGGGTCGCGTCGCCGCGGATATCGCCCGCGCCGATTTCGATGAACGCCGCATCCTCGCCGCTGCCCTTCCCGATGTGGCCAACGCCAGCGAACTCCCCAACCAGCAGGTCCCGTCTCGATGACGTCTTTGAAAAAACTCCTCCTCGGCGAGCAAGGCCTCGTCGTCATCTTCGCCGTCGCCTTCGCCATCGTGGCGCTGACTGTTCCGAACTTCCTGACCGAGCGCAACATGCTGGGCCTGCTGCAGTCGGTGGTGACGATCGGCATCGTCGCCTGCACGATGATGTTCTGCCTCGCCTCGCGTGACTTCGACCTGTCCGTCGGCTCCACCGTTGCCTTTTCCGGCATGGTCGCCGTGATGGCCTCGAACGCCTCTGGCTCGATCATCATCGGTCTTCTTGCCGCGCTTGTGTGTGGCGGTGCCGTCGGTCTGGTCAACGGCGTCGTCATCGCCCGCTTTCGCATCAACGCGCTCATCACGACGCTTGCTACCATGCAGATCGTGCGGGGTCTTGCCCTCATCGCTTCGGATGGCCGGGCGGTCGGCATCAACGATCCCGGCTTCTACCAGCTGGCGCTGTCCAAATTCCTCGGCATCCCTACGCCGATCTGGGTCATGGCCCTCTTTTTCCTGGTCTTCGGCTTCGTGCTGAACCGCACGGTCTTTGGCAAGAATACACTGGCGATCGGCGGCAACCCCGAGGCTTCGCGCCTGGCCGGTGTCAACGTCTCGAACATGCGGATCTGGATCTTCGCGCTGCAGGGTCTCGTCTGCGCTGTTGCCGGCGTCCTCCTCGCCTCGCGCATCACATCCGGCCAGCCGAATGCCGCAACAGGCCTCGAGCTTTCGGTCATCTCCGCCTGCGTTCTCGGTGGCGTCTCGCTTGCCGGCGGCCGGGCAGCCATGACGGGCGTCATCGTCGGCGTGCTCATCATGGGCATTGCCGAGAATGTCATGAACCTCCTCAACATCCAGGCCTTCTATCAATATGTCGTCCGCGGCCTGATCCTGCTGCTCGCCGTGCTCCTCGACAACCTGCGCTCGGCAGCCGCCGGCCGGCGCAACTGACGTCATGACCGGCGACGTCATCCGGCTGGAGAAAGACGGGCTCATCGTCAAGGTGAGCCCGCTCGGAGGTTCCATCCTCTCGGCCGAATGGCATGGCATCCCGTTCCTCCAGCCAGCCCCCTCGCCCGGCCTTGCGTCGAAAGTACTGGGGGCTGAGGCCTGCTTTCCCCTCGTGCCTTTCGGCAATCGCATCGAGAATAACAGTTTCCGTTTCAACGGACGGGATTACACGCTGGCACCGAACACCGCCGATCCGCTCGTCCTGCACGGCGACGGCTGGCTCCAGCGCTGGACAGTTGAACAGCACACACCGCACCGCATCGTTCTGCGAGTCAGCAAGGACGCGGACTTGGCCTCCCCCTTCGCCTACGAGGCGACGGAAACCATCACGCCTGGCAACGGCCAGCTGACTATCGCGCTCGCCGTTGTAAACCGGGCCACAGAAACCTTGCCCTACGGCCTCGGCTTTCACCCGTATTTTCCCCGCACACCCGAAACCCACCTCTTCGCCCGCGCTCACCGTCACTGGTCGGAACGCGAAAACCACCTACCCGGGGCTGTCGGCCCGATACCGCCGGGTCTCAACTTTGCTGCCGGCACGACACTGCCGCACCATTGGCTGAACAACGCCTTTGATGGCTGGGACGGGCAGGCTAGGATCGAATGGCCGGAGACAGGTCTGGCGTTGTCCCTCACGGCAGACACGCTGTTCGATCGATTTGTAGTCTACTCCCCCTCCCCTCACGCCGGGTTCTTCTGCTTCGAACCCATGAGCCACCAACCAAACGGCCATCATCTCCGTCGCAACGGTGGGCTTGCTGCGCTCGCCCCAGGCCGCGCGGTCTCCGGCCAGCTGACCCTTTCGTTGCGAAGCCTATCAAGAAGGTCAACTCGCGAACGCTCATAGGCGATCCCAGCCGCTAGCGACCACTAGGCTTCCCATAATTCAATATTTTTCCCGCACGATAGTTCGGTAGTTGAGCCCTACCTTCCGGAGGTACGAGATCTCAACTCGTTGAGATCATGGCAAACTGATCGTTTATCCGAAGTGATATAAGAATTTACTTCTGCCAGCACCGATATACTACAGTCCAGCGCGAGCCCTCACCTGTCGAGTGAGATTTGTCTCCGATCAAGAGATCGGTGCCACCACCAAGGCGATCCGGAAACTCGTTCGGCAAGAACGGCGACAGCTGTGAGCTGAGGTGGCATGCGGGACTTGAGCAGTGGCACCATCTTCCATTTCGGCGTTCATGTGGAGAAGCCATTGATTATTGACCTGCGCCGTCCCCTCCTCCCCATGGGCCCAATACGGCTCAGTTGTCGGCAGACGAGCGCTAACTTGTTTTTGCGAATACGCAGAGCTTCGGGTGTCAACGCGCGCATGTAGAGGAACGCGCTGGGGCCGCAAACCACTCATCAAGACTCTACAAGCTGCCTGGTCGGCGCGGCATGCGCCATCGCTAGCGAGCAACGACAACCTTATGATCCGCCTATTCTGCCATTCGTTAATACCCCTGCCCAGGCCGGCCACGATAGGTCGCCACTGCCTCCAGATTGGCTGTCCACGCTCACCACTAGCCGGTACCGCTACGGCCATCGCCCATGAACATTTTACAAAGCCTCTCACTCAGGCGCTACGAACGCGTTCGGGCGTCCAACGTTCACCCTCAATCGGGGTCAACGCCAAGAGGCTTATAGGAGAAATGCCGCGCCGCTTCCTGCCGCGCCCCCAATTCCTTCGTCGCCGCCGCGATTTTCGCGCGCCAGATCCTGGACGGACTTTCGATCGTCCAGCGGGCGGTCAACGGGCCTCTTTGCCATGCCCACCGAGAACCGAACGGCGCCATCACGCATGCCCTCTTTGATGCGATGGGGTCTGATGGCGGGCAAGTTCCCATCCGCAAGGACTATGTGGCGAACTGTCGTTGGCGCCACTTCTGCTCGGGTGCGCGGTCGAGTCCCGCTCTGAAAAGTCGGCTTCACGCCCCGCGGCCAGATGCCACTCCATGTGTTAGACACAGCGGCCGCTCTTCCGATCGCAGCCGGTGCTACAAAACTGAACCCCTTCGAGACGGCAACGAACGACAGATCGTCGGGTTCGGAGGGCCTTAAAGAAGACCAAGGTGGTCAGCTAGGATTTCGGTGGTTCGGACGGCGTGACGTGGCAATCTTCGTAGAAGGAATTCGCGCTACGCGCGCTCCCTGGCTGCCGAATACAGCGGCGGACTTTTCTTGAGGTTTTTGATCCTCGCCCATCCTCAGCCACAACATATGTCCACGAGCTCATTTCGCTATCTGAAAGATCTGCCTAGCTGCTTTCGCTGGCTAATTTCTTCGCATTCCGTTGCGTCCTACAAGGACGCCCGAAAGGACCGCTGGCGCATCATATTCTGCTTTGGCGAGCTACTGGGCATAGTTCGAGCTGGTGCAGGTAGGTGGCGGCTGCATACAATCAATTGGCCTCATCAGCTTCCACACGGGCATGGAATGGAGGTTCCTCGACATGGCTCAGATCGCGGAGCCTTGTCAGCTGACAAGGTTCTCCACCGCCCCGTCCCTCCCAGGTGCTCCTCAGGCATTCGCGCTCCTGGATGCATCCTTCAAAGACATCTTCGAGATTGGTCAGCTCTGCGAAAGCGCCACAACCAGTGAACCAATGCAGAATTCGAGCGACCTTGTCAGCTGACAAGGTCGCCCCCCGATGTGCCGGCGCCGCAAGTCAATCAACGGGGAAGCTGAAAGCAACCGCTGGCTCGGATGTCGGCGACCAAAGATAAACATAGCCACGGAATAGGGGCTTTTGAACGAGCTGGCCTGACGCCGAATTGCCAGTAGCCTTAACGCCGGTCGGCCAATTTCGACGGCGTCCTGCATCAGGTGGCGCCGCCGGGCTGCCGCAGGGATGGACTCAGTTCGGGCCAAGGTCAAAGGCGGCGTCCCACATAGGGTTCATGCGGTGCGCAATTTTGTTTGATCCATTCAGTAACGTCAGCTGGGAAATCTCGAAGCGAGCCAAATCCAGGGCCGGTCTGGTGTTTGCTTACGCCATGGACCGCTGAGGCGGCTGTAGCGCATGTACCCTCTGAGACCTTAGCACTATTGGGGTAGGCCAAGGTAGCCGGGACCCTCTTGGTGCCATGCGCGCCGCACCGCCGCTCCAGTCGAACGCCTGCTGGCACTGCTTGAGTTGAAGGCCGGCCGAACGGTGAATTGACCCGTGGACGTCGCCATGCACCTCATTGTTAAGTCGGAGCCGACCGTCAGCAAAACCTTCAGTCGCCACATCGGCGCCAAAAGTTCGACTTCGCAAGAGTGGAAGCAGCGACGGAAGATGGCGTCACCTTTGACGGAAAGGTCGCACTCGTGTTTCTGTCTCGGGCCCCTTCAATGCTGCGCCGTACGGCGAGGCGCAAGGCCGTTTGGCACCTTGCGGCTCAATGGCCGCACTCCGATCACGACCGCAGGTTCGAGGACGACAGCAGCTGAAATCGAGCGATGTAGAGGTCCAACTCCTTCCTTACTGCCCCGATTCTGTCATGCCAAAAGTCATGACTCGTTATGAGCGCCGATCGCCGGTTTCTTAGTTGTATTCCGTGTGCTCTCGTCGGCCCGTTGGCTCTATATCCCAGCGACCAGTATTCCTGAGGTAGGGGCCGCAATTTCTCACGGTGGTCGGATAGTAACGCACGCAACGGCGCCCACCTTGGCGGATTCCCGAAGTCACCTGTTGGTTGCCTTGCGCCAGACGAAAAAGGCCGACACTTCCGTCGGTGCCGACCCTTCTTGATCCGTCTCGATAGCAGCTACCAGTACATCCGTGGTTAGTTGCTAGAAGCACGATGGATTAAGCTTAACTCACACCCAAGATGCGTCAAGTACGGCTTACGGGGGTCGTAGGAAGCGCCTCCGAGACGGTTCTCCAGTGATTGTCTGGCTGCGATGAGGGCGCACGGCAGGATTGCTGCTCCAGACTTTAGGGGTGAGATCTTCGACAGTGCCGACTGCCGGGCAGGTGCGTATGTCTGGGATCCAGTCGGCAATGTGGTCAGGCCTATGCTTGCGCCCAAGGGTAGGCCGCCGCGATGTATAGTCCCGGTCTCGCCGCCTGCTTTTTCTCGGCCAGGATCCGCTGTGCGGCTGCCTCCCGAAGTCGATCCAAAGTTCTGCCATGGGCAATAATCGGTACCTGACGGTCGAGCGTGGCATTACCCCAGGAGCGGCACCGGTCCATATTCGACTGATGACGAGGAGAGAGCCTCCCCTATATCCGGCAGGGTCGAGGGCTTGCCGACATAGGGCGGGGGTGTCAGGGTGTCGGGTGGAGTTGAGGACGCGTTCTTGACGACGACGGCGTCATCTTCTTCTGTCGCCCGCAGGATGGTGGTGCGATCCTCCACGCCGGTACACATACACGGTGAGGCGTCACATCCATCGTGTGGTTCCCGCGCCCGTAATAGAGGTTTCAGCGACCATCGCGGCGATGCTTTGATGCGGTTTCACGATTTTCTACCGAACCAATGCTATCGATAATGCTACGGACAGGTAGGCAATAGGGGAAGCAAAGCGTCAAATCGCTTCCGACTAGACCAGTATTTACCACAAGTTCAATGTGTTATGATTGCGACAGAGCTACCTTAGAGAGCCTGCTGCCGCATACGCGGGGGCTGATTTCTATGGTAGTGCCAACGATTCCTGCGTGCAAAGCTTTTGTCATCAGACCGAGCCTGCTGCCGCATTGCTGCCGACCATTGCCTCCTAAATCTTTCGATGATGCTTTCGACCTATGTCGGCCACGCCAATCTGCTCGATACCTACTGGTATATCGAGAGCGTCCCCGAGCTCATGGCAATGGTCGGCAGTCGCTTCGAAGGTGCCGCTCCCGTTGGAGGCGACTTTGATGACTGATACCACACCTTCCTTTCCAACACTGCTGCAACGCTTCTTTGTGGATCGTCTGCGCCAGCAACGAGCGGTAAGCCGCTGCACGGTCGCGGCCTACGGGACACGTTCAAGCTCTTGCTGGCCTTCCTGAGAAGCGGATTGCGACGGCTTCTCGCTTGGAGATAACTCCATACTCTCAGAACCTCTTCGAGAGATCGATGTTGATGCGCTGGCTCTGTAGTCCATCATGGTCGAGTGTGGCGCTGTAGCGGGCGGTCATGGTTCCGGCATCGCTTGTGGCGAGTGTCAGGCCGAAGCCGACTGTCAGGCGATCTCGATTATGGCTTGAACCGGCGACGACGTAGTCGATTGGCCAGCCGCTATCGGCATAGGTGACGATCGTGTCGCCGTCACGCATGAAGTCGTGTGAAAAATCGAGGGTCAGCTCGGGGGTCAGGATCGCTGTCTCCAGTGCGATGTCGTAACCAAGTGTAAGTCCAAAGGTTGCCGTAAGGCCATCGGCGTTCTGGCTGCCGATCACTGCGTTCTCCCAGCCGGCACTGCTCTCCTCGACCTTGTCGAGGAGAGAATGTGATCCGCTGAAGCGGCCATAAGACGAGATGAAGACGTCGTCTATGCGATAGTCATAGCCACCGGTAATTGCCGCATAGACCTGCCGACCGCTACGATTTGCCTCGGCTTGCCGACCAGTCACGGACGTGGTCCGCAGGGACTCGAAGGTCAGCAAGCCCGTGCCGACCAACCCCTCTAGAAATAGACCGCCGCCTGGCTGATAGATGCCATAAAGCGTCGCACTGGCGGCCTTGTTTGCGCTGGCCGTGCCCTGCCCAACGACGTCTGAGCGATCCTGTGAAAAGCCGATCGCGATCCCGCCGATCACATTTTCCGTCAGCCTGTAGTCCAGCCCTAGACTGAGAGAGGCTGTGGCATAGTCGATGTTGCCGGCCTCCGTCGTTGAGGCATTGCCGAATGTGATCGAGCCGCCGCTCCAAAAGGCAAGATCTCCGCCGGCGAGAGGCGAACATCCCGCGTTGGCCGACGCGGGCGCCTGTCCTTGCGAGCCGTCTGTCAGGCTGACCGCGAGGCTGTTCTCCAGGCATCGTCTGCCGCGCAGCGATTTCAGGTGCTCCTCCACATTATCGATTTGATTGTCGGCGAGCCGCTTTGCCGCTTCTGCCTGGGCTAGCAGGAGCCCGACAAGGTCCGCATCGACCGCAAGGTCGGGCCGCGCCGAAACGCTGAACGTGATTGTTGCCGGGGCCGATGTGCCGCTTGAGCTCGTCAGCGTATAGGTAGCGACGGCAGTGCCTGAGAACGTCGGGCTGGCAGTAAACTGCAGCCGATAACGTCCTGCCCGGATGGCGGCGGCGAATGCCACACCGCTATCCGTTGCCGCCGTGTCATCAAGGATGATGGTGGCGGTGCCCGCCGACGGTGGCGAGAGCGAGATCAGATCCGCTCCGGTGAAGGGGCCGCCGGTTGCACCGTCGGTCAGGTCGACTGTCGTGGTCAGTCCGGAGGTCGATGCGCTGGAGATGGATGGTGCAACGGGAGCGGCCACCTCGATCGCGAGAACGATATTGGTTGAGCCGGTCGCTCCATACACATCATGCGCGGTCAGGGTAAGCGGAAACTCGCCATGTTCCGCCGGGGTGCCTGACAAGGTTGCAGAGGCGGCATTGAAGCTTACGCCAGCCGGCAGGCTGCCTGTCAGCGCGTAGCTGTAGGGAGCGCTGCCATTGCTTGCACTGAAGGCCTGGGAGATGGGTTCGTTCTGCCGAAGTGTGATCCGCCCGGTCGGCGAAAGCGCGAGATTGGGCGCTGTTACGGCAATGTTGACGGTTGCAGGGCTCGATTCCCCGCTGGCGTTGGTCGCCGTGTAGGTAAAGCTGTCCGCACCAGAGTAGCCTGGTGTTGGCGTATAGGTGATTGCTGTTGCGGAAACGACCGCGTTGCCGTGGCTGGGACCGGAAGCGACGGCAACGCTCGATGCGGCGCCCCCGGAAAGATCGAGCGTGATCGGGTTGTTGCTCGTGTTGGCCGCGACGGTCGTCATGACGTCGCCGGCAACCGGTGCAGCGGCCGCAACGGTTATGGTATAGACCTGACTTCCGGTGGCCCCATAGATGTCCGTCGCAGCGATTGTGAGAGTTTGGCTTTCGGCGGTCGTCGGTGTCCCCGAGATGGTGCCATCTGTTGCAAGACTCAGCCCCGCGGGGAGCGAACCGGAGGTCACGGTGAAGCGATAAGGCGCCCCACCGCTGGCAGCAAAAAGGACGGCATGGTAGGATGAGAAAACCGTTCCCTCCGGCAGCGTTTGTGAAGGAAACGTCAAGCCGTTCGAAATGACGTGAATGGTCACGGTCGCTTCGACCGAGGTTCCGTAGAAGCCCGTTGCAGTATATCTGAAACTGTCTGTGCCGGAGTAACCTTGCGCGGGCCGGTAAAAGGCCTGGCTGCCGTTAATGGTGAGCGTGCCATAGCTCGGCTGAGCCGAGATGAGGACCGAACTCCACAGACCCGAAATGGAAAGTGAAATCTCGCGACCAATGGAGTTGGCGTCTATGCTGGTCTCCACATCCGCAACGCTCGGCCCGGAATCGGTCACCGTCAGCGTAAATTGCCGCACGCCAGTCGATCCGTAACTGTCCGTCGCTGTCACGGTGAAGGTGTAGCTCCCGTCCGTGGTCGTCGCCCCCAGGAATTCGCCCGCCGGCGACAGAGTGACGCCCGGGGGCAAGGTACCTTCGGTCACACTGTAACTATACGCTCCGCCGCCACCAGTGGCCGACAGCGTGATGTCGAGGGCTGCACCCTCGGCAACCTCACGAATCGTGGCGGGCGAAATCGTTAGCGTTGCCTGTTCAATCTTGATCGTAAACGTCTTGGATTGGTCATGGCGAACGGCATCTGTCCAGCAGAGGTCTGGAATATCAGGATCACAAGTGCGGACATTCTCGAAGTAATGATAGGCCACGCTTACGGTATATGTGCCGATCTGTGTTGGCGTGCCTTGCACCGAAAGATAAAGCTGACCAGCACTATCGAAGGCGCTGAGCGTCGTGCCGGGAATGGATCCGCCTATGCTGTCGATATAGAGGACGCCGCTCCCCGCACTGGCGTTGAGGTATGGTCGAGAGATCGCCTCGCCCACCGGAAAGGTGCGCTCCAGTACATCGAGGGCCAGGGCTCGACCAGTGCCAAAGCCGACAATGATCAGAAAGGCAAGCAGTAGTCGCGGTGGAACTCCCCTGCCCATCCCATAAATGGCGAACTGGCTACGTGTCCCTTGGCGATGCGCGGGCGATGGGCGAATAAAACGACTGAGGAGAGCGACAAGCGACATGAGCATGCTTCAAATCCTGAATTTTCAGGATCGTTAATGCGAATGCCCGGCAGGCAAAATAACCAGCTCTGGGTGCATCTCCGGCCGTGCAGCCCAATTTTGGGTAGACCTCAACCATCGCCTACGACTTGGCTTATTCGAACCCTGCGCGTGTGTCCGGGATACGATTGGTCACCAAGCGGACCGATGTCTTGGACTTAGTGTTTTGTTTCCGCGCCGCTCTACAGCTCCCGGGCCCTTAGCAAATAGCCGGCCTCGTCGCAGATTCATCTTGAGCAGTCGAATTTCAGGCCGGCCGCGATGCATGCAGGCTCGAGCGCCTTGCGCCCCACGAATTAAATAGAAGCGTCGCTTTCCTCGCCAACACCGGATGCTGCGGCGCTGGCTCCCAGGTGCAGTCGCGCGTTTCGCGATAGCTATCCTGCGCTTCTTACCCCTTTGTTGATTTCCACGCGGAACTGATCCGGTGGGGGTGCGGACGAAAACTTGGACCACCAAGGAGGTAGTTCATGTATTCCTACGCAGGCAGACTTCGAGCGGTTGAGCTCTATATCCGGCTGGGCAAGCGACTTAACGCGACCATTCGCCAGCTGGTAATGTTGTCGGTGTTGGACGGACCGGTGTCGTGCACCAGCGTCTCGGTGACGGTCAGGGGTATGAGTTCCAGGCTCGCCAAACCATTGGCGTAGTTTTCCCCATCCGTCGCGGATCCACGCGTCGATCGCTTCCTCGAACGATCTGCTTGTCACCAGACCCGCGAACGATCCATTCAGGGGCACGATCGCTGCTCCGGTTGCTCCGAGATGACGCTGGCCACATCGAGCGCGCGACCCCAGTCTCCACCGCTGGCAGCATTCCGAGAATGCCGTGCAGATTGCGCTCAGGTTCCAGTCGGCGGCCATGCTGTCCCCGATCCAATGCGCCGAAGGTCTCGGCGATCCCCATTGAAATCACAGAGAACACGCATGGTCCACTGCAACTTGCACGAAATGCGTAGGATATCTACGCTCGCGCACAAAGCTCGCCTTCAGTCGCTACGGAGCATTCTTTAGGTGTTGCACCATCCAATTGTCACATGAGTTGGGGGACGGTTGTGGGAGAAGCCGTCGGCCCACTAGGGATGCCACGCAGGCGACCGTGATTGACCATCGATGGCCGATCGGACCAGGGAGGCAAAAGTCACGCGACCGATCGGGCTACCCTGAAACCCAGAGCGACTTGCGGCCGTAGGCTCGCCAAAGCAACCTGCCAATTGAGATGGTCGGGTTTAAATTTCCTTCACCATTTTTTGGCATGACATCGCGGCGCGGATTTATATTGCGTTCCGTGCGCAGGGGGCATCTATGCGAGTGTCTTTGGTCCGAGTCTGGTCCACCGCGTTCATTCTGGCGGTACTCGTCGCAATCAATCCATTCGGCAATCACGCGGCGGGGCCGCTGGCGACCGGATCCAGCCCAATGAAGAATTGATGGGGCGATCGCCCGGCACCGCGAACCGCTGCCGGAAGACGCTGGGCGACAGGTATAGCCCAATCGACCCAATTCCATGAATATTCCCATTGCTCTGCTGCCTTTTCCTGTGCGATCGAGACCACCTGTAACCTGGGCCCCTTGCCAAGCGCCTGGGCGACAATAGGGATGAAATACCTTCCTTCCCAAACGGCATTGTAGCGAGCGCCGGGTTCAGCCCTTCGCCCACATAAGCCGACATGCCCTTGTCCCGGGCAATGGCAATCAAGGGTGAAATCAGACCCTGCTTTATAGTGTTGTGCACCTGCGGAAGGCGGACCACCCCCAACATTCACATCGGCCTCGAGAAGAGAATTGCCCGCCAGTTCGGATGCAACGCGCGGATTTGGATGCTCGTGCTAGGCATTTGAAGCCATCACCGCGGGTCGTGGGATTACCCAAACCGCGCCAGCATGCCGCGAAGCAGTTGATTTTCTGACAACAAGCGCGCCCTTTGCGATGTTTCGATCATCGAAGCGCCGCCTGGTCGGGAGCCGCCATTTTTTGCCGCTCCATGCCGTGTCGTTATAGACGGCGAATTGTGTCTCTTCCGCTTGTCGAGCACGCCGAGCGCTTCGGGAAGCTCTAGACCGAGCGGTGCGCCCAGCCCAGACAATTGGCTATCGAGCTGAGCTATCCAAGCCCGATATTTTTCCCGGAGCGGATGATCTTCAGACAGCGAAGAGAGTTTCATGAGAGCCAAGCGCCTTTGGTCACGACGCAAACCCAAATCTGTTTTCATCAACAACACGTTCCCATCGTTCATCAATCACTATTGAACATAACGAGAACGAAAGCAGTAGTAAATGCCTTCAAGAAAGTTGGAATCCTCCCCGGAGACGTGCTTTTCCACGTACGGATACGAGGGTAGATTGGTTCGCGCGCGTGATACGCGAAGATGACTGAACGCCGAGCGTCTACGCTTCAGTGTCAGGTCCTTTCGGGGGTCATCCAGGGAAGCAGCCTGTCGAGAAAGACTTCCCCGATTATTCCTCCCAACCAAATACGCTTCGGCCGCCAAATTGGTTTGAATCGCGGAATTCTCCCGCAACGATTTCCTTAAGATCCGGACCGGTGACGTATTGCTCCAGCCGACGCGCCTGAATGTCCAGGCGCTGCAATGCGGCAAGCTCTTCGTCACGACCAAGACGCCCTTTGGAAACCGCGGACCGCATCACGTTGATTGTTTCGTCATAGACCTTCAGCGGGACTGGGAAAGGGTGACGGTCCTTGCCACCGTGCGCAATCGAAAACCTGGCAGGGTCCGAAAACCGACAAGGAGCGCCGTGCACCACCTCGGCGACCAGAGCCAGAGCACGCACGGTTCTCGCGCCCACGCCTGGTACCATCAAGAGGTCCTGGTAATCGACAGGTGCGCGATCAGCCGCCGCGGCCAGATTTCCGTGCAAGCGCTTCATGTTGACATCCGTCTCCCGCACATCGTGATGCGCTGGCATGGTCAGATGCGGCAGAGAGAGTTGACTTTGTTCGGGCTTGACGGCGGGGTCCATCTGGCGGGCAAGCGCAGAGGCCTCCTGAATGATCCGGTCAGGACCCAATGCCGCCAGAATATCGAGTTGGCCGTCCCGTGAGCGTTCGGCTCGCTTGTCGGCGAGATTAATGATGTCACCTCGCGTTCTTCCCTCAATCGCGCTGTGGGGCGAATCGACGAAACTTTGCAGGCCCTCTGACAGCCAGTGGTAGCGCCTCGCCTGTCGAACCTCGTCATTCATTCCCTGCTGTACGACGACCCATTTCCCATCGTCGGCTACGATGAAGCCGTGAAGGTAGAGATCAAATCCGTCCTGAACCGCGGCACTGTCAACCTTCGCCACGAGGCGACTGACGTTGGCGAGGGCTGCGCCGTCGATCCCCACTCGACATCCGATCTCGACCAGCTCGTCAGGGGTCTTGCGCGACTGACCACCCCTCCCACCGCAGACGTGAAGTCCAAGCTCTCTCGCGCGCGGCTTCAAACCCCGCTTCAACGAGCCGAGGACGCTGGTGGTAATGCCGGAGGAATGCCAGTCCATGCCCATCACCGAGCCAAACGACTGAAACCAGAATGGGTGAGCGAGCCTTCGCAGGAATTCATCCCGCCCGTAATGGTGAATGATCGCTTCGGCAACAAGCACGCCGAGCTTCGTCATCCGCTCCCCGAGCCAATGGGGAACTCGCCCGCCATGAAGCGGCAAATCGGCACTACCTGATCGTCTAGACATGGCTGGCACTTTAGACATTGACGAAGGTGAAGGCAAACAAGCGCACTGGATCCGCCATTAGGAGCACAGCACCCCTAGGGACCCCTCCAAATGAACCCCGCTCTCGTTGGCGAGTTCCTTTTGAAACGGCACTACCGGCATATGCCAAAAACATTCTCATCCATCAGCATTTCGCCTTTGACCTCGACGAGCACGGGCCCCGTCAGAGCTTGGGAAACTGCAGTCGATGCGTCTGAAGACCAGGCCATCGAGGAGGCTAAGGTGATTGCTTCACGTCCTGCGGGCGTCGTTGTCCTCCGACGAGACGGCCGTCCGCCGTTAGGGAGGAAGGCGATCCGATCGTGATCTTTCGCTCAGGAACGACCGACGGCTTCGATCGAGCGTTGCGACAGTAGGTCTCCCGCCCTAACTAAATCAAATGATCGTGTTCCTCGACTTCGAAGCCTCCTCCCTTGGCAAACACAGTTATCCCATCGAAGTCGCCTGGGTCTTCGAAGACGGGCGTTCGCAGTCTTTTCTAATAAGGCCCAAGCCAGGATGGGTGGATTGGTCCGAGGATGCGCAAAGGATCCATGGCATCTCTCGCGATCGCCTTGAGTCAGAAGGAAACGACATCGAAGTTGTCGCCGGGGAGGCAATGAAGCAGCTTTCGGGAAACGAGCTTTATGCGAGTTCGCCTTCGTGGGACGGCAAGTGGCTAAGTGCGTTGCTGCGGGGTGCAGGGCTGCCGCGTCACGCCTTGCGATTAAGGAAATCCGACGACCTCTTTATCGAGGAGGCAACCGATATCCTCAAAACAAGTCACACTGAGTTCGATGTCGCCGGGGTGGTCGCAGATATCATTACAGGATCCGAGCCACATGACCCAGCTCATCGCGCTCTTCCCGACGCACTTCTCGAGTTAGAGCGCCTAGGCCTTGTCAGGGACGCAGCCCGGAAAATTGCGGGTTCGTGACAGCTGGTTTCCCGCGGCATCGTTGTCGAAGAGAACGTCGGATATTGCGCGCCGTGTGGAACATTCAGTCTGCGGCCAGCTTATCCCACCATCAACAAAGGAGGATGCAATCTATGGACCACACAAACCACGTTCGTCTTACCAGCTCGGAACTCACGCCAGCCGTCCTGGAAGGGGCGACAATTTACGGCGTCGACGATCACAAGGTCGGCAAGATCGATCACGTCCATGGCGCAGGCGCAGGGGGCTCTGCCGTCATCGATGTAGGAGGCTTTCTTGGTATCGGTGCCAAGCCCGTTGCGATCCCGATTTCGGACCTCGAGTTCATGCGTGACGAGGATGGGGACGTCCATGCCGTGACGAATTGGACAAAGGACGAACTCAAGATGATGCCAGAGCATCACGACTAAACCTTTGGCTTGCTAATACGCGGAGGCGGTCGAAGGGCCGCCTCGTTCAAGTGTTGGGTGGTCCGATGAGGCACCAAAAGGGCGCTCGTTCCACTCGCATTACCGGGCAAATATTGCGTTTGCGCTATACTTGTTCGCTTGTCCGTTTATCCAATATATTTCAGTATTAAGCGCAAATTAAGTTTAACGAGATACTGTCGGGGGGTCGCAAGGGGCAGCGGCGACTACGTTAAAACGAATGCTTGACCGGATTTTCAAATGACGAGCTTTCCTAAGCTGGGATTGGACGCTTCTGCCGTGCTCGAAGCGATCGGAAGGTCCCAAGCTATGATTGAATTCGATCTCTCAGGCAAAATCCTCTCTGCCAACGATAACTTCTGCAAGGCCGTCGGTTACGAGCGCTCAGAAATCATTGGGCAACATCATAGCATGTTCGTTCTCCCGCAAGAGGCCAACTCGCCTGACTATAGAGCCTTTTGGGCAAGACTTGCCCAGGGGGAATTCGATCAATGCCAATACAGACGCTTGGCGAAAAGCGGAGAGGAAATTTGGATTGAAGCCTCGTACAATCCAGTCTTCCGGTGGGGCAAGCCCTACAAAGTCGTCAAGATCGCGACCGACATAACGGCAGCGAAGCGAAAGGGTGCAGAGGCCGAAGGCAAGCTGGAAGCTCTCTCGCGGGCGCAGGCCATGATCGAGTTTACCCCAGACGGTTACATACTGGACGCAAACGAGAACTTTCTCGCGGCCTTGGGCTACGAAGCGCAGGAAATCGTCGGCAAGCATCACTCCATGTTCTGCGATGGAGACTACGCCCGATCGCAGGAATATCGTACATTCTGGGAAGCGCTGCGGCGTGGACAGTATTCGACAGGTCAATTCCTGAGGTTCGGAAAGAACGGCAAGCGGATTTCCATCCAGGCGTCCTACAATCCCATTCTTGACGACAAGGGAAACGTCTTCAAGGTCGTGAAGTTCGCTCTCGACGTGACGGATCGGATGCATGCCGTCGAAGAATTGGGCGCCGCCCTTGAGAGGCTGTCCGAATGCAACATCCGCATTACCCTGGATCATCCGTTCGTCGGCGAATTCGAGCGGCTTCGCGTCGATTTCAACAAGTCGATTGGCGAATTCCAAAAGACGCTGGTCAATGTGCTAGGGCAGACAGGCGATCTTACACGCAGCAGCCAGGAGGTTCGGGAAGCTGCCGAACTGCTGGGTGAACGGTCCAGAAACCAGGCGACAGCGCTTGAGGAAACGTCCGCGACCCTGCGGGAGATTACAGCGACCGTCAACGCGGCCACCGCGGACGCGTTGGAGACGCGGCAACTCGTTCAGAGCACGCGGACTTCGACAGCAGGCTCGATCAAGGTTGTCCAGGACACCATCGAGGCGATGCAGCGCATCGAAGCTGCTTCCCTTGAAATCAGTCAGATCATCGGTGTGATTGACGGGATCGCCTTCCAGACGAACCTTCTGGCTCTGAATGCAGGGGTTGAGGCCGCCCGGGCGGGTGACGCAGGAAAGGGCTTCGCCGTCGTTGCCCAAGAGGTTCGCGAGTTGGCCCAACGGTCCGCAAAGGCCGCGAAAGAGATCAAGGATCTTATCACGAAATCAGGCGCCACCGTCGTCGAGGGCGTGCGGTTGGTAGGCGCAACCGGGGACGCGTTGAAAGAGATCGACGTGATGGTCAAGCGTATCGACGGCAACGTCGACAAGATCGCAAGTGCCGCCCAGGAGCAGACCTCGGGCATCGCAGAAATCAATGGTGCCATCGACCGCCTTGACCAGATGACGCAAGAAAACGCAAATCTGAGTGCCCGAACTACCTCCATCAGCCGGACTCTCGCGGTAGGCGCAGACGCGCTCTCGCAACTCATCAACCTCTTCAAGCTGAACAGGCGCTCGGTCCAGCGCTCAGACGGATCATCCATTCAATCTGAGTATTCAAAGCGAATGGCCGCGCAGGCCAGAGCCAGATCCGTGGCTTAGTCCACCTAGCACTTGAGGAAATCCGATACCAACGCGCGGCAGTTGAAGGCGGTGGCGAAAGCTGCTGCTCCCAGAGGGAGTTGGGAGCAACCGGGACGATCGCGCTTGGGCCTAATGTCGGCCGTCTCACGCTGAAGTACGATCCAGCTCCGCGGCCCTAACGTCTGCCACTTCCTCGACGCACTTGGCCTTCTCGGCCAGCGTATTGCTCATTTCCCGCAGTTGCTTTTCATCGAGCTTTTCGATGCCGACGAACTTGTTTTGAGCTTTTGACGTCAAAATGAGTTCGTCCAGTTTCGCCCGGAGGGCCTTGCCGTCTCGGTTCTGCGAGTTCTGCAGTACGAAGACCATCAGGAAGGTAATAATCGTCGTACTCGTATTGATAACGAGCTGCCATGTTTCGCTGAAATCGAAGAACGGACCGGAAATCGCCCACGCGAGAACGAGAGCTACCGCAAGGACGAATGTCGCGGGCCGTCACGACAATTCGGCCACCGAAGCAGCGAATTTTGAAAAGAAACTGGACCGCTCTCCTTTGCTCATTGAAGCCTCTCAATTTCTATCTCACCTTGCCGACGCCATCTCCTGGCCCGCCGGCGCAACACAAGTCTGGCGTGGACCATCGTAAGGCTGGTATGTGTTGTCAGATGCCCGGTAGGACTGATAGCGAGCCGCGCACCATGTCGCCGTGGAAGAATTCAGCGCGGCGCCGGTCTGCGCTTGGGCCACCGCGTCGTCCCCGGTTTGCGAAGGCATGTGCGGCGACATGCAAGCCTTCGTCTTTCCGCTGAAGGACCGGTAGGTGTTGGTAGCCTGATCGTACGACCGGTACCGGGAGAGGCACCATGCCAGGTGTTGCGGCGAAAAGGTTGGCTTATCCGGTTCCGGCGTAGAGCCGACCGGAGAGCCGGATACCGGCAAGCGATCGACGACGTTCACCTTTGGCGCGTCGGTAACGTAGGTCGAATAGACTGCCGGAATCCGGTCGTAATTCTGTTTGGCAACATCAACCCGCACAGGCGTGCTGGTCCACAGATCAGGCGAAGTTCCCGCCTCCAGCCTATGCTGTTCCGGCTGCGCCATGACCGCTTGTGTCAGTGACACGACAGCAATGCCCAGCCCGATGGAACTCGCGATTCCAAACGTCAATGAAGCGACGGTCTTCATTTCCCGATCTCCTGGTAATTGGGAAGCCGATGGACGCGGCAGGCTGCCGCGTCCTGAGGTGGATCAGTTGATGACCTGGATCACCTTGCGGGAGGACGGCTCGACGATGACGCGTTCGTCGTTCACGATCGCATAGGAATATTTCGGGTTCTCGGGAACGGGCGTCACGACCACCGTTTCAGGAAGCGCATGGCCGACGACGACCTTCTCCTTGACCACAACGCGGGCTGTCGGTGCGGGAGCTTCACGGACATAGGTGACCACCGTCTGCGGCGGCGGATCGAGTACGGTTCCAACCACGGCACCCGCGACACCGCCCACGGCTGCCCCGACAGGGCCGCCGACGATTGCGCCGGTAACCGCGCCACCTGCAGCGCCGTTGACTGTGGACGATTGGGCGAAAGCAACGCCCGACATGAGCGCGGCCGATACCGCCGCACCAACGATAACCTTATGAAACATTTGAACCTCCTTCTTCTTTCACGATCAATTGACCGCGGCGGAAGAACGAGCGATCCGCCAAGCTGTTCCACTCTTGGGACTTTAGTCCGGGGTCGGAACAGTCTGGGTGCACTCTCGTTGTCAGGCAGTGCTGGTCGTACGCACGTCCAAAGGACGACCATTCGAGACATGGAGAAATGCAGATGAACAACTTGATCGGCTCGTGGACGCTGTTGTGATTGTCCTCGCTATTTTGAGCTTCCTCAGCCTCGATTGACGTTGAGGGGGATTCAACTCTGCCTGGATGTGATGGTTCTTTGCGAAATAAGCCGCTCATGAGGATGCGAGCTTGAAACCCTCGACTTTGCTCAAGAAGCGACAATCGGAAACGCCTTCCATCAGTCAGTTGCAACACGCCCACTTCCGACTGCAGAGAACAAGGTCCCGCACCTGCATCTTTTCGGCGATTGCAACGTTATCGAGGACAAGACGGCATCTACGATAATGGAGTGCAGTACGTGTCATCGAGATCGTTATTCGCCGCGAGTTCGGGCACAAAAATCTTCGTTGTCTTGTCTCTGGCCGTTGCTGGTTGGATTGCAATGAGGACGAGACAGGAGTCCAAAACGCCGGCGGCGTCGCGAAAAGATGATGAAGAGGGTCGAGGCCGAGACGCCTTGGTGCCAGAAAAAATCCCGGTGAAAGGCCTCCGTGACGTATTCTGGCGCGTGGTCCATGAGGTCATGGAAGATCGTGTGACGCTCATTGCAGCGGGCGTGACATTCTATCTGCTGCTTGCATTGTTTCCGGCCCTTGCCGCTCTTGTCGCGATCTACGGGCTGGTTGCTGATCCAGCCACGATGGCGGAGCACCTACGTGAGCTCTCGGGCTTGCTTCCGCCAGGGGCGTTCGACCTTATCGCCGACAGGATCACGAGCCTGGTGGAAGCGCGAAGCTCAACGCTCGGGCTGACATTCTTCATTGGCCTGGCTGTCGCGATCTGGAGCAGTCACGGCGCGACACTTGCGGTGTTCGATGCGATGAATGTCGCTTATGAGGAAACGGAGAAGCGCAGTTTCATTCGCCTGAACGTGCTTGCTCTTGGCTTCACGCTTTGCTCGATGGTGGCGGGCGCAATGATTATCGGCCTGGTCGCGGTCATGCCGGTGGTGATGTCCTATCTGTGGCTGGACCAGTTCAAGGAAAATCTTGCCCTGGTGTTGCCATGGCCTTTCCTTTTCTTCGTGACTGCGGCAGCGACGACCGCCGTCTATCGTTTTGGCCCCAGTCGAGAACCGGCGAAGCTGCGATGGCTGACCTGGGGCGCGGCCCTTGTCACTATCCTTTGGTCTGCGATGTCGGTCGGATTCTCGTTCTATCTCGATCACTTTGCAAACTATGATGCCACCTATGGCACATTGGGCGCGCTGATCGGGCTGTTGATGTGGGCTTGGCTCTCGATCGTCATTCTCATCGTTGGCGGCGAACTCAACGCGGAACTGGAGCATCAAACGGCCACGGACACGACCACGGGCCAACCGCTTCCGATGGGGCTTCGGGGCGCATATGTTGCCGACACCCTCGGCGAGGCCGCGGACTAGCGGTCATGCGCCGCCGGATCGAGGAGCTATTTCAGGACAATCCCCTTGCTGGATAGTCCATCCTTGAGCCGGTCGATCATGTCGTACCGCGTTTCCGACCATTGGTTTGTTCGCGCCCAATACTGGAGGGTCAGCACGGTCTTATCGGCGGTGAGATCATTTGAAAACACGCGCGGGGCCGGTTGTTTCTGCACTCTTTCGTCGGATGTGACGATCGTGAGGATTTCATTCTTCACGGGATTGGCGTCGATATCGTAGCCAATCGCGACCGATAGCTCCTGCCGACGGCTGGATTCTCTGCTGTGGTTGGTGATTGGGGTATTCCATAGGGTTGAATTGGGCGCCATCAGGTAGAGGCCGTCGGCTGTTTTCATTTCCGTGGCGAATAAACCGATCTCAACGATAAACCCCTTCACGCTACCCGTTTCGATATATTCCCCAACGCGTAGAGGGCGCAGCACAAGCAACATGATGCCGGCGGCGATGTTCTGCAGTGTTCCCTGCAAGGCCAGTCCAATCGCCAGACCGGCGGCGCCCAGGGCAGCAATGATCGAGGCTGTCTGCACACCGAACTGTCCCAGAACCATCACGAACACGAGCACCAACAGTCCGTAGTGCAGGACATTCTCAAAAAAGCGAGCGAGCGTTTCGTCGATACCGTGAATCCTGGAAATACCCTGATAGGCCCATCGGCTGATTATTCCTGACAGGACCCATCCTGCCACAAGCAGGAGCAAGGCACCGACGAACGAGAAGCCATATTGGACCGCAAGTGCCGTGACCTGTGCAAATGCAGTTCGCGTTGCCACAATCACATCTGTTGCCGATGTATCCATCAATCCGCTCCTTCTGTTGTCGACCTCAGGTGTAAACCGGTCAGAACGAATGGGGTTCCGTTCACGATGCGACCCGTAACCCCCGACCTCAGATATTCCCGGTGCGCATAATTGCAGATACGCCAGTGTGCGCTTCGTATCCGCGCAAGTCAGCCGAAATGGCTCACGCCAAGCGCGTTCTGCCGCTTCGATTAACAAAGTTAAATGACTGGTCGCCCTGGCAGAATTACTGTTTCAGTGAGTCCCGGGCGGCCGGGGTTCCACAGTCCTTCTTGAAGGAGTAAAGCATGGAACAGCAAGTCCAAAGATCCAAAAAGGCTGAGCGCGAAAGACGCTTCGCTCAAACCAACCGGATCGCCACTGCGATGATCGAACGCGATCTCAAAGCAAAGCGAGAAAAAACGGAACGCTTGCGTCAAGAACGCATGGCAGTCGAAACGGACGGCCGCAAGCGCGATATCTAATTGAGCTGCCGGGCCGTCAGCGCCGGAAGAGTGGTGCGACATTCGCTCTTCTTGCGTCAGCTTCGTGCCCTGGCGATAAAGCAAGCCATTCATCGTCCACTGATTTACCACGGAACAAAATCGACCCCAATTCGTTCGTTGGTCCGAACGAGGTGGACATGATTGACAGCAGCCTTTGGAATAAGCCGGTTTTGATTGTGATCGGGACGACTACGCATTGGGTCAAGAATGCGCGAGAGGCAGCCTGGCTTCTTGCTGACCAGTGGCCCGTCGTGAGCGGAAAGCCATTCATCGGCGCCTTGCAGGCATGTGCCGCAGCAATCGAAGGTAGGAGCCCGGCTGCCTTTGCGCGACTGGCGTTTGTTGCAGCCGCTCGGCACGCCAATCTTCGCGTCGAACCGTAGTTGGACAAGGGCAAACCAATCGCTGCGGTTGCCTGTGACGACGTGCGAAGACGTAGCTCGATAGCGAAATATCTCGAAACTCTCGATTGCGTTGACCCTGCTGCTCGCCGATAAGGCAGGTCTCCATGAGGAGGCGCAGGTCGGGACCCCGTCGAGGCGCGCGGTTATCGAACCAAGGGTCTAGTGGCTGTTGCAGGGTGCAGGTCGCGCGCTTTCGTAAGTGCGCTCCGGGAAGAGCTGCCGGCGAATCTGTCTGAGCTTGTCGGCTTCGCTTGTCTGGCGGACCAGCACCTGCGACGTGACGTCAACGAAGGGCTTTCCGTCCGACGCGGCCACGCGCACAGTACCGCCGTGAGTGAGAAAGTCGCAAAAGGCTTCAATCGAGCGAATGCGCGTCGTGAGTTCGACGTAGCGGTCATTACTTCCGTTCAACATCGCGTTCTCCTTGCAGAGCAGCTGCATTCATTTCCGAAAAGTTCGGCGGCATCATGGCGGCTGCTGTCGAAAGCCGGATGTGGGCGGCCTGGCCCTACACGGAAGCAAAAATGAAAGATATCGCACAGCTCAACGCGTCTTTTCGTTTCCCGTCGGCGTCGTCACTTGGGTCGAGCCGTTTCCATTTCCACTTGGCGCAGGAGATTTGTCGGTAGCCTCGGGAGGCCGGCTCGTTCCATCAGCGGCATTGTCGTCGAACGTTCCCGCACCAGACGGCTCCAATGGTGTTGAGCCGGTGGACGTCGAGGCAGTCGGTGTGGGGTCCTTGTCAGCGCTTTCGCCCCATATCTCCAAGCCACCCCACGTGATCAACGCTAGGAGCAAACCGCAGATCAATACGATGAAGACAGGCTTTCCGTAGCTGCCTTGCCTCGCCTCGGTAGCTGTTTCGGTAACCTGAGACTTTGAAGAGGTATCCTCATTGTGGGTTGCCATTGCGATCTCCTACGCATGGTGGTGGCTCTGTTTTCTAACGCCCAAGCCGTGTCCGTGTTCCGTGGGTAGCACCGTGCAAGACCTGCCAAACGAACCTTCGACCGGCGCCAGACAAAGAAACCGAGGTGGCGTCAGGTAGTCGATGCCGATGGCCATGACGCAGTTTAGCCGGCCAGAAGAACCTCGGCGAGCAACGGAAGGTGGTCTGACGCGCGAGCGGAGTTCGGGGTATTGACGACTTCGCACCGGGCCACGTCCAAGTCCGGCGAAACGAAAATATGGTCGAGGCGTACCATGGGAAAACGCGACGGAAAGGTCTTCCCCGCCTTTTTCCCTGTTAAGAGCTGGGCGTCGCGAAAGCATTGGCCAAGCGTCTTGTAGACCAGCGATGAGGGGACTGCGTTGAAGTCACCACAGACGATCGAGGGATGTCCGTGAAACTCGCTATTTCTAATCCAGTCATCTCCCAGCAAGGCTTCAATCTGCGCGGCGCGATCAAAGCTTCGCAGCCCTAGATGCGTGTTCAAGACGTTCAATCTCTGACTGCCAAGCTCCACCTGAACCCAGAGGGCCCCGCGCTGCTCGCCCAGGGACGGCAAGGGTCCTGCGTTCATCAATCTGGTCGGGAGAGCCGTCATGATCGCGTCGCCGTATTTTTCCTCGACGACGTGAAGCGCTGGATGGAAATGCGCCTCCATTTTTAGAAGCGACGCGATGACATTCGCCTGGTCGATCCCGCCCGTCCGCTGGCGCCCGACGTCAAGCTCCTGCAAGGCGACAATGTCAGCGCCGGTCGCCGCAATCACGTCGGCGATGCGGTGAGGATCTGCCTTCCGATCAGCGCCGACGCAGCTGTGCACATTATAGGTCAAAACCGTAACGCGCCGCGAGCCCACAGCGCTTTCCATTGCTTTTATGGTCATGCTCGGGGAACTGGATGCACGGCTGTTTCGTTCCAAAGCCGAGGCCAATTCGGCTAGGACGGAGGTCGCATGAGCGCAAGACGCATTTTGATCAACCTTATTTTCCTCGGGACGCTCATCTTGGCTGGATACCTGCTGAACAAGGTCTTCCACCAATACTCGATGGCCGACATCATTGCGTCGATCGGTGGTATTCCCGCAGAAAGGCTTCTGAAAAGCGGTGCATTTGCAGCAGCATCCTATCTTTGCCTGACCGGCTTCGATTGGCTAGGCTTGCGATACGCGGGCAAGCCGCTCGCCTACCACCGAGCCGCGATAACCTCGTTCACTGCCTTGTCGATCGGACACAGTTTAGGAATGGCAGCCCTCAGTAGCGGCGCGGTGCGCTACCGGTTTTACAGACGATGGGGCCTGAATTCCGAGGAGATCGCAAAGGTCGTCCTGCTTTGCGGGGTGACCGTGGGATTGGGGCTGATCGTGCTCTCGGCGATAACCTTGCTGGCGAACCCTGTCGATGCAGGCAAGGCCTTGGGTCTCGATAGGAAAAGCACCTTTCTGCTGGGCTTCGGATGCGCGGCAGTGGCAATTGTCTATTTGATACTGTCGACCACCGCAAAGAAGCCGCTCTCCATCTGGCGCTGGCATTTTCACATGCCCCGCCTGTCTATCGCTGTGGCGCAGATATTATTGGGGACACTCAATTTTGTCTTTGTATCGGCGTGCCTGCATCAACTCATTTCAGCGCACGCGCAAGTGAGCTTGTTGAGCGTGGCGACGGCTTTCGTCCTTGCAAACGCAGCGGTAATACTGACCCACGTGCCTGGAGGCTTGGGTGTCCTCGAAGCCACGGTGTCACACATTTTGCCGGGCGAAGCGTCCATTGGCGCGCTGGTCGCCTTTCGCGCAATCTACTTCTTGGCGCCGCTTGCGTTCGGCCTTGTCAGTCTGGCCGTCACCGAGCTTAGCCTCCGCGGTCGCCCGACATCAGAAGATCGCGCCAAGGGTCGTTCTGAGGCTCGAAAACACCGGCCGCAAACGGCGTAGGGGGTAAAAGGGCATTTTCGGATCAACGAGGGAAGTTCCCGGCATCGGGGAGATCTCGCCGGCAGCAAGATTGATCGAGAAATCGCGCAAGCCCCGAGACCCAACGTTGAGAGCGTCTACGCAGGAAATCATGGAGCCATGTTCCGAAAGCGTTTGCGCAACCACCTCGGGCGAGCTGCCGAGATGTTCAGCCAGAAGCTTGTTTCGAAGCGACGCGATTGCCGTTCGTTGGGTCTCGTCACGAGCCTCGACTGCCAGGTCACATTCCGTGTCCAGGCCTTCCGATCGATTATTCAGGTTCGACGAGCCAATTCGGATGAACCTGTCGTCGATGATGATGACCTTGGAATGAACCGTGATCTCCTGCTCGCCGCCGTTCAAGCCTGACGTCGCGGCATAAAAGACCCGTAGTTTTCCGTGGCGATCCATTCGTTTCAATCGTCGAATGACCCGATCTCGATTACCGCCCATTGTCAGCTTCTCGATCAGCCCATGGGAACTCCGGGTGACCAGGATGACGATTTCGAGACCGTCAGCTTCCTTCAGCCGACGAGCAATCGTTCGCGCGACGCTGAAGGAAGCAAGATATTGCGTCTCGATATAAATGGATTGGCGCGCTGAGCGGATGGCGTCGCGGGTCAGGCGAATTGCTTCATGCCGTCCGCGCTTGCCGAAAAAGCCAGGTTCGGTGAGGGCAACCGCAACATCAGCGTCATGCAGATCCGGCGAAACCGAACGGGGCCAGATCAAGTGTCGTGGCGACCGTTCGACCACTTCACGGGTTGCATGCTTCCATCGGCGACGCGCGACGTCTCCAACAAGGCGCGCCGCCTCACCTGAGACGACCGCCTGAATGTCGTGGACCGGTCCGTAGGGCGATCCATTTGGAGCGACCCTTAGGGGATTGTCTGCGCGGTGATCGGGCTCGTCCCAGCGCCGCGCCGTGAGGTCGATACCGCCGAGAAACGCAATGCTGTCATCGATAGCAACCAGCTTCTGGTGATGGCATCCCCGTATCGGATGCTTGAGGTCAAACCGCAAACTGATCTGAGGATGGATCGAGAGCGCGTTTTCGCGGAAGAGGCTGAACGATTTTCCCGAGTAGATGGGGCCCATCCCCCACACCAGGATCCTGATTTGCAGGTCTGGTCGCGCCTCGGCGACAGAGATCAGTAGCTCACCCAGTGTTTCCGAACTCACGCGCGGTCGCAGGCGAATATCCGGATTGAAGTCCCACCCGACGATCCAGATTGTGTGGCGGGCCTCGCGCACCGCCGCGTCGACCGCGGAGAAATAGGACGACCCGTCAATCAGAAACGACGCATGGGGAGCTTTCGCCCTGCTCCAGGCATTGCGCCCTTCGACGATAATCGCAGGGCCAGACGAACACCTGTCCAGCGCTGTTGTGCGCTTCGCGGCGGCAAGGTAACCGGTACCGCCCGCACCTCTTTGCTGTTTGCCCGTCACTTGAAAGATCGTCATGAATACCGCGCCTCCTTTTCGTGCGCGAACAACGCGCAACCGGAGATTCCGTTCCCTACACAAGCACTTCGCGATGGAAGGAATGGCGCCTTTTTCAAGGCGGCGTACACGGCCTGTCAAAGGTTCCGCCTGATGAAATAGGGGGACGAGAATAGGCACGGGGACGACGGAACCGCCGGTCGTGGATGGCGTTTAGATGTTGCGCGCCAAAGGGAGGAACGAGACATGCCTATCGAGAAATGGGATCAGCCGGTCGAACTGACGTCCGGGCGGCGGGAGAATATTGTCGTTACAGGCCCCTTCGAGGCGGTGATATGCCTCTCGGACGGCTGGCCCGACATGGCGGCAGCCAGCTTCGTCGCCGCCCGCACCGCCTGCCGTGGAGCGCTCGCCGGTAGGGTCACCGCCGAAGAGGCTCGAAAGCGCTTTATGGTAGCGGTCAAGGATGCGAATCTCATGCCGCACTGACTGCCAGATCCCTCGGTGGAAATGCAAAAGCAATATTCGCCGATATCTGGAGCAGGACGGCGGCGCCACGTCGCCAAACCGGTTCGGCGACCTCATCGGAGGCGAACAGCGCGCTGGTCTCGTACGGTGTCTGTTCGTACGCCCGCGGGGGAGTGGCACGGCGCATCCCCAGTCGTACGTTTTCTCAATCAATAGCCGCGCCGAAGATGGGCAGAATTTTGCCTGTGATGCAGCTAGACATCCGAGGAGACGCGAGAAAAACGCAGGCGGGTGCAATCTCTTCGGATTGAGCCGCTCGCTTCATCGGAATTTGGCTCCCGAACTGTTCAACGTCGACGGGCTCCTTGTCCGAAGGATTGTGCGGCGTCCAGACTGGCCCTGGCTGCCACCGAATTGACACGAATGCCTCGGGTCACTAGTTGGCCGGACAAGGCTCTTGTGCGGAATTAGGTGGTAACTGCCAACCGACTTCCTGTCTGTTAAAAAGCAGGCAGAGAGCGGTCTTCGCGGAGGTTTGCAGCTACTGAGCCTCCTGATCCACGCGTCTAATTAGTGCGTTGCAAATACACCTAATTAGTGTTGTCGAAAAGCAACGGATTAGTGCGGTCGTTGCGTCTGCAGGATTCACGAAATGTCAGGACGCCCGCCAAATGAACTGCTCGCCTCATCGCTTCGCGAGCTTCGAGGTGTAACCGAACAAGGGGCTCGATCAGTTCTGAAGAGCGACCTTTTGAGCAGGGTTCATCGCGAGCGTCTCGCCAAGGCGGGGTTTGTGGAAGAGATAATGCGCAGGTGGCTCGCGGTCAATTCCCGACCTTCCGATAGGCGTCGGATCGACTCCGAGTGGAGCACCGTCTACTGGGAATTCGTGCGAAGCTATCTTAACGATCGCTTCGGAAACGATTGGTGCTTCTCGCCGGAAACGTCGGTGACTTTATGGGCAGAAAACTGGTCTGTCGCGCCGCAGATTGTCGTTCGCAGTCCTGCAGCCAATAATCAGGTTCTTCCAATGCCGGGCGGGACGTCCCTTTACTTGTTACGGGTTCCACAACCCGACCAATCTATCGTTCACAATGGCGTCCGGGTGCTTACCAAGGAAGAGGCGATCGTCAACAGTGCAAAGAATAGCTGGACCGCAATACGGACCGACATGATCGCCGTCATGGGGTCTATTCGCGGTTCTGCATCGCTTCTTCGCGTTCTCCTTTCCAGCGCAAGAACCACCATGGCCGGAAGGATAGCCGGTGCCCTGCGCCATCTTGGAAGGATCCGCGACGCCGATAGCATCCTGTCAACGATGAGCGCGGCCGGATATGTCGTTCACGAAGACGACCCATTTGACGACAGTGGCCACGCTGTGCTCGACGAACGAAGAGCGGCGGCACCTGCGGCCACCCGCATCAAGAATCTGTGGGCGAAAATGAGCCGGGATGCTCTGGACAGCATCGATATAGGAGGCACGCGGTTCAACGACATCGACGCGTACATGGAGGAGATCGAAGAGCGATATGTCGCGGATGCGCTGAATTCCCTTTCAATCGAAGGCTATCAGGTGTCGGAAGAACTCATCGAGAGGGTTCAGTCGGGCGCCTGGAACCCCGAAGAGCACGCAGGAGATGCCGATGCCCGGAACGCCTTGGCTGCGAAAGGCTACCGCCTCGCGTACGAAGAGGTGAGGAAGGATATCCGGTCGATCCTTGAGGGAGAACCATCGGGACCTCTTCTGTCGCACCGACATCAGGACTGGTTCAGGGCGATGTTTCAGCCATCAGTGCAGGCTGGCATCATAGACGCGTACAAGCTCGCGGGTTATAGGGGTCACAACGTGTATCTGCGGGGTTCCACTCATGTCCCCCTCCCACCGCATGCGATAGCTGATGCCATGGACGCTCTGTTCGAGTGCATCGAGGATGAACCCGATTCACGGGCCAAGGCTATTGTTGCCCCTTTCCTCTTCACCTACATTCACCCCTTTCCAGATGGAAAGGGACGCTCAGGTCGCTTCCTCATGAATGCACTGCTGGCTGAAGCCGGACTACCCTGGACGGTCGTACCTGTCGATCAACGCGACAGGTACATGTCATGTCTTGAGGAAGCCAGCCAGAACGAGAATATCCGGCCGCTTGCACTCTTTATTGAGGAACTGGCAAAAGCACCACCGCCGCCACGCCCACAAACTACAGCATGGGCGAGCAAAAAATAGGAGATTGGAACCCGGGCAGGCCAAGTCTCGTTTTCACGATTAACGCTTCTCGAGTGCGGCCGCCGATAGTCTCCGCGATCACCCACCTTCACCCAGACATATACATGCACACTTAAACTGGTGGCAGTTGCTACATAATTCCGCTCTTGAAAGCGTGTATACCACCCTTGGTCATCGAATAATCCAGAAGTTCTTTCGAGCCCTCCAGGCCAGTGACCGAGCCCGTGTTGATGATCGCCGAGCCGTTTGTGAGATGAGGAATGGCCGCCTTTGCCATATAGAAGTACCCGTATAGATTGGTCTTGAACGTCTCGTCGAAATGCTCGTTGCTGAGATCCTCGATATCGTGGGTATGAACCTGGAAGGCAGCGTTGTTGACGACAATGTCGATGCGGCCGAATTGTGCGATCGTCTTTTCCACGGCCGTCTTGCAAAAGGCGCTATCCTTGACATCGCCGCGAATGACGAGGCAGTCCCTGCCTCCTTCCTGACCGCGGTTCTGGTGTCTTCCGCGTCGCGGTTTTCATCGAGATGGACGATTTCTACATCAGCGCCCTCGCGCGCAAAAAGGATCGCCACGGAGCGTGCCAATTCCAGAATCGCCGCCGGTAATCAACACCTTGTCCTTCAACTTACCCGAACCGCTGTAAAACGGTGCGTCGCACATGGGAGCGAGAGGTAGATCTTTCTCGGACCCCGGCTTGTCCTGATGGACCGTGTGGGAAATGGTGGAGCCGAGTATATGCGTGCACCGGCCTGCATAGCCCCTGACCGCTCCTTGTCGTCTTTTCGGTCGGCTTCTTGGACCTGTGACTGGATCTCACGCTGCTTTGCCGCTGTGGATTTCGGTGACATGATCTTCTCCTTCCATTCAAGGGATCAACATTGATGTTGCATAGTGGGTTGTGCCGTTCGCGTCATTTGCTGCCAGGTGGCGAGAGATCGCATATCCCAGGAAGGCCCGCCGGCCGGAGAGCACCCCGACGGGTGACGCCGCTGGGTCTTATCGATGGCCTCTGCCAGAGCGGGCCAGCATGGCAAGGACGGGCGTTGCCGCAGACACCAGTGCTCCGAAAGGAAGCCGCCTGAGGGCCCGGCTAACGACAAAGGTTGCGCCCATCGCTGCGGCAAGCTTCAGCCACGGATGATGCCCAAGTTGCGCATAGGCGCTTGCGTCCGCGCGCCTGGCCGCCGCGCGCGCAATTCCGGAGGTTCGAGACTGCAAGGTCGCGATCCGGGTCTGTAGAAGAGCGACCTCATCGCGAAGATCATCCAGCGATTGATGATGACCGAAATTCTGTTCGTCGACGGGGTAGTCGAGCGGCACCGGGCTGACAGGCGGAATGACGTTCAGTCCCTGCTGACCCGCGTTTGAAGCTTCGATTTTGTTCGTGAAGCTCTCGGAAGGGAAAGCGTTTTGCGCCATGTTCATTTCCTCTAAAAAATGGGATGATCGACAGCCCGTGCGCTTGGCTCTGATCACTCAACGCTCAAGCAGGCGGGAGGTTCATCCTTCATCCGCCGCATCGAAGGAAATCGGCAAGGCAGGGGGAAGTAGTCGCTGCGCCTGCCAATGCGCCAAATGCCTTGGCTGCTTTGACCGATCTCACATTTTGTACCGAGCCGTGAACAGACTTACCTGCTCAAGCCGGCGCGGGTGCCGATCGCTGGGGGCGACAAGCCCCGGCGTATGGGCATAGTCACTGCATCGACTGGCGGCCGGCGCGCAGTTTCGGATACGAGTATTCGCGTCGGCGTTCCACAGGTATTGCGCAGTCAAGGATGTTTTTTCAGGACGAGAACGTGGCGGGGATAAAACTCGGCTGCTTCACCGCCGCCCCTAGGGAGGAACCACCCGACTCCGGCGGCATTTCACTTGGTGAGTGCGGATGGTGTCAACCGGACGCGACAGGGATGGTGAACATTGCGGTTTTTCCGGTTTCCCGCCGTCGCCGACGCAACGGCAGTCGAGCGCCCAACCTGTCTCGACCTCGCCTCTTCCAGGTAGCCCGGTACAAAGTCTGGAACCGCCAAGCATCATTTGCGCATGCTAAGCCAGCGGAAGACCCGGATCTCCTCTTCGTCCATCCATTGAAGAAGGCGCTCGCTTCTGGTCCGTATGGTGAGAATGTCGCCTAGAGTTCCGGCTCTAAAGTCTTCGAATACCGCCGGGTGGATGTAGGATGACCGGCATACAGACCGGGTATTCACGAGTTTTGCGGCAACGAGGTCTATCGCGGTATTGATCTGCCGGGCAATATCCCGCTCCGAAGAAGCCACTGGTGTCGCGGCCAAGGCCTCGACGGCCAGGCATGTTGCTCCCCACGTCCTGAACGGCCGCGATGTGAACTCCCCACCGGCTATCTCTCGGATATAGGCGTTGACGTCCTGCGACCTGACCTCCCGGCGCGTTCCGTCGTCGCACACGTACTGGAAGAGCAACTGTCCGGGTAGCTCCTGGAGTTTGCGCACGACATTGGCAATCCGCCTGTCGCTATGGATGAGGTTCCATTCCTTGCCGGACTTCCCCTTGAAGCGAAACTTGACGCGGTCGCCTTCAATCTTCACGTGGCGACCTCTCAACGTTGTCAGTCCGTACGAGCCGTTTGCCTGTGCGTAGTGCGTGTTGCCAATGCGGATGTAGAGGTTGTCGAGCATCCACACGACCGTTGCCAGCGCCTTGTCCATTGTCAGACCGCGAGATCGTAAATCGGCATCCACACGCTCGCGGATATCAGGCAGGAGCCGGGCGAAATCGGTCAACCGGTCGAATTTTTCACGGCCTCGTTGCTCGTGCCAATCCGCATGATATCGGTATTGACGCCGACCTCGAGCATCCGTTCCGACAGCCTGTAGATGGGAACAGGGGTTGGACGAGATCACCACATTCTCATAGGCGGGCGGTATCGCCAGCGCGTTGAGGCGGGCGATCTCGCTAGCGTCGCTTATGCGACGACCGTCTTGCCCGTAGTAAAGGAAGCCCCTCCTGCTACGCTTGCGCGTTATTCCTGTCTCGAGCCCGGAGATGTATACGAGACCGGACGTGGTGCCCGCTTCGCCCTTGAAGGATGCCACAGCTTCTATACCGACCACCTGGTTCATGACGCGATAACTCGCGCGTAACGCACTGGTTCCCCGAAGTCTGTTGCTATCGGCAGGCATGCCCAAGGAACGGCTGCACTGGTTGACCGGTTTCGCTGCAAAGACCGACAGCGTAGCGTCACGCGCACATGAAAACCCCACATTGAAAGCCGTTAACACGCAAGCGCGCGCCAACGATTCAGGGGGTGTTGATGGTCGGGAGCAGGGTGACGATTTCGTCCTGGCGTTCCTTGGAAAGGGGTTCAACCATTTCGTCCTAGAACGCCTGAGCTTCGGCTGGCTCGTCATCCCACTTTCTGACGCTGACAAGGTTGTCGTCGATCTTGGCGCGCCGCGTGCCTCCCAATCGCAGATATTCCTCGGCCATCCTGGCCGCTTCAGTCTTGAGCTCGTCCATGAGATCCTCCTGTTGAAAGTCGCACGCGATCCTAGACCTGCACGGGCTTTACGGTGCCAACCGATATGGCGCCCTCGACGACCCCACGCGACAGATCGCGCCGTCCATGCTCGATTTCGATGACCGTGTAGAGCTTGTCGTCCCTGAAGGCGCTGGCGTTGAAGGTGGTGACATCCTCCGCCGGAGCTGCGTCGATCTCCATGAAATCGAGTTCGCGCGCTGCGGCCACAATCCGCGCATCCCCGGCTGTTCGAGCCGCTACAACGACGATGCCGTGGCTGGGCGCGTTGTCCCAGCGTAGATCGGAATCCGATGCAATCGGTTCGAGCCGATATACGTTCAGTCGTTCTTGCGAAGGGCCATTGGCACCACGGACTGCTGCATCGGAAATCTGAGCCTGGCTCTCGACCGAATCTCCGAAGTGCGTTTTGCTGGTGGCGTTGTTGATAGGGCTATCGCCTGCTCGGCTGACATTGGACATGAAAACCTCCTGCTGATGATTAAAAGGAAACCTCCAGGCTGCCCCGTGGTTCCATGCGTTCGATGCGTCTCTCCATTTACGGGCTGACCGAATTCCATGAAGTACCATGCGTGGCGCCGGCAGCACTCCATATGGCGTCGCTGGGATGCGTTACGTGACGGCCAGGTCGCAACCGACGCCGAGGCATAAGATCGTTCACCCGACATCTGGGGGATGAACCTGTTCGGTACGCTCGTGGACCGGAACAATCCGAGGGCGTGGAGGTTTGTTCTGCGTCGCTCTTGGAAAGATCGGCATCACGCGCTTGGGGCCAACGAAGGCCACAACTAACAGATTGACGCACTGCCAGAGGAGGACACCATGGCAACGACAAAAACTCTTAACGACCTGTTTTTCGATACTCTCAAGGACATCTACTACGCTGAAAAGCAGATCCTGAAGGCCCTGCCGAAGATGGCCCGGGCCACCCAATCAGATGAAGGAAAAGCAGGCTTTTTACAACATCGTGACGAGACCCAGGGGCACGTGGAGCGCCTGGAGCAGGTCTTTGAATTGATCGGAAAGCCTGCCCGCGGCAAGACCTGTGAAGCTATCCAGGGCATTATCGCCGAAGGCGAGGAAATCATGGAGGAGTTCAAGGGGTCGCCAGCTCTGGACGCCGGCTTGATCTCCGCCGCCCAGGCCGTGGAGCACTACGAGATCGCACGCTACGGGACGCTGATAGCCTGGGCCAACCAGCTTGGTCTTAACGATGCCGTTCCCCTTCTGAAGGCGACACTCGCCGAGGAGGAAGCGACCGACAAGAAACTCACCCAGCTTGCCGAGGCACAGGCGAACGTCAAGGGCAAGAGCAAGGCAGCCTGAAGCTGCGTATTGCCTGAAAGGCCGCCTAGCGCGGCCTTTCCACCATTGGCAGTTTTAATAACACGGGGAAACAGCGATGACCAAGCGACCCACAAACTCCGCTCAGAAATCAAGCAGCGTCAAGATTCACGATGAACAGCTCCATCGCGGCAACGGAGGCGAGCTCCATCAGTTCGCTGAAGACGGGCACGATGTGCTGACGACGGCCCAGGGTAGCCCGGTCGCGGATGACCAGAACACGCTTCGGGTTGGTGCACGCGGCCCGGCCTTGATCGAAGACTTCCATTTTCGCGAGAAGATTTTCCACTTCGATCATGAGAGGATCCCAGAGCGCGTTGTCCATGCACGCGGCTATGGTGCCCACGGCTTCTTCGAGACGTACGAATCGCTGGCCGCCTACACACGCGCGGACGTCTTCCAGAGGGCGGGTGAGCGGACGCCCGTTTTCGTGAGATTCTCAACGGTGGCCGGCAGCAAGGGATCGTTCGACCTTGCCCGCGACGTGCGTGGTTTTGCGGTCAAGATGTACACCAGGGAAGGCAACTGGGATCTCGTTGGCAACAACATGCCAGTGTTTTTCATCCAGGATGCAATCAAGTTTCCCGACATGGTCCACTCCGTGAAGCCCGAGCCGGACCGGAACTTTCCGCAAGCGCAGTCGGCGCATGACACGTTTTGGGACTTCATCAGCCTGACACCGGAAAGCATGCATATGATCATGTGGGTCATGTCGGACCGGGCGATCCCGCGATCGTTCCGGTTCATGGAAGGGTTCGGCGTTCATACCTTCCGTTTCGTCAATGCCCGGGACGAGTCGACATTTGTGAAATTCCATTGGAAGCCGAAGCTTGGCCTCCAGTCGGTGGTCTGGAACGAGGCCGTCAAGATTAACGGTGCTGATCCAGATTTCCATCGCCGGGACCTTTGGCAGTCCATTCAGTCGGGAAACTTTCCCGAGTGGGAACTCGCCGTTCAACTTTTCGACCAGCGTTTCGCTGACAAATTCGACTTCGACGTTCTCGACCCGACAAAAATCATTCCGGAAGAAATTCTCCCCCCGCAGCCAATCGGCCGCCTGGTGCTCGATCGCATGCCAGACAACTTTTTCGCGGAGACGGAGCAGGTCGCGTTCATGACGCAGAACGTACCGCCTGGGATCGATTTCAGTAACGATCCACTGCTCCAGGGCCGTAACTTCTCCTATCTCGACACGCAGCTGAAGCGGCTGGGTGGTCCCAACTTCACGCATCTGCCGATCAACGCTCCGAAGTGCCCCTTCCATCATTTCCAACAGGACGGGCACATGGCGATGCGCAACCCGGTTGGACGCGTCAATTATCAGCCGAACTCGTTTGGTGCTGGCCCGCGCGAGTCCTCCGTTCAAGGCTACCGCCACTTTCCCGCCCAGGAAGAAGGCACCAAGGTGCGTCTTCGCGCGGAAAGCTTCGCCGATCACTACAGCCAGGCAAGACAGTTCTATACCAGCCAGACCCCGCACGAACAGCATCATATCGCGGCGGCGTTGACCTTCGAGCTCAGCAAGGTCGAAACGTCGGCTATCCGAGAGAGGATGGTCTCTCACCTCTTGAACATCGACGAGACGCTGGCGGCAGCTGTCGCTCGCAAACTTGGGCTACGGTCGATGCCGAAACCTGCACCGGCTGCGATGCCAACCCGGCAGGACCTTGCCCCCTCCCCGGCGCTCAGTATTATCGAACGGGGTCCAGGGCGTTTCGAAGGAAGGAAGCTGGGCATTCTTGTCACTGACGGCGCAGACGGCGAGCTGCTTGACGGGCTCGTGGATGCCGTCACAAAGGAAAAAGGGACCTGCGAACTTATTGCGCCGAGGGTTGGCGGCGTGACCCTTTCTGACGGACGCTTTATCAACGCCACGCACATGATCGATGGCGGTCCCTCTGTCCTTTTCGATGCCGTGGTTGTTCTTTCGGCCGCAGACGCGATTGACGACCTCGCCAAGGAGGCTGCTGCGCGAGACTTCGTCTCCGACGCCTACCAGCACTGCAAGTTCATCGGCTACGACAGCACCGCGACACGACTGCTTGAGAAGGCCGGGATTGCCGCGGCATCAGATGAGGGCATGGTCGAACTTTCCGGAGACGACGGCCCTTCATTCTTCGTTTCAAGGCTCGGAAAGCTACGGGTTTGGGAACGCGAGCCGGAGGTCAAGCCAGGCTAGGCTTCGCTTGGTCGGTTGATCGATCGATCGCTGAACAACCTAACGATTGTGATGCTGCCTGCAGTAAGGCCGCATCCACTTGCTTGAACATCCCCGCGCCTGGCTTACGCCTACCAGTTCGCGATGTGAAATTCGCACTGGCGTGAACTATCCAGTCGCGGAACAATCTGCAGACACACGGGTTTACGGTGGCCGTGGCAGGCACGGGCAAGTGCCGCTTGCTCAGAGGCGGCAACGATTGAAGCGTTTCCATCCAGGGCAAATCATTGGCGGTGCGGATCATGCCAACTAAAACCACCCGGGTTCTACCCGGAGACTATTCTCGCCTCGGTGCGACACCCGACAAGGACGGGGTGAACTTCGCGATCTTCAGTGCTCATGCCGAGCGGGTCGACCTTTGTCTTTTTAATGATGATGGAACCGAGGAAATCGATCGCGTCGAGCTTGCGGAATATACCAACGAGGTGTGGCACGGCTATATTCCCGGCCTCAAGGCGGGGGCGCTCTATGGCTACCGGGTGCATGGGCCGTATGATCCGGAGAGAGGCCATCGTTTCAATCCCAACAAGCTCCTCGTCGATCCTTATGCCAGGGAACTCGTCGGCGATATTGCTTGGGGCCAGGCTCAGTTCGCATATATTATCGATGGCGCCGAGAAAGATCTGTCCTTCGACACGACAGACAGCGCTTCCTTCGTGCCGAAATGTCGGGTCATCGATCCCGCCGACCATGCCCGGACTTGTGACTTGCGGCCGGACATTCCCTGGTCAAGGACGGTCTTCTACGAAACCCACGTGAAGGGTTTTACCCAACTTCATCCAGCGTTGCCCGAGAACCTTCGAGGCACCTTTGAAGGCCTTGGGTCCAAACAGATCGTGGACTACGTCAAAAGTCTCGGCATAACGTCGATCGAGCTTCTGCCGGTTCATTGGTTTGCCGACGACGCACACTTGCTTGACAGGGGCCTCAAGAACTTCTGGGGATACAACACCCTGGCTTTCTTCGCTCCTGCGTCTCGTTACTACGGTCCTCATGGCATCGCAGGCTTTCGCGACATGGTTCGTGCTTTTCATGATGGTGGCATCGAAGTCATTTTGGATGTTGTCTATAATCACACGGCCGAAGGCAACGAGCTTGGCCCCACCCTTTCCTTCAAGGGGATCGACAACTTTTCTTACTACCGCACCGTGCCTGACCAGGCCCGCTACTACATCAACGATACCGGAACCGGCAACACGGTGAACACGTCTCATCCCCGCGTTTTGCAGATGGTGATGGATTCACTGCGCTACTGGGCTGACGAGATGCATGTCGATGGCTTTCGCTTCGACCTCGGAACCATTCTTGGCCGCGAGCCGGAGGGATTTGACCAGCGTGGGGGCTTTTTCGACGCAGTCGGGCAGGATCCGGTCCTGTCGCGCCTGAAGCTTGTCGGGGAGCCGTGGGACATCGGCCCAGGCGGCTATCAGGTCGGCGGCTTCCCGCCGGGCTGGTCGGAGTGGAACGACAAATACCGCGATACGGTGCGCGACTATTGGAGAAGCAAAGACGGGACCACCAGGGATTTCGCCGCTCGCGTTCTGGGTTCGGGTGACGTCTACGATCTGCGCGGACGTCGGCCATGGGCCAGCGTGAACTTCCTCACAGCACATGACGGTTTTACGCTCAACGACCTGGTATCCTATAACGAGAGACATAATGAGGCGAACGGGGAAGACAACAGGGACGGCCACAGCGACAACCGCAGTTTCAACTACGGCGTGGAAGGCCCAACCGACGACGCGGACATAAGCGCCGTCCGCGACCGGCAGAAGCGAAATTTCCTCGCGACACTGTTCCTTTCTCATGGCGTGCCGATGCTGTTGGCCGGCGACGAATTCGGTCGCAGCCAGATGGGAAACAACAACGGCTATTGCCAGGACAGCGAACTGAGCTGGGTGCACTGGCACGACCTGCCGGACAGTGCTGGAGATCTTCGGGAATTCACGCGGCGCCTGATTGCCCTGCGTCGTGATCACTCGATTTTCCGGCGCGACAGCTGGCGGGATGGAATGGTCGTTACGTGGTACAATCCGTCCGGCGGGGAGCAGACCGAAGAGCAATGGGCAGACGCCAGCAGCAACGCCATCGGCCTTCGTGTCTCCCGCGATCACGACGACGAGGAAGGCTGGGACGATATCCTGATCCTGTTCAATCCACATCATGAGCCTGTGCCCTTTAGAGTACCGGAGACAGAGGGGGCCTGGGTGGAGGTCCTGACCACGGCGGATTCAGCCCCAGGTGATCCGGTGGGTGATCCGTATGTCCTTCCTGGACGCAGCCTCGTCCTCTTTAGAACAGCGTCCCACCGCTAAGGCAGGCGTGACACGACGCTTCACGTCTGGTGCCGGGGTTTGAGCGCCGGAGACACGGGGTTGGGATGACGTTGGCACTATGCACGGTAGCGGTCGAAGGCCGTTAGAAACTGCGTCGGCGGATCGGCCTCCGGATGCTGGTAGATTTCGGCGCGAAGGTAGTGCAACTCGTCTTCAAGATCGGTTTCCTCGACCTCGATCCACCAGGACTTGGGCCGACCGTCACTGCCGTCGGACCAGCGGTATCCGCGTGCCTTCAGGTGATCCTTCATGTCGAAGGGACTATGCTCTGCGAAGACGCGAACCCTTGAGCGCTGGCTGGCCGCATAGAGCTCAGAAAATGGAGTTGGAGACCCGCAAGAAGGGCTTTGGTCAAGGATTTCCAGCAAGGCAAAACAATCCTCGACGGCGCGATGGCCTTCGTGAAAGAAGCCCGCTTGACCGATCAGATAACCGAGCTTCGTTCCCTCGAATCCGCGTGAGGCCCAGTCTATCTCCGCGTTGGAGCAGGCCCACGCCTTTCCTGAGAACAATGGCGAAAACATCTCGCAGAATGGGCGATCGAAGCCGGCGTTGTGGGCAATGACCAGGTCCGCCGGTTCTATAAGTGGACGAAGTGCTCGCGTATCGATGACCTGGCCCGCCACCATCTCATCCGTAATCCCGGTCAGTCTGGTAATTTCGGCGGGAATGGGACTGCTTGGTTGCTGCAGTCCACCGTAAACACCGACCACATCGCCAATGAAACCCCTTTCATCGAAACTGAAGGCTATGACACCGATCTCGATGATTTCATCTTTCCGATGATTGAGCCCGGTGGTCTCGGTGTCGACTATGACACCCCGTAGCGGAAACTCGCTGCGAATTGTTTGCGCGATCGCGCGCGCCTCGAGCCTCCTCAATATCCGGTAGCGTCCCGTTGCCGTCAGCCGTTCAGCCATTTCGGCCTCGTCAATCGCTCCCGCGGGCGACGTCCCCGGTCGCGGTCCGGAGACTGTCTTCATTACGGCAGACGCGGGCTCGGCCGAAAACATATCGAATTGCAGAGGCATGCCGGAAATTTTCCTGTCGCGAAGTCTGCGAAGACCTAGCACAGGCGCCCGCGCTGGTCACCCGGTCCTCCAGCATTCAAGCCAACCTGCGGCAAGTGATGAAGCAGCGGTCGTGACGCTAAGCACGCCTTGGCCGGGAGCAAACCCGAATCGCAGGACACGCATCGCGACAGCGTTGTGATCAGTCGGGGAGCGCGCCCTGTGGTTGAGGTTAAAAAGTCTTACCGCACGGACTGGGCGAAAAAAACCGGAACGATTGAGAGCCGAGGCTGTTCCTCCGGTGGAAGTCAGTTGAATTGGGGAATGGCATGGAAAGCAATGGCTGGGTTACAGTGACGCTCCAGCGACACGGTAAACTGCACACGATCAACTCTGTGGGAGACGCGCTTGACATGCTTATCTCAAGGTGGCCGGTTTCTGACGGGGTCGCCTATATCGGGGCAATGGAAGCGTGTGTCGGGACGGAGGAAGGTGGCGTGTCGTCGTCGCAAGCTCGCGCGGCGTTTCTTCTGGCCGCGGTAGAGGCGGGCATCTATTTCGAGGCTCGGGTTTGACAAGAAAGACGCTCAGGCACCGCGATGGCCAAAGCGATGGGGACGGATATTTCAGGCGAGCGAGCCCTCCGCATTGCAAGCCAGCTCTCTAGAGGCGTGTCAGGCCCCACAACCGCATGAGTTCGACCGGGGCGGAAATGCCGGCTGACCGTACGAAAGGATCTCGGAAGCGCCGGGAGGCGCCATTGCTGCGCGTCTTGATCGGAAGCGCGTGGCCCATGCCGCTAATCAAATAAAGGGAGACCTTCCGCTTCTTTGCAACCTCCCAGATGTGAAGTTCACCCCAGGCCTTCCTTTCAACCCGCCCAAGGCTTCGATCCATACCCGCTGCTTCCAGCCATTGGGCGACGTTCGCTTCGGCGTTGCGCGGATTGACAACCTTGTCACCAGTTCCTTGCCAAATGCTCATGGGCGGCCACGACGAACCTTGGTCGGACAGATCTTCTACAAGGCTTCCCCAGCCGGCCACAGGGACTGGTGCTCCGGATTTCATTGCCCGGAGGGCGGACATTGCATCGCGGACTGAGCCGAACGGCATGCCCGCCACAATTGCCGCGCCTGCAAACAATGCCGGATAGTGGGCGACAAGCGCCGCGGTCATGGCGCCCCCAGCGGAAAGCCCAACAATGAATACACGTCGTCGATCGACCCCGTAGCGGCTACATGCTTGCTCGATCATCTGCCTGATGGACAGAACTTCCCCGCGGTCTCGGGCGACAGCGCTCGGCCGAAACCAGTTGAAGCAGCCGTTCGGATTGTTGCTGCCTGTCTGTTGGGGATACAGGAGAACGAAGCCCCGTTCGGTCGCATAGCGAGAGAACCCGCTGGCAGCGTCCAGGCTTTCGGGTGTCTGATTGCAGCCGTGAGGCACGACGACAAGCGGCGGCTTTTTCCGCAACTTTGTGGGCGCGAACAGCTTCATCACGAGCCCTGCGGGATTGCTTTCGCACATTGCAATAGTCTGAAGTGTGGTCCTCCGCGAAGGGGGCGATTTGTGACCCGATGGTCCTAGCATTGCGTTGACCAGTTTGCTGATGCTGCGATGGACCCTGAATGACTTCCGAAGCGATTTATGAATAGCGGGCCTCATTGTGTGACGGCCTCCACTTTTGGCTGTAGTGCTGGTTCTGACCACGCGGTCGGAAAACCGCTTCTCACTCGATAGCAGCAGCTAAGGGAATGTGGCGTCCTCGTGCACGAGGGTGCATCGTCTGTCAGCATCTTTTCGACTTCCTGCGAAGTTTCGTGAATGTGGGTCTATCATTCGTTCGTGACATCAACCCCCGGACGCCGTCGCCTTGCCAGGCCGGGCTCATGCGCACTGAAATCCGAGCCGCTAATGATAAAGACCTGTGCGCTCCAATCTGTACCCAACGAGAACGCAATCCAGGCGGCACGCCTTCCTGGCGCTGATTTTCGCAAACACCTGGCTGCCTCGCGCATTCAGCCAGACCGCAATCCCAAAAGACCAACTTTCGTGGAACACTTCGCGGAATTTGCCGTTCTCTTTGAGGATAGCAAGGAGAAAGAGTGATGGACTGGAATCGAGTTGAAGGTAACTGGAAGCAGGTTAAAGGGAAGGTCAAGGAACAGTGGGGGAAGCTCACGGACGATGATCTCGACGTGATCGCCGGTAAGAGATATCAGTTGGAGGGCAAGATCCAGGAGCGCTACGGCTACGAAAAGGATCAAACCAGAAAAGACATCGACGATTGGTATGGACGTCAGACCTGGTAAACCTTGCTGCAACCGCAGCGACCGCGACGCCCTGGAGGTTGCTCCAGGGCAACTCGGGGATTGTGAGTACCGCCGGCTGGCTTCTCCAATCAATTGGAGCCGTGGTCGGCAGGCCATGTACCACTTCGGGCGCAATCCAATCGCCGGCGGGGATAGGATGACACGGCGTTTCGGCGGGACTTCAAGACCCTTTCCTAAAGAAATGACCGCTTTCACACCTCCGGCCGATTGGCCGAAAAATTCCAGCAATCTTTGCGTTGGAGGAGCTGGCAGCTCGAACCCGCCTCGATCGGGGCAGGCACGCTGAAGGAACGCCGAAGGGATCCTGTGCGGCTGATCCGCCTCTTCGGCAGGGCCTTCGGATGTCATGTGGGTCTCGCTCAGATTCACTGTAGGCCTGGTGCCGGCCACCCGTATGAGTAGAGGAAATTTTCAATGGCTTTACCGCGAAGGTCGGAGATGACCAACAAACTTTTGCAGATCCTTCCCGAAGCGGATTACGCGGGGATCTCAACCGACCTTGAATACATTGAACTTGCAAGAGGTACGGTCCTTGCAACTGCGGGACGCCCGATCGACCATATCTACTTCCTGACGTCGGGTATCGGGTCGATCATTGCAACGACGCCTGAGGGGAACCGGGCCGAGGCAGGGATTTTTGGCTATGACGGTTACGTTCCAACGTCCGCGGTCGCTCGCGCGGATGACAGCCCGCATGATGTGGTCGTCCAACTAAAATCGGAGGCCTATCGTATGACTTACGCCCAGTTTCGGCGCCTGATGGACGACAACCGCAATTTCGTCAGGGTGATGATCCGCTCGATCGAAGCCTTCTCCGTCCAATTGACCTACACGGCGATTTCAAATGCGATACATGACGTTACCGAGCGGCTGGCGCGTTGGTTGCTCATGTGTCACGACCGTGTGGAAGGCAACGAGATTGGCCTTACCCACGAGTTCATCTCCTTGATGCTGGCGGTCCGACGCCCCAGCGTGACGACGTCATTGCATGTTCTTGAGGGCAACGGGTTCATCAGGTCCGAACGAGGAAATATAATCGTTCGCAATAGAGCGGCGATGGAAGATTTTGCGCATGACGCTTACGGCAAGCCGGAAGCGGAGTATCGCCGACTGATGAAGGATCTATTCTGAGCATTGGCATGCTTTCTAGACTGCATACGAGTGGATCGGCTTAGATGTCGCCAATAAGCCTTCGATATTCCTCCTCCGGCTTGCCGTACGCATCGCCGGCAAATTCTTCCATCCCCCGTCGGTCCCGGATGGTAATTCGGCCGCGCTCCGAGAGGATGAATTTCCTGCCTTCCAGAACGTGAAGCGCCGTCGTCACGCTTGGCCGCCGGACCCCGAGCATCAGCGAGATAAAATCATGTGTCAGCGCGATCTCGTCGCCATCGACACGATCATGCGACATGAGCAGCCAGCGCGCCAGCCTCGTATCGATCTGACAGTTGACATTGGACAGCGCCGTATAGGAGATCTGCGAAGCGAACGTTTGGATGAACCGTGCTAACAGGTTGGCAAATGTGGGGTTCCGCGACAGCGCGGTCAAATTAGCGTCCAGGCTCATCCGGTAACCCCACCCCGCGACCTGCATGAGAACTTCATGAACACTGATCGTGCCGCCCACACCCGCAGACGTCGGCGAAAATCCTTCGCGGCCAAACATGCCGGCCTCGGGCTGGTGCCGACCCGACGACACCGTAATCACCGAGCCAATTCCCGAACAGAGAAAATAGACATGGTCTATCGGCTTGTTGGCCTCTACGACGACAAATCCCTGTCTGAGGTCGATCGGTTCAAGCATGGATGCGATGCTGCGGAATTCCTGATCAGGCAGGCGGGCCAGAAGCCGATTTTGCATTGTCGATTGATCGGGAAGGGCCATCGAAACTCAAGGGTACGCTTTACGTGAGGAAGCGAGTCGTTGCCGTCCCACTGAAGAATGTCGGCTATATAACATCCTGTTGTTGTGCGTGTTCTTGGGTACGGTGGCGGACCGTTTTCGTACGCGTGAGCTTTCGAAGGGAAACTTGGGGGCACAGACAGGCAATTTGGAACAACGCTTCGCAGCGATGCGTGAGGGCGCAGGGAACAACTATTGCCTCACGCCAGTTTAGATAGGTCGGTCCGATTCGAATGTATCAAGCGATGCTTCTTCGGGTCGGGATTCATGACAATCGCCTCCCGCAAGAGCGGTGTTTCGCAAAGGTGGCACGATGCAGGGATCACAGAACCGGGACGGCTGGATGTCTTTGGAAGACGACGACTTGCAGACCCGCAACCCGCCGTCACGCGCACGATTTGAAGAGGCTGGCTTGGAGTCCGCACTCTCCTATTCCCAGGAGGAGCTCGCGCGACTGCGCGTTGAAGTCGACGAGATCGCGCATATCCTGGAAATGGGAAGGGCCATCGAGCAAAAACCGTCTGCCGGGCCACGCCTGGTCTCTGGTGGCATCCTCCTTGCCTTGATTTTATTGGTGTATTCGACCCGTTGAGGCCCGAAGTTTTCGCACCGGTTTGCAACCCCTGTCTTGGTCACCCTCTTCTGTCCCCGAGAGCGCTCGCCGACGTCATCGCAAGATGTGGCTGGTTCACGACGCTGTCGCAGTGGGCTTCGTGGAAGGGCCACCTCCGTCGCGTACCGCCATTGATCGGTACGATGGCAGACCAAATCGCAGGGTGCCCAATAGTTAGTGTACAATCAGTATCGGGCCGGATTTCATCTGCAGGACTGCTTTGAGAGATCATTTGGGCTCCTGCCGTAAAAGCGGAGGGCTAGTCATGTTTCAATATTTGACGACGCTGGAGGAAGGCGACTTGGCCGCTATCCTCGATGCTGTGCAAGCTTGGTGCCGGGCTCACCAGGTAGACGTGGAAACTTCGGAGGGTCACAGTGTCCTGGCGGCGGCGATAGACCAGGTGCAAGCAACCGGAAGCTCGACTGACCTGCGTTCGACGCTGTTCGATGTTCTGGATGCCAGGGCCAGGTCGATCGAGGAAGCATCAGATCACATAAGCTCTCAGGACCAGCAGTGAGGGCGGCGATAGCGGTAGCGCAACCTTCAGGTCGAGAACATGCGTTCGTGGAGCAGACAGTGCGCATTATCAAGATGGTCTGTCGCCTCTTCGTCACGCAATTGTAAACGCCATTCAGCAGATGGCCAATCCTTCTATCGCTTTAACAGCAGCGTGATCGGTAGATGCTTCGCCCTGCCTGCCTGTGTCGGCAAACACGCAAAATAGCGTTTCGCTCGGGGCCTTCCGCAACGAGCTCTATTCCCAGCGCCTCCAGACTTGGCTTTGCTTTGGCCAGGATGTTTCGATCTTAAAATTCGCTCGCCTGTTCGACTGGAACGAGGAAAAACGAGCGGTACGCTGGGGCAGTTTCAAAGAACGCATCGGATGGGGCCGATCGAAGAGCACCGCCCATGGAGCGACACAAGTTCCGGTCCCGTATCGTTGAGAGATCGAAAGGGCTGCGATGGGAGATCTCTCCATGCTGACAAGCTCCCGCTCACTTGAACGGCTTCGGCAGCGCCGGGAACTTTGTGTGCGAGAGGTCGTTTTATCCTGAGATACCAAGCAGGAGTATCCTTCCATGACCAACCTCGACAATAATCGCTCGGGTGCCCTAGTCGCAAACAGCGCTAGGAGTTCGCTGACAGCTCTCTTCGATCGTCGAAGCGAGGCTGAAGCGGCCATCGAACGGCTTGAGAAAGCGGGTGTTGCCGATGTACGACTGTTGCCGGGCTACGAGGCCGAGGGGACGCCAGTCGCTCCAGACAGCACCGGCTTCTGGGTGAAGCTCGGAGACTGGCTTTTCCCAGATGACGACCGGTCGCTCTATGCCGAGGGTCTTCGTCGCGGCGGCTTTCTCGTTTCTGCCTCCGTTGACGAAAAGACCTATGAAACAGCGCACGAGATTCTCGATGACGAAGGCGCCATCGACCTGGACGAGCGGGCCGACCTTTGGAGGACAGAGGGCTGGGGTGCGCGTGAACAACAGGCCGCTGCATCTCGCGAAGATGTATTCGATATTGACGCAGCCACGGGCACGGCGACCGGCGATGGACGATACGTTCGCAAGACCGAGCCGACCTCTTCGGGAGTGCGTTCATATGAACTGCGCGAGGAACTCCCTGATGATATCGTGGATGACGTGCTTCCGACCGGTCACCAGCGGACTGTTGATGAACGCCACGATCCGCGCGAACATAGGACAGACCAGAGCCAGGAACTCGATGATCTGCGACAGAAGCAGAGCTTTCCCGGCGGTCGGTAAGCACGACGTTCAGCTCGACGCCAATAGGCTTGCCGTGTCTCGTCGCAGCTTTTCGCGTTTGAGCAGTTGGGCCGCAAATGCAGCATGCCAACGCCTTCGTGGTCGACTTGGCGACGTCGTCGCAGGACGCCCATGAAGATCGCGACCTACAACGTCAACGGCATCAATGGCCGATTGGCAATCCTCCTTCGATGGTTGGCAGAGGACGACCCCGATGTGGTGTGCCTTCAGGAACTGAAAACCGAGGACGCGAATTTCCCGATCCGGGAAATCGAGAGGTCTGGATATGGCGCGATATGGCATGGCCAGAAGAGCTGGAACGGCGTTGCGATCCTGGCGCGCGAGACTACACCGATCTTGACCAGGCGGGGGCTGCCAGAAGGGCCGGACGACAGCCACAGCCGCTACATCGAGGCCGTGGTAAACGGCATCCTCATCGGGTGCATTTACCTTCCCAATGGCAATCCGGCGCCCGGACCCAAATTCGACTACAAGCTTCGATGGTTCCGTCGGCTCCATCACTATGCGGCCGAACTCCTGGCACTCGAGGTCCCAGCCGTCCTTGCTGGCGATTTCAATGTCATGCCGAACGAGCTCGACGTATATAATCCTGCGCGTTGGCGAGATGACGCACTCTTCCGACCCGAGGCCCGCAGTGCCTATGCCAAGCTCGTCGCGCAGGGATGGACCGATGCCGTTCGCCATCTCCATCCAGGCGAGCGCATCTACACCTTCTGGAAATACTGGCGTAACTCCTTTGAGCGGGACGCTGGACTGCGAATTGATCATCTCCTGCTGTCGCCCGACCTCGCGCCGATGCTTCGCAGCGCAACCGTGCGCCGGGAGCCTCGAGGCTGGCCGCGCACGAGCGATCACGCGCCCGTCCTCATCGAACTCGACCTGGGGTGAGACGACGACGGACGGGCCCCCATGGGCAACCCCCTCCGGCGTTCAGCGAACGTCCAGTGCGGCGGACACTCAGACGGGTCGCGGGTACTGTCTGAGGAAGCACCAGGGCGGTCGAGCGCTTTTTGAGCCAACGATTAGCGGGTCGTTGCGCAGTCACCCTCCCCTCGCGTCCCGGACCGCCGCCAATTGTCAAGGACGGCTTGCCTCGCAATCCGCTACGCCCTAGTTCTCGCGGTGCTGGTTTCGGCGGCCTGACCGCAGCGCCAGTTTTCCGACAGGGCGCCCAATCTGAACATCGAGTGCTGGTAATGCGTTGGGAAAGATGGCGTTGCCAAGTTGGAGGAAAGATTGACCGGTAATGAACGACGCTTTGCACTCAGGAAACGTACGCAGACGGCACACGAGCGTTTGGACGCCGTTGTCGGGGGATTCGATACGATTGACGACTATCGGCGCTATCTGATCGGACTGAGCGCGTTCCGAGCCGCGATGGATGGAGCCTTGCGGCGTGTCGCCTGGCCCGCGGGCTGGTCGTGGCGGCCAACAGCGCTTGCGCGATCGCTTGCCGGCGATGCCATCGATCTTGGGTTACCTGCCATTCAACAGATTCGCTGCGATATGGACCTGAATGACCGTAGCGTCCTTCTCGGCGCACTCTACGTCCTTGAAGGCTCCACGCTTGGCGCGCGGCTGCTCCGGCAGCGGGCCGCAAAAATCGGCCTTGACGAGGATTTCGGCGCGCGCCATCTCGCCACTATGTCAAATGATATAGCGCATTGGCACTCGTTTCTCGTACTCTTAGACGAAACTGCGGACTTTGACGTCGAGCGAGCAGCCGCGACAGCCAATGCCGTCTTTGCCCTCGCGATACAATGCTTTGAAAGTGAACTGCTCTTTGTCCAATAAACATGTCGATCTTAATACTTGCGACCGTGAGCCAATCCACATCCCAGGCAGCATTCAGTCTCATGGATGCCTGATCGCATGCGACAGCAACCTGACAAGGGTCGAAAGGGCGTCCGAAAACGCGCCGATGATTCTGGGGCACGACGCCAACCCGGTCGGGCGCAGCGTCGCGGACGTGGTTGGACATAAACTGTTGCACGACCTGCGAAACGCCTTGATGACATCTTCGACCGCGTCGCGACCTGCCCTGCTGCTGGACATGACATGTAACGGGCATGCCTTCGACATCGCCATCCATCATTACAAGTCCACCGTCATCATCGAGTTCGAGCCGGCCCCGGCGGTAGGCCAGCCGCTGCATATCGCGCGCGAGATGATCGGCCGCATCAGCGACATCGCCGACGTCGATCGCCTTGTGCAGCGAGCGTGCCGGATCGTTGCCGGCGCAACCGGCTACGACCGCGTGATGATCTATCGCTTTGAGCAGGATGGCTCGGGCAAGGTCGTTTCCGAGACAAAACGCGCCGACCTCGAGAGCTTTCTCGGCCAGTATTTTCCGGCGAGCGATATTCCGCAGCAGGCGCGAATGCTCTATCTGAAGAATACGATACGCATCATAGCCGATGCCAGCGGCGAGCGCGTACCGGTCAATCCCGTGCTGGACGCATCAGGCGAACCGCTTGATCTGAGCTTCGCGCATTTGCGCAGCGTTTCGCCGATCCACTGCGAGTATTTACGCAATATGGGCGTGGCTGCCTCCATGTCGATCTCGATCATCCTGGACGGTAAGCTGTGGGGGCTGATCGCCTGCCATCACTACTCGCCGCGTGCCCTGCCCATGGCGCAACGCGTGGCGATGGAGGTGTTTGGCGAATTCTTCTCGCTGCATCTCAAGTCCCTGAAGGAGCGCCGGCGCGTTGCCGCGGTTGCCGGCACCCGGGAGGCCCTTGACCGTTTCCTGATCCTTTCGTCTCATCACGATGATGTCGGCGAATTGTTGCGCCAGAGCCTACGGGAATTCTCCCGCCTCCTGCCGAATGACGGTCTTGGGCTGATGTTCGACGGACAGTGGACCGGTCTTGGCGTTACCCCGCCGGACAACGAAATTCCCCTCCTTCTCGATTTCATCGGCACCGTCAGCGAAGGCCGGATATGGGCAACCCATGCATTGTCCCAGAGGTTGCCCGCAGCCGGCGCCTATGGCGACCGTGTGTCCGGCCTGCTCGCCATTCCGCTCTCGCAAACGGGCTCGGATTGCCTTCTAGTATTCCGGAGAGAACTCGTGCAGACCCTGGACTGGGCGGGTAATCCCGACAAGACTTATGAGACAGGCCCCCTTGGTGATCGGCTTACCCCACGCAAGAGCTTCGCGATCTGGAAGGAAACGGTAAAGGGTCAGTCCCAGGCCTGGACGGAGGCTGAGCGGGAAATTGCGGAAATAGTACGGGTTTCCATCGTCGAGATCGTGCTGCGCCAAAATGAACTGATGGCCGGCGAACGGCACAAGTCCGAGGTGCGGCAGCGCATGCTGAACCAGGAGCTCAGCCATCGCGTCAAAAACATCCTGGCCGTCATCAAGTCGCTCGTGAAAAGCCCGCAGCATCACAAGAGCACGCTGGAGGACTACGTCGCCACCCTGCAGGGCCGTATCGAGGCCCTTTCGGTTGCCCACGATCAGGTCGTTCGGGGCGATGGCGGCGGCATTTTGGCTGATCTGCTGGAGGCTGAACTTCAGCCCTATAGGGTGAAAGCATCGACCGTCCGCCTTTCCGGGCCGCCGGTCTGGCTCGACAGCCGCGCTTTCTCCGTCATGGCGCTGGTCGTTCACGAGCTCGCCACCAATGCCGCCAAATATGGCGCCCTCTCCGTGGCCACGGGCGCGGTGGAAATCGCCTGGACGATGGTCGGGGAAACTGCTTGCGAAATCCGGTGGCTCGAGCACGGCGGCCCCATCGTACATGTTCCGTCCCGCAACGGCTTTGGCAGTGCCCTGATCGAGCGGAGCGTTCCCTACGATCTGAATGGCGAGAGTTCGATACGTTTCGAACCCGCTGGACTGGAAGCAACTTTTAAGATCCCGGCGCCGCATATCAAACTCGCCGCCTCAAGCCCAGCCGCAAGAGCAGGCATGACGGACTATACCGCGCGGACGAATAGGCTCGGTGCAATTGATCCGTCGATACTCATTGTCGAGGACCAGATCCTCATCGCCCTCGATCTGGAGGGAATGCTTGCCGATGCAGGCCTTTTGAAGGTCGCTACCACCAGTTCCGTCAAACAGGCAATAGCGCAGATCGAAATCAGTCCGCCGGACCTTGCCGTCCTCGACATCAACCTCGGCCAGACGAACTCCTTCGCGGTCGCCGAGGAGCTGCGCAAGAGGGGAACGCCGTTTGTGTTTGCAACCGGATACGGAGAAGGGGCGGACCTTCCGCAAGAACTGGCAGGCGTTCCGATCGTTCGCAAACCCTTCAGCCGAGACGCAGTCGTCGGAGCGCTCTCATCGCTGATGGACAATCGACGTTCGGGCTCGAAAGGGACATTGTGAGCTGACGACAAGCCGCGCGCCCGCAGACGGAGGGGCAAGTGGGGGTGTGGCGACTGCGAACCGCACACGAAACAGTGTCTGGTGCTACCAAAATCCCGGATTCGCACTTTCGAGGCTATCGATGCCTGCTTCTGCATCCCGTCGCTCGTGCGGCAACCGCTTGATCGCGGTCCCATCCCTTTGATCGCCCGCTGTGTTAAATAAATCGTACGGCAGGCCATCCAATTTGCGCCAGCGCCCGTATCAGCCAGACTGTTATCAGATCACAGCCGCAGCCAGTCCCGTGCATGAAGCACTCGCATCGACAGGAAACAATTTGCGGATGCCCCGAATGGCGGTTTGGCAAATCAAGGAGGTCCCCTTGCAAAGGATCGCTATTGTGCTTGCAGTTTTCATCATATGCCCCGGGTGCTCCACCGAGAGCGCATCCACCGCACGATCGGTTGCAGTCCAAAATGCTTCTGCTGATAAAAACTCGGCTGAAAGAGAAGGATGTCGCAGCAAGCCAAATTTTGAAGGGATGCTGCGCACGCTATGTTACTAGTGTCGGAGGATCACTACCACAGGCCGTTTGAACCTCATCTTGACGTGATGGGTTGTGTTACGTCGGAGAAAGCCGACGTAACAGAGATGGTGATGGCGACATGCGTCATAGCAGACGTTAGCTTCATGTGGCTCTTGCTGCACCCCTTGCGACCAATGAAACCGAAGTGTCCTCGGCCCTCCCCAGTCTCTGCGGGCCCGGAACATCCACGATGTCTCAGGGGAGGCTCAGGTCCAAACCCAGCATCCTGCTAAGGACGAATGCCAAGAGCCCGACGCCGAGAAGCAATAGCGCGAAGGCTGCGGCCATCTTGCCGCCCGTGCGTAGCACCGCGCCTGTCTTTGCCTTCCCCCGTTGATCGTAGTGCCACTTGATGGCGAAATACATGCCCGTGCTTAATACGAGAGCCTTGAACGTAACGAAGACTATAGGGACCCAATCCATAACAAAGATCCTGATTGCATCAGCTCCGCGCCTTATGATCCTGTTTTGGGCACACGCATACGACTTGTTATGCAATGCTGATATGTTATCGCAGGTGGGGTTCGGGGCTGCAGGGGTTCGGGCATGGCCGCATGTCTAGTCGGCATTGGAGCAATGCTCTTTCTCCTGGTCGTTAATGGCCTGTTCGTTCGTATCCATCAGGCTCTCACGCCGCCGGGCAGATGATTTCGGCTGATCCGCCATGATGCGTTCGAGCCCTTCTCGATCGCATTGCCCGAGGAGGAGGAGTTGCCGGACGCCGCCATGCGAGGTCCTGGATCGCGACGAGAAACGCCTCCAGGCTCCCGACGCGTCTTTCGATCGAGCTGGTGACACCCTCGCCGCTTCCGTCGGTATGGAACATTCCCCCGTCGTCGATGACGCCCGCGGGGGAAACGTTTAATCAACACTGAAACACGACACAGACCCAACTAGAGGTCAGGGAGGCGCGTGCAAGAATGTTCGATCGGAGCAACCGTATTGTCGCCTTGACGGTCTGGCGCAGATGTCACGATCCCAGTGCGGCGAAGGACACCGTGACGGGCTTGTTACGAAAGCACCAAATGCTGACCGGATCTTTTTGCGCGACGCAAGGTCAGCATTTGGAGAACATTCCTCCAAGCCCATCTGTCGTCTTCACCCGACTGGCTGTCGAGCCGGCCAGCACACCGAGCCCCGGGCCAGACATCGCCTCGACTTCAGATACCGTATCGGCGGTCAAGTTCCCCGAGCGCGGCCTGGACCTCATCGATCGTGACCGGTACCGGCGTTCCGGGAATCCGACGCAGAGCAGGCTTGGATTCGATGGCATAGAGGTCCGACGCCCAAGCCGCCAGTATTGCACGTTTGTCATGGGCGGACAGCGAATGCAGGTTGACAACGTCGAGTGGCCGCCGGAACCGGACGTTTGAGGGCAGCAGAACGGCCGGCCCCTTTGCTGCAACATCGTTGACGACCCGCGTTAAAACGTCGTTCATCATCGCCACACCTCAGCGCACGTGAGGATCTCGGTCACGTCCCAATCGAGAGGCCGCAACAACCCCTGTGTCAGGCGCGAGCAGATCATGCCTTTCGGCGAAGACAGTGAAGAGACTCCTTGCGGTCTCCGCCTCGATTTCACCACGCAGCGCCGCAGAACACGCCTTCAGGGCGATCGAATGGGCGGTATCTCTCGACGAAGAAGGCCACTCGCACAAATAGCGGTATGCGTCGAGGACAGAGCGGATCTCCGCCGGAAAGCCAAGACCGACGAGAATCGATACGGGTTTTCTGAACATATCGGGTTTCATGACACTCTCCTTTCCAACCCGGACTGTTGGCGGGCGCCGCGGCCACGGCGCCCCCTTGACCGCAGCTATGCTGCCTTGTGCGCCTTGATCTGCGCAGGGGATGTAGGCTTTTCGACTAGCGTCGCGCTCTTGATCAGAATCTTGCGAGCCTTCATCTCCTCTGGAATTTCTCGAACGAGCTCGATCGACAGCAACCCGTTGCTGAGATCAGCACCATCTACCCTGACGTGGTCGGCCAGCTCGAAGCGGTGCTCGAACGGGCGATAGGCGATACCGCGATGCAGATAGGCTTCAGCTTGCCCTTCAGGCTTCTTGCCGGCCACAGTCAGGAGATTGGACTGGAAAGTGATGTCGATGTCATCTCGCGTGAAACCGGCAACAGCGATCAATATCCGGTAGTTGTCGTCACCGGTCTTGACGATGTCATATGGTGGCCAATCGTTGGTCGAGCGAGCCCGCTGGGCGTTTTCCAAAAGGTCAAAGACCCGGTCGAAACCGACACTCGAGCGGAACAACGGTGCGTAGTCATAAGATGTTGCCATAGCCATATCCTCCTTGAAGCAACATGGGTACGGAGCGCCGAAAGTTGGCGCTTCCAGCGTAGCCAGCCCCGTCCACAGCGGCCGGCGGGAAACGATTTGGTTTTGGAAATCCCGGTTTCAAGACCGCCCAGAAAAAATTTTTGCGTAGCCTCGACGGGCGTTTAATCGCAGAAAGTGACTTGCCAGAACCGGAGTGAGGTGGCGGTCTAGAGGAAGAAGAGAAAGTTCTGCCACATGTCGTTTCAGACCCCATTCAGTGTCGGTGAATTTCGCCGGCAGATCTTCTCGGCGACGAGGTCCCAGCCGTCGAACGGGTTTGTGAGACCCGATGGGACGAGATGTCTCATCTGCATCTCGTGACGACTGGAGGGCGACGCGAAAACTTTTGGCCGCCAGCGGACATCAGCACAGTCAAATTTGTTTTATTGCTACTTTTCAAACGGTTACCGGAGCAGAGAGCGGACTGATAATTTTTTTCTTCTCGCCTCTTGAAATCGAAAAATCGCAAAAATAAATTTTCGCCGCGAACGCTCGATCGAGGTTCGCACCCGCCGGGACCTCGTGGGGCCCGGTCAGGGATCAACGTCATCTTTTTTGTCCAACGGAGGAAAACATGTCGTTCCGACCGCTTCATGACCGCATTCTTGTCCGCCGCGTCGCATCTGAGGAAAAGACCAAAGGCGGCATCATCATTCCAGACACTGCCAAGGAGAAGCCGCAGGAGGGCGAGGTCATCGCCGTCGGCCCCGGCGCGCGCAATGATGCCGGCCAGATCCAGGCGCTCGACGTCAAGGCTGGCGATCGCATCCTTTTCGGCAAATGGTCCGGGACCGAGATCAGGATCAACGGCGAAGATCTGCTGATCATGAAGGAAAGCGACGTCATGGGCATCATCGAGGCCCGGATCGATCAGAAAAAGGCCGCCTGAACAGGCCGCGATCACCAACGATCAGTCAACAATAGCTGCCTATTGAGGAGTTAAGGAAATGGCTGCGAAAGAAGTCAAGTTTCATAGTGACGCCCGGGAACGCATGTTGCGTGGGGTTGATGTGCTTGCAAATGCCGTGAAGGTTACGCTTGGTCCGAAAGGACGCAATGTCGTGATCGACAAGTCCTTCGGTGCGCCGCGCATCACCAAGGACGGTGTGTCGGTCGCCAAGGAAATCGAGCTGGAAGACAAGTTCGAGAACATGGGAGCTCAGATGCTGCGCGAGGTGGCATCGAAGACCAACGATCTGGCTGGCGACGGCACGACGACCGCAACGGTGCTTGCCCAGGCAATCGTCAAGGAAGGCGCCAAGGCGGTGGCCTCGGGGATGAACCCGATGGACCTGAAGCGTGGCATCGACCTTGGTGTCGATGCTGTGGTCAACGAACTCAAGGCCCGCGCACGCAAGATTACCAGCAACTCGGAGATCGCCCAGGTCGGCACCATTTCGGCCAATGGCGACGAAGAGATCGGCCGCTATCTCGCCAAAGCGATGGAAAAGGTCGGCAACGAGGGCGTCATCACCGTCGAGGAGGCCAAGACCGCTGAAACCGAACTCGAAGTCGTGGAGGGCATGCAGTTCGACCGCGGCTATCTCAGCCCGTACTTCGTCACCAATGCCGAGAAGATGCGCGTCGAGTTCGAGGACCCCTATATCCTCATCCACGAGAAGAAGCTGTCCAACCTCCAGTCGATGCTTCCGGTTCTCGAAGCCGTGGTGCAGTCGGGCAAGCCGCTCCTCATCATCGCTGAAGACGTCGAAGGCGAAGCTCTTGCAACGCTCGTCGTCAACAAACTGCGTGGCGGCCTGAAGATTGCTGCCGTCAAGGCTCCGGGCTTCGGCGATCGCCGCAAGGCCATGCTGGAAGACATCGCCATCCTGACGGGCGGCACGGTCATTTCCGAGGACCTCGGCATCAAGCTCGAGAACGTGACGCTGAACATGCTTGGCCGCGCCAGAAAGGTAGCGATCGAGAAGGAGAACACGACGATCATCGATGGCGTCGGCTCCAAGGCCGAGATCGACGGTCGCGTCGCCCAGATCCGAGCCCAGATCGAGGAGACCACCTCCGACTACGATCGCGAGAAGCTGCAGGAGCGCCTTGCCAAGCTTGCTGGCGGTGTCGCCGTCATCCGTGTCGGCGGCTCGACGGAAGTCGAGGTCAAGGAGAAGAAGGATCGCGTCGACGACGCTCTGCATGCCACGCGTGCCGCCGTCGAGGAGGGCATTCTTCCAGGAGGCGGTGTTGCGCTGCTGCGTGCGGTCACCGCACTCGACAATCTTGATACGGCCAACCAGGACCAGCGTGTCGGCATCGACATCGTGCGGCGCGCTATCGAATCCCCGGTGCGCCAGATCGCCGAGAACGCCGGCGCGGAGGGGTCGATTGTCGTCGGCAAGCTGCGCGAGAAAACCGACTTCGCCTACGGATGGAACGCGCAAAGCGGGGAATATGGCGATCTCTACGCCCAGGGCGTGATCGATCCCGCCAAGGTCGTCCGGACCGCACTTCAGGATGCAGCGTCGGTGGCCGGCCTACTGGTGACGACCGAAGCCATGATCGCAGAAAAACCCAGGAAGGACGCCGCACCGGCAATCCCCGCCGGCGCCGGCATGGACTTCTAAGGCAATCGAGCGGCCCCGCCCTGACTAAAGAGCGGGGCCGCACAGCAAGACGAATGATGAGTACGATATCGTTTCCCTCAAAGGACGAGGCGCGGCTATGTGCCAGTGTGGTGAGGAATATAGCCAGTGACCTGAACCTTTCAGGTGATCCTGCCTCGGTCGGCAAGCTGACCGTCGTCGTCGCCCGGCTCTTCAACAGCGGACTGCGCACCCACGAAGAACTGATGTCGGCCGCGATGCAATCGAGCGACTTGCCGGGCAGGCAGTTTAAGGCAGGGTTGCAACGCTAGCTCAGGAAATTGCGGTTCGCAGACCTCACGGCTCTGCGAACCGTGGGGTCTCCTTCTCTCACGCTTTTTGGAGTCCATGCCGGGTGAAGGGCTTCTCCTGCTTGACCGAGCCGTGCCGTCTCTGGGTTGCGTTAAGCCTCGCAATTATGAGGCCAGCACGACGGGACAGATCGCCATACAGCGTCAGCCACGTATCACCCTGCTGTCCGCTTCACGCGGATCGCCGCAGCGATGAACACGCGTGACAAACCGTGGTAGAGCGGCTCGTGGGAGAGAAGTTGTGACGTCACATAGCTGATCATAGACACCGCCATGATCGGGATCACCGCATGGTGATCGCCGGTCATTTCGAGAATGATGACGAAGGCCGTCATTGGCGCCTGTACCACGCCTGAGAAATATCCCGCCATGCCCGGAATGGCTGCAAGTCCGATGCTGCTACCGAGCCAACCGTGCTGCCGAGGCCAGCGCCAACAGCGAGCGATGGGGCAAAGTGCCGCCGGGTAGAGACGGTGACGGTAATGGACTTCATGAAATTGCTTAAATTGCTCGAGGAGCTTCTCTATGAGATGGTGTCGTGGCTTGTCTTTTATCGGATCACGATGTGGCGTTCGAGCGTCGGCCCCTTCCGGATGATGCAATATGCTGATGACGAGCTCGCCGATCGTCCTGAATCTCCTTCTTACCCTTCTGATCGCACATGCGGTTTCCAGCGCCCTTCCCTCGATTTATGCGGACGCAGCCCTTCCCGCGCTCCTTTCATCAACCGCCAATCTCCTGCTGCACGTGGCGTGATTTCCGGCGTCTTGCCCTTGGTAATGGCCGTCACGCTGGTGAAGAGGAAGAAAATCAGATTGACCAGGGAGACATTGCGACCTCCTTTCTACAGCCAGTGTTATGTTGCATCGCTTTTCGTGCTGTTCGCGGGCTTCGGTTTGGACCTTATCCTCATTCCTCATCAATCTGGTTTGGCGGCGGGGATCGGGGTGGTTGCAGTCGCTACGATCTGGTATGGCCTGGCTCAGGTCCGATGGTTCAGGTACGATCTGGCCATTAGCACCGCTGCGGGTGTGGTGCTGTTCGTTGGCAGGCTTTTAGTCGCGATTCTTGTGATCATTGCCTTGGCTTTGGTAATTGCCTGGCACTGAGAAACTGGAAACGAGGGCGATCGGCTGCGGCGCCACCCAAGCCGTCCAGTGGACGAGACCTGATGACACCGCCCAAAGCAATGCTATACTTGGGTAGCCAACCGAAATTCTTCGATCTCGACGCAGAGAGCGTCCCGCGCCAAGACGAACGGTCTTGGCCCTGACTTCCTACTAATATCATCAAGCGCGATCATCATCCGCTTTTCCGCATCGTCCAGCCGTCCCAATGCTGCGGAAATTTCACTGTCGGTCGCCACTCAACCTCGTAGCCAGCAAGATCATAGCCCTTCAGAGCGCGTGTCCGCTTCAGAAGTCGTGCCACTTGTCGATCCAGTTCTTATCGAGAGCCCATGTCGCAGCCACCCTAGAATCTTCAGGTTGAAGGTACCGCAGGTGTTTGCTAGCAAGATCCCAGCGACCTTTTCGAACGACAGTCCAGTCCCGATAACCGTCGGCACGGGGCAATCCTCTACAGCATGCGATCCGGGGCCTCTTCCCGAACGCATTTTGCAGCAACGCTTTGCGTGGCTGCTAACCCGCCGGCCTCCTATCTATGCAATCACTACATCCCCTTGGAACGGTCATTATGAATTGACACAAAGACGAATGAGCCATGACAGGACGGCTCCGACAATACGGAAGGGGTTTGCCCGCGTATCCTGTACCGCGACCGTGACGGAGGCGAGGTCCTCCCGCTCCTGGCTTTCAAGTCTTCGGCGATGCTTGTCGAGCGCATTGACGACAGTACACAAGTTTGTGGCCGTCCGCTCATCCAATCCCTGAAGCGGGCGCCCCATATGCTCGGCAGGCCAGCCGGTGAAGACATCCGACACCATCCAGCTACCTTCGACCTCGCAACGCATCGCGAACCGGTCCGTCTCGCGAGCCATGAACGTGTATGACCTGGCCATTGAGCGTTCTCTAGCAGAAATCGGTTGTGGCGTCACGATTGAGATCGCCATTTCGGGATGTGTACGCGCGTCGTATCAGTCGTCTGGGGGACTTCGCTTCTGACAGGGGATCTGGCTCAACCCGGCCAGTGTTTGTTGGACGAGGCCGGTGGGATCACGCTGCAGGCCGGCTTGGACAAGTCCTTCAGCAGGATCTCCCATGCCCTTGATTTCTTGGAGCGAGACTGGCCGATGCGCTCGAATGGTTGTCACGACGCCGCAGTATCAACCTGCCGTCGCGCTTGAAAGGTCGCGACCTAGGCCAATCGCAAGCTCACGCCTCGGGTTAGGGAGAAATTCGAACGACTCGTAAAGATGGTGGTCGCTGGCCGCCGACACGAGAAGCTGCGACGCAACACAAATGCAGCTCCTCGCAATTTATACGTCCCGGTATCTCATCCCCGTGACATTCAAGAAAATACTAGAACATCGTAAACAGATTGCTGTCGCGTTCGAAGGCTCTTGGGAGGAGCGGCCCAGTGCAGGTCGAAGACGTGAACCGATCATTCAAGTTGACTTCATCGCGCGATTGCCGCTGCGCGCTCATGGTCAACAGCAATGGCACACCCTGCGGCTCCATAGTCCTAACCACGACGCGGGCCTTGATTTCTTTCGTCGCCGGGTCTCTTTCTTACCTCGATAGACCAGGTGCCGCGCAACGCACCGGAAAACGTTACGTCGGAGAATGTCGGTTTCTCGGCCGCAGTGGAAGCAGCCGTGATGACCGCGCTTTGCCGCCAGTCAACTCTCCTCACCCGGTTTCGCGCGATTTACTGTCGCAGCAAAGCCGGGATTTTTGTACTGGTATAGCAGCGTCTCGTCGTTAGCTGCTCGGTCAAAAAGGCTAACGCCATGGAAAACGAGTTTCAGTCTTTGTCGGAGCAGCCCTCAGCATCCTCGTGCCAGGAATGTTATGAGATACCACTATCCCGGGCTGGAAGATGCCGAATGAACTCGAAGGCAGCAACACAGCCAACACGACGACGATCGATGAGCTCGAGCGAGCCATCGCCGACGCACATGGAGCGGCCTTCAACCCACAACAACCGTGAACTGATGGTCAAGTCCGGGCACTCCTGCGCAGATACTGGCCCTGTCCCAGGGTGCCCGCCAAAGCGCCGCCGCTGACGATCGCCCTGCCCCTGAGCATCGTAAGGACCGGCCACCCAATGACCTCTAGCCCCTCATAAGGCGTGTAATCTGCACCATGGTGCAAAATGTCGTTCGTGATCGTCACGTTCCTGTGCGGGTCCCAGAGAGCAATATCAGCGTCAGAACCAATGGCAATAGTGCCCTTCTGGGGATAAAGCCCATACTGTTTGGCATGGTTTGTCGACGAGAGCGCCACGAAGCGATTGATATCAATGCGGCCTTTGCTCACCCCTTCCGAAAACAGGATGGGGAGCCGAGTTTCCACTCCAGGGATACCGTTTGGAATCCAACGATAGTGCCGTTTTCCCTTCTCGTTCAACTTGCCGCAGTCGTCCTCATATCTGAAAGGGCAATGGTCGGACGAGAAAAGCTCAAAAGTACCGCTCTGCAGCCCTTCCCAACAGGCCTCCTGACTTTCCTTGTCGCGCGGTGGCGGGGAGCAAACGAACTTCGCGCCCTCAAGTTCCGCGGCATCGAGATCATCGGCGGTCAGAAGAAGATACTGCGGGCAGGTCTCGCCCGCGACCTTGCCGCCCCGCTTGCGTGCGCGCTCGATCTCTTCCATCGCCTGCCGGTTCGACACATGCACAATTACAATCGGCGTACCGACGATCTCGGCAAGCGAAAGCGCACGGTGGGTCGCTTCGCGTTCAGCCGCCGCCGGTCGGCTGAGGGCATGAAACTTCGGTGCGAAATCGCCGTTTTGCTCGTGATTGCCGATCAGGTAGCGGATCGCGTCTTCGTTCTCGCAGTGAACCATTACCAACGCGCCGGACTGTCTGGCGCTGTCCAGCGTATCGAGGATCTGGTCATCCCTGAGACGAAGATTTTCATAGGTCATGAAGACCTTCAGCGACGTGTATCCATCCTCGACGAGAGCAGGCAATTCCTGGCCCAGCACGTATGGCGTCGGGTCGGTAACGACGAGGTGAAACGAAACATCGATATAGCATTCGCCCTCGGCCTTGGCATGATAGGCCTTGAGAGATTGGCGCAGCGTAGTCCCCTTCTCCTGCATGCAGAAGGTCAGTAGAGTCGTGTTGCCTCCGAAAGCTGCCGAGCGCGTGCCGCTCGCAAAATCGTCGGCCATCACAATGCCGTCGCCAGACGGCTGGGCGAGATGGACGTGACTGTCGATCCCGCCCGGCATGACATAAAGACCGGAAGCGTCGATGATTTCGTCAGCGTCATCAAGAGACGTTGCAAGCGCGGTGATCTTCCCGTCGCGAATGCCGACATCGCTCTTGAAGGTGTCGCTGGCGGTAACGACGGTGCCATTCTTGATGATCGTGTCGAAATTCATTCAGGCAGCGCCCCGTTTCTGGTCGGCATCATTGCTGCCGAGTATTTCGTCAAGCGCGGCGATCAGACGGTCGACCTCGCCAATGGTGTTATAGTGAACCATGGAGACGCGCACGGCGCCGTTATATTGCGGCAGACCGACATGATCACCGAGGCGCCGCGCATGAAAGTCACCGAACCGGATCGCAATCTTGTAGGCGTCCATCGCCTTGCAAATATCTTCCGAATTGCGGCCTTCGATAACAAAGCTGATTGTCGGTATGCGCCTTCCATCCCTGTTCGCCGTCTCCCCGATGATCCGGCAGTCGTTGCGGCTGCGCAGGTAGGAAAGCAGGCGATCGGTCAGGGCATTCTCCTGCACGGTGATCGCCTCAAAGGCAGCAAGGATCAACTGGCGTTGCGAACCAGTTCCACCCGATTTCTTGCCTAGCTCGCACAAGTAGTCGACGATCCCCGTCACGGCGTAGGCCAATTCGTAGTTCGGATTGCCCGGCTCAAGCTTGCCGGGCACCTTATCGCGTCCGTAGAAGAAATGATAAAGCGGATCGAGCTCCAGAAGGCAATCGTACTTCCCATACATCATCGCGTAGTGGGGACCGTAGGTCTTGTAGAAGCTGAAGACGTAGTAGTCGACGCCCATAGCTTGGACATCGACCGCGCGGTGCGGTGCGTAGGCCACGGCGTCGACGCAGATGCGAGCGCCATGAGCGTGGGCGACAGCGGCGATCTCGGCAATCGGGTTGATCGCTCCAAGGATATTGGACACGTGCGTCACGCAGACAAGTTTGGTTCTCGCCGTCAGAAGTGGCTTGAGATCGGCGAGGTCGAGCTGGTAGGTCGTGGTGTCAAGCGGCCAGAACTTGATGACCACGCCCATGTCGCGCAGGCCGTCCCAGGGCCCAATGTTGGACTCGTGGTCCGAGATCGTCACGATGATCTCGTCCCCTGCTGAGAGTTGGCTGCGCATGGAACGGGCGAGGTTTTGAAGCAGCACCGTCGTGGAGCTGCCGAAGACGATCTCCTCCGGCCGGGAGGCGTTGACAAGGTGCAACGCTGCAATCCGGCTTTCCATCAACGCCCTGGCAGCCTGCTGCGAGACGTCGTAACTTCCCCCGATCTGGACGTTCTTGTCGTAGAGAAATGTGTTTATCCGCTCGACGGCATGCTTGAGAATCTGGGAGCCGCCGGCGTTGTCGAAAAACACCCAGCCGTGCTCAAGCCCAGGGAACTGGCTCCGTACGAAATCGATGTCGAGTTGGCGTTGCGTTTCCATGGATCCTCCGAAAAACTTTGTCTTTTCTTGTCAATGATTGAGAACGGCGCGCAGGAAGCTCTTCGTGCGTTCCTCGCGCGGATTGTCGAAAATCTCGGTTGGCGTGCCGACTTCGACAATTCGGCCGCTGTCCATGAAAATCACCCGGTCCGCGACCTGACGAGCGAAACCCATTTCATGGGTCACGACGATCATCGTCACGCCGGTGCCGGCAAGCTTGCGCATGACGTCAAGGACTTCCCCCACCATTTCGGGATCAAGCGCGGATGTCGGCTCGTCGAACAGCAGGACGCGAGGTTCCATGGCGAGTGCACGAGCAATCGCTACACGCTGCTGCTGGCCACCCGACAGTTGTTCGGGATACTTGTCGGCCTGCGCGGTGATGCCAACACGGGCAAGCAGTTCCCTCGCCTTTCGGGCCGCTTCCTCGGGCGGCGTGCCGCGCACGCGCATCGGTGCGATCATGATGTTCTTCAAGACGCTCAGATGCGGGAACAGATTGAAGGACTGGAACACCATGCCGACTTCGGCGCGAACCTGGGGAAGGTTTTTACCCCGCTCGACCTTGATGCCATCAACCTCGATCCGGCTTTGGCTCGAGAAGCTTTCGAGGTGATTGATACAACGGATCAGGGTCGACTTGCCCGAGCCAGACGGGCCGATTACACAGACCACCTCACCTTCGGCAATCGCCAGATCGATGCCGTGAAGCACCTGGAAATCACCATAGAACTTGTCCAGGTTCTGAATGTTCACGATGGTCTTCATCTGCGCCTCCCTGCACTGAAGCGTTTTTCGAGATGGGCGACGACGGTCACCATCGGCCACAGGAACGCGATATAGATGACCGCAGCGCCGATCAGTGGCGACGGGTTGGCCGCCAGCGCCTGCGCTTGTGTTGCCTGCTTCAGGAGATCGGGCATCGCCACCACGGACGCGAGCGCCGTATCCTTCATCACGTTGATGCAGTTGTTGGTGAGTGGCGGTATTACGATCTTGATCGCCTGGGGCAGAATGATCTCCACCATCATGTGACGATAGGACAGGCCAAGCGCCTCGGAAGCCTCAAACTGTCCACGAGGAATGGCCTCGATTCCGGCCCGGAATATCTCCGCGGTGTAGGCCGTCGAGACCATCATGAGGGCGCTCACCGCCGAGACGAACGGCGAAAGCCGGATGCCCACGAATGGCAGTGCGTAGTAGATGACGATCAGCAGCACGAGCAGCGGAATGGACCTGAAGATGTCGATGTAGATCTTCGCCAGGGTCTGCGCCCACAGCGGGCCGTACAACCGAAGCAAAGCAAGGACCAGGCCACCGACAAGGCCGCCAACGATGCTGACGACGCCCAGCTCAAGCGTCACCCAGAGTCCGGAAAGCATCAGCGGAAACGACCGTTCCAGCACCGCCACATTGAAGAAAGTCGAGAATATGTCCATGAAATCACCAGGCTGGCGTTACGGGACGGATGGCAGGCGCCCTGGCCTGCCATCCGCAACCTTGGCCAACCGACTTACTTTGCCGTAGGCATATCTGCGACCTTGACCGTGGTGGTCGTGTCTTCGGCTTTCGCACCGAACCACGTCTGGTGAAGTTTGGCGATAAAGCCTTCACCCTTCAGCTTCGTGATCACGTCGTTGACCTCCTTTGCGAGAGGGTCACCCTTGTTGAACATGATCGAATATTTCTCACCAGTGGGGATGCGTTCAACGACCTTGATGTCGGGCTTGTCCTTGACGTAGTACTGGAGCGCCGGGATGTCGCTGATGTAACCATCGACACGACCTGCAGCGAGATCGAGCATGGCCGGCTGAAGGCCCTCGAAGCGCCGAATCTCACCGAGACTGTATTTGGCAGTGTTGTTGGTTGCCCACATGTCGCCGGTCGAGCCCGTATCGACGCCCACGACCTTGCCGCTCATCCCCTTCAGATCCTTGATGCCACTTGACGCCATGACGGTGAGCGACTGATCGCTGTCGTAGTAGGGTTGAGCGAAGCTCACCGACTCGAGGCGTTTGTCCGTTATGGTGATCGACGAGACCGCCATGTTGATGCGGCCGGACTGCACGGCCGAAAAGAGCCCGTTGAACGGGATGTTCACAAACTCCACTGACTTATTGAGGCGCTTTGCGATCTCGGTGACGAGGTCGACTTCGAATCCGACGGTCTTGCCGGTTTCGTCCTGAAATTCCCATGGGACATTGCCGATATTGGCGCCAACGGTGAGATCGGCCGCGTGGGAGGCCACTCCCACCAGCGCCATAACGCCCGAGAGTATGACAGTCTTCAAAATCGAAAAACGACGCATTGTAGGTTCCCCTTGTTTTGTCGCGCGCATTTTTGCTATTGGTCTAACCGGTCTGACCAGTCAGGCCAAATCAAGCACGGTCTATTGAAATATGCAAGCGACTGATGATTAAAATGCGATACGAGCCAACGCGGGCCTCATTCCGCTGAAAGACGACAGCATGCTGAACAGGACACTGGTGCCGCAATCTGCGGCGCGGCTGATACAGGACATGATCCAGAGCGGTGAACTCGCCGCCGGCCAGAAGTTCCCGTCGCAGCGCGAATTCTCGACAAGGCTCGGCATCAGTCGTGCCTCGCTGCGCGAAGCATTGCTGACGCTGGAGACGCTGGGTTTGATAAAAACGGAAGCCGGACGCGGGACATTCGTTGCCGACCGGGCCAGGACTTCCAGGAACGATATGGCGCCCTGGCGCTACTCCAGCAGCTACTCGGTGTTTGATGTCTTCCAGACACGCATCATGCTTGAGGGCAGCATCGCGTCCCTGGCAGCCGGCCGCCTGACCGGCAATCAGCTGCAGGCGATGGAGGCGGCTACGAAACAGATGGAAGAGTGCTGGGCAAAACAGGATCTGCTTGCAAATGTCGAAGCGGACCTCGAGTTTCACGCGATCATCGCGTCGGCATGCAGCAATGCGATGATGCGGGCGCTATACGACGTAATCCGCGCGCAATTGACCGAGACGCAGCGCCAGCCCATCCCAATCACCGAGCCAGCGCGCATGCAAGCTTCGATCGCGGAGCATCGGCGGATCATCTCAGCCCTTCGCGACAACGATCCAGAGCGCGCCCGCAAGGAAATGGAAACTCACGTTCTGAATACGGCACGCTGTGCCGGCCTCAACCCCTGAGGCTTCCACCAAGGAGCCTCGCGCATTCATACCCGAAAGGCCCGACCGGATAATCCGGCGCCCGGCGGTGAAAACAGATCGATTTTATTATCAGTGCCTTACCGATGATATTTAACTTCGACTATCATTCGTGGATACAGATCAATGGCGTTGATCATATGCCAAGAAGGGGCTGAATGAGCCGCAGAAGACGGCTGCTGAACCGCAATGGAGCGTCCGTCACAGCCAGGCAGATGCAATCCTGATCTTTTCCTGCACGCGGCGTGTGCAGCACGTCAGCGTCTGCCATCTCCACATCACCGCGCCCGAAAGTGGAGATCTCGTCCGAAAAGCTTCCGGACAATACGAGCGTCAGCTCATTGCCGGCGTGAGTGTGCTCTGGAACGGGCTGTCCGGCGGGGATCTTAAGCAATCGCACCGTGGTGGTCATGTCGTCCGTTCGCACGATCATCTGCGCGGCACCGCCACTTCCGAGGCGACGCCAGTTCAACCCACCGGCTCGATCAACATAGGATCGAAGAGGTTCAGGCAAGAGATCGTCGGCAGGTTTGGGCCGGAGCGGCACGATGTTATCAATCTCGCCGGCATCTATGCGGCGCTTGAGCTGTTGCCAGCTCTCGTCGAGGTCTTCGACGTCAACAGCCTCTTCCTCGAGAAAATGGCCGCCTAGCGCCTCGAAAACACCAAGACGTTCCCGGCATGACGGACACAAGGCCAGATGGGTAGCGACGCCTATGCTCCATCCTTCACCCAGCTGTCCCGCAGCGTAGCGCATCAGCATCTCGTCTTCGATGTGATGACGGATCATTTGCTTGTTTCCTGCAGCGCCCATCTTAGCTTCTCGCATGCCAATCGTATCCTCGACTTCACAGTGCCCAAGGGTATCCCCAATGCCGAGGAGATTGCCGCATGCGGCATCTCCTCAAAATACGACATCCGTAGCACAGCCAGATACTCTTCCTTCAGTTTGCCGAGTGCCTCCGTCAGTGCAGCAGTGTTCTCGGCGGCGATCATCAGTTCGTCGGCGGGTCGCTCAGCGTCAGGAACGAACGCGGGATCGTTTTCATCGAACTGAGGGGCCCGGCGCCGCAGGGAATCGATGTACAAGTTGCGGGCGATCGTGAAGATCCAGGTAGAAACCTGTCCCTTCTGTGGGTCGAATTGATCCGCCTTGCGCCAGACCGACAACATCACTTCCTGCGAGAGCTCGTCGGCGGCCACGACGTTCTTCGTCAATTTGCGCATGTGCGATCTAAGTCGCGGCAAGAAGTGCATATACAGGGCCTCGAACGCGACCACGTCTCTCGCTGTCGCCACAGCTGACATCAACGCCTTCAGTTCAAGCTGTCTCTCCGTCGGATCACTGAATTCCATCGATTTAGTTCGCTTCCTCACGCTTATGCGAGGCAGACGCGCCTTTACCGCTCCAGCAAACATCTTGGTCACTTCGTTACGAGTTCGGTCGAATGCCTATACGTGGGTCGACGGGGTTCGGATCAAAATTCGCCCCGCTTGCCGACCTGATACACCTGCAATAACGGTCTTGCCCGCGTCAGAGTTCGCTCGGCGCTCGTTTGAACTGCCGTTCTCCGGACAGGGCACCGCCCCTCGCGCGAACACAAGCGCATCGCCGGTGCTCTCGGAACAAGCGGCTTGTTCGGCGAGATTGCGGCGCCCTAGCTGCGACAAACGCAGGTACCACGTAGTTGAAGCCAAAGTTTCCTGATTGGCCGTTCAAGCGCTCAGGGATATCCAACAAGCCGAAACGCGATGACGCGGACGACGGTACGCCGTGGAAACGCCGCATCTCGCAGCAATCCGACCGTCTAGTCAGACGATTGCAGTACCGACCTTTGAACGCGAGACTGCTGAATAACCGCCTGGACTTGATCGATGGGCACTGGCCTCCCAAGTAGATATCCCTGACCAATATCGCAGCCGAGTTCCTGGAGACGTTGAAGCTGGGTCTGCTTTTCGATCCCTTCGGCCGTGATCTTCACACTTAAGCCCGTTCCCAGCGAGATGATCGCCCTGACGAGCTTCTCCTGCTTTTCACTGCTCTCGAACGTTGCCACGAAGCTTTTGTCGATCTTGATCTTGTCGAACTGATAGTTGGACAACTGCGAAAGACTGGAAAATCCCGTGCCGAAGTCGTCCAAGGCGATCCTTATCCCCGCCTCTGTCAGACCGTCGAGCACCTCTCGCGCCGTTTCCGTATCCTGTATCAACGCGCTTTCCGTCACTTCCAGCTCGACGCGATGGGTGGGAAGGCCGACCTCCCCCATGATGTTCAAAAGACGGAGGCCGAGCAGCCGGTCACTGAGTTGCACAGGCGAAATGTTGAAAGAAAGTGCGATGTTCGACGGCCACGACAAGGCGTCGTGACATGCCGTCCGGAACAGGTGATCGGTGATTGCGACGATGAGGCCCGCGTCTTCGGCAACGGGTATGAATTTGCTGGGAGGAACATACGTCCCGGCTTCCGTTTCCCATCTGGCGAGTGCCTCGAAACCGACGATTTCCCTTGTGTTCAAGTCCACGAGCGGCTGGTAGTGAGGACGGATCAATCCATCATTGAGCGCATTCTTCAAGGCGGATTCCATTTTGACGCGCGCCACCAAATCCTGCTGCATTGACGAAGCAAAGATCCTTGCGTTGTTCCGGCCCGCTTTCTTGGCCGCGTACATTGCGCAATCCGCATATTGGAGAACGGCGTTCAAATCGTCACTGTCTTCGGGGTAACGCGCGATGCCAACGCTAGCGCCCATATCAAGTGTCGCCCCGTTGGTAGCGATGGGTTTGCTGATACTTTCGATGATGTGCTGCCCCACAGCAACCAGATCCTGAGCTCCGTGCCTCGTGGTTACAACGGCAAACTCGTCCCCTCCCAGGCGATAGACCTCACCTCCTGGGAAGATGTTCGACAACCTGTCGGCAACCGTTCGCAATGCCTGATCGCCGTAGCCGTGTCCAAAAAGATCATTGATCTTCTTGAAGCCATCAAGGTCGATGCTGAACACCGTATGCCGCGTATTCACACCACCAGACGTCGGACGTGCCGAAATTGCGTCAAGCAATCGCCGATTTGGAAGTTCGGTCAGGGGGTCGTGGCAGGCAATCCAGTCGACGTTCTTCTCCGCCGCAATTCGCCGCTCGATCTCCGTCGCCATGTCCTTAATCCTGATCAAGGAGTAGATAAGACCAAGCACGCCAGCAATGCTGAACGCCGTGAAGACCTCGTCCAGGTTATATTCCTCATAAGATATGAAGAAGCGATCGAGCGCTTCATGGCTGTTGAAATACAGGGCCAGTCCAAAGAGAAGAACGAAAAGCCCAGACCAGAGGAGGAGTTCAAATTGGGCACGGTTATGCTTGATCAAAGGAAGTGCGTCTCCACAGGACAGGACGGGCTTCATGCCTGGGTGACGGGCTCCATCGCCCTCCAGTGAGCAGAGTAACAATTTCTTGTTATCAGGCCATTAAGGCAGATGTTACTAAGCGATTGTTTAAATTGGATTTTTTCACGCTGTCGTTGTGATCGAGACGAAGCCCTGCACAGCGGTTGCAGCTGCTTTCGGCAGCAGTCCTCCCTGGGCAGATTGCCCTTGGCTTGACGCCTGCCAGTTGATCCAGGCGCAGCCGAGCTTTGATCCCTGCTGAGCCAGCCGGTCAGACCAGATAGAAGCATTTTACGAAAATCCGAGTTCGGCGCGGCTGGAAAAGCGGTTACCGGCCAATTCCGCTTTCGATATCTGATCCAGCCGTTTGGCCAAATCGGTGCCCGTGTGGACATTGGCACAATTCGTAGACGCGTCGCCTCGACACGTCGCCGAGGCGACTCGACAAGCCAAGGCGAACCGGTGCGAGGGCATCAAGAAGCCTGGCTGATTTCGGTTGCCAAGTTATGGCCCTTCTTCTGGCAATGAATTTTTATCTTTTCGCCAATCTTCATCTTGTGAAGATAATTGGATGTCGCGAAGAGGTAGGCATGCACAGGATCGAGGTGTGTATCGATCGAATCGCGCCTACCGAGTAGGCGGCGAACGCTGCAGGCGCGCTGAGCGGAAGAGCTGTCGAGATGGCTATATAGAATACGTGTTTCGCGACGTTTTCTCCATTGCGAGAGCGGCATGATTGCCGAGCAACACGCACAGGTTCCTTCCAATTGTCCTCGAGAACATTGAGCTACATCAAACATCAGCGATCTCGTTCATCGCCACCTCTCAATCGCCCAGTCCAACGTCGTTCAGGTCCGAGCGGTCCGTGATGAAAGCGTGGCAAGCTCTACCACGATTGAGCACTCACCTTCGGTCGCTTGCAATTGGGACCTGCTGACGGGCCGAATGACACTTCATGCATGCCGCGCGTTAGCCCCCGGAACATCCCTGTTAATCTTGTCGGATCACCAGATCCTCAAGAAACGCCCGATATCAACAATCGTGTCCTACGGTCCCACAAACGCCTCCAACCGGGCGCTCGATCTCTGAAAGCGAACTGAAAGCTTGGCCGGCATAAGAAGGAGGCGGCATCGTGGAGGAGACGCGATCACCGTAAATCGGAAACGATGCGGATATTCAATTTGGAGGAAACCTGATGCGTTCTTCGCGCAGCCTATTTTACACCGTCGCTTTTTCCACATTTGTTGCCGCGGCGTCGCTTGCCTCGCATGCAGCGCAAGCCGCCGACAAGATCACCATCATGGTCGGTGGATACGAGAAGCAGATCTATCTCCCGGCAAAGCTCGCTGAATCGCTTGGCTACTTCAAGGATGAAGGCCTCGACGTCGAGTTGTTGAACGAGGCCGCAGGGGTTGATGCCGAAAACCAGCTTCTCGCCGGAGCCGTACAAGGGGTCGTCGGCTTTTACGATCACTGCGTCGACCTGCAGGCCAAGGGCAAGTTTGTCGAATCCATCGTTCAGTTCAGCCAAGCTCCGGGCGAAGTGGAAATGGTCTCGTCCAAGCACCCGGAGATCAAATCGCCTGCCGATTTCAAGGGCAAGACCCTCGGCGTCACCGGCCTTGGCTCGTCGACCAACTTTCTCACGCTCTTCATGGCATCCAAGGCCGGGTTGCAGCCTGGCGACGTCGTGACCGTCCCGGTTGGTGCCGGCGGCACCTTCATCGCCGCCATGCAGCAGGATCAGATCCAGGCGGGCATGACGACCGAGCCGACGATCTCGCGGCTGATCAAAACAGGAGAAGCGAGCGTTCTCGTCGACATGCGTACCGTCGATGCGACCCGCAAGGCGCTTGGCGGCACCTATCCTGCCGCTTCCCTCTACATGGAAACCTCCTGGGTAGACGCCCACAAGGACGAAGCCCAGAAACTTGCCAACGCCTTCGTGAAGACGCTCAAGTTCATCAACACGCATTCGGCGGCCGAAATCGCCGACAAGATGCCGAAGGACTTCTACGTTGGCGACAAGGACGGCTACATCAAGGCGCTCGATGAGGGCAAGGGCATGTTTACGCCTGGTGGCGTGATGCCGGAAGATGGCCCGAAGACGGTTCTCGCCGTGCTGTCCGAGTTCTCCAAGAACGTCAAGGGCAAGCAGATCGACCTTACGAAAACCTATACGACGGAGTTCGTCAAGAACGCCAAGTAAGGCCATCGTGCCGCTTCCGATTGGACGTGGAGGCGGCACGGATCGATCCATGGGCACTGCGTGCACGCGCCCGAAAAGCACGCCTTCAGGTATTCAAATGGTACAGGATAACAACGCAATCCCGGCGATCGAACTGATCAACGTCAGCCGCCGCTTTGTCTCGCCGACAGGCAAGTCGCTGACTGCGTTACGTGATTTCAACATGACGGTTGGGCGCGGCGAATTCGTGGCCGTCGTCGGACCGACGGGATGCGGCAAGTCGACGACGCTTAATCTGGTGACGGGTCTGGCACGGCCGAGCGCCGGGGAAGTCCGACTGATGGGAGGACCGATCACCGGGATCGACCCACGCGTCGGTTTCGCGTTCCAGACCGACGCTCTCTTCCCCTGGAAGAGCGTGATCGACAACGTCATGGCAGGTCCGCTTTTTCGCGGCAAGAGCAGGGCCGAGGCAGAGAGAAGCGCGCGAGACTGGCTCGCACGTGTAGGCCTGTCGAAGTTTCAGCATCACTACCCACACCAGCTTTCGGGCGGAATGCGAAAGCGAGTTTCACTGGCTCAGACGTTCATCAACGAGCCGGAAATCCTCCTCATGGACGAGCCCTTTTCGGCGCTCGACGTCCAGACCCGTACCGTCATGCATGAGGAACTTCTGAAGTTGTGGGCCGAACGAAAGGCCTCCGTGGTCTTTGTCACGCATGATCTCGAAGAGGCAGTCGCACTTGCCGACAAGGTCTATGTGCTCACGGCGGGGCCGGCGACGGTCAAGTCGGTCTATACGATCGATCTGCCCCGTCCTCGCGTCGTGTCCGAAATCCGCTACGAGCAGCATTTCATCGATTACTGCAAGACGATCTGGGAAGATCTTCGCGAGGAGGTGGAGACAAGCTACCGCCGCGCGAGCGAAGCAGCCTGAGGAGGAGACATCATGGCGAACACAACCCTTTCGGCCGGTTCGGCCACCATGTTCCGTCCGGGTACTTCGGATGCGGAGATCGAGACATCCGCAATGAGGGCGATCCGCCGGCGCAGCCTGATGGTGCGCTTCTGGCAGATTGCGATCCTGGTCGTCGGTATCGGCACGTGGGAGCTCGCCTCCAACATGAACTGGATCGATCCGTTCTTTTATTCAAGCCCGAGCGGGGTCGTCCTGCGTCTTTATGAGTGGGCGACAGAAGGAACCACGGAAGGCTCCCTCTGGTACAATCTTTGGGTGACGATGGAAGAAGCGCTCATCGGCTTTTTCGCCGGCTCCATCGCGGGTGTCTTCGTTGGGATCGGCCTCGGCCGCAACCGCTTCCTCTCCGACATCTTCTCGGTCTACATCAAGGCGATCAACTCCATTCCGCGCGTTGTGCTCGCGCCGATCTTCATCATGATCATGGGGCTTGGGCTGCCATCCAAGGTGGCGCTCGCGTTCATCATGGTATTTTTCGTCGTCTTCGCGAATGCCTTTCAGGGGGTACGCGAGGCTGACCGCAATCTGATCGCCAACGCCCGCATCCTCGGTGCTTCCGACTGGCAGGTCACGCGAACGGTTGTGATCCCTTCGGCCATGAGCTGGATTTTCGCCAGCCTGCACGTTTCGTTCGGCTTTGCCATTATCGGCGCGATTGTCGGTGAATTCGTCGGCGCCCGCTTTGGGATCGGCCAGTTGATATCCATCGCCAAGGGCACGTTCGATGCCGCTGGCATGTTTGCGGCCATTCTTCTCGTCATGGTCGTGACCCTGGTCGCAGAATTTATCATGACCCTCATTGAGAACCGCCTGGCCAAATGGCGTCCCCAGCAGCACATGGACAGCCAGTAACTCGGTCCACGTCCTCCCAAGACTGACCAATGATAAAAGGCTGGGCTTACTGCCCGGCCTTTTATCATTTTGACCGGAGTGTCAGCCGCCAGCTCCAGCCAGCGGCAGACGCACGGTAACAAGCAGGCCCCCTCCCGGAGCGTCAGAAAGAGAGACCGAGCCGCCGGAGCCGTCGACAACTTCGCGAACGATCGACAGTCCCAGACCACTTCCCTCGCTCTCCGTTCCGATAACCCGATAGAACCGTTCGAATACGTGCTGCCGCTCGGCCAGCGGAATGCCCGGCCCATTATCTTCGACCGTGAGAACAGCCATGCCCTCGTTCTTGTGAACGGCAACCGTCACCTGCCCGTTGGCCAGGCAATAGCGAATCGCGTTGTCGACGAGATTGACCAGCATCTCCCGCAACATCGTTCCGTCGCCCGCGACCAGGACAGGCCCATCCGTTTCCAGTCCAACATCGATATGACGCCGCAGCGCTTCCTCTGCCTGGGCAGCCAGAATGTCGCTGGCGGCAGTGGCAAGATCGATCAGGTCGTGACGCGGCCTGCGGCTCCCGGGCTCGGCGCGCGACAGGGTCAGAAGCTGGCTGGCCAGGCGTGACGTCTGGCGCGTGCTCGAACGAAGGGCTTGCAGCGCCTCGTCACGTCGTGCGGTGTCGGGTTCACGCGCAGCAAAACTCGCCTGCATCTGGATCAGGGCCAGGGGGGTTCGCAACTGATGGGCGGCGTTGGAGACGAAGCGCCGTTGCGCGGCCATCTGGTTCTGTACGCGTTCCATATGATCGTTGAGCGCATGAACGAGCGGCCGCAACTCCGTCTGGACCATCTGTGGCGGCAAGGGATCCAGGCGATCGCGTCCGCGCTCCCGTACCGCGTCACGCAACCGAAGCGCTGGCGCAAGACCGCGCTGCAGACCGATAATGGTGACGAGACCTGCGAAAAAAACCAGTATGAACTGCTTGGAAAAATCGGAGAGCCAGAGCTGACGCCGTAACGCGTGCTGGCTCCCGTGGGTTACGGCAACGGTTACGGAAATCGCACCGTCATCTGGCAGGCCGACGACGGGATGATCGAGCGTGATGGCTCGCACGCCGTCGGCACGGAAAATCAGGTCTTCTCCGGTCCGCTGCCTTGCCGGCAAGGGTAGATCAGGAAATCCGCTGATGAGAGTGCCCCATGCGGTTCTCACCTGGTAGAAAACCCTGTCACCAAAGCCGGTGTCGAACATTTCCAGCGCAGCCGGGGGAACATCAACCTGGGCGTTGCCGCCGTCGTCAACACTAACGGCTTCTGCGATAACGCGGGCCGAGGACAGGAGCGTCCTGTCGGTGACGAGCTTCGAGGTCGCATCCGCGGTCTTGAAGCTGTCGTAGAGATTGAAGCAGATTGCTCCAACCAGTGTCAGCACGACCCAGCCGAGCAGCTGCACCCTCAGGCTCTGGCTGAGACGAACGGCGCCAGTTCGTACTTTTTCCAACAGACTATTGGGCATGTCGAAGCAGATAGCCGAGCCCGCGCAAGGTTGCGATTTGCGCAGTACTGCCCTCCAGTTTCTTGCGAAGACGATGGACATAGATCTCGATGGAACTCGGATCGGCATCGTCGTCAAACCCGAAGACACTGTCGGAGAGCGCAGCCTTCGAGACTGTTGTCCCTGCCTTCATGACGAGATGCTGCAGGACCGCATATTCCCTTGGCGTCAATTGCAGGGCGTTGCCGGCAACGAAGAACTGTTTCGTACCCCCGGAAAAACGCAGATCACCAACGACGATCTCGGACGATGCCCTGTCCTGTCCACGCCGCACTACCGCTCGCAACCTGGCTTCGAGTTCGGTGATTTCGAAGGGCTTGGCAAGGTAATCGTCGGCGCCGCTGTCCAGGCCGGTCACCCTGCCGTCAAGGCTCGCGTTTGCTGTCAGGATGATCACCGGAACCTTGTTGCCTGACTGCCGCAGACGCTTCAGCAGGGTCAGGCCATCGAGCTTTGGGAGGGAGAGGTCGAGAACCACGGCAGCATATTCGGCTACCTTGAGCAGGTGATCGGCGTCCTCGCCGTCATGGGCGATATCGACCACATATTGCGCTTGCCGCAGGGCTCTTCCAAGCCATGCCGCGAGATCCTTGTTGTCCTCCACCACGAGCAGTCTCATCCATATTTCTTAGCATGCTCGAAGCGCTCCTAGGAAGCGTCGCAAAGATATCATTGATGCTCGGTCGACCGTTCGTCGCACAACGACCGCCACGCGACCGGAACACAATCGGAAGGAGTCAGAGCCTGCCGGTCACAGCAATCCGATAGAATTTACCGCGAGAGGCCATCGACGGTGGACGTGGTACCAGGCAAAAGATCAAAAAATCAGATATTGCCTCACTTATTTAACGTGCCATGCGAGCTTGAGATATGCCAGCCCCTATTGAACCCATCGCCGATCTCGGCCTGATCAACTCGGCTCTCAAGATCCTCTGCCGCGAAGCTGGCATCGAACGGGATCGGCGCGAGGTCTTGCAGGTGGCGACCTTGCTGATGTCGCTCTGGAAGCAAGGCGTTCGCGACCAGGAAACCATGGTTGAGCTCGCCAGAAGGGCCCTTGCCGAAGTGGCGCCACCGGCCAGTCCTGGGATGCGCGAAGATGCCAGCCCCGACCCCTGCTGAAATCAGCCGGCCGCTCTCCGATCCGGTCACGAGTCCTCGTCTCATAACTGCGATTGCGACGCCAGTCAGCGCGCCGCGCGTACCATGGACTTTGCAATCTCGACGATGTCGTCGCGTGATGCGGTCGGATCTTCCCTGTTCCAGGCAATGCCAAGCCCGATCCTGAATTCGATCCCCCTCACCTTCTTCAACACGAAGATGCGGTTGGGAATGTCCTTCGTCCATTCCGGCGCAAAGCCGATACCGAGACCGGCGGAGACGAGTGACACGAGCGAATAGGTGTCATCGCAGCTATAGGCGATGTTTTTCGTCAGATCGTATTCCTCAAACTTCTCATTGAAATAGCGCTCCGTGAAGGAAAGGTTCTGACGATTGAAGGCAATGATCTTCTGGTCGCGCAGATCCTCGATCGAGATCTCGTCGCGAAGAGCCAGTGGACTGCTCTCTGCCACGGCCAGTAGGTACTTCTCATGGGCAACCGAGAAAAAGCGCAGCGAGCCGATGTTTTCGACGGGGCGGATGAAGCCAAGATTGATCTGCCCTGTCTCCAGACCACGGATGATGTCGCTGGTATTGCCCGAGGCGATATGGATGCGGACATCTGGAAACTTGTGGGCGATCTTGCCCAGGAACACCGGCAGCATGCCCATGGTGGCGGGATAGACCGTTCCGATCTTGATCTGGCGAATCCGACTGCCGCCTGCGGCCCGTGTCAGTTCTGCGGTCAGGTCTATCTCGCTCAAAATCCGGACCGCCCGATCATAGAAGGTGGCCCCTGCCCTCGTCAGCTCGACCCGGCGGGTCGAGCGGATGAACAGCGGGCAGCCCAGTTCCTTTTCCAGCGCCATGACATGATTGCTCAAAGCCGGCTGGGCAATGCACATCTTCGCCGCCGCACGACCGAAGTGCAGTTCCTCGGCAACGGCTTTGAATAGTGATAGCTGGCGAAGTTCCACGTACCCTCCACCTGAAAATGACCGGACTACAGTCTGCGATTCACGGCAAGATTGCTTTCATAGTTTTATATTACGTGGTTTCATAGAATGTCAAATGTTGTGTTCGTCCCCTATGGATGCACGGCAAAGAGTTTCTTTGAACCTCAGACGCTTGCGGGTTGCCAAGGGCATCTCGCAAGACGATCTCGCGCTGGCCGCCGAGATCGAGCGATCGTATGCTGGTCATCTTGAGCGTGGCGGGAAGAACCCCACCGTTTTGACACTCCAAAAGATTTCAGCGGCGTTATCCTGTGACATTTCGGAGCTTTTCGCTCCAATTCCTGACGATACTGAGCCGGTTGAACCCCTGCGAAGCGGGCGCCGACCACCCTTGCGACGATGACCACCCCGAGTTTCGGGCGGCTTTGTATTTCCAGATACCGACCGCGTCATGTTTGACCATCCGTTCAAATGGGACAAGCCGCCGAGGCATCAGGAAAAGCCGATAACGACCTTCGGCCAGAACTCAAATCAAGAGGCTCTGTAGAATGCCATGCGCCGAGGTTGATGGCATTGTAAATGAAAGAGACCGTGCTGAACGCCCACACCCAGCGATGGCAAGGCCACGTGCAGCTGAATCCAAACAGAACGTTTGACGAAGCCCAGACGACCCCCGGTGGCGTTAGCGGTCCAGTGTTCAGGAAGACATTGGTCTCGATGCTGGAGCGGGCCCGACCGATTTCATTCGATGCCTGCGGTCGTGAGTTAGGGTCCCATTTTTTTGGAAAATGCCCTGTGAAAGCAGAGATCCGAGCCAACAAGTTTTCTTGTCCTCTTGGACAGTGGCGAACGCGTAAGTGCTGCCAAGCTACGCGACAACAATCGGCGCGGTTGAGCGGCAAGGCGGCCCACGTCGGCAGATTAGATCGCAATGACTTATTGTGATGCACGTATCCCGTTTATTATGTAATGCAAACTTAATATGTTCGCATGTACGCTTTGGTTGTTCTCACCCAGCTCAAGCTAGCTCAAGGGGTAGTGCAGATGAAGCGCATGAGGCATCTTCTTTTCAACACCCGTGGCGCGGCCGCAATCGAGTTTGCAATTGTCGCACCACTCTTTCTCCTCGTTGTCCTGACGCTGATCGCCTACGGGATCTATCTGAGCGCGGCGCATGCCTTGCAGCAGTTGACGGCCGACGCGGCACGCACTGCTGTCGCGGGCCTCTCCGAACAGGAACGGACCCAGCTGGTCAACAACTACATCACTATTTCCACACTGAACGACCCGCTGATCGATCGAGCAAAGCTGCATGTGTCGGTCGCGACGGACGCGCAAAACAGCAATCAGTTCACGGTCACCACGGAATATGATGCCAGCGCATTACCCATCTGGAATCTCTATAGTTTTCCACTCCCAGATACCAAGATCCGTCGTTTCGCGACTATCCGTATGGGTGGCATATGAGCCGAAAAATGAGCATGACCCTGTCGCGCCTTGCAAGTTCAAAGGATGGCAATATCGCCGTCGCCGCCGCAGTTTGCGCACCGCTGATCCTCTATTGTCTGGCGCTTGGGGTGGACTACGGCATGATGACGCTGCAGCAGCGTCGGCTACAACAACTGAGTGACATCGGCGCGATCGTCGCTGCGTCCGATATCAACAACGCCGCAGCCAACCTTGTTGCGAACTTCCAGAAGAACGGCCTGAATGTTGCCGTGAAGACCGGCGCCGGTTACACGACGCCAAGCGGTAGCCAGCTCCTGAGCAACCAGCAGCTCAGCCAGTTCGATGCTGTGGTTCAGTACACGCCGGGCGTTTATGCCGCCGATCCATCCATTCCGTCCGGTCAAAGGTTCATCGCCGGAAGTCAACCCTATGATGCCGTGAAAGTTGCAGTGCAGCAGAAGGCCGAGCTGACCTTTGCCGCAACTTTTGCGACGCCTCCGACTTTGAGCGCGGTCGGCACCGCATCGGCTGCCAAGATTGCCGCGTTTTCCGTTGGCTCACGTCTGGCGAGCATCAACGGCGGCGTCCTCAATGCCCTCCTGGGTAGCCTGCTTGGAACCACGGTATCACTGAAGGCGGCCGACTACGACGCATTGCTATCGACGGACGTTGACCTGCTCTCCTTTCTTGACCTGCTTGCCACCAACCTGAACCTCACGGCGGCGAACTACGACGAGCTGCTTGCGACGCAAATCTCCTACCCTCGCCTGCTGAATACGCTCGGCAAGACGCCCGGCCTCTCAACGACGGTTACCAAGGCTCTGTCGTCGATTGAGAAGGGGCTTGGGCAGACGCAGCTCAAGATCAAGCTGGAGGACTTCCTGAGCCTGGGTCCCATGGGCGAGCGGCTGGTCGGCACCGGGTCTCACCTCCAGGTCGACGCGAGTGTCATGGACATACTCTCTGCGACAGCGCTCGCGGCCAACCAGAAAAACCAGGTTGCCGTCAATCTCGCCGGCGCTGTGCCGGGGCTGACCAATGTGACCCTTAAGCTTTCGATCGGTGAACGTCCGAAGGGTGTTGCATCAAATGCCGTCGGCGCGACCGGCGCCGCGGTAAGGACAGCTCAGATCCGGCTTGCGATTGAAGCAAGCGTTCCCGGGCTTGGCGCTGTTGCCGGCATGAAGGTGCGGGTCCCGGTTTATATCGAGGCAGCCTACGCCGAGGCGAAACTCTCAAGTTTCAGCTGTCTTGGTGGAAATCCGAGAAACGCCAGCATCGGCGTCGATGTTGTGCCCGGTGTCGCTGAAATAGCGCTCGGAGATGTCGACCCCACGGCAATGGCGAATTTCGGCAGCAAGCCGCGTGTGACGCCAGCGATGCTGATAGACGCCACACTCCTGAAGGTCAGCGGGATGGCCGATGTGAACTTGACCAACACCGCAAAGACGCGCCTGACCTTCCAAAGCAACGACATTACCGCCAAGACCGTGAAGAACGTATCCACTCGTGACAGCCTGACGTCGGCTGTACAATCGCTACTGAAGAACACCGATCTTGAAATACAGCTGCTTTTCATCACGCTCGGGACCAACAAGGTGGTCCTGGCGGCAATCGCCGACACGCTGTCCGGTGTCACCGCCCCTCTCGACGAGTTGCTTTACAACACGCTGTTGATGCTGGGCATCAAGATCGGCGAAGCCGACGTCCGCTTCACCGACGCCCGCTGCCAGCAATCGGTTCTCGTCCAATAAAAAAGCCCGGCGCTGGCCGGGCTTCTCGAACTCAGGATCGATGGATCGATCAGCCGTTGACGGCCATCCGCTTCTCGTCGCGGCCGCTCTTCATGCGCTCGGACAGCAGGAACGCCAGTTCGGGGGCCTGATCGACGTTGAGGCGCGGATCGCAATGTGTGTGGTACACGCCTCCCGATCATCGCTCACCCGTCACGAACCAGGATGAAGTCAGATCGACGCGCGACTTAGCACCAATCATCCAGCCTACGATAGCGACATCGCCAGCGGTGCCGTCAAGCGGCTTCTCCTGATCGCTCCACCGCGCACGATGGGGTTCTTGCGATCACAAAAGACTTCACAAAAATGCCGGTCCCCGAGATCGAGCCGCGATAGTGGTCCTTCAACCAATAGGATTAATCGCCCGGATGGTTGCGATGAAATCTATGGCAATGCCGATTACTGGCGAGCCGTCTACACGCCGGTCCCCGTTACAGCGTTCTCGGAAATGGCAGGTCTTGGCACTGGTTGGGAATGGCTAAAGGCCCCCCCGCAAGCGCAAATAGTCCTGCCGACTTGCCGACCCCTTGCTGCAGCCTGTTGTGAAGATCCGAAACGGTTCGTTCACGTGGAGGAAAACGACGGATGCATAGGCGTCGCGCGCAAATGAAACAGCATTTCCTCCTGCCACACGGCGAGCCTTGAACCATTGGTTGGGATGAGGATCTTCGAAGACATTGCTACGTTGCCTCTTGGTGCAAACGTACAAACAACCGTGGCTCGCGCGTTGACCCTCGTCAAACTCCGCCAGTAACGGTGGCAAACGCAGGGACGAGGTGTTTGGGAAAGTCGACCTCGGCACCTCCCTCGTTCCTGCACCCAAGACCAGCGCAAGCTTTATCGCGTCGATCTTGAACGTCGCCGCTCACTCTGTCGCAAGCTGAGGGGCACTGTTCGTCGGCCGGTGAATGTTGAGCGAATTCAGCCGGAGATGTCCCGGGTAACGTTTGCGCCTCCTGGAAGCCCACTGTGCAACCGACCATCATCGCTGACGAGGGCTCCGCCTATTCATTTGGCAATACCTACACTGCAAGCAAGCTTGCAGTTGACGGTCGAAAGAGGCTGCAGCATCAAGCCAACGGGCCTGCTGGTAAACCGCATGCGGTACTGGCCCACGAGACAATACCAATCCTCTTGTTTGTTCGCGGGGGTTGCATGGGAATATGCCGTCACCATCTCGGATCCGAAGGCTCGGAGGGCGGCACCCACCAAGCATCCCGCTCCGCCACACAATCTTATGGGTCGACAAGCGCACGGTAATTTGCGGGCTACCACCAACAGCAAGGAGGTTCAGGCGGCCCGGGGCCTGTCGCCATGGGGGAGGATGATCCGCGAAATCCGATGTGGTTCGTCATCTGGCCAATCGGCCACGTCTTCTGCAGGGGTAGAGCCCGCTTGATGCAGCTCAACTCTGTCGCGTCCGCCACGCTTGGCAATATAGAGAGCCTTGTCAGCCCGCTCGCGCAATTCCAGCGCATCGAACTCACCGTTCCATCGAGCCGCGCCCACACTGACAGTCACCTTTATCGTGCCTTCACGGGTCGCCACTGCCAGGCCGGCAACTGCCATTCGAACCTGCTCAGCCGTCGCTATCAATCCCTCTTCGGTCTGGTCACGCAGGAAAAGCGCGAACTCCTCTCCTCCCAGGCGGCCGACCCAGCCAGGGGACTGACTGGCGAGGGCTACTCTCTCAGCGACTGCGACGATCACCCGATCGCCCACCTCGTGGCCATATCGATCGTTCACGCTCTTGAAATGATCGATGTCGATCATGAGGAAGGCATCTGCCTGAGACAGCGCCCGAGGAAGAGACGCAAGAAAATGTTGGCGGTTCGCAATACCTGTCAGCCCGTCGGTATTGGCGCGTGTTTCCAGGCGACCCTGCGCCCGTTCCTGCACCAGAACGACGACAAATAACGCGATCGAGAAGTGGCAGATGATGAGCATGAAGAAGGCGTAGCGAGGCTCGATTGGACCGTGTCCCGGAAAAACCATTCCCTGCGCGACGAGTGCGGAAAAAGCCGTTGCAGCCCCGATCGATAAAAGCAGACCGAGCCGAGCAGGGATGCGGTCGACAAGGAACCCTCGCGCAATCGATGTGCCGGAGATGATCAAGAAAGCCGCCGCGTTGGCATTGAACAGGGCTGCGCGAAGGTGGTTATCCATGTACCACTGCCTGGCGCCCACAAGGGCGACGAGGGCCACGGCAGCAATTATCAAATACCAATCCGCCAGCTTCCTGCGCTGGCCGCTCAGTTGGATCATTCCCATCGCCATCGCGCCGTATCCGATGGCCCCAATGGAAAAGCTGCCAAGCGTCCAGACCTCGTATCTCAGCCCGCCCTGCTCTCCGATCCCAGCAAGCGTAGACGCGATGGCAAGAAGCCCGTAGCCAACTGCCAGGAGATCCAGTCCTGGCTCCCGCGAACGCCATTTCACGTAGAAGAAGCACGCCGCACCGACAATGAACGAAGACTTATGAAGAAGCAGGACTGTAGCAAGATCCATCGTCAAACCGAAAACCAACCATGACGGGGGACCCATAACCGCCAAGCGCTACTTTTGAATGAACTTTCATGATGGTGTGTAACGCAACAGCAAATTCTGGGCTCCTACCGATCGCGGTCCGTTTCTCAATACGGGGTGATCGGGATCTCAGGTGGCACCATTCCCTGCGGAAGATCGATAGCAGTGACAAGGCCGGATTTCGGGTCTGGCCGAAGACAGACCGATCCGCCGTAGTGCGCAGAGAGTTCCTTGGCGATGCTGAGGCCCAAGCCGTACTCTGGATCGGTCTCATCGAGCCGAACGCCCGGCTCCAGAGCCTCCCGGCCGCTTTCGTCCCATCCTGAGGACGACGATGGCGGCACTGCTCGGCGGCGTTCCCCTTGCGCTCGGCCATGGTACCGGCTCGGAACTGCGACAGCCTCTCGGCTACGCAATCGCCGGCGGACTGCTGGTCAGCCAGCTGCTGACGCTCTATACGACGCCCGTGATCTATCTTCTCCTGGACACGCTTCGCATCTCGAAACCAGCCCCTCGGGGTAGCCGGACCCCGGTTGACGCAAACGCAGCCCCGAAAACGATCTTCCAAGGAAACGCATGACCGCCACCCTCTATACCTGCGCGATCGCAAGTCTCTCGGCCGCCGGGGTCGTGACGCGACCGTTTCGCCTGCCGGAAGCGATATGGGCGGTTGGAGGGGCTGTCCTTCTATTGGCTGCCGGTCTGCTGACCGAAGAGCAGGTATGGGCCGGCGTCGCCAAGGGGCGAGACGTCTATCTGTTTCTGATCGGCATGATGCTCCTGTCGGAGCTGGCGCGCCGGGAGGGGCTGTTCGACTGGATGGCGGCAATTGCGACCACGCGGGCAAAAGGGTCCCCTCGCCGCTTGTTCCTGCTCGTCTACGGTATCGGGACGGTGGTAACGGTCCTCCTGTCCAATGACGCCACGGCGGTCGTACTCACCCCGGCCGTCTATGCGGCCTGCCGTGCTGCCAAGGTAAAGGACCCATTGCCCTACCTGCTCGTCTGCGCGTTCATCGCCAACGCTGCGAGCTTTGTGTTGCCGATCTCCAACCCTGCCAACCTGGTGATCTTCGCGGGTGGTGAGATGCCATCTCTTTCGCGATGGATGCAGACGTTTCTGGTCCCCTCCATCGCGGCGATAGTAGCGACGCTTGCCGCGCTTTATTTCACCCAACGCAAGGCGTTGCGTCACGATGAAATCGCCCTCGATGTCGACAAGCCGCACCTCACACTTCCCGCGAAGCTGTCGGGTTGGGGCCTTCTGGTGACCGCGAGTGCTCTTGTGGGATGTTCGGCAATGCATGTCGACTTGGGCATCCCGACATTCGCTGCCGGCGTTGCGACCACGGCGGCAGTCCTTTTGATCACCCGCCAGAATCCGGTCGGAATCATCTCGGGCGTGAGCTGGTCGGTTCTTCCGCTTGTCGCGGGGCTTTTCGTGATCGTCGAGGCGATCAATCAGACCGGAATAACCTCGACCTTCGCGACCTGGCTATCGCATCTGGCCGCGCAATCACAGGGAATGGCAATCGGCGTAGCGGGCTTGGCGGTCGCACTCGGATCAAATCTGGTCAACAATTTGCCAATGGGGCTTTTCGCGGGAAGTGCGGTGCAATCCGCGCATGTTTCCGACGCCGTCGCCGGTGCGGTCCTGATCGGGGTGGATCTTGGCCCCAATCTTTCGGTGACAGGGTCACTGGCGACCATCCTGTGGCTGACGGCGCTACGTCGCGAAGGCATCGACATGGGTGCTCTTGCGTTTCTGCGACTGGGAGCCGTCGTCATGCTACCCGCCCTCCTTCTGTCGTTGCTGAGCGTTGCTTTCCTATCCTAACAGTGGCGGGCGGAAGGCTGGAGCAAGCCGAAAGGGCGCGGCCTTAACGGATGCTCGCGTAAGCGGTACTGTCACTCAAACGGTGCCTGCGCTCCCACATCGTTCCAATATTTGCCCGGGTGCAGTGACGAGGCGAACAGGTTCACCCACTTAGATTCGATCAGGCAAAGCTGTTGAAGCACCAGGCTCACTCCCCATCGCGCGGAACCATGGGCGGCCGTTTATGATTTCCAGGTTGAGAAGCCCTAGCGACAAGCCGTTTGGCCAAGCCTGTCAGGCCGAGAGGCGGCTTTCCTTCAGCCTCAACGTTACCACCACCCCACCTTCCACCCAGTCATGGCTGATCGAGCCACCAAACTGCCCAGAGATCGTCCGATGTAGTAATTTGCTCCCGTAGCCTTCGGTTGTTTCAGGCCGCTCGTTGCGAATGCCACCCTGCTCGTTCCAGATGATCTCGACGCAGTCTTCCACCAGAGAGCCGGAGACGTCGAGCAAGCCTGCATCATCCGATAGCGCGCCGTATTTGAGCGAATTGGTCGCCAGCTCATGAATGGCGAGCGCGAGGTTTGTCGCGGCTTTCTCGCCCAGTCCCATACGGGGCACTGCGACCCTTATGCGCCCCGCGAACGCACCGACATCATTGTAGGGGGCGAGAAGCACGGTAATCAGGTCACCAAGCAAGGCCGCGCTTCCCTGCCCTTGCGGAAGAGGGCGTACCAGTTCATGGGCGCGCCCGAGAGCAGCCAGCCGCTCAGTCAACTGCTGCACCATCTCCTCCTTGGTCGCAGCAGTACGTGACGTGATGTTCGTCAGACCGGAAGCCAGCGCAAGAAGGTTCTTCACGCGATGACTCATCTCTCCCGCAAGAAGCTCGTTGCCTTCCTCGGCCTGCTTGCGTCCCGTAACGTCAAGGAAAATGCCCGTCATCTTCTTCGTTGCGGCGTCGCCCTCGTTACCCTCCCCGCGCGCGGAGATCCATCGAACATCCGATGTATTGGTGAGGATGCGAAAGTCGATTTCGAATGGGCCATCGATTGCACGAGTGGCGACAAACGCCGCTCTGACCCGGTCCCTGTCCGCAGGATGGACCTTGGCAGACAGATGCTCGAAGGTAAGTTCCGTCTCGACGGCAATGTCCCAGAGCTCGTAGGCTTTGGCGTCCATCACGAATGTATCGTCGTCAACGATCCAGGTCCAAAGAGCGACCCCTGCGGACTTGATAGCCCGTCTCAGTTCGTCTGCACTCCATTCAGGCTGCGACTGCGCGTGGTTCATCGTCAAATTTCTCCACCGGTATCAAAACTGCGCTGATGCAGAACTAGTGGGCTGGACAAACGTTATCAATGGCCTAACTGCGTCCTGCGATGTTCGGATGGAAATGCGATGACCCTTCAGTTTTCACAGTACGAGGATATTTTCGTCGGCGACGGCGAGATGGCGCAACTGATGCGTCAGCATGATTGGGCGAGCACGTCCCTGGGCACGCCCGACGACTGGCCCGAGCCGTTGAAGGTGGCCTTGCGGCTGCTGCTCACGTCGAAGTTCGAAATGTGGCTGGGATGGGGTCCGGACATCGCCTTTTTCTATAATGACGCTTATCGGCCAACACTGGGAAACAAACATCCCAACGCTCTTGGTGTACCGACCAGGATCCTGTGGGCGGAAATCTGGGATGACGTAAAAGATCGGCTGGCGACGGTCTACGAGACGGGCCAGGCCACCTGGGACAGGGCCCTTCTTCTTTTGCTCGAGCGTAACGGTTATCCGGAGGAAACTTATCACACCTTCTCCTATAGCCCCCTGATCGGTCGCGGAGGCAAGGTCGAAGGAGTTTTCTGCGCCGTTACAGAGGAAACGGAGCGGGTTATAAGCGAGCGTCGTATTTTGACGATGCGAGCGCTGGCGTCGGGATTGGCCGCGGCTGAAACGGCAAGCGAGGTGATCCACGCGTCACACGCAGCTCTGGCCCAAAACCTCCAAGACCTGCCCTTCAGCGCGTTGTACATGTTTGACGACGACGGCGATGCGCGACGTCAATGGATTACCGGCGCGTCAACCGACCATCCGCTGTTGCCTGCCGCGATTTGCCGGGGACAAGGGACCTGGAACCTCGGAAACGCCTGGGAGCGACAGTCCGTCGATCTTGTCGATCTGTCGGGCTTGCCCGACGTACCCGCTGGACCATGGCCGAAGGCGCCGACACTTGCGGCGATAGTCCCTTTGATCGGACAAGGTGGTGACAAACCGAAAGGCGTCCTGATCAATGCACTCAATCCACACCGCGTAGCCAGCGATGACTATCTGGATTTCCTGAAGTTGATCGGGGGGCAAATCGCCTCGCGGCTTGCAAGCGCCCAGGCCTTCGAAATGGAGCGGCGACGGGCTGCCGCCCTGGCTGACGCGGCAGAATTGCGAGACAAGGCAGCTGTTGCGCTTGAAAAGCTCAATGGGCAGCTCGCTTCGGAGGTCGAACTCCGGACAGCCGAACGGGATCGTATGCGGGCCCTCTTTCAGCAGGCGCCCAGTTTCATGTGTATCTTGAGTGGACCCGAACATGTTTTCGAACTCGTCAACGACGCTTATCTTCAATTGGTTGGCGATCGACGGCTCGTCGGCCTCACCGTTCGCGACGCGCTGCCCGACGTTGCCGAGCAGGGGTTCTTCGAATTGCTGGATGGGGTTTTTCAATCCGGAAAGCCCTACATCGGCCGATACCTGCCGGTCACGCTACGACGCGAAGGGGAAAAGGAGCCAGATCAGCGTTTCATCAATCTGATCTATCAGCCCATTTTCGATCAGCTGGGTAAAGTGACGGGAATATTTGTGGACGGTTTTGATGTTACTCACCAGAAGCGCGCCGAAGATCAGCTGCAAGGGCTCAATCATACGCTCGAACAAAGGGTGGAGCAGCGGACCCACGAACTGCGATCCGCGCTGCTTGAGCTGGAAAAGGAAACCGCCGAACGAGAGAGCGCCCAGCTTGCCTTGAGGCAAGCGCAAAAAATGGAAGCGCTCGGCAAGTTGACCGGTGGCGTCGCCCATGATTTCAACAATCTTCTGCAGGTGGTAAGCGGCAATCTGCAACTCATGCTTAAGGATATCGAAGGCAACGCGCGCGCGGAGCAACGCCTTCACAACGCCTTGGCCGGTGTTGCGCGGGGGGCGAAACTGGCCTCACAGCTCCTGGCTTTCGGACGCCGGCAGCCGCTCGAGCCGAAGGTCGTCAATGTGCGCAAGCTGATCCAGAACATGGACGACATGTTGCGGCGTGCACTGGGTGAGGAAATCGAGCTTGAAACCGTTGTCTCTGGCGGGCTTTGGAACACGTTGATCGATCCCGGCCAGTTGGAGAATGCCATTCTGAACCTGGCTATCAATGCGAGGGATGCAATGGAAGGCCGTGGGCGCCTCACGATCGAGGCCGCTAATTCGGTTCTCGATGATGATTATGCCCGCACGCATGATGACGTGCGCCCAGGTCAGTACGTTCTTGTCGCCGTCACTGATACGGGATCTGGCATACCGCCGGACATTATCGAGCATGTGCTCGAGCCGTTCTTCAGCACCAAGACGGAGGGAAAAGGAAGCGGGCTCGGCCTCTCGATGGTGTATGGCTTTCTGAAACAGTCTGGTGGCCACCTCAAGATATACAGCGAAGTCGGTCATGGTACCACGATGAAGCTCTACATGCCGCGCACCATGCGAGTAGAGGATAGTCTGGCCGATGCAAACGCCATTCCGGTGAAGGGCGGCACGGAAACGGTACTCGTCGTGGAAGATGACGAGGGCGTGCGGGAGACGTCGGTCGCGCTCTTGACTGATCTCGGCTATCGGGTTCTCAAGGCCCATGATGCTCAGTCGGCATTCGCCATTGTCAATGCTGGTGTGCACATCGATTTGCTTTTCACGGATGTCGTAATGCCAGGACCCATGCGCAGCACCGAACTTGCAAGGAGAGCCAAGGCACTTTTTCCCAGCATGGCCATCTTGTACACGTCGGGATACACCGAGAACTCGATCGTTCACGGTGGTCGACTGGACGCAGGCGTCGAGCTGCTCTCGAAGCCGTATACGCGTGAAGCACTTGCTCGTAAGGTTCGTCACGTCCTGAGCAATGCTCGGCAACAACAAATCGCGGTGGAGCGGCAGGAGCACCAGAAGCCGGTGGCCATTGTGACGCACCAGGCTCCCCAGGCTGCCGCGACAAGCGTTCTTGTCGTGGAGGATGAGCCGCTCATATTGATGTCGACCGCCGATATGCTTATCGAACTCGGCCATACGGTTCACGAAGCTGCCTCAGCCGAAGGCGCACTCACCGTTATGGAAACCGAACGAGTGGACATCCTTCTGACGGATGTTGGGTTGCCCGGAATGTCCGGTATTGATCTCGCCCAACAGGTCCGGGAGCTCTGGCCGACTGTCAGGATCGTGTTTGCCAGCGGTGACGAGCGCGCGAAAATGGCCTCAGGCATCACCGACGCACTACAGCTGTCAAAGCCGTTCACGCTAGATGGGCTGCGCGCCGCGCTCGCCGAAGCGAGTACCAGCGCCTGATGTGGCTGACGGGGCAATTCAAGACCAGAAGCGGCGCGAAGACGACGAGCTCCCTCGCGCCAATTGAGAGGTGATGACAATTGTGGCTGGCGAAGCGGCCGTCTTCACCCGATATTGCCTGAGATGAACCATCGCTATTGCCAAAATTGAGAGTACACCCATTGCGATCGGCCCCAGTGCTAATGGCGGAGGTCGCTTGGGAGTTACTCGTTGCTCTTGCCGTTCAAAGAGGAGCACCCAAGATGTTCCATACCCCTATTTCCTTATTGGAAGACATTGAACTCGTGATTGGTGCGGTCACCCAGTGGTGCGCGGAAAACGGCTCCGATATCGATAGCGCCGAAGGACGTCGCGCCGTCAAAGCGGCCGTCGATATAGTGCAGACTTACAAAGATAAGGCTGCTGTCCTTCGCGAGTTGGAGATCAAACTGGCGTTCTAGGGCTAAGCTAAAGCAACCGCGGGATTGGCTGCGTAGTCATCAGTCGTGCCGTCGCATTCTAGCGACTTGATCAAGCGGGACCGGGCACCGTTTCGTAAAAATCCCTATCGGAAGCTGCACGACGGAATTCCAACCTGGGCTGCCTGAGAGCACGCAGCCGCCTTAGCCCAAATCGTGGGCCCTCTTTGGATGACGAGCACGCTTGTACGTCCCATTGGGAATTGACGGAATACATACATCTCCCCGGGGGTCGAGAAAGAGATCTACGCCTGATCTGCGATGCCTAATTCATCGCTACCGGAACAAAGACCCCGCGCGTCATTGACGGAACGCAACACCGTATTTCCGTCTTCGTGGTTAAGGAGCTCGCCCTCCGCTGGCCTTCCCGGGCTGAGCAGCCAGGTCGAGCCGGCCTTCATCAACATGGCGAGACTTCGGGCATGTTCGCCGCCTCCGCAACCCTCTTTCTCAACTCCTGCGGCGCTAGCGAAATGCAGATATCCAAGACGAACAGGCGCGGTTATAACAGCGTAAGTATTTCCGCTCGCGCGACGAGGCTTGTGATCGCCGCGGGCCTCTATCGTCTCACTTGTGCTTCAGCAACCACAACTTGCCAGCCATGGTAATCTCATGTGGGGAAAGGTCCAATCCCACCTCCGGCTCGACAGCCTTCAAAAAGCCGCCTTCCCTCAGCTCACCAAGGGTATCCGTTGTAGCGAACTTGACCTTGATCGGCCGCTCCTTGAAACGATCGGTCCTCGCGTAGGTAATCGTTGCGTTGAGAAGCGTCCATCTCTTCCCACCCTGGGGATGCAGATCTCCCTCCTTGGTAAGTTTTAGCCCTCTGATCTGGGCAGGTGTCAATGTAGTCATCAATGCCGCGGTGTTCGGCTCTTTCTGTTGGTCGGAGTCATCGTGGATCCTGACTGTCAATCAATTGTCTCGGGTGGGGAGGCGTAAACCCATGCCTGGTGGACTGGAGTCATCCTAGCCTCCTTGAAGGAGACTAGCTTTCCCATCTCCTCATCCCACAGGGCGAGCCGGACGCACCTCAGGCTTTGCCAAAGCGTGATGCGTCCGATGCACGCGAGGTCTGGATGATCGCGAAGAACCTCAGGAAGCCGGTAGTAAGGGATTCGGCTTGAAAGATGATGGACATGGTGCACGCCGATGTTACCCGTCAGCCATCGCAGCACCACGGGAAGATCATAGTGCGATGCCCCATGGAGTGCAGCGCGCGGAAATTCCCACTCTCCGGTCTTCGACCAGTGAGTGTCTTCGAACTGGTGCTGAACGTAGAACAACCAGACGCCGGCCGCTGCGGCCAACAAGACGACGGGTATATGCACAAGCAGGAATGGAGCGAGCCCGACCAACCAGATCATCAACGCAGCAGCTGACGCTATCCCCAGATTGGTGCCCATAGTGGACATCCAGGGCAAGGCCTCGGCTCCCATCATACCGAATGGAAGACGCTGCTTGAACAAGAACAGCCAGGCAGGCCCAATACCAAACATGACGAGCGGATGCCGGTAAAGCCGATAGCTGAGCCGACCACCCCAAGAGCGCGAGTTGAATTCCGCGACCGTTATCGTGGTGATGTCGCCGGTCCCGCGTTCGTCAAGATTGCCGGCTGACGCATGATGGGCAGCATGTAAGCGCCGCCAATAGTCGTAGGGTGTCAGCGTAAGCACGCCAAGAACGCGTCCAATCCATGTGTCGAGACGTCTTTGCGCGAAGAAAGATCCATGGCCGCAATCATGCTGTATCATAAAAAGTCGAAGCAGAAACGCCGACGCTGGCAGAACCAGGAAATAACCGGACCAGAGCCCATTTATCACGCAGGCATAGGCAGCAACCCAAAGGGCGACGAACGGCACAGCCGTTACGGCAAGCTCGAAGATGCTTCGCCCAAACCTTGGCTGCCGGTATTTTGCGAGTATCCTGAGCCACTCGCCCGGTTTGTCTTTGTCCGATGCCGGCTGTTGTGGGGCTTGGTCTTTGATCGAAAGCATGGGGTCCTTTTTCGGGTGTGGCCTCGCGAAGGCTGGCCTGTTTTGTTTCGACGAGCGGTTGTGCCGCTCCTTGGGTAGCAAAGGGACGGCGCCGCCCGGCATCGGTACCGGTTATCGCGACCTCAGACCTTAGCGGCCACACTTGCTCGTGGAGATCCCTTCAAGCGGCCCGAATGTGGCCGCAGGACATTTTTGCCCGACTTGTCGCCTCGCTGCAGAGCTTCTTGCCGCCAAGTTGAGGTCATGACCGCCCGTTCGACCGCCGACCCGTCAACCGGGTGAGCGCGGCATCGCCGGGCCGGATGAAGCGAGTGCATTTCGGAGCATTGAACAGTGCCCATGATCATTACTTTCCCATCCAACCGTCTCTCACCGGGCCACGGCGCAATGCACGCGGCTTTCGAATTTTGAAGGGAGAGTTGATCAAGAGGCGCCAAGCGCAGCCAGACAAATATCGTCGACAAGCATCGATGACTGATTTCCATACATAAGGCACCAACCCGCGTCTACTTTTGTTATCGACGCGCGGATTTTCAATCAGACAGAGCAGTCGCGAATGATGCATCATTCACAAAAAAGTCCAGTCATCAGAAATAAAATCCAAGTCACGATGCCTTGGCCTGAGGAAGGCCGAGAGCAGCTTGCCGCTCACAACCGCCATAGTGGCTCTTTCGTCGCCCGAAACTTGCGGCTGCTGCGAACTTGATACTTGGCCATATCGCCTTCCGGGGTCAGGCTGAGATGTCTGCAGCTAGGCTGGTGTTGGTGACGCAGGCCAGCCTTGGCTGACACCCAGAAGCGAAACCAGCAAACTCGAAGACCCCGCAATTGTCATAGATGTGGTCGCTCGCGGCGCCGACCCATCGGACGGGCCGCACGATGTGATGCGCTTGCCGATAATCCCGATACCAAGCTTGCGCAAAAGCCCGGGCAAGTCTCTCTTGCTGTCGCGAACCGAACGAGTGGAAATATTCTCACGATAGCCGAAGCTGCTGACACGGCTCAGGTTGCGGGATGTTATCTCGGAATTGGTTTCGGAAGACATCACGTCCTCCTTTCATTGGGGCCAGGGTAAACCCCTGAGCAGCAGCGCCCTTAAAATGGCTACCGAAGCATCCAGCATGCGCTCTTGTTGCGGCAAAGGCAATGCCACTCATCTCGCGCATGCACACCAGGAATGCCTAGGTTTTCACAGAGGCTTTGAAAATTAACGTCCTTCAACGGCTTGATTAAGTCAGCATCCTGATTAAGTATGTGTCATCGGATTTTGCTTTTTGAGCTTTGCTTTGCGCAGCAGCGCAGCTGGCGAACCTTTTCTTTCAGACATCGATCATTGACTGCCGACGACGTGCGTCGGGCAGCGACCAGTCGTGCGATTGAAAGGGATAGTCGTCATGAACACCGGTATCATCAAATTTTTCAACAGTGCCAAGGGCTTCGGGTTCATTCAGCCTAGCGACGGCTCGAAGGACGTCTTCGTCCACATCTCCGCCGTTGAGCGCTCTGGAATGAGCTTCATCTCGGAAGGCCAGAAGGTAAGCTTTGACATCGTCGAAGACCGCCGCTCCGGGAAGAGCGCCGCCGAGAACCTCCAGGTGGCATGATCGTTTTCAGCTCACTGGTCACGGCCGAGCTGGCATAAGCCTGATGTTTCCATGTCGGGACTGGTTCCCGACCTTCTTTCATTTCCCAAGGAAAAATATCCATGAAAAAGACAAGCGCCGAGCAACAGATTCAGCGGGCGGTACGTCAGGTGAAGAACACCAGCGGCGGCGGCCATCTCGGGGGCACCAACTTCGGGCAGGCTTATGATGCAAAGACGTCTTCTGCCAAAGGCAAGAATGATAGCAGTCGCCGGAACTCTCGAAAAAGCTGACCGGGGTATCTGAACCAAAAGGAGTGCGACATGGAACTTTCCGAGTTCGCCAATAGCAGCAGCGGCGACCGGTGGTTCCTAGACCGCGGCGTGGGAGGGTGGGATTTTGTATTACACCGTGCTAACGACGCCGCCGGCGCAGGCGAGACACGCTATGGGATCGAGCGATTTCTATCGCTTGATCCCCAGGGTCCAGAGCACGCCGCACTGCGGATGCTGATCGCGGACAAGCAACCGTGAGATAAATCATGATCGCAACCAAACAAAACTTCTTCAAACCCGAGAAACTCTCCTCGGACGCAAAGGCCGCGCAAACGAAGGCCAGCGTTCGCAGCATCCTCGAGGCTGAAACGGCGGCGCGTGACAAGAAAACACAGAGCTTGAGGACACCCAGGTTGGCTCGGACGGGCGCGGAACTCTCGCACGTATCCGGCAAAATCGAGCCTCATCGAGATTAAGACTGAAAGCCCGCGGTTTCCTAGGCGGTTGCTTTCGGATTGCCCGCTTAAGTAGCTAACCGCTGCTCCAGATTGGGCACCTTGCGAAGCCGACCAAGATGCGTCGCGAAGACATCTTTCAACAGACGCGAACCTCTCGGTTGGGCGTTCGATGCCTGGCAATTCGCGAAGCGACACTGATTGGACGATTGGTCGCGTCATTCATTCCGGTCCAAGTATTCGACAAGCCGTTGGGTGGTCCAGAAACCTGCTGCAGCGGCGACCGCAGAAAGCAATGCCCCCCAACTCAGGTCCGCGATCGTGAGGAAGGTCGACCAGTTGTTGAGCGTCGACTGATTGGTCAGATCGTATGTGGCATAGGATGTAACGCCGACCACGGCGCCATGAAGCGCAGCGGTTCGTAGCGAACCAGACATGAGGCCTGCCCTTACGGCAAGGAAACTCAACCCGGCAGCATAGAGAAGATAAAAGGCAATAGCGGGAGCCACACGGAAGTCCGGGGCCAACAAGTCTCCGAGGATCGGACGGTAGAGCCGGTCCGCCATGGTACTCAGCCAGACAAAGTCGATCGCGACGAAAGCGACAAGTGTGGCAAGATAGGCGATTGAATATTGCTTCATCGTCATTCTCTTCAAGATCGGCCGCATCAGTTCATCCGCGTCCAGTCGATAGCCTTGCAAAGGATGCCAGCAACGATGCAGCCTCGCGTGGTCATCTTGTCGCCGGTAACTGTCACGGTGAGGTTATAAGTCAGCTCGCGCTGAGGATCGTAGGCCCTACCGGAATAGACCCCATCGGCACCCGACTTGATCGTCATGACGAGCTTGTCACCCTTCTTTTCCTTGGGCGTTCCGGGCTTGATCCAGGTGTTGACGGCACAAATGTCGGAACCACAGGGAGCGATGATGACCGTGGCGTTTCCATCTCCCCTCGCCCACTGACCATCGATCTCAGCAGCAAGCGCGATACCGGCGTGGCCCCAAGCGAAAACGGCGGCTGTCAGGATGCATGATTTCATGTGCTTTCTCCATTGTCCGTGCGGTTCGATGGTGTAAAGCCCGACATTGATCCTAACCCATTTGATGCCGAACTCGTGGTGGGCGGTGGTGCCGGAAGTGGTTGGAGCGCTCTTCGAAACCTGCGCAGCGATCGCCACCTGTCGCGCGTTCAACCGCGGCTCCTTTCGGAGTACGGGTACAAGAGTGCCACTCATTGCTTTCGATCCTGCGCACCCGCAATCGGCAGGACGACGGAACTCCGCCGTTTTCCGCTCGCTGCCACGTCGATTGACGCCTGAGGGAAAGATCAATCTGGTATCGCCGCGAAAACATCGATATGGGCTCCTCTGACAGCCGCGGAGGCGAGCGCAGGCAAACGGCTTTTACCCCAATCTCGTGCCGTGCCGGTGGGACGTCCCTCATGCCAGCTCCTCCATGACCGAAAGATCGACAGGCGCAATCATCGGCTTGCGGACAATACGGGAACTTTCATTCGCGACCTGCCAGGGCCGCCTCGTGCCGCCGAGATCCTCGGCAACCGCTAGCCCGGCCTGAATCCCGTCCTCGTGGAAGCCCGCGCCGAAATGCGCTCCGCAGAACCAGGTGTTGCGCACGCCCTGGAGCGACCAGATTTCCTGTTGCGCGCGTTCCGTGGTGAGATCGAAGATCGGATGTTCGTACACGTCACGGCGAATGACGGTCTCTTCACGGGGACCGCGACGCGGATTGAGTGTGACAAAGGTCGGGGGGGCGGCCCCGAGCGGCTGCAGTTTGTTCATCCAGTAGGTGATCGAAGGCTGGGTCGAGCCCTCCCTCGTCTCCGCGAGGTAGTTCCAGCAAGACCAGGCGGCACGGCGCTTCGGCATGAGTGCCGTATCGCCGTGCAGCACTGCCTCGTTGTGCGAATACCGGAAAGCACTAAGGATCCGTCGTTCATCCGCGCTCGCGTCGCAAAGCATGCTGAGCGCCTGATCGGCATGGGTTGCTATCACGACCTCGTCGAAAGCAGAGTGGCCGCCACGCATGTCGCGGATTTCCACACGACCGGGCAGACGATGGATGGATTTGACCGGCGTGGAGGTAAGGATTCTGTCGACAAAGCGAGCGGTCATGCGCGCAACATACTCGCGGCTTCCCCCCTTTACGGTGCGCCAGACCGGTCGATCCCAGAGTTCGAGCAACCCATGGTTGGCGCAGAACCTGACGAAGGCCGACGCCGGATAAGAACCGACTTGCATGGCCGGCGTGGACCAGATCGCTGCCGCCATCGGATACAGGTGATCGTTGCGGAAGGCCCTGCCGTAGGCGTTGCGGTCGAGGTAATCGTCAAGCGAAATCCCGCCCATGATCGCAAGATCACGCCGCGCGCCGCGATAAAAGCGAAGGAGATCACGCATCATCGACCAAAAGCGCGGATTAAGGAGATTGGACTTCTGGGCCAACAACCCCAGTCCGGTCCCCCCCGAATATTCAAAGGCTCCGTCGTTGAGCGATACGGCGAATGACATATTGGAAGCCACTGTCGACACGTCTAGCGCTTCAAACAGGGCCGTCAGGTTCGGATATGTAACCTCGTTATAGACAATGAAGCCCGTATCGACCGCAACAGGTCCATCGAGGCTCTCGAATTCGACGGTATTGCTATGTCCGCCCATGCGGTCCGCTGCTTCGTATACGGTCACGTCGTGTCGCTGCGACAGCAGCCATGCAGCCGAGAGCCCCGATATTCCGCTTCCGACGATTGCAATGTTCATGCGCTTCGCGCCCGCGGTCCGCTTGTAGAACGTCATCAATTCCCTTGACCCATCATCTGCATGACTTTGTTCGTCTTCTACCGAGGCGTTACGAGAAGTTGTCCCGGATGGTTTTGTGCGCGGCGAATTTTTTTGGATTTTTTTCAGTTCAGCCAGAACCGACGCGTCGACAGCGCCGTAGACGCCAGTCAGGTATGGTTTGAAAATCGAGGGACATCTTGGACTTGACTCTGATAGTGGTTATTGCCGTCTGGGTATCGATCGCAATGTCGATCGCCTGGGCGGTCCAGCGTGCCACTGGCATGAGCGGCTGGATCGATACGATCTGGTGTTTTGCAATTGGCGGCGGCGGCTGGATCGCGGCGCTCTATTCCGATGGCGATATCGCAAGGCGCATCGCTGCCTTTGCTATGATCTCAGCCTGGGCGCTTCGCCTTGGTGGCCATATCGGTTCACGCACGAGAGCTTTCGGCGAAGACCCCAGATACGCAAAGTTGATCGAGGATTGGGGCGACAGGGCCGCCTGGCGACTGTTTCTGTTCCTTCAGATTCAGGCGTTCACCGCCCTCGTACTGCTTCTGTCAGTCTATTTTGCCGCCACGAAGGCAACACACTTTCCCGACCTATTCGATAGCATCGCCATGTTGACGGCGACGATCGGTCTCGTCGGGGAGGCCGTCTCCGACGCGCAACTGGCGCGCTTCCGGAAAACCTCACAGGCGAAGACGGAGATCTGCGAGATTGGACTGTGGCGCTATTCCCGCCATCCAAACTATTTCTTCGAATGGCTGTTCTGGTGCTCCTGGCCGCTGCTTGCCCTTACTCCATTGCCCTGGAGTTGGCTTTCGATGCTTGCACCACTCCTGATGTACTGGCTGCTCGTGCATGTCTCCGGCATTCCACTGCTTGAGGAGCACATGCTGCGTTCGCGCGGCGAAAAGTTTCGCGCGCTTCAGGCGCGTGTAAACGCGTTCTTTCCAGGTCCCCGAAAATCCGATCCCGCCCATCAAGGAAAACAATCATGAACATGTTGGCCTTCGCGATCAACACGGTCGAGCGCGCGCCTCTTCTAGACGGCATGACGCTCGTCGGCATCGACTTTCTCTGCGGCCGAACGAAGCGCAGGCTGGCTGCGAGTTCGGCTGCCGAGGAAGACGAATTCGTCAAGACCATGGAGCACTTTCCTGTCGCGATCCATACGGATGCGGCAAACCGTCAGCACTATGAGGTACCTTCGGAATTCTTCGGACTGGCACTGGGACCGCAGCGCAAATACTCCTGCTGCCTCTATCCGGCTGCCGAATCCAGTCTTGCGGAGGCCGAAAATTACGCGCTGGCGCAAACTGTAATGCACGCAAGGATCCAGGATGGCATGAGCATTCTCGAACTGGGGTGTGGATGGGGATCGCTGTCCCTTTATCTGGCGCGCTGCTTCCCCAACTCGCCGATCGTCGCGGTTTCCAACTCCTCATCTCAACGGGCCTATATCCTCGATCTTGCGAAAAAGGAGGGCTTGACCAACCTCGCGGTCATCACCGCCGACATGAACAACTTCACGGCGGCAGGGCGCTATGACCGCGTGGTTTCCGTCGAAATGTTTGAACACATGTCCAACTGGCGCGCGCTTCTGGAGCGTGTGCGCGGCTGGTTGAAACCCGATGGCAGGCTCTTTCTGCACGTCTTCACCCACAAGAACCGCTCCTACCGTTTCGACCACGACGATCCCTCCGACTGGATCGCGCGTCATTTCTTCACTGGCGGAATAATGCCGGCGCACGACCTGCCGCATCGCTTCACGGACCTCTTTCACGTCGAGAACAAATGGCGGTGGTCCGGAGTGCATTATCGCCGCACCGCGCTCGACTGGCTTGCGAACTTCGACCGGGAGATGTCCTCCATCCAGCCGATCCTACGGGAGGTCTACGGCAAGGAGGCATCTTTATGGTTGCGCCGCTGGCGGTTGTTCTTCCTCTCGACCGCCGGCCTTTTTGGTCACGACAATGGCGATACATGGGGCGTCGGCCATTACCTGATGGTGCCAACACTATGACCGGGGCGCGCGGTGTGCTCGATCCCCTGACCCAGGCAACTGTCACTATTGCGTGGTTGATCGTTCTGAACAAACCCCTCTATCCGCTCTATGTCTGGTACCTGGTGGGCACTGGGGTAATGGCGTCGCTCGGCTCTGTCATCGCCGCACCGCTCTTCCTGGCGGTCCCCCTTATTGCGCGATACTCCAGTCTTGCTGCTCGCGTAGCACTTCCGCTCATCGGCACCGTCGACACCTTGTTCGAAACGAAACTCTTTGGGACGGCCTCCGGTACGGAACTGTTCCTTGCGGCCTGCATCTTGCTCGTTGCGCTCTCGTTTCGGACCAGCGAAATCTGGTATCAACGCGCCGCAGCCGCATTTGTCTTTCTGGCGTTCGTATTGTCGAGAAAGTGGATAGGCGTGCCGCTTCACGACTGGAGCAGCGACGAGCTATCGGTCCTGCTGAACCTGAACGCCGTTGCGGTCGCAAGCCTGACGACCTTTATAACCCTTCGCTATGGCGGGATCGTCCGTTGAACCGGAGCTTGCACGGGAGATTGGCGCTAGGCCAAACTTGTCCATCTGGGAGTTCATCATCATGGCATTAAGTATTCGCTCGGCACTTCGATCCGTTATCGCGCTTTCATCGGCTGTTTGCATGGCAACGCAGGTCGCCGCCGCGCCAAAGGTCGTAAAGGTCCAGCCTGACCATTATCGGGGTACCTGGCTCGAAATCGCACGGACGCCAATGCTCCTCACCGATGGCTGTGTCGCCGGCTATTCAACCTATCAAAAGGGTGAAACGCCAGATGAGGTCATCGTGGAAGATGGCTGCCATGTCGACACGCCAACGGGGCGTTTGAAAACGGTCCGCGGGAGAGGCAAGATCGTCGATTTCGGGACGACCGGCGCCAAGATGCGGGTCCGTTATCCATTGCTGATCACATTCAATTACTGGGTACTTTACAAGTCGCCGGATAAATCCTGGTTCATCAGCTCAAACCCATCAATGACCGATCTCTGGATCTATTCAAGAACAGTGCCGTCTCAAGCACGCCTTCGCCGGATGGTCCAGAAGGCGAGCCAGCTCGGCTACGACGTGCGCAAGCTTGAGTTTCCTCCCGCTCGACAAAATGATCACCGCCCGGACTAAAGCTGATTTGGGGCAGCGAGAGGGGATGGATTTAATGCCATTGAACTGGCGTGGGCTTTCGACAATCGCCGATGAACCCGTGGTTTCCAATTCCCCAGTTGGAGTGCTCCCCGTTTCACCGGACAGATCGGCTAGTTTGATTTAGCCCTGATGAACTGCCGAGGGGAAGCCATCTTGAGCGCGGAATGAGGATGGATTGCGTT
>NZ_JAUDRY010000031.1:0-1793 GCF_030382195.1 Rhizobium sp. S96
GTAACTGGAGCAAATCCGGTGGCAGGAGGGATTCCTGTTTTCTGCAAATCATGATTCACTCCATTTATGACGAAGCGCCGCCTGCCCATGGCCGAGCATGCCGATACGCTGTCGCTGAGGGCGCTGCGGGAGCTTGTGACGGGTCTGGTAGATCGGGCTGACCGGGCAGACATCCGGATAGAGAAACTCGAGGGCGAAAACCAAAAACTTCGAGACGAAAATGACCAGCTCAGGATCGAGAACACCCGCCTGAAACTCGACAACCAACTCCTGCGCGACGAGATTGCGCGGCTTAAAAACCTGCCGCCACGCCCGCCGTTCAGACCTTCGGGGATGGAAAAGGCAACCAGCGACAGGACGGTCGGTAGCAAGGAGAAGCCTAGGCGGCGGCGCGGACCGAAGGGCGACACGGACAATGTTACCCGTGAAGAGGTTCTGTCGGTCGCGGCTCCACCCGGATCGCGCTTCAAGGGCTATAAAGATTGCGTGGTTCGGGATCTGGTCCTGCGGGCCGACGTGATCCGCTATCGACGCGAATGCTGGCTGGCGCCGGATGGACACATGATCACCGCGACGCTGCCAGCAGGAATTCAGAGTGGATACGGTGCCAATCTGCGACGGTTCTGCCTGATGCTCCACAGCCATGGACAAGTGACGACGCAGCGACTGACGACCCTGCTCAACGATGTCGGCGTCGAAATTTCCAAACGCCAGGTCATCCGGTTCTTGACGCAAGCTTTGGATGGCTTTCATGCCGAGGATGCTGCCGTGCTGCATGCCGGTCTGGTTTCGGCCCCTTACGTGACCGTTGACGATACCGGTGCCCGACATGCTAATCGGAATTTTCATACGACGCATATTGGAGGCGCGCATTTTAGCGCCTTTCGCACGGCACCATTCAAGTCCCGGCTGAATTTTCTGGCCCTGCTGCGCGGAAACTATCAGGACTATGTTCTCAATGACGCCGCCTTCACCTTTCTGGAAGACCGTCAGGTGGACCCTTCCCTTTTGACGCGCTTGAACACAGGCGAGCCGCGTCGGTTTGCCAACCAGGTTCCGTTTCTCGCCTATCTGGCGGAAAATGGTATCGACATCTTTGACAGGAGCATTATCCGCCCGTTTGCCGAAGCCGGCATTTGGGGCGCCATCCGCCATCATGGCCTGGTTGGCAATGTAGTGATCGTATCCGACGATGCTGGGCAGTTTCGCGTCGGCAACCATGCGCTCTGCTGGGTCCATGCAGAACGCCTGCTGCACAAGCTGATGCCGGCGACGCCGCGCCAGGTCAAACATGTCGAGACGCTGCGTGAACTCATCTGGCTTTTTTACAAGCTGCTGAAAGACTATCAGCGAAGTCCAAGCCGGCGTGCAGCCCACGGTCTTCAGGTCCGGTTCGATCGGATATTCTCCATCCGCACCGGATATCGCGACCTCGATCAACTGCTGTCTCGGCTGAAGCGCCGCAAGGCCGAGCTGCTGCGAGTTCTCGAGCGGCCTGAAACGCCGCTGAATACGAACGCATCGGAAAGGGATCTTCGCGGGTTTGTCATCAAGCGGAAGATCTCGGGTGGGACGGTCAGCCGCAATGGCCGACAGGCGCGCGACAGCATGCTCGGCCTGATGAAGACCTGCCAAAAGCTTGGTCTGTCGTTCTGGCACTATCTTGGCGATCGGTTGGGCATGGGTGACGACGATCATCCTATTGCGCCCCTCCCTTCCATGGTCGCAGCGCGCGGCTGACGCTTTTTCATTGCTCATTGTGCCGGCAGTGCCACCGGATCAGCCCCGCTTAC
>NZ_JAUDRY010000032.1:0-53983 GCF_030382195.1 Rhizobium sp. S96
GCCCCCTCCGCCTCCTCCTCCACCTCCACCACCCCCTCCTCCGCCGCCACCACCTCCATCTCCACCACCACCGCCGATTCCGAACATTCGGCCGGAGGTGCCTGGCCAAGTGATCGCACCGCTGGTCGCGCAACGCATGGGGTTGATGACGATGGGAACATTTCACCAGCGCCGCGGCGACCAGTCGTTTCTGACTGGTGTTGGCGCCCTGGTTTATTCGGGTCCAGGCGCGCAAGGTGATGCATCGGAGGGCGACGTTGAAGGCTCCCCGCCCGGTGTCTGGGGACGGGTTTTCGGGGCGAGAAGCGACCTTGCGACCAACGCCACCTTAAGTATCGCGGGTTACGACGTCGGGCCGCAGTTCGATGGCACTTACTGGGGGATACAGGCGGGCAGCGATCTGGCGCAAATCGAACACGCTAATGGCCACACTGAACGCTTCGGCCTCTTCTACACCCACGCGAACACAGACGGGGATATCAGCGGCAACATCTTCGGCCGGGTCGATTTGGCAGCCGGCACTCTGGACCTCTCCGAAGACAGCTTGGCCGCCTACTGGACGCATCTGGCACCCGGGGGCTGGTACGTAGACGTGGTGGCGAAGTACGGCTGGCTCAATGGAACGAGCCGCTCCAATCGAGGCATCGCATCGGATGTCGATGGAAGCAGCTTTGCAATGTCTGCCGAAACCGGTCTTCCGCTCGCGATTGCCGATGGCTGGACGATCGAGCCTCAAGCCCAGATCATCTGGCAGCGGATTGACTTTGATGACACCGGCGATCGCTTCTCGGACATCACCAGCGGGGCCTTCGATTCGTTCACTGGCCGCCTTGGCGCCCGGGTGCAATACAGCTCGGGGCCTGCGTACGGCCATTTTGGCCTAAACCTCTGGCATGGCTTTTCCGCCGACCAGACTGTCACGTTTAACACCTTCCCACTTGTCACCCAGACGGAAGGCACGTGGCTGGAGGTCAATCTCGGGGGCGCGTACGAAATAAGCGAGAACGTATCGGCCTTCGGCGATGTCAGTTATTCGTTCGATGTCGATGGAGCGAAGAACAACATGTTTGGGGGGCAAGTCGGCCTGAGGTTCAGGTGGTAGCAGTGTTGTCAGGACCACAGTATCGTGGCAACGGTGGGAAAAACTCTGGCAGCGAGGTCCAATGAAATCACTGACTGCCTATGTCATTGACGGCCATGATGTCCGAATTCGTCCAGCGCCGGTGGACCGCGATTGGATGAACGCTACCGACGAGCGCTTCGCGTATCGATGCCTGCCGCTGAATATCGCTAATGCTCACGGCTGGGAAATACTGTGCACGAGCGCATTCTCGGCTAGCTGGGACGGACGAAAGGGCAAGGATGCTATTCGTGTCCGATCACGCTCTGGAACGATCGCTTCGGCCGTCAGCCATTTTGGCGATGGTATATTGACCTTTCATGTCCCTTGTCTGTTTCGTACCGAAGCCGGCATGGACCTTTTCGTCACCGGGCCTATCAACCGGCCAAAGGATGCCATCTCCCCCCTTTCCGGCGTTATCGAAACGGACTGGTCGCCTTATACTTTCACGATGAACTGGAAGTTCACGCGTCCGTTCCAGAAGGTCTATTTCGACGCTGACGAACCTTTCTGCCACCTGTTTCCCGTTAAGCGAGGAGGGCTCGAGAGCATTGAGCCGGACATTCGCAACCTGTCGGACAATCCGGATCTGAACCGGGAGTACGATCAGTGGACCAAGAGCCGGAACACGTTCAACGCGGACCTGGGTGACCAGGATTCAAGGGCGGCTCAGGATAGGTGGCAAAAGTCATATTTCCGGGGAGAAGCCCCCAGCGGTGCATCAGGTCCAGGCGATCATCGCAGCAAGCTTCGTCTGAAACCGTTCGACAAGCAGTAAGTTGACGCCAAAGCGCTTCTCCTAAGATCGAGAGTTCACAAAGCCACTGGCCAAGTCCCCAGACCTGAATCTGATCGTCGAAAGAGTGCTGTGTGAAAATTGGTACACTCGCACCGCTGCCGAAGTAAAGAGGGCCGAAACTGAACCGATTAGCTATCGTTTGGGCCGCAAAATCGAATAACCTTAACTTGCTCGAAACGGGCAGAAACGCTGCCGACGTCTGCCTAGGCAACACAGCGCCGGCAGCGTTTCATCCATTTGAAGTTGCCTGGTGCGCGATGATGCTGTGACAGCGACACTGACCCACAAAGGTAACAGGTTGTCGAATATCGTTGGTAATTTCCGGCTCTGCGCAGTTCCGTTACAAGGAAGGCGAAAGTGAACTCCGAAAATTATCGGGACAAGCGTTGATGAAATGACGTCCGATCCGCATTGAGTTCGATCGGGAGACCAGTTGGATGAGAACTGTCTTACGGATCGCTCATCGTCCTTTGGTCCGGACAATGCTTGCCGACGTCTTGCCAGGTGCTTTTAAGTGATCACCGCGGCGGACGCAGTCATATCACCAAAACATTGGTTCCGACGGGGGCTCGGCCATAGAGGTGAACGATGTCTTCATTGGTCATGCGGATGCATCCATTCGAAACCGCCTGGCCAATCAGCCACGGCTCATTCGTTCCATGGATTCGAAAATAGGTATCCTGCCCGCCGCGGTAGAGATAGAGTGCTGCTGCGCCGAGAGGATTGTTCTCCCCTCCGGGAACCCCTCCTGCATACGCCGCCAGGCGAGGCTTGCGTTCAATCATGCTAGCTGTCGGTGTCCAAGATGGCCACTCCGCCTTTCGTCCGACTACAGCGTTGCCCTTTAGAGTAAGGCCTTCCTCGCCGACAGCGACGCCATATCGGGTCGCGCGGCCCTGCGCCTCGATAAAATAAAGGTAACGTTCATAGGTGTTAACAACGATGCTCCCCGGCGGCTCGCTGCCGGCGTAGGCGACCTCCTGTCGCCGGATAGGGGAGCGCATCGAGCTGCGCATTGGTGAGCCTACTGCGGTGCAGCCAGATGCGGCCAAAGCCACGCAGCCCAAGACGAGGCCACGGCGCGTAAATTGATCACGGTCCATTGTTACCTTCTGGTTGTAGAGCCCTGCCGCTTCCTTTAGCATCTCATTGTTTTCACGCCAAGCTGTTGCGAGGCTGAACCCTCCGCCGGTACAGACATAGGCGTGAGGTCTTGCTTCCGAGTTCAATCCAGACTGTCGTTTATGTCTTGGCGCTTGATCGTCCTACACGGTTTCCGGCGAGCAAGGCGGAGTGTTGCCGAGGCCGGACCGCGACCGAAGGGAAAGGGTCACAAGTATGTAGCTGGCGTCCCCATCTCAAGCAGTGTTCATCTCGCGAAGCTCTGTAATGAACTGTTGTGGCCTCAGCCAGATGTTGGGCGTCTTATAGCCCATGTGGCGCGCGATCTCGCCTACCCAGTTGTTGCAATTATCGACAGACGCTTGCCAGAAATGGGAATTCGCTTGCTGTTTACGGATGAAGGCCACGACATTGTTGTATTCTTCGTCAGAGAGCATCACGCGCCAGCTTGCGGACCTATACTGCTCTTCTAGATCTCCGTCGGTTGGTCCGGTCGTAGCCGGAACCGGGATGACATGCCCTACGATATATGGAGTAGCATCCGGCGAGGCCGGGGCAAGCCCTGCAACCTCAGGATCGATCATATGGCCAGTCGTGTCCACCCGCCCGAAAACGACGTAAGTGTGCCCATAGGTCAGCGCGTAGCGTGATCGAAACTCTATGAAGTGACTGTATGTCGCTGTACCAGCTGGGGCAGTGATTGAGAGGCCCCGGCTGTCAGTTACGAAATTCGGTTGGGGGCTTTTATCAGTGGTCTGGCATGAAGATAAGGAAAATACCAACAGTCCAACCAGCAGGTAATTGCTTCGTACAAGCGGCATAACTACGCTCCATGTGAGAGCCGAAGGTGAATAGTGAGCTATGTTGCCAGAGTGTTAAACCCGAACAGGCTTTCGATCCTGCCTTCTCTGGCGCAGCGACGAACCTATCTCGTCTCCAAGTTCAGAGGGGTTGCTTACCTTTAGCCCGACAGGATGCTTTTTAAAACGAGGACCTCTCCTTCGATCAGAGTCACAACCTTGATGACGAATCAGAGGTTATGGGTAGCATATGTCCGACGCTAGTGTCGGAATGTCACATGGAGCGGATAGTGGAGTGCTGTGATAAGGAGGGCACACAAAAAGTGCCGCTGGCAAAAAATTGCCGACGTCCATCTGGAACTGCGGACCGACCGACCCGATCACTTGCTGTCGAATTAAGTCAGCATGAAGTACAGCATCAACTTCTCCCACTCGACCTGAGCGAAGCGCATGGAAGACAAGGACTGGGTTTCCCAAATAGGCCCAGGACGCCGAATGCCTTATCAACCTGAAGCCGGCCTAACCCAAATCAGATGGGCCTGATCGTCCGCAATACCGGCGAAGGCAAGAAGCAGTTGGTCCATGGACGCTGGGGACTGCCACCCGGCGTTACGCGCTCGAGAAATCGAGCCAAAGCCGAAACTTGGCCCGAAGGGCAAGCCGTTCGATCTCGAGGAACTGATCGTATGGAAGCCGACCGCGGCAGGACCAATGTGCGGAAACTCAGCTTTCCGCATTGGACGCGATGGCTCGGCATAGAACACCGATGCCTTGTGCCGGTTACCAGCTTCGCGGAGCCGGATGCGGCAAACAAGGTAGAAGGCGGCAATGTCCCGAATGTATGGTTAGGTGGACGCGGCGATATCGCCATCATGCGCTGGTCGAAGGATCGCCACGGTCCGAGTTAAACGATCATCGGGCGGTAGTTGAAGACGTAAACTAGGCGACGCTGCGGCGCCTTTCGCCGTGATGCAAATAGAACCATCGATCCATCAATTTGTCATGAACTGAGCGGTAGAGGATCGGTGCCTTCGCTTAGAATTGCAAGATATCTTCGATAGCTGAACACGCGACCTCGCTTGCGGCCGGTTACTTCATCAACGATGCCTAAGCGCTCCAGATCGGCGAGCGCTGCGTTGACCGTTGGCGCAGACAAGCCTGTAATCTGGACAATCTGGTTCGCCGTGTGAAAAGGATTCTGCTGGAAAAGCTCGTGAATGCGTAGCGCCGACCCTGCTCTATCGCTTTCCATAGTGATCCGCTCCCGATCTTCCTTGAAAAGAGCGACGATTTGAGTCGCAGCCTCAAAGGCCTGATTGGCTGTATCGGCCACGCCGGCCAGGAAAAAGTCTAGCCAGGCTTCCCAGTTTCCCTGTTCGCGAACCTCTTGCAGTAGCCGATAGTATTCTCGCCGATGGGACTTCAGATAGAGGCTAAGGTATAGCAGCGGCTTTCTTAGAACGCCGTTCATGCAGAGATATAGGGTTACGAGCAGACGGCCAATACGACCATTGCCATCGAGAAATGGATGGATAGTTTCAAACTGCACATGCAGCAGGCCGGCTTTGATGAGTGCTGGTAGCCGCGATTGGTCGTCATGGATAAAGTGCTCGAAAGCATCCAGGCAACCGGCCATTTCAGTGAGGGGTGGCGGCACAAAGAGTGCGTTCCCTGGGCGCGTACCACCAATCCAATTTTGCGAGCGGCGGAACTCTCCTGGATCCTTGGAGCCGCCTCGTCCACTTTGTAGGAGTCTGGCATGCATTTCGCGGATCAGACGCAATGACATGGGCAGCGTTTCCAGCCGCTCCAAACCATACATCATGGCATCAACATAGTTGGAGACTTCACGAATATCATCGACCGGCTGCCCCGCCTGCGCTTCCGTCTCAAACCGCAAGAGATCGGAAAGCGTCGACTGCGTTCCTTCGATCTGCGAGGAAAGAACAGCTTCCTTTCTCACATACATATAAAGAAACAGCTCCTGCCGCGGCAGCAACATTGTGATACCGTCCAAGCGGCCTAGTGCGCGCTCAGCCAAGCTGAGACGCTCCAGCAATGAAAGCACATCGATCGCCGGTTCGGGCGGCAAAGGTGGGGGTACGAACGCCCGTACTGTTTCACTGGCAGCGGTCGTCTCGACGAAGCGACCTAAGCGATTGTTGGATTGGGAATCTGACATAACCCACTATCGGGCTCGCTCGTTATTTAAGCAAGACGCTTTTCATTTAATTAAGCCGCAGACTTAGATAAGCGCGCTTAATTAACGCGGAGACACGAAGTCCAGAGCGCTGATCCAGAGTGATCTGAGTAAAGGGATAATTCTGATGAGGCAACATTCACAGTGTCAGACCCGATACATCCTTTCTTAAAGCTCACCTCATATTCCCGCTCGCCCTCGGGATTAACGCCGAGAGAAACGGAAAGAGCATGACCAAAAACGACCTTTCATCACGTCATTTTCAGCGAAAGATATTAGAATTCTGCGAGATGCGTATCGCGCCGATTGCGTCCAAAAGGGTACTGGAGAATATTCGGCCCTACCTAGTCAGTTTCATCATCTATCGAAAATCGCCCCCGCTCCTGAATGGCCATATCGACTGGACGACGATCGGTCAGGCGTGTGGGATCGAAGCCGAGTTGACGACAGAACTGAAAAAGAAGATGCGGCCAGGCTTGGATGCTATCATCCGATGGCTAGGCGCACCGCCAGCTGTCGAAGACCTAAAAACTCGGAAGCGGACCCTTCGCTCAAAGAAATCAGATCAAGACAAAAAGACAACCACCGCCTCCTCAACCAGAAAGCCGCATCGCGTCGGCGAAGGCGACAATGCTACTCACTCAGCTTTCGCACAGCGTGGACCTGCACCGAAGCCGATCAGTCCTTTTCCAGAACCGCTATTCGAAGCGACAGAAGATCCGGCAAGCTTTCAGGACGCATTAGTCTATCACATGCGGCGGTTTGGCGACACATATTGGCAGCTCTACCGCTCTGTTGTTCATCTGAATGAGACCTTTGACAACAAGACGCTGCTATCCTGGATCCAGGGCGAGCGCGTGCCGCGATCTATTGCTAGCTTCACGATCCTTGGCCGCATCGAGCGGCGCTACAGGTTGCGACAGGGGTATTTAAAAGAGAAGCTGCCGCATCAGGCACGTTCACTGTACGGCCATGATCTGGGTGACATCAGCCGCGCGGAGCGGCGTAGAATCTCATTTCACCTACCGGATGATTTCAGCAGTTTGCCCTTCACCAAACGGGAAGAGATCCTTGATTGGGTGCGCCGGGTAATCATCTCCGGATCCACGGAGTATCGTCGATACCAGGTGGCGGCCAGCAGGCAACGTTATGCCATCCGCTTTCCCGGTGTCACCTATGGCGGCAATACTCTTGCCTCTCGATCGTTGGCCTCCGCTGCTGACGCCAATCAGGACGGTGCGGCAGATTTCGACGATCCTGATTTGCTTTCCGGCGTTGTCGACGCGCCACCGAGACTTGCCATGGAGATGGCTGACCTTATCCGTTTCAAAACCTCGACACTGACCGCGATTGGTTTCCAGCGAAACGGCGTCTGGGGTGAGGAAACGGCCTCTCAGAAGATCGAACACCTCGGCCTGATGTTTGGCGCGCTGGCCGCTTCACCAAACGGGGCAGTAAAGGGCTTTGGCGTACCACTCAGCCAACTGAGCTTTGGCCTCCTCATCTTCCCCGGTGTGTGGGACTGGTATCTGCAGTGGCGAGAACAGCGCCGCGGCTTCTATACCAAATGGGAAGAAGACATGCTGATGGTCGCCCAAGCCCTTTCTCGCGCGGGTGTCGGCTGGATACGACAGCACCCGGAATTACTTAACAACGTGAGGCCGATCTCAGGTTTGGTTGAGCGGGACGAAATCGAATTCGCGGCCCGTGATTGGGACGGTGCCTGCGACGCTCTTCATCGGCATGCCGCCAACCGCTCGAAGGAAATCCAACGCGTCATGCGCGTCCATCGCGACCCGTTCGAGCCTATCATGTGCGTTCTCGAGGCCGAGAGTCCATTGGCCGAGTATCGCAAGATCACGGAAGAGATCCTTGAACGCATGCCGGACGAGAACAGATATCCACGACCGGCGGCCGAAGCCGTCAGATCATTCCTACTGCTTCGGCTTGGCCTGCACCTCGGGCTGCGGCAAAAGAACCTTCGCCAACTGCGTGTCTGTCCGCGCGGCCATTATCCAACATCCGAACGCCGGCTTGAGGACTTGAAGTGCGGCGAATTGCGCTGGAGCGATCGCGATCATGGGTGGGAGGTCCTCATCCCATCGGTCGCATTCAAAAACTCCGGCTCCTCCTTCTTCGGACAGAAGCCCTTCCGGCTGATCCTGCCCAATTTACTCGATCTCTACAAATACCTCGACGCGTATATCGACAAGCACCGTGGAGTTCTGCTCGGCGGAGCCAAAGATCCCGGGACCCTGTTCGTCAAGACGGTAAAGACGACCAGCATTGATGCCGCCTACAACTCCACCACATTCTACGAGGCTTGGCGGACCGTCATCCAACGCTATGGAATTTATAACCCCTACACCGGGCGAGGCGCGATCAAGGGCTTGCTGCCGCATGGTCCGCATAACCTGCGGGACATTCTCGCGACGCATATCCTTAAACAGACCGGATCCTACGAGCAGGCGAGCTACGCCATTCAGGACACGCCCGATGTCGTGCAACAGCATTACGGTCGCTTCCTGCCTCAAGACAAGGCGGCACTGGCCGCCAAGATTCTCAATCAGGTCTGGGAAGCTGCCTAAAATTGAATGAGTGCTCGGCTCGGATGTTTATTGCCTACGCCCGAGCCGGGACTCGTCGTTTCCGCTCTTGAAGGGATCCGAACCAGCGAACCCCTTATTACAAATCCTCGTCCAACCGAGTCCGCCAGATGATGTAAGAATTTAGCTGGCTCGAATGACTTGTTGGAGTCGTCTGCCGACCCTCCTGAGTCACCGTCATAGGCATTGATAACATCGGCGCACTCTAGCAAAATTCGGCGTTGGGCCTTCCAAAATGGCTAAACGGGCGGCTTTGGCATCCGCAGTGTCACGCGGCACCCCGACTCCAAATTTTCACGAGTGATCGTCCCTCCGAGTTGCTGGACTAGCAGCGATACTATCCGAGCACCTATGCCTTCTGGTGTACTAGCATGCATGCCTACGCCGTTATCAGTTACAGACAGAACAACCTCCTCGCCGGCTCTCAGCATAACCTGTATAAGGCCGGCTCGCGCCTCCGGGAATGCATACTTGAGGCTATTGGTCACAAGCTCGTTGACAATGATCGCAATCGGCACGGCCTGTTCGCTGTGAATAAATAGTTCATCCGCATCGGCCTTGATGGCAACCGGACTCGTTCCGCTGATCGACGCGCTGAGATGTTGGCAGATTTCCGTCAAGTATGTCCTTGCATTCACAACCTTCCGGTCTGCAAGTATCGTAAGGTGGTCGTATACTTGCGCCATGACCTGAATGCGCTCACCCATCTCGGTGAGCGCTTCTGCAGCACTCACCCCAGGATGCCTCGCCTGAAGCCGCATTATTGCCGATAACATCGCCAGATTGTTCTTGGTGCGATGGGCAAGCTCCATCAGGAGGACTGTTTTGGCTTTCTCCGCCCGCACGACTTTTTCCATCTCGGTCCGCAGTGCTTCGGCCACAAGCCCGATGACAGCGGCGGTTACTGTGAACAACAAGATAGGCAGGACATAGCCCGGGAACGGCACGGTTGGTCTGAGTGACATGTACGCGAACGCGGCACCCAGCGCGGTTGCATAAAGTGACGAACCTCGATCGAACATAATTCCTGTCAGGAAAATACCGGGCAAGAGAAAGAAGAAACCAACAAAGCCTGTCTGTGCGTAGAGACTAATCTGCACGCCAATGCAGAGTGCCATTATCACAGTTGTTGCCGAGTACCTTACCCATACAGGCTGCGGTTTTCCGGGGAGGAAATAGAGTAGCCGTTCCATTCTGATTATTACCCTAAAAGGCATTTCATTGGGTCGGCCACTTCGCACGGTGGCAACGAGGAATATGACAGTAGCCGTCGCAGCGCCTTGTCGGCAAGCTGACTCGAGCGGGGTTAACGGAGACGACTGACAAGGGGCGAGATTTTGGGAGCCTTGACACGCAGAACTAATGCGGATCTTTGGGCTAACTGCGATCTGGAAGGCAGCGAAACGGAAGCGCCAGCCCCTAATCCACTGGATGTCCGCTTCGGGTGGCAGCCTATGTGATCGGTTCGGGGAACCATAGTTCACATTCGCCTTGAACGGATCTGAACCGGCGGCGCCCTAGTCAGATGGGGCAAGTGCTTTATAAATTGGATCTCGAAGCATCCCCCGCGCATTAGAATTCGAGGCCGCAGCACAGCAAGATGCCGCAGCTCTCCACCTTGAGGCAGAAGTTCACGAAGCTGGAGCGCGTTACCGACGCAACGACAACGTTGTTCGTATCGGGATATAACAGGAACTGCCAAAGGACTCGGCGGTGGACATCGTAGCCGGAGGCTATGATGTCGCCCTAAGGATCGGCGAGGTCATTGAACGAGATATGGTTGCTGTCCGTTTGGGACCCGAATTGCGCCAAGTGGCGATCGCGACACCTAACTATTTCAACCAGCATGGTCGTCCGGGGGATCCGCGTGATCTTGTTCATCACCGACCTGGTCAACAGCGTCGGCAACGCCGTGGCGTGTGTGCACGCTGGCCTTTTCGTGGTGAAGTGCCAGTGGCCGTTCGCTCGCGGAACACCTCAACCTGTGTGAGGGATTGCGCTTTCAGTTCCCTACTGTGGCGCGACCACATCGGCGGTTTCAGGTTGCCAATTGGCGACGAGCAGTACGAAAAGCGATCGTACCCCCTGAGCACCATGTATAAGCACTCCCTCAATGTCCGCTGTCGCCGATGGGCCAGTATGGAAGCTTGCGTAGCGACTGTTCCGGAATTCCGGTCGACGATACGCTTGGTGGATATTGACAACGATATCGGCGGGATCGAGTAGCACGACCAAATGCTGCGCAAGATATCCAAGCGCATTTATGCCCAAGTCCGCATCACTGAGGAGGACCGAACCTGTCTCCGCCACTCCAAAGGAGGCGCGAACTATCGCAAAGTCGACGTCCGCTAATTGCCGAGGGAGAGCGCCGACGGAAATGCTCCGGTTACCCTCAATTTCTGGAACCATCGAACACACTATTTTGATCGCCGAGACCCTATCCCTGACGTCAGCGAGAAAGGCGTCCGAGGCGGGAGCATCGAGCAGGACACCTCCCATATGCTCGAGACTTGATTTGAAGGTCGAAACCAGCGAAGCGGGCGCGTGATCATCGTACAATGGGGACGAGGGAAGCGGCCGCTGAAGCCTGGGCAGGTTTGCGCGGATGGATGCAAGAATTTTGTCTCTGCTTTCCATCATTTCCCGTTTTCCGCGTACCAGCTATGGAATGTATGCTTTGTCGCGGGGGGAAGCTCGCGATGCTTCCCCCACGAATTCAATCCGTTGTACAGCACGAAACGTGGCAGATGCTTCAGGCCAACTTTTACTACCTTGAGAGCGGAACGATATGCGGCGGGACGCGCGAGCAGTTGGCCGGACAGTTTCATAGCTGCTCGGTTGGCTAGCGGGACTTCTTTCTTGGCTACGAGTTGGCGGCGCCAAGCGTATATTTGTTCGTGGATGTTAATTTTGACCGGACAGACATTCGTGCAGCTGCCATTGAGGGTTGACGCAAAAGGCAGATTACTGAATTTCCGTGCATTGAAGGTCGGATCGACGATAAGGCCTATCGGACCGGCATATGTGGCCCCGTAACTGAGCCCGCCGCTGCGCCGATAGACCGGGCATGTGTTCATGCAAGCACCGCATTTGATACACTTGAGCGAAGTCCAAAACTCGGCCATGCCAAGCCGCGCTGAGCGACCGTTGTCAACCAAAATGACATGCATCTCCCCTCCCGCGCGGGGACCGCGAAAATGCGAGGTATATTGGGTGATCGGCGTCCCGAGCGCACTGCGGGACAACAACCGGATGAAGACGGCCAAATCCTCAATTCGCGGAATGATTTTCTCGATTCCGATTGAGGCAATATGTAGATCCGGCACATTGGCCGATAGGTCTGCATTGCCTTCGTTGGTGCACACTACAAACGTACCAGTCTCTGCAACGGCGAAGTTCGCGCCTGTCATGCCTGCGCCGGCATCAAGGATCAAGGGACGGGCAGATTGGCGCTGAGCCTCTGCGAGGTAATGGGCATCGCTGTTGTGGGGATCGGTACCGATGGTTCTAGCCAAAACGTCGGCGACGTCCGCTTTGAGCTTGTGTACTGCGGGCACGACAACATGGCTCGGCTCTTCGTTATCCAGTTGTTGGATTCTCTCCCCAAGGTCGGTCTCCAACACATCGATGCCGACAGAGGCCATGTATGTTCTAAAGCCGCACTCCTCGGTGAGCATCGACTTGCTTTTAATAAGCGATGTCGCCCCGTGATCGCTTAGTATGCGGTGAACGATCCTGTTGTGCTCGTCCGCATCCGTTGCCCAGTGCACGTGGATACCGTTCGCCTTCGCCTTGCTTTCGAACTCCAGGAGATAGTCGTCGAGGCGGGTCAGGGTATGTTCTTTGATCGCAGAGGCAAGTTCGCGAAGCTCTTCCCACTCCTCGATTCCGTGCATCTCTCGGTCGCGCTTCTGTCGAAGGCCCCAAAGCCTCTCATCATGCATTGTCGCATGCTGCTTCGCTGCGACAAAGTCGGCAGCGGCCTTTGCCTGATCGATGGGCCGGTTACCGCGGACGACAGCTCCGCGCGGCTGCGGTTCGCGGGTGTCCGCCCCCTTCGCCCCGGAACCGGGTTTCATAATGCTACCCCGTTCAAGACCTGCGCGATATGAACGAATTTGATCGGCAAAGCGCAGCGCTCCGCACACCCTTGCTGGTGCATCAGGCAGGAAGAGTCAGCCGAGACGATGTAGTCGGCTCCGGCGCGGACATGGTCGGCAACCTTGTCGTAGCCCATTTTGGCGGAAACGGACTCGTAATAGGCAGAGAAAGTGCCGCCGAAACCGCAGCATTCATCTGGTCGCGAGGGCTGCACAAACGTGATGCCCTCCACTTTAGACAGGAGAGCATGCGGTTTGGAGAGGAACGGTTTATGCAGTTCGGACGGCGTCGCGTGACCAAGTTTTCGCAGCGATCCACACCCGTTGTGGAGCCCAACCCGGTGGGGAAACCGAGCCCAGGGAAAGGCGTTGACGTTTAAGATGTCGTGTAAGAACTCAACGATCTCAATCGTGTGCGAACGAACATTCTTTACTTCATCGGTCTGTTCAATGGCGTCAAAATTGTAGCGGACATGATGGACACAGCTGCCTGACGGGGAAACAACATAGTCGAAATGCGCAAAATTGCGCACGAACAGTGTCTCAACATCGGCGCAATACGTATTGAAACCACCGTTGGCCATCGGTTGACCACAACAGGTTTGGTTCATTGGGTATATCACGTCGCAGTCAAAGCGCTCGAGGAGTTCGAGTGTAGCAATGCCCACTTCCGGAAAGAAGGCATCAATGTAGCAGGGAATGAATAGCCCAATGCGCATGGGTGTCTCCTTCGGTGCAACGGGCCTCGGAATGAGCGAGTTCATTCAAGGTTCTAAGGCGCGCAACCGGTCGGTATTTGTGCCATTGGGAGCAACTGCCAAAGAGAACAGAAATCAGCGGCGGCATCTCGCTCAAGTTCGATGGGCGGTCTTCACTGCTGTAGATTGAAGGCCGCCCCATGCGCGTCGGCGATCGCTCGTTCGAGATCATCAATCGGCGTTGCGTTAGCCGTTTTGTTACCTTCGAGTTCCTTCGGCATTTTCCAGCCCGGATCAACGCCCTCCATATTCGGAAGTTCATGGGCAATTCCCTTATGGCAATCGATGCACGTGGCCTTGCCCGAGAGCAGATACTTCGAGTGGATATCGGCGGCGCGTTGCGTCTGCTTCTGGAAGTCCATCGCCACGGCCGAGTGACAGTTCCGGCACTCCAGACTGTCGTTTGCCTTCATGCGCGCCCATTCGTGCTGGGCAAGCTCCAGTCGTTTCTCAAGGAACTTCGGGCGAGTGTTGATGGTCCCGAAGAGTTTCCCCCAGACCTCCTTCGAAGCCTGCATCTTGCGCGCAATCTTGTCCGTCCATTGATGCGGAACGTGGCAATCGGGACAGGTTGCCCTCACGCCGGAGCGGTTGGAGAAATGGATGGTACGACTGAGTTCCTGATAGACGTTGTCGTGCATTTCATGACAGGAGGTGCAGAACTTCTCGGTGTTGGTGAGCTCCAGCGCCGTATTGAACGCGCCCCAAAACATCACGCCGCCGACGAAACCGCCGAGGGTCAGAACCCCCAGGCCGATCGTTGCGGCGGGCGTGGTCAGGATCGACCAAGCCCACAAGAATGCCGTCTTCAGCCAGGCCATGGGTCACTCGCTCCCCGCCGGTTTGAAGCCGAGCTCGCTCATGTCCTTGAACTGATTGATCACGAGGCTGCGGGTATCAGCCTGCGGAACATGGCATGTCGTGCAGAAATATCGCCGTGGCGAGACGTCGGCGAGCATCTGGCCGTCGCGCGTCATGTAATGCGTGACACTGATCATCGGCGCGCCGGAATCCTGAGTGAACTCTCGCTTGTGGCATGAGAGACAGCGGTTGGCGTTGACCGACAGCTCGTAGCCCTCGATCGAGTGCGGGATGATCGGTGGCTGATCAGGATAGGCCCGCATTTTCCGCTGATCATCGGTTACCCATTTGGGCAAGGGTTTCGCCTCGCCGGTATCCATGGCCTGGGGCGGTCCTTCTAGTTGGGGCACATTCTGCTGCACAACCTGGCCGATGGCGGCTGTCGCGACGAACACGACGAGACCGGCCATGACTGTCATCCACTGCGACCGCCCTAAATGGCGGAAACGATTTTGACCGCGCATTTTTTGAAATCCGTCTGTTTGGAGATGGGATCGGTGGCGTCCAGCGTGACCTTGTTGATCAACTGGCTGGCATCAAACCAGGGAACGAAGATGACACCAGGCGGCATGCGGTTTCGACCGCGGATATCGATGCGAGAACGGATCTCACCGCGACGCGAGATGATGCGAACTTCTGCTCCCTGGTTGATGCCGCGCTTGCGGGCATCCTCCGCATTCATGAAACATCGCGCACCAGGGAAGGCCTTGTAGAGCTCGGGAACACGCATTGTCATTGAGCCGGAATGCCAATGCTCAAGCACGCGGCCGGTCACCAGCCAGAAATCGTATTCATCGTCAGGCGATTCTGCCGGAGGCTCGTAGGGTACGGCCAGGATAACGGCCTTGCCATCCTTCTGACCGTAGAATCTCAGCCCTTCGCCGGGCTTGACGTAGGGATCATAGCCTTCCCTGTATCGCCAGCGGGTTTCCTGCCCGTTGACAACGGGCCAGCGCAGCCCGCGCACATCATGGTACATGTCGTAGGGCGCAAGATCATGCCCGTGCCCCCGGCCAAACGTCGCGTACTCCTCGAACAGTCCCTTCTGGATGTAGAAGCCGAAAGCCTTGGCCTCGTTGTTGTCGTAGTCCCCGCTGGTCTCGCTCAGGGGGAATTTGTCGACCTGGCCGTTGCGGAACAGCACGTCGAAGAGTGTCTTCCCGCGATACTCTGGGTTGGCGTCCAGAATGTCCTTGGGCCAGACCTCATCGGTCGTGAAGCGTTTGGAAAACTCGGCGATCTGCCACAAGTCCGAACGGGCTTCGCCTTTCGCTTGCACTAATTGGTGCCAGACATGCGTCCTGCGTTCAGCGTTGCCGTAAGCGCCTTCCTTTTCGACCCACATCGCCGCCGGCAGGATCAGGTCGGCGCTCATGGCCGTTATGGTCGGGTAGGCGTCGCTGACCACGATGAAGTTGTCAGGATTGCGATAGCCCTGCCAGGTTTCATTGCTGGTGTTGGGGCCGGCCTGAACGTTGTTGTTGACCTGAACCCAATAGAAATTGAGCTTGCCATCCTTGAGCATCCGGTCCTGCTGGACGGCATGATAGCCGGGTTTCTCGGGGATGATCCCCTCCGGAACCTTCCAGATTTCCTCCGCGTGCTTGCGATGCTCCGGGTTGGTCACGGTCATGTCCGCCGGCAGACGGTGGGCGAACGTCCCCACCTCACGGGCCGTGCCGCAGGCCGATGGCTGGCCGGTCAGCGAGAACGGGCTGTTGCCGGGCTCGGCAATCTTACCCGTCAGCAGGTGGATATTGTAGACCATCTGGTTGGCCCAGACGCCGCGGACATGCTGGTTGAAGCCCATCGTCCAGAGCGACATGACCTTGCGGGCCGGGTCGGCGTAAAGTTCCGCCAGTTGTTCAAGGAAGCCAACATCGACGCCGGACAGCGCCGCTGCCTTTTCGAGCGTATACTCCGCAACGAATGCCTTGAACGCTTCGAAATCAATTGGCTCAGTCTTTCCAGGGTCAGCCGAATTCGCAGCCTTCGTCTCCGCGGGATTGTCAGGCCTCAGACCATAACCAATGTCTGTTACGCCCCGCGCGAACTTGGTGTGCTTGTCCACGAAGTCCTTGTTGACGCGGTCGGTCTGGATGATGTGGTTTGCAATGTAGTTGAGGATCGCGAGGTCTGTGCCCGGCTTGAACACGATCGGCACGTCCGCGAGATCCATGCTCCGATGCGTGAAGGTCGAGAGCACCGCCACGCGGACGTGTGGGTGCCCCAAGCGGCGATCCGCCACCCGCGTCCACAGGATCGGATGCATCTCCGCCATGTTGGAACCCCAAAGCACGAAGGCATCCGCGTTCTCGAAATCGTCGTAGCAGCCCATCGGCTCGTCCATGCCAAAGGTGCGCATAAAGGCGTAGGCGGCCGAGGCCATGCAATGGCGGGCATTCGGATCGAGGTTGTTTGATCGAAGGCCGGCCCGCATGAACTTCGTTGCGGCATAGCCCTCGAAGATCGTCCATTGGCCGGAGCCGAACATGCCGACCGCAGTCGGCCCTTTCTCCTTCAGCACCTTCTTGCACTGCTCAGCCATCACGTCGAAGGCCTCGTCCCAGGTGACCGGCATGAACTCGCCGTCCTTGGCATAGACCCCGTCCCGCTTGCGCAGCAGTGGCGTCTGCAGCCGATCCTCGCCGTACATGATCTTGGAGAGAAAGTAGCCCTTGATGCAGTTCAGGCCACGATTGACCTCGGCCTGCATGTCACCGTGCGTGGCAACAACCTGCCCCGCCTTGACGCCAACCATGACGCCGCAGCCCGTGCCGCAGAAGCGGCAAGGCGCCTTCGACCATTTGATCTGCAAGGCTTCCACCCCGCCGGGAACCGGCTGCGCGGCGGCGGGCAGCGTTATTCCGGCAGCAGTGGCCGCTATGGCCGCAGCCTGGGCCTTCAGGACGTCACGCCGGGTCAGGGATTCGGTCTTCGACATGCTTCTCCTCCGTAACCTGCTCAAAAACCATGTTGGCGGCAATGACGCCGTCCATCAGCGAGACTCTGGACAGAACCTCGCCCAGAAACCCCGTGCTCGGGCCCTCGATGACAACGACGATCTTGCCTCGGTCATGGCCGTGCACTTCCAGCCCTTCGACGTCTTCGAGCTGCGCCAAAACTGCTTGCGTAAATTCAAACCGTGTCGCGATGACCGCACTTGAGACGTGCCAAAGAGAGTGCTCAACCATTGGAGACCTCGCTCAGCGAACGGATGGCGATGGCATCCACGGGACAGACCTGCAGGCATGCGCCGCATCCTGCGCAGGCGGATGTCTCTATGAGCGGCAAGAACGGCCCGCCAATCCGTGGCCGGAATCGTATGGCTTGAGCGGGGCAAGCCTCGCCGCAGGATTGGCAAGCAACTCCCTTCGCAGCGAGACAGCCTTCAGACACCTCTGCCACATGATCGAACTGGAAGCGCTCGGCATCGAAGACCGGCTCCGGACAGACATTCAGGCACTCTCGACAGAACGTGCATTCGCCGACAGACAGATCAACTCCGGGAACTCCGGCGACAAGCCGGATTATGGAGGTGGGACATCGTTCGACGCATCGATTGCAGCCGGTGCATCGTTCAAGCGAAGACGGCGACACGCCCGGAGGCAGGATCGGCAGGCGAGTAACGTCGCCCCTGAGGAAGGCCCGGCGAGAGAGTGCGATCGCGTCCATGGGCCGCCTCAGTGAATGGTCGGTGGCGGCCCTGGCGGGCCATAGATCATCTGGTAGAACCAGACAAGAAAGCCGTACGTCGCCACGGTTCCAACCGCGACCACGGGCCAGACACCAAATGCCAGGATCGCAAACGCCAGTCGCTCACCCCGTCGCGAAAGCCGCCTGTCGCCTTTCAAAGCTTCCGGTAGATCGGTCATCGAGAACCCTACCCCCGAGCGCAACTCGCCCTCATCGTTTTATTCATCCCAGGAAAAACTAGCATCCTACGACAGCGGAGGCCTGTAGTATCCCGTAACATCTCTAGTAAAACTCATTCCCGGCGCGAGTGGGTCAGTTGGAACGCGCTAGCCTTCTCGAGATGTTTGCGGCGACATGCTCAGCGATTGCACCTTTGATGTCTGTGACCGTATCGAACAATCGATTGTCGAGGTCGATGACATCGAACCGGACAGCAATGAACCGCAAACGGCTATCGATCGGAACGGCGATCCCGACCTCCTGACCTTCAAAGACGACAGCTTGCTTGTGCATGTCAAATCTCCGCGTCCCGCACAATCATGCGCACCGTTAGCAACAATGAGAACAAGATCTTCTGCGTCCTTAAGGGCTTGCAAGTCGAAATCGGGTCGATCCGGCGTAACGCGCTCGCTTCGCCACTACAAAGGCAGGCAGTCGAAAGATCGGCTCAGTCCATTCCTCTAGGCATCATCGACCAGATACACACCGAAGATATATGCAGGGTAAAGTCCACTACCACATCGAGCAAAATCTAGCCCAGATGAACGCCCCAAGCAACTGATTTTCCGATGATTTTAGAGTGTGCAATTATATGACAATTACCGCGCTTGCGAACAGGATGTGAATTGTTGCAAATATGGTTGCCCTCGTCATTGTCGACTGGGCACGCAAGCGCCCACACGGCACGATTCAACCGCATCATCCATCGAGATCGCGTTTCGAGACGGCTAGTATGTAACCAATCGCGCTGCGGCTCTCCAGCTCCGTAATCGAGGACGCGCTGATCTCCGGAATCGCTTTCCCCGAGCCCTCCCAGACGACTATATGAGGTCGGCCCAAGTAGAATGAGGCCCCCGTTCAACCATTTGCATCCTCGGAGCCGATCACATTCGATCGACCAAGCCGGCGGGGCTCGAAAGTCAAGCGATCAGCCGCCGCCGGAGTGCCTCGGCGATCGCCTGCGTGCGATTGGCTGCTCCAAGCTTCTTCGTCGCCGATTTGATGTAGCTGTTCACGGTCTCCAACTGATAGCCAGTGGCTTTACCGATGCCTTCACTGGTCAGGCCGAGGCTTGCTTGCGAAAGGCAGGCCATTTCGCCCTTCGACAATCGCATCTGGTCCGCGGCGTAGCGGTCCATGAGGGGCTTGGCGAACGCGTTGTGAACCGCTCCGGAAACAAGCTCGAGAAATGCTATCTCTGCGGATCCGAACGGCGTCGCGCGCGTATAGCCAACCGCGCCATAGATCGTCTCATCCCGCAAGATGGGTACGATGGTGCGATTGTGGACGCCAAACATACGTTGAAGATAAAGCAGGCGCCGCGGCACATCCTGATGTGCGTAGACCTCGCTTTCGATAACGACTGTTTTCGAAGATTTCGACGCCAGAATGAATGGATCGATTTGCGGCAGCTTGTCTGCTATATAGGCCTCAATGAACGCAGGCGGAAGATCGGTATCGATAGAGAAACCCTCGCCGAACCGATAGTGGTCCACGTCAAGTCCGCAAACGAACATGTAGTCGAACGGAACGGCCTTTCTAAGCCTGTCGATCATGTCGTTCTGACCAAAGAAGCGATGTTGCGGAACCGAGCGCAGATCGATGTAGTCGTCCAGGGCGTCAGGCAAAAGGACTGACAGAGCGCTGACCGGCATGGGAGGAGACTCAGTTTCGGTTCCTCCAAATATGGGCCCCGAGAGTTAACCGAACCTTAACGGGTTGATCCAGATCAATCTACCCGCTCGGGCAATCGAGAGATCTCCTCCTTTCGCAGCAGCTCTTTTTGTCGGGATATGATACAATTCGCAGCAGAGAGCCCAATTTTTTCGTTGGCGTATCGCGCGCCTGTGACCACCACCCTGATTGGGTTGCTTCCGTCTGCTTCGATCGTCATTCCTCGGAGCATCACCTCGCTTCCATGACAGGTCGCGTAAGCGGCAATGGGGGTACGGCACGAGCCGTCTAGGGCACGAAGAAACGCGCGTTCGCATCGGACGGCGTCGGCGGTGGCCGCGTCGTCCAGCGCGGAGACCAGTTCGCCAACGATACGATCGTCCTTGGCGCTTTCGATACAGATCGCACCTTGAGCAGGAGCCGGCGGGAAGGCGCGAGGATCCAACACCTCCGTCGCGACGCGCGCAAGAACCAGCCTGTTCAACCCGGCTTGGGCTAGCAGCGTAGCGTCGACGAACCCGTCCGTCATCTTCTGCAGCCTCGTTCCGACAAGACCTCGAAATGGCACGATGACGAGGTCTGGCCTGTGCATCTTGACGAGCGCCGCTCTTCGCACTGAGGACGTGCCGACAATGGCTCCGGCCGGCAGTTCCCAGAAATGGGCGCCGCTCCGGGACACGAGCGCGTCGCGGATGTCTTCCCTTGGCAAGACCGCGCTGATGTGGAGCCCCTCCGGAAGCACAGTGGCAACGTCCTTGCACGAATGGACTGCGAGATCGAGTTCTCCCGTTAGGAGCCTCTCCTCCAGTTCCTGGGTGAATAGGCCCTTGACACCGAGGTCGGGAAGCGGCCACTCATTGAGTCGATCCCCTTTCGTTGTCAGTCGGACGATCTCGAAGGATTCGATCGACAGTCCGTGACAGGCGGCAAGGCGCGAAGCGACTTCCGTCGCTTGGGCGACTGCCAGCGGACTTGCACGAGTGCCGATCCTGATGCGTCTCCCGAATTTCTCCTTGATCATCAGGCGGCGTCCCGTTCGTCTCGGTGCGAGTCCGGCGCGTCAAACTGGAGTTCGGCAAGTTTTGCGTATACGCCACCCTTGCGGACCAGCGAAGCGTGAGTTCCTTCCTCGACGATCCGGCCGCCGTCCATGACCAAGATCCGATCTGCCTTGAGCACCGTAGCGAGTCGATGTGCTATGACGATCGTGGTTCGATCTTTCATAAGTTCTTCGAGTCCCTTCTGCACCAACATCTCGCTTTCGGCGTCCAGCGACGACGTCGCTTCGTCGAGAAGAAGAACGGGGGCGTCCTTCAAGACCGCCCTGGCAATTGCGATCCGTTGGCGCTGCCCTCCTGAAAGCGTGAGGCCCCGCTCGCCTACGACCGTATCGTAAGAATGAGGAAGGACGGATATGAAGTCGTGCGCCTGGGCCCGCTGCGCCGCGGATTCGATCTCGGCGTCGCTCGCGCCCGTTTTTCCCAAAGCGATGTTGTCCCTGACGGAGGAGGCGAAGATAGTGACGTCCTGAGGAACGATAGCGATTTGTTGTCGGACCTCCTCCGCGGACAAGGAGGTAACATCGTACCCATCGATCGAGATCTGCCCTTCGTTTGTTCCATAAAAACCGAGCAAGAGCGAGAAGAGTGTGCTCTTCCCCGAGCCTGATGCACCGACAACCGCAACGGTCTCGCCCGGCGCAACCCGCATCGACAATCCCTGGAGCACTTCACGGTCGGGCATGCCGGGATAGGCGAACGTGACATCGCGGAATTCGACGCCGCCGGCTACCGGGGTTCGCAGCGGGACCGTCGCGCCCGGCTCTGGGCGTCCTTCTTCTTCACCCAACAGCTCGAAAAGCCTCCCTGCGGCGCCTGCTGCCTGTGCTAGTTCACCCCAGACTTCGGACAGCGATCCGAGAGAGCCCGCAGCTATGACTGCGTAAAGAAGGAACTGACTGAGGTTTCCGGCGGTCATTGATCCTGACAGCAGGCCACGCGCGCCGATCCACAGAACCCCGACGACGCTGGCGAAGATCAGAGCGATCGCGAAGGCGGTCAGGTAAGCCCTAGATCGAGCCGCGCTCACCGAGCTCGCGTAGGAAGTCTCGACGTCCTTGATGTATTTCTGCTCGGCAGATTCTTCGCCGTTGAACGCCTGTATTGTTCTGCTCCCAGCAATGACCTCGCTCGCGAACGCAGACGCCTGCGCCAGTGCATCCTGCGCGGCTCGCGAGCGGCGTCGAACCGAGCGGCCAAAAACTACTAGCGGAACGACGATCAACGGAATGGCGCCGATGGTGATCGACGACAAGCTGGGACTGGTCATGAACATCATCGCCAGCGAGCCCGCGCAAAGAATGGAGTTGCGTAGCGCAACTGAGGCGGCCAAGCTGACAGCCGACTTGATCTGGGCGGTGTCGGCGGTCAGGCGCGAACTGATCTCGCCGGACCGATTAGCGTCGAAAAAAGACGCAGGGAGTCGCACGACCTTTTTGAAAACCTGGAGCCGAAGGTCACTGACAAGGCGTTCTCCAAGCGCGGCGACGAAGTAATATCGACACGCGCTAGCGACCGCGAGCGCTATGGCAAGAGCAACAAGCATTACGAAGTAGCGGTCTACGAACGCCCCATCGGTACGGGTGAACCCCTGGTCTATCAAACGGCGGACTGCAGTTGGTAACGCCAGGGAGATCAGTGCCGCGGCTGTCAGGGAGACCAGGCTCCCGGCAACAAGCCATTGATGCGTTCGTAAGAAAGGAGCGAGTCTTCTCAAACCGCCAAGTGATCTACGTCCACCGCCCCTACTCCCCATTGAACTGTTGGCAGTGGAATCCGCCGCAGGGGATTGCGCTTCGGCGACGCGGTCGTGCTGGGCAATCATCATTGCCTTGAACTCCAAGTTTCGTTGAGTTCGTTTTTCACGTCGAATCCACGTCGCGTCTTTGATCGCGATCAATAACCAGCATCCTTTATTGACCCAGTGAATCTGTGGGCAAGCCTCACCTGCGACGCTAAAGGTCGGCCGGTCTCAGCGGAAGCCAGACTGTGGGACGCGTCTCAATAGACAATCAGGCGTCGGCGTCAACCGTCGCAAACCTGAGCCAACCTATGCGGGCGAAGATCCTCGGAGAACTGCCAGACAATGGATCAACTCCGCAGCGAAGGCCCTCCCACGCGAAGCATCCAAGTCCTGCTTGGCTTGGCTTCCGAGATTTAGATAGTAGTCCACCAGCATTTCGCCCAGCGCGAGGGGAGACCCAAGCGCGGATCGCGGAAAGCTTGCTGGGGACGCAGGCCCCTCAAGTGGAGTCTCTACTAGAGAAGCCTGCCGCAATTCCGACTGCCGTGAGAAAGATCGCAACGCCGTTTCCTTGCCAGCGTCGGTTTCGGATGCTGCCAGCGTATCAAGATGGTGCTTCAGTTTGCGCTCGAGGTCGGGCAGACTGTCTATCGTGACGTCGATGTTCAGGCTGCGCTCCGTGTGGAATGCTCGCCTGCGTTCTCGTCGCAGCGTTGCGACATGTCCTAGCTCTTCTCGCGCCATCCGCTCGGCTGCTTCCCGTATTTCTTCAGAGTGCGCGTGTGCTGAGACGTAGGTCCAGAACACGAAGGCGCGCTCCTCATTCCGCACCGCCATTGAAAAGGCCCGATAGGCGCTCAGAAGATCAGGAGAGACGATCCCGACGCCTTCGTCCTCAAACACCTCGTTTGGACTTTCCGGTGCTTGGCTTGGAGTCGAGACACCCAGCCCCAGTCTCCACTCGTCGACCTTGCTGAGGTGACCCTGCTCCTCTGCGACCAGAGTGTCAAAAACGCGTGCCAGATCTGGTCGCTCCAGCGATTCCATCCTCCGGGATAAATCCAGGTAGCCGTCAATCGCCTCCTGCTCCATTCGAGCCGCGAGCGCCAACAGTTCGGCGAGAGAGGCCAGTTTCCAAGGCTCGCGAGTGGTTGACATGTCCATTCCCTTTCTTCTCGGCAAGCCTGCGGCTTTCGCGGTTGCTGTTTGGCGCTTTGAGCCTGCGCATTTCACCGGAAAATCATCACTCTTGGTTGATCTTGATCAAATAACACATGGTTTTTCTCCGTATATGTTCCCACCGCGAACGCACCGAAGGGCTGAAGGACGCGATGATAACAATACAAAAAGGCGCAGACATTGGCCGCATAGCTATGTTCTTCATAGCGGCAATCGGTCTTCTCGCAGCTTTCGCGGCGCCTGCAATGTCGGCGGGCCAGCTACCGTCATATCTGGAGAAGATTCAACCAAGCGACCTGTTTCAGGGTGCTGATCGGTTCGGCAACCCAGAAGGCGAGCCTCCGATCGCGCCAGTGTACCGCGGCCCTGACGTGCTTGGTTATGCCTATCTAAATTCGGACTTCACCAATTCCACGGGCTATTCTGGCAAGCCTATCCATATCGCCGTGGGGATCGACACAGCAGGCGTTGTGCGAGGGATCAAGCTGATCGATCACCATGAACCGATCGTGCTCATCGGCATTCCCCAGGCCAAGGTGGTTGCAGCACTAAATTCCATCATCGGAAAAAATCTCGGCCGCGTAGCTGCCGGCGAAGAGCGGCCGCCGCAGGTCGAGATCGTAAGCGGCGCAACCGTGACAGTCCTCGTCATGGGCGACAGCGTCATCCGCTCCGCGGTCAAGCTTATTCGCAGTGGCAGACTTAATCCCGCCGACGCCGGAGGCGTCCAAAAACAAGCAGACGTGAAGACGCTGGATCTGACGAAGACGGACGTCAGCGACTGGCAGACGCTCTTAGGTGACGGGTCTGTGCGAAGCCTTCGGTTAACTGTTGGCGAGGTCTCCAAGGCCTTCAATGATGCCGGCCAGCCCGACGCAGCATCGCATCCGGAAACGACGACACCGGACGACCGCTTCATTGATCTTTACGTGGCGCCGGTGAACGTTCCGTCGATTGGGAAAACCCTTCTGGGCGATGCAGCATATGCCAGGCTTCAGAGCCGTTTGCAGCCTGGCCAGTCTGCGATCCTGGTCGCTGGCGACGGCGCGTATTCCTTCAAAGGTTCAGGTTACGTCCGCGGCGGCATATTCGATCGAATCGAGCTCTTACAGGACGGACAGGGGCTCCGATTCCGCGATCGCTACCACACTCGTATCGCAGCTCTCGCACCGGTTGACGCGCCTTCGTTGAAGGAGATCGCACTGTTTGTCGTTGCGCCCGAATATACATTCGACGTGACTGAGCCTTGGGAACTCCAGCTTCTGGCACAGCGAAGCAGCACCGGTGCGCGCGACAAAGCAGTCATTCCCTTCAATCTTGGATATGCGTTGCCATCGAAGTACGTCACGGTGACTAGGGCGGCCGCTCCGGCTCCGGCGATCGTCCCCCTGGCGGATACAACAACGCAGGCGTCAGACGAACAGCCGCTTTGGATCAGTATCTGGAATCTGAACCGCGTCAATATCGGGATCACCGGCACCGCCCTTCTCGTCCTGACCGCAATCTTTTTCTTCCAGGACTGGCTAGTCAAACGTCCAGTTTTGTTTGCGTGGGTGAGGAACAGCTATCTTGTCTTCACGCTCGTTTGGCTTGGCTGGTATGCGAACGCCCAACTATCCGTAGTCAATGTTCTGACCTTCACCAACGCGCTGATCACGAACTTCAGTTGGGAGTTCTTTTTGGCGGCGCCGCTGATCTTCATTCTGTGGGCGTCGGTCGCGGCCGGCCTGCTGTTCTGGGGGCGTGGTCCTTTCTGCGGGTGGCTCTGCCCCTTCGGTGCGTTGCAGGAATTGCTCAGCAGCATCGCAAAGCGCCTGAAGGTGCCTCAGGTCAAGCTTCCCTGGGGGCTGCACGAACGGCTCTGGCCTATCAAGTACATCATCTTTCTTGGACTGTTCGGACTGTCCTTCTACTCGATCTCGTACGCCGAGATGGCAGCGGAAGTCGAACCGTTCAAGACAGCAATCATCTTGAAATTCGTCCGCGATTGGCCGTTCGTCGTCTTCGCCGGCGCCCTGCTCATCGCAAGCCTGTTCATCGAGCGCTTCTATTGCCGGTACCTTTGTCCGCTCGGCGCTGCGCTTGCCATTCCCGGACGAATTCGAATGTTCGAGTGGCTGAAGCGATATCCGGAATGCGGTTCTCCGTGCCAGCGCTGCGCGAAGGAGTGTCCCGTGCAGTCCATTCATCCCGAAGGGCAAATCAATGTCAACGAGTGCATCTACTGCATGCATTGCCAGGAACTTTATCATGATGACCACCGCTGCCCGCACATGATTCAGGTACGGCTGAAGCGCGAGAAATTCATGGCGCTCTCCACACCGGAGTCGCGCGGCGAGAAACCACCGAAAACCGTCGTCACCCACAACGGGAAACCCATCGAAAGAGCTTAAATCGGCGCGCGGCGTTCCAGTCGCGGCCACAACTGAGGAAGTGAAACATGTCAACGGAAGACACGCAGCCACGTTTCAACAGACGTCAGCTTCTCGGGACCACGGCACTTGCTGCGGCCGCCGGAGCTGCAGCAGCAGGCGGTGCCCTTAACTTCTCTGGCGCGCTCGCCACGCAGGCAATGGCCGCGGAAGGACGCAAGCAGACCTGGGAAGTCAAGCCGGGAGAACTCGACGAGTACTACACATTCTTCTCTAGCGGCCAGTCTGGAGAAATCCGGATAGTTGGCGTGCCTTCGATGCGCGAAATCATGCGCATTCCGGTGTTCAACCGCTGCAGCGCAACCGGTTGGGGACTGACCAACGAGAGCCGCAAAATCTTGACCGAAGGGCTGCTTCCCAGGACGGTCGAATTCCTCAAGGACCAAGGCGGCGTCTACCACAACGGAGACCTTCACCACCCTCACCCGTCCCAGACGGACGGCACCTACGATGGGCGTTATCTCTACGCCAACGACAAGGCCAACACTCGCGTCTGCCGCATTCGTCTGGATGTGATGAAGTGCGACAAGATCATCGAGCTGCCGAACCAGCACACGGTTCATGGTCTTCGTGTCCAGAAGTACCCGAAGACCGGTTATGTCTTCTGCAACGGTGAAGACGGCGTTCCGATCCCGAACGATGGCAAAATCCTGGACGATCCGAAGGCCTATCAGGCCGTGTTCACCGCGGTCGATGGCGAAACAATGAAGGTCGCATGGCAGGTCATCGTCGATGGCAACCTTGATAACGTCGATGCCGACTATCAGGGCAAGTATTGCTACTCCACCTGCTACAATTCCGAGAACGGTGTGAACCTCGAGCAAATGATGGCGAAGGACCAAGACTGGGTGGTCGTCTTCAACATCAAGCGCATTGAGGAAGCCGTCAAGAACGGAGACTTCAAGGAGATCGGCGGCGTCCCTGTCATCGACGGACGACATGGTTCGAAATACACCCGTTATATTCCGGTCTCGAACGGGCCCCATGGCATGAACACGGCGCCTGACGGGATCCATGCCGTGGCTGCAGGCAAGCTGTCCCCAACCGTAACCGTCTTTGACGTGCGCAAGTTCGACGATCTTTTCGACGACAAGATCAAGCCGCGAGATACCGTGGTCGCGGAACCGGAACTCGGTCTCGGTCCGTTGCACACGGCCTATGACGGACGTGGTAACGCTTATACCACGCTCTTCATCGACAGCCAGATCTGCAAATGGAACATCGAAGACGCCAAGCGTGCCTTCAAGGGCGAGAAGGTCAATCCGATCCGGCAGAAGCTCGACGTCCATTACCAGCCGGGCCACAACCACAGCTCGATGGGCCAGACCAAGGAAGCTGACGGCAAGTGGCTCATTTCGCTGAACAAGTTCTCGAAGGACCGGTATCTCAACGCAGGGCCGCTGAAGCCCGAAAGCGACCAGCTCATCGACATCTCCGGGGACGAGATGGTACTTGTACATGACAACCCAACCTTCGCAGAACCGCATGATGCGACGATCGTTCACGCATCGAAAATCAACCCGGTCAGCATCTGGAGCCGCGATGATGCCTTCTTTGCCGACGCGGTGGCGCAAGCGAAGAAAGACAACATCGACCTCATGACGGATTCTCAAGTGGTCCGGGATGGCGACAAGGTGAGAGTCTACATGACGTCGTCGGCGCCCGCCTTCGGCCTGGAATCGTTCACCGTCAAGGAAGGAGACGAGGTCACCGTCTATGTTACGAACATTGACGAAGTCGAGGACCTGACGCACGGCTTCGCGATCGTCAACTACGGGATCAACATGGAGGTCGCTCCGCAAGCGACTGCCTCGGTCACCTTCAAAGCAAGCAAGCCAGGCGTCTACTGGTATTATTGCTCGTGGTTCTGCCATGCGATGCACATGGAAATGAAGGGCCGTATGTTGGTCGAACCGAAGTCGATCTGATGGGCCAAGCAAAGACACTCACGATGGCGGCCCTCTGGGCCGCCATCGCTGCCACCGCCTCGGCCGCGGATCGCTTTGTGTCGCCGTCGGACGGTCCGAGTCTAGTCGAGGCCGTCGCGCGGGCCGCGTCGGGAGATACGATCACCCTCCGATCGGGTAGCTACGAAGGGCCTCTGACTCTTAGCAAGCCGGTGGTCCTTCAAGGATCCCCAGGCGCGGTCGTGGTCGGGAATGGCAGAGGAACGGTCGTAACAATAAATGCTGCGGACGTCACCGTGCGCGGTCTTGAGATCAGAGGATCCGGCTCGAACCTGGAAACGATGGACTCTGGCGTCTTTGCGACCGAGGCTGCTACCGGTGCTGTCATTGAAAAGAACCTGATCTCAGAGAATCTTTATGGGATTTACATTCATGGTGCGAAGGATTCCGTCACCCGCGGAAATCGGATCGTCGGGATCAAGGAAGGCCGGCTCAGCGAGTCTGGAAACGGCGTAACGGTCTGGAACGCTCCTGGCGCGAAAGTTGTTGAGAACGACATCAGTTTTGGGCGCGACGGAATCGCGACAAACGCCAGCAAGCGCAATGTCTTTAGCAAGAATAACTTTCACGACCTACGTTTTGCAATTCACTACATGTACACCAACGACAGCGAGATCAGTGGCAACGTTTCGACGGGCAACACTGTCGGCTATGCGATCATGTTTTCGAACCGCCTTAAGATCATCGACAACGTCTCCGACGGTGATCGCGATCACGGGATCCTGCTGAATTCAGCCAACAGTTCCTTGGTAGAAGGCAATGTCGTGCGCGGACGGTCACAGGCCGAAAGCCGTTGGGCGTCTGCAGGCGCACGGGCGTCTGCGGACGAGATACCTGCGGACGCGGCGAGCCCCATTGCCGCGGGAGACATCTCGGGGTTCCGCCTTGGTCCTGAAAAATGCGTATTCATCTACAATGCGAACAAAAACAAGCTCATCGACAACGAGTTCAATGGCTGCGCGATCGGCATCCACTTCACGGCCGGTTCGGAGGGAAACACGATGAGTGGTAACTCCTTCATAAACAATCGCAATCAGGTGAAGTATGTCGGAACACGCTACCTCGATTGGTCGGCCAACGGTCGCGGCAATTACTGGAGCGACAACCCCGCGTTCGACCTCAACGGCGACGGCATTGGTGACAATCCCTACCGCCCCAACGACGTGATGGACAAGGTTCTGTGGACATCGCCGCAGGCCAAGCTTCTCGCGACCAGCCCTGCCGTCCAACTGATCCGGTGGGCGCAAGCTCAGTTCCCGGCCTTGCTTCCTGGCGGCGTAATAGACAACCACCCCTTGATGGTGCCTCCCGCGCCCTCTGGAGCTGTAAAATGATAGAGCCGACCGTCGTCGTATCCAAAATCGCCAAGCACTACGGAAAAGTGCAGGCAGTAAGAGATGTTTCTTTTGCGCTTAACGAGGGCGAGATGGTGGCGCTCGTAGGCCATAATGGGGCTGGAAAAACCACCTTGATCAAATTGATGCTCGGCCTCATTCGCCCCTCAAGCGGGAGTATCAGGGTGATGGGCGAAGATCCAGCGTCCGGCGCTGTTGCTGTGCGTCAGAGACTTGGGTACCTTCCAGAGAGCGTCGCATTCCATAACGCGTTGACTGGTCGGGAGACTCTCGCATTCTATGCGAGGCTGAAGCAGGTGCAGGGATCCGATCCCATAGGTCTGCTGGAGCGCGTCGGGCTTGGTGCGGAGGCAGCGGCCCGGCCGGTCCGCACGTACTCGAAAGGGATGCGCCAAAGGCTGGGCCTGGCGCAAGCCCTCCTGGGCGAGCCTCGCCTTCTGCTCCTGGACGAACCGACGAGCGGCCTCGACCCGGCATCGCGTCGTAGGTTCTACGATCTGTTGGGGGAACTGAAATCGAAAGGTGCGGCCATCCTTCTCTCCTCGCACGCGCTTACAGAGCTGGAGGATCGCGCGGATCGGTTGCTAATCGTCAACGAGGGCGTGGCCGTTGCAGATGGAACCATGGACGATCTTCGAGGACTGGCGCGTTTGCCGACGCACGTGCGCGTCACGCTTGCAAACAGTCGGGCTGTCGAAAGACTGAAGAGCGAGAGTTTCGGCTGGAAAGAAACGGTGCCGGGCACGGTTGAGGCCATGGTGAGCAACGAAGAAAAGATTGAGCTTCTCCGTCACGTAACCGTCGTCCCCGGCGACGTCGCGGCACTCCACATAATCGAGCCCACATTGGATGACCTCTATGCTCATTTCCTGAGCGCTGGAAAGAGAGCGGCATGAGAAACGTCCTGATTATAGCATCAAAGGAAATCCGCGAGGGGCTGCGCAACAGATGGGTGCTTGCGACAACGCTTCTTCTCGGCGCACTCGCGTTGACGCTTTCTCTGCTTGGAAGCGCTCCGACCGGGAATGTTGGTAGCGGCCGGCTCGACGTCGTCATCGTAAGCCTTTCCAGCCTCACGATCTTCCTCGTGCCACTGATCGCGCTCTTGCTTTCCCATGACGCCATAGTCGGCGAGATGGAAAGAGGCACCATGCTGTTGCTCTTGAGCTACCCCGTTGGACGAAACCAGGTCCTGTTGGGGAAATTTGTCGGCCACATCGCGATTCTCGCATTCGCAACACTGATCGGCTACGGCGCGACCGCGGTCATGCTTGTCGCGACAGGAAACACTATCGATGCCGCAAGCTGGTATGCCTTCATGGTTCTGCTCGGATCGTCGATACTCTTGGGTGGCGTATTCATTGCGGTCGGATATCTCATCAGCGGTCTGGTCAGCGAGCGAAGCACTGCAGGCGGGGTAGCCATTGGCGTTTGGCTGCTCTTTGTCGTGATCTACGACATGGCGTTGCTTGGGGCATTGGTGGCCGCCGGAGGACATGCCCTACCAGCGGGCGTGCTCGACGCTCTGCTACTCATTAACCCCACGGACGCCTACCGGATGCTCAACCTCGGATCGGGAGGCGCCCGAGCACTGTCGGGCATGGGTGGCGTAGCCGAATACTCGGCACTTGGACCGACTATCTTGGTAGCAGCGCTTGCGGCGTGGACCGCCGGTCCTCTGGCACTGGCTTCCCTGACGTTTTCTAGGAGAGAGCTATGAAAAACCTGATCACGATCATGATCTTCCTTTCGTCGCTGTTTCTGAGCGGTTGCGAAGAAAAGAAGGAATCGCCACCGCCGGCTCCCTTCGCACTGACGAAGGATGCAATAGGCAGGTACTGCGGAATGAACGTCCTCGAGCACGCGGGACCGAAGGGTCAAGTCATCCTGGACGCCAAGGTAGGAGAGCCCATCTGGTTTTCTTCGGCACGTGACGCTCTTGCGTTCACAATGCTTCCTGAAGAGCCGAAGGATTTTGTCGCCATCTACGTCTCCGACATGGGCAAGGCGCCGAGTTGGGAAAGACCGGGCGCCGAGAACTGGGTGGACGCTCGAAAGGCGTTTTACGTGATTGGCAGCTCTCGCCGTGGAGGAATGGGAACAGAGGAGACGGTGCCGTTTTCGTCAGAAGACGCTGCTATCGAATTCGCAGGAAAAAATGGTGGTCAGGTGGTGACGTTCGACGACGTTCCTCGCGACTACGTACTTGGAAGCGGATCCGACGGAGGCGATCAGACGCCGAGCGACTCATCCGTAAAATCGGAGGCACATGACCATGGTTAGGATGTTCAGCCGACGTCGAGCTATTTTTATCTTCGCCGCGGTGGCCGGCCTGCCTCTTCTAAGAGATACGGAAGCAGCCGCGCTTCCAACGACGTGGGAAGGCCAAGCTCTCGGCGCGCCGGCGCGGCTTCTTCTGAACCATCCGGATCCTGCGGCCGCCTCACGCCTGATCGAGCTTGTCGTGGCGGAAGTCGCCCGACTCGAGAAGGTCTTCAGCCTCAGCCGTACCGACTCGGCGCTTTCAGAATTGAATAGGGTCGGTGTCCTTGCCGCTCCCCCACTGGACCTTATAACTTTGCTTCAAAGCAGTCGCAGCATTTGGGAGAAGACCGGCGGCGCGTTCGACCCCACTGTGCAACCGATTTGGCGGTTATATTACAATCATTTCTCCTCTCAGAACGCCGATCCCTCGGGTCCAAATATAGCCGAAATCGCAAAGGCTCTTTCGACTGTCGGTTTCGATCGGCTCAAGTTCAATCGGGATCGTGTCGTTTTAGGCTCTTCCGCGGGGTTGACGTTCAACGGCATCGCGCAGGGGTATATCACCGACCGGATCGTTGACCTGCTACGCAATGCTGGCGTCACTAGCTGCCTTGTCGATATGGGCGAGGATCGGGCTATCGGAAGCCGTGCCGACGGGACTGCTTGGCAGGTCGGTCTTGCGGAAAGCGAAAACGACGAACACCCAGACCAGGTTCTCCACATAATCGATAAGGCCGTTGCTACCTCAAGCAGCAGCGGATTTGAGTTCGATGAGGCAGGCCATTTCGGCCACATTATTGACCCCCGGAACGGTTTCACGCCGCGCCTTTACCGGCGCGTGTCCGTGGTGGCAGACGACGCGACCCGCGCCGACGCCTTAGCGACCTCGTTCTGCCTTATGCCGGAGAGAGCGATCCGGGCGATCGCCGGAGAAGAGCCCGATCTTATGGTCGATCTTGTAAGTGATACAGGCGTTCATGCGCGGTTCGGACACTCTGCCTGACCTAGTCCGCATCCCACCATTTGGTGCGGCACCTGCAGCCGGATACCCAGTTTCGATCGGCGAGCAAATCGGAAGCCGGTTGTCAATTGATGTCTCGAGGGGACACTACTACGGAGAAGCAAAATGAACTTTCTGAAAACGCTGATTTTAGCAACGCCGATAGCAGCGATCGCCGGTCCGGTTGCTGCTGCAGATTTCGAGGTCCACATGCTGAACAAAGGCGCCGACGGCGTCATGGTGTTCGAACCTCTTCTGACGAAAATACAACCTGGCGACACCGTCACCTTCGTGCCCACCGACAAGGGCCATAACGCCGAAACCGTGAAGGACATGATCCCGAATGGCGCCGAAGCCTTCAAGGGAAAGACAAACGAGACCGTAAAAGAGACGTTCTCTGCACCGGGCGTCTATGTAATCAAGTGCCTGCCCCACTTTTCGATGGGGATGGTTGCTGTCGTTACGGTGGGTAACGCACCTGCCAATCTAGACGCTGTGAAAGCAGGGAAACTCCCCAACAAGGCTCGCGAGCGCGTGGATAAGGCACTCTCGCAGCTTTAACTTTCCGCATGACACCAAGCCTCGGCGGCTCGTGCGAGCGAGGTGTTGGCTGCTAATTCTTTCACGCGATCAATTTCGGACGTTTAGCAGTGGTGCACAATGACGCTGGTTGATTTGGAATTACGAAAAGGCGCGGTGATGACCTCAGATGAATCGGTGGTCTCATCTTGTCCGAAGCGAACGGCGGTTTTCGATGCGACCGCCGCGGCGAACTTAGCCGATGCTACCTCACTTACAATGATATCAGTGGACTCGCGAGGCAACATCAGATTTGTCAATTGCGCAGCGGCGGATCTGTTCGGTTACGAACGCGAGGCTATGATCGGCTGCCCGGTCGAAATGATCATCCCCGAACGCCTTCGTAGCGCGCACGCGCGAGGATTCGCCCGCGCCATGGCTGGCGCAGAGTTGAATCTTGGAGGAAAGGCTGTCGAAGTCTATGCGATCCGCAAAGATGGGAGCGAGTTTCCAATCGAACTCACACTATGCGCCTGGCATGACGGAGTCGAGATGGGCGCCGGTGCCGTCATAAGAGACATCTCCGAGCGCCGCGAGCGTGACAGCAGGCTCATGAGGCTTGCAAATCAGGATACACTCACTGGTCTTCACAACCGCGGACGCTTTGTGGAGTTCCTTAAGGAGGCCGTTCCTCGTCGGCCGTCGATCGTGCTGATGATCGACATCGATGGATTTCAGGATGTCAACGACACCCACGGCCACACGACGGGAGATTCATTACTGCAGTCGATCGCGGTCCGACTCCGTCATCGCCTTCCATCCGCGGCCCAAGTTGCGCGCTTTGGCAATGATGAGTTTGCCGTGTTCGTGCAGAACGCCAGCGAACAGGTGGATCTCGAGGAGTTGGCCGGGACTGTGACGACGGCATTTTCGATGCCCTTCGAAGTGAATGAACAATTGCTGGACGTGAGCGTCAGCGTAGGAGCCGCGATATCTCCCCGTGATGGCGAAGATGCAGACGAGCTTCTCGCTAGTGCTGACCTAGCCCTTACCAAGGCGAAGAGCATAGGCGGTAGATCATTCCAGGTTTACGAACCAGCATTAAGAAGCGAGGCTGGAGCTCGACGCGCCATGAGGGACGAGCTCCGTCTGGCCCTTCGCGCCCGCCAGCTTGCGCTTTACTACCAGCCGCAGGTGAATATGAAAACTGGAACCATCTTCGGAGCCGAGGCCCTAATCCGCTGGCAACACCCTGAACGAGGATTGCTGCTCCCTGGAGCCTTTCTCCCCGCGATAGAGCAAAGCGCGCTTGCACTTGAGATCGGATGGTGGACCCTTGATGAGGCATGCAGGACAGCAGCGCTGTTGAATGTTCTGAGTCCGCACCCGATCAAGATGGGCGTCAACCTCTTTCCTGCGCAGCTCCGCGCCCCGCATCTTTGCCGCAAGGTTTCTGAGGCGCTCGAAAAATATCGCATCGAGGCCAAGTTGCTCGAGATCGAGGTCACGGAAACTATCGCTCTCACCGACGACGACCGGTCTCTTGAGGCCATGAACACGCTACGTGACATCGGCGTTGGTATCGCTTTTGACGACTTCGGCACCGGTTACGCATCTCTCAGCTCACTACAGCGGTATCCACTTACCACGTTAAAGATTGACCGTGGATTTGTTTCCGAGCTGTCGACGAAGCCCCGTGACGCCGCCATCACGCGGGCTATGATTAGAATGAGCCTCGAAATGGGGATCGAGACGATAGCCGAAGGTATCGAGAATTCTGAACAAGAAGCGTTCCTGCTATCGCTCGGCTGCTCCGCGGCACAGGGCTACAAGTACGGGCGACCGATGCCGTATGAGGCACTTGCCAACATTCTTTCGACCCGGTGACAAAGCCGAAGCCTTGCGGCGGATCAGCAAGAACTCAGGCCACATGCCGGGCCAGCGCACAGCGTGACCACAGCGAATGCAATGCCTCGACCAGATGCTCGATATCGGCATCGCTATGCAGCGGTGTCGGCGTGATGCGCAGACGTTCGGTCTTCTTCGGCACGGTCGGATAATTGATCGGCTGCACGTAGACACCGCAATTGTCGAGCAGCAGGTCGGAGATCCACTTGCACTTTGCAGCATCGCCGACCATCACGGGCACGATATGGCTCGGGTTCGGCATGTGCGGGATGCCGCGCTTGTCGAGCAGTGCGCGCAGCGTCCGCACGCGTTCCTGGTGGCGGGCGCGCTCGAACTGGCTCACCTTCAGGTGCTGGATCGAGGCGACGGCGCCAGCGGCCAGCGCCGGTGGCAGCGCTGTTGTAAAGATGAAGCCCGAAGCAAATGAGCGGATGAAATCACAGAGCGCCGTCGACGCGGCGATATAACCGCCCATGACGCCAAAAGCCTTGCCGAGCGTGCCTTCGATAACCGTCAGCCGATCCATCAGGCCCTCGCGCTCGGCAATGCCGCCACCGCGCGGACCATACATGCCGACGGCATGGACTTCATCGAGATAGGTCATCGCGCCATACTTGTCGGCGAGATCACAGATTTCCTTGATCGGAGCGATATCGCCATCCATCGAGTAGACCGATTCGAACGCGATCAGCTTCGGCGCCTTCGGATCGGCCGCGGCGAGCTTCGCTTCCAGATCCTGCAGGTCATTGTGCTTCCAGATGACCTTGTCGCACTTGGCGTAGCGAATGCCCTCGATCATCGAGGCGTGGTTCAGCGCATCCGAGAAAATCACGAGGCCGGGGATCTTGGATCCGAGCGTGCCGAGGGCTGCCCAGTTGGAGACATAACCGGAGGTGAAGATCAGCGCCGATTCCTTGCCATGCAGGTCGGCAAGTTCGCGCTCGAGCAGAACGTGGTAGTGGGTGGTACCAGAAATATTCCGGGTGCCTCCCGCACCCGCGCCACAGTGATCGATGGCGTTCTTCATCGCCTCGATCACCTTGGGGTTCTGGCCCATGCCGAGATAGTCGTTGGAACACCAGACAGTCACATCCTTGGGGCCATCGGCCGTATGCCGGGTCGCGCGCGGAAAGCTGCCCCGGTGACGCTCAAGATCGGCAAAAACGCGGTAGCGGCCTTCCGCATGCAGGCCTTCCAGCTCGTTTTTGAAGAATGCTTCGAAAGCCATCATATGCTCCTTGCGATCAATGCAGGAGTATCCCCCTGAACGTCGATCTTATTTGATCTGCGTCAAGTTCAGATCAAAAACATCCCTCCCCCGATCGCCATACGCAGCGCACCGCGGCGATGGTGGAGGAATCCAATGCGGCGACTGCGGCCCTATCCCCGAAGGCAAGCAGGCTTGAGCGCCTCTCAGCTTTCTCAACAGGACACCGCCGGTCAAGCATGCCTGCACTGGCGGCGCGGGCCTGAACTTTCGGGCCGCTGGCACTTCGACGCATTCTTTGATCAGGATCAATTATCTTGGACGCCAGGCAGGCTAGTGGTGCCTGCATGAATGTCGTTTCCAAGTTCTCCAAGTCTCTTAGCGACCTGGCACAGCCTTCTCGCTTCGTCGCGCTGGCCGACAGTGTTATCCCAACATTGGCAGGGACGACTTTAGTCGCCTTCGCGGTCGGGCTGTGGTTGAGTTTCACAACGGACGTAGACTACCAGCAAGGTGAAACCGTACGGATTATGTACGTTCACGTTCCTTCGGCCTGGATGGGCATGCTCTGCTATAGCGTGATGACGGTGAACGCCATCGGGTCGCTCGTCTGGAGGCATCCGCTTGCGGACGTCGCGGCGCGGGTAGCCGCCCCGCTAGGGGCAGCCTTCACCTTTGTCTCGATAATGACGGGAGCGATTTGGGGAAAGCCGATGTGGGGAACCTGGTGGGTGTGGGACGCACGCCTGACATCAATGTTCATACTCTTCATCATGTACCTCGGGATTCTCGCGATCAATCGGGCGATAGACGAGCCAAATCGCGCTGGTAGGGTCACAGCGGTACTTATCGTGGTCGGGTTCGTGAACATACCTATCATCAAGTTTTCGGTCGATTGGTGGAACACCCTTCACCAGCCAGCGAGCGTTCTACGGTCCGACGGACCGGCACTCGACTTGGAGTTCCTGCGGCCTTTGTTGACGATGGGTTTCGCGTTCGCATGCCTGTTCGCGACGCTCTACCTGGCGTCGATCCGAAACGAGATATGGCGTCGAAAGCTCATTTCGCACTATCGGCTTGCAGCACGCGCGGCCACGAACAAGTAAGGATGAAAATGCAACACGAAGTCTACGTTCTGGCCGCATACGCTGTCACGCTTACCGTGGTCATATCGACCTCGGCGAAGGTTTGGATCGAAGGTAGGTCCTTTCGACGCCGGGTGGCGGCACTGGTTCATGCCAAGCAACCTCGGAGAGCACGTTGACAGCGAGCCGCCACCTGGCAGCCGCGCTTCCACTCGTCGTATTCCTGGGTTTCGCGGCCGTGGTCGCAAATAACCTCTACCGCGAGGCACAAGAAGGTTACTCGCCATCCACCCTCCCGTCCGCGCTCATCGGTGAGAACCACCCTCCAATGGCGCTGCCAAGACTCGAGGGAGGGCCCCCGGCACCGAGCGAGGATATCATCAAGGGCAACGTGACGATCGTGAATGTGTTCGCGTCCTGGTGCGTCCCATGTCGCCAAGAACACCCATTCCTTATGCGTCTCTCCTCGGACCGGCGGGTGAAGGTGGTTGGGATCAACTACAGAGACGACCCGAAAGACGCAAGCGCGTTCCTTAACAGCGAAGGCAATCCGTACGCAGCCGTCGGAACCGACCGATCAGGGCGTCAATCTATCGAGTGGGGCGTCTACGGAGTTCCGGAAACTTTCGTACTCGATCGGACCGGGCGCATCGCCTTCAAGCACGTGGGTCCGCTCGACGAGAAAGCGATCACGCGCGAACTCCAGCCTCTCATCGAACAGTTGTCGGCAAGCGCAAATCTCTGATCTATCGCTCAGGACGCGCCGGTACGGCGAATAGCTTGAACGCGTGCAGCAGGTTCGCCGAAGTAACGTGGCTTCGGTATCGCCGATCGCCGATGGGATGCGCGACACTCGATCTGCCGTGTTCATCCCACCAAACAAGTTGATTGGTAGAAACGCTTTCCTGCCGAACAAGCGTATCTTTGAGCCGGCGCAAAGACGCGCAGCATGTAAGGTGAGATGGTAAATGCGCGGGTCGGAGCAACAGTCCGTGTCAGGTGCGGGAAACCTTGGCAGAGGCCTTGTCTTGTCTTGGATAGTGGCGCACTACTAGACAGGTCTCCTCGCGTGCACCATTTCGCAAGCCGATCCGCCTCCCCCGTGCAAACAGCGTCGAGGCTGCGGCGACCTGAACATCCCTTCAACAAACAATACAGCCTTAACCTTTTCCACACGTAATGCGGTGGCCCGTGAGCAGAACGCTCGCCCAGCTATCTTGCTCCAGTTGCCTCAATTGGCGCCTCGGCGATTCTAATTCGGTCGCATATCGCCCCGACCCCAAGTCCTTCGACGAGGCTTCGAACGGCCTTCCGCTTGAGCTCGGACTCAACCTGCCCCTCGAGTGTGACCTGACCGTCCTTGACCGTAACCTGTATCCTCTGAGAGGTCAGCCCCAGATCGGAACGAAGGCGGGTGCGCAATGCAAGCTTTATAGAAGCGTCTCCTCTTGGCAGGGTAGTTGCCGGCGCGTCGATGATAATCTGCAAGATGTCCCGCCTGCTGACGATCCCGATCAGCTTTCCGTCCTCCACGATCGGCAGGCGCTTTATTCGATGGGCCTGCAGGCTTTCGGCAATGTCCGATATTTCGCTGTCAGGACCGGCCACGATGACGTCCTGGGACATGACGTCGGCAACCGACCACCCGTTACTGCTGATGTATCGTTCGAGATCAGTTTCCGAAATGACTTCCGGCGCGCGGGCTGGTCGAGACGACAGCCTTATTTCCCTGCGAAGCAGAAGGTCGCCCTCGGTCAGCATTCCACACACCCGCCCCTGATCATCGACCACAGGGAGGCCGCTCACGTTGTTCTCGAGCATGACGGCAACAGCATGACGGATACCAATGGCCGGGCTGATATGGACTACGTCTTTTGTCATGACGTCCTTGGCCTGCATCTGTCTGCCTCGCATATGAAAGTATTGTTCGGATAAGACGTTAGTCGTCAGTGCTGAACTACGCTTTGACCTTGATCAAAGAGGCGGCGGGTTCAGCAGACCCCGCAGCTTTGCTTCCTCCTCCGGATTCAGACGACTGCCCGGCGGCTGTCCGGCGCGGCGGCGCGCAAAGACCAGCAGCGAGACGCCACTCGCCAGGACGAGAATGATGGGGGCTCCCCAGAGCGTAATGGTGCGGATGCTTAAGCGCGGTTTCAAGAGAACGAACTCGCCATAGCGAGAGACGATGTAGTCCAAAACTTGTTCGTCGCTGTCGCCACCCTTAATGCGCTCACGCACCAAAAGCCGCAGATCCTTGGCGAGCTCTGCGTTGGAATCGTCGATCGATTGGTTCTGGCAGACCATGCAGCGCAGTTCCGCCGACAGCGTTCGCGCGCGACTCTCCATCGCAGGGTCCGGCAGCATTTCATTTGGGTTCACCGCGAGCGCCGGGAATGGCGACAACATCGTCAGGAGAAGCGCCAGCACCTGCACTATGCAACCCGGCAACGGAAAAGAGGAGCATCTCATCGCTTTCATTCCGCCGGCTCCATTGCCACAACAGCTTTGGCCTTGCGCCTGGGCGCACCGATCCGCAGGCGTCGATCGCTAAGCGAGACGAAACCCCCGAAAGCCATGACGAGCGCGCCACCCCAGATGCAAAGAATGAATGGCTTCCACCAGATACGCACCACAATGCCGTCGGCATTGGTTGGGTCCCCGAGCGAGACGTAAAGCTGACTCAGCCCGAAGGTCAGGATGCCCGCCTCCGTCGTCGGCATCTGGCGCGCGCTATAGACGCGCTTGGCGGACCAGACGTCAGCGACTTCGACACCAGCGCGGCTGACGCTGAAATGACCGCGATCTTCCTTGTAGTTGGGTCCGGCCGCTGGCTGCATTCCATCGAACCGAAGCGAGTAGCCGCCAGCATAAGTGGTCTCTCCCGGCCTCATCTCCAGCACATGTTCCGTCGCAAAGGTCGAAACCGCGACGATACCAAGAACTGTGATGCCGAGGCCGGCATGCGCCAGTGCGGTACCGAAGGCCGAACGCGGAAGACCGCTAAGCCTGCGCCAAGCGACATTGGCCGCCACCTTGCCGATACCAGCGCGGTACCAGAGATCAGCCCCAGCGCCGAAGACGAGGAAAAGGCCGGCAGCGAGACCGAGAACTGAAAGAACCGGCCCGCCATGCTCGATATAAAAGAAGACGAGAGCCGCAATGAAGGCAAGGCCTGCCACGACATACAGGCGCTGCATGGCGCCCAGGAGATCGCCGCGCTTCCAGGCGAGCAGTGGACCGAAGGGTACTACCAGCAACAGCGGGATCATCAACAGCCCGAAGGTCATGTTGAAGAAGGGCGGCCCGACGGAGATCTTGTCTCCCGTCAGCGTTTCCAACAGCAGCGGATAAAGCGTGCCCGTCAACACCGTCCCGCAGGCAACCGTCAGGATCAGGTTGTTCAGCACCAGCGCGCCCTCGCGCGAGATCGGCGCAAAGAGCCCGCCAGCAGAAAGCAGGGGCGCGCGGAAGGCGAAAAGCGACAGCGCCCCGCCGATGAAGATCATAAGGATGCAAAGGATGAAGACGCCGCGGCTCGGATCGCTCGCAAAGGCATGGACGGAGGTCAGCACGCCGGAGCGCACCAGGAAAGTGCCCATCAGCGACAGGGAGAATGTCAGTATCGCAAGCAGCACCGTCCAGATCTTCAACGCTTCGCGCTTTTCCATGACAAGGGCGGAATGCAGCAGTGCCGTTCCTGCCAGCCAGGGCATGAAAGAGGCATTCTCCACCGGATCCCAGAACCACCAGCCGCCCCAGCCGAGTTCGTAATAGGCCCAGTAAGAACCCATGGCTATGCCGAGGGTCAAGAAGGTCCAAGCGGCAAGCGCCCATGGCCGCACCCAGCGCGCCCAGGCGGCATCGATCCGTCCTTCCATCAGCGCCGCGACGGCGAAGGAGAAGCAGACGGAGAAGCCGACATAGCCGAGATATAAAAGAGGCGGATGGATGGCGAGGCCGATATCCTGTAGCACCGGGTTCAGGTCACGTCCCTCGGCCGGTGCCGGATCAAGGCGAACGAAAGGATTTGAGGTCAGCAAGATGAAGAGGATGAAGGCGACAGAAACCCAGGCCTGCACCGCCAGCACATTGGCCCTCAGCGTATCCGGTAGATTTCGCCCGAACAGTGCCACCATCGCGCTCAAGAGCGCCAGGATCAGCAGCCAGAGCATCATCGATCCCTCGTGATTGCCCCATACGCCGGAATATTTGTAGATCAGCGGCACAAGTGAGTGCGAGTTCTCCCAGACGTTCTCGACCGAGAAGTCGGAGACCACATGCGCATAGGTCAGCACGCCGAAGGAGAAGGCGACGAGGCTGAAAAGAACCATTGAGCCGAGCGGCGCCACGTCCATCATCGCCTGATCGCTGCGGCGGGCGCCGATCACGGGAACGACAGAAAGAATGATCGCCGTCGCTAGCGCTAGAATGAGTGCGTAGTGGCCGATCTCGATGATCATTGCTTCGGCTCCCCTTGTTGCCAGAGGCCTTGTTCCTTCAGCTTTTCAGCGACTTCTCTGGGTACGTAACGTTCATCATGCTTGGCAAGCACGGTGTCCGCCGAGAAGAGTTGCCCGTCAGCTTCGAACTTCCCTTCAGTCACGACGCCTTGTCCTTCGCGGAAAAGGTCTGGAAGGATCCCAGCGTATCGAACATGCACGATCGCGCCGCCGGGGTCGGTCACGGTGAAATCGACCTCGGGTCCGCCGCCCCGCTTGACGCTGCCCTCTCCCACGAGACCACCTAGACGAATTCTTGTGCCAGGCAGGACGCCGCTCGCCGCAAGGTCCGACGGCATATAGAAGTAGGCAACGGACTGGCCGAAGGCAAACATTACCAGGAGAACCGCGGCCATTATGAAACTCATCCCACCACCGATGACGGCGAGACGCTTCTGCTTTCTAGTCATTGTTCGTTTCTTTCAACGCCGAATTCGCGCGCGGCCGCGATGAGCTTCGAACCCTCGTTACTTTTCGACTGAAAACTCCCAAGTGCGCGCTCAAGCGCGTCTTGCGTGCGAGGCTTGTCATGAAGGACGCCATATGAAGTGATAAGCTGCAGCCAGCCTTGGAAGTCATCCGGATTCCTGGTCAGCTTCTCATCGAGGCGTTCCACCATACCACGGACCATCTCCTCCTGATCGTTCGCGCTCATTCCGTTCGCGGCTACGACTTGGTCCCCAGTCGGTCCGCGAGGGGCGCCGAGGGGTGGAGAAACAGGCGTTCCGCCGTTTTTGGCGAGGTGGTCGTTGACCAGCGGCAGCCAAGGCGCGCCGGTCGGTGAATCCTTAGCAATCGCCTCGAAAGCCTTTAGCGCGTCGCCAGTTCTTCCGGACTGTTCGAGGCCCAAAGCGTGATAGAACCTGGCTCGAGGATTTTTCGGATCGATCGCCAAGGACCGGTCCAACACGCGTTTGACTGAATCCGTGACCGTACCGTCCGAAGTCGCCAAAACGGCTTCGGTCAAACCATCGAGCCTTTCAGAACTTGGACCTTGCAGCCGAATGGCATTCTCGTAGGCTTTGGTGGCGTCAGCGGCGCGATTGGTTCTCAGGTAGATCGGCGCGATGACGTCCCAGCCGCGGCCGTCGTCGGGCGCTCTCTCAAGATGAGCCTCCGTCTTGCGGATCAAGATGGCAAGATCCTGACCCGGATGAGCCAGCCTCTGCTGTAGCGGGAGAGACGGAAGATCCGGCGAGCCAACTGCGACATAAAGCGAAATGCTCGCAAGTGATAGGAAGGCCGCCGTAGCTAGTTTCACCTTTGCCAGGGAAACAGGCCGGCTCTTTATCTCGCCAACGTCAGCTTCGCGGAACAGCCGCCTTGCTGTCTCCGCCCGCGCGAGCTCGTAGTCGTCCACGCTTATTCTGCCGTCCGCGCGTTCGCGCTTGAGCTCTTCCATCTGGTCGCGATAGATCTGCCCTGCGTCGCTTGTCGGCTCGATGGCTCTGCGAGGCGTCGACAGCGGGTGCAGTAGCACGGCCGTCACGATGCCCGTGATGACCGCGAATAATGTCCAAATGATCATGTTCAAACGTGCTCTGTTGCGAGAGCATATTATCCACGTCCCTGCCCCGCACATTGACGGGGATCAATTAACTCGCGCTTAGAGCTGGCGTCCGGTGAAGACGTAGCCGATGCCGCGAACGGACTGGATGAGGGCGGGCGCCTTCGGGTCCGGCTCGATCTTCTTGCGGAGCCGCACGATCTGCGCGTCGATAACCCGATCAAACGCTTCGAGGTTTCTACTTCGAGTGAGTTCCATCAGGGTCTCTCTCGACAGCACCCGCCCGGAATTCCGCACGAAGACAAGAAGCATGTCGAACTCGCCGGTCGTCAGCGGGACATCATCGCCCTCGGGCGAGGTGAGTCGGCGTCGTGGCACGTCAAGACGGTAGCCTTCGAAATGGAACGCTTCGTCCGCTGGCGCGGATTTCCCCGTGGGGGGAGTTGCAGCCGCCCGTCGTCTAAGCACGGTTCTCAGCCGAGCGAGAAGTTCGCGAAGGTGAAATGGCTTGGCGACATAGTCGTCGGCACCGAACTCAAGTCCAATGACCTTGTCGGTGACGTCGTCCTGTCCCGTCAGCATCAGCACGGGAACGTCGGATTTGCTCCGCAGCTCCTTGAGCAGGTCGAAGCCGTTTTCCCCGCCAGGAAGAACGAGATCAAGAAAAATAGCGACATATTCGCTTTTAACAAGTTCAGCGCGCATCCCCGCGCCATTCGCGACCGCCGTCACGCGGTATCCATTGTCATCGAAATATCGGACGAGCATCTGCCTGATCCGGGCGTCGTCATCGACCACGAGAATACGATCCGGTTCCATGTTCCTCCGTCCTGCTGCCTGTGCGCCTCACACATAACGCAGGATTGCAAGCCGCGCTACCGCCTGGCAGAACGCAGGACCGATCGACGCACCATCGCCCGCGAAACACAAATCGCGGGCGATGGTGCCGTAAATCAGAACTCCTCCCAATCGGCTGCGGCCTGAGCAGCCGCTGGAGCGCGTCCTGAAGAAGGTGTGAGGACGCTGATGTTCCCGCCGGAGCGGGAGGGCTGGCCGACACGCGGGCTGGTCTCGACGCCCGGAAGATGAAATGCGGACAAGAATGACCGCAGCCTACCGCTCTCTCCGGCAAGCGTGGCGCTAGCGGCGTTTACCTCCTCCACCATCGCAGCGTTCTTCTGGGTCACCTGGTCCATCTCATTTACGGCGGTGTTCACTTGCGTCAGGCCGACTGACTGTTCTTTGGCGGATAATGCGATTGAATCCATGTGCTGGTTGATCTTGGCGACGTGCTTCTGAATCGTTTCGAGCGCGCTCCCGGTTTCGCGAACGAGCGCAACGCCGCTCTCGACTTCCGTTTCGGAGGAGCGGATGAGATCCTTGATTTCGCGGGCGGCGGTTGCGGAGCGCTGGGCAAGTTCTCGGACCTCCTGGGCAACAACTGCGAATCCTTTGCCGGCCTCTCCAGCTCGAGCTGCTTCGACGCCTGCGTTCAGTGCCAGGAGATTGGTCTGGAATGCGATGTCGTCGATCACGCCGATGATGTTGGATATCTGGCGTGACGATCCCTCGATCTTCTCGATCGCATCGACGGCTCTCGCGACGACCTGAGCCGAATGCTCCGCGCTCTCCTCCGCTTCCGCGGCGACGGACCGGGCTTCTTCTGCACGCCTGGACGCGTTCGAAACGTTGGCGGTGATCTGGTCGAGCGCGGCGGCGGTCTCTTCGAGCGAGGCTGCCTGCTGCTCGGTCCGCTTGGACAGGTCGTCTGCGCTTTGGCTGACCTCTTGCGATCCCGCATCGATGGCCGCCGTCGCCTGCGACACTGCCCGGAGCGTCTGAGCCAGCTGGGAGACCGCGCTGTTGTAGTCGGTTCGAAGCCCTTCGAAATCGGCGGCGAACGGCGTATCAAGGGTGAAGCCGAGATCGCCTCCTGCAAGGTGCTTGAGGCCGGATCCCAGGCTTCGCGTGGCGGTTCCCATCTCGTCAGCACGCCGTCGCTCCATCTCGGCATTGCGTCGGCGCTCCTCCTCCGTTCTGCCGCGAGTTTCCTCGGCTTCATGCTCCAGTTCGACGCCGCGTTGCCCGTTCTCCTTGAAGACTTGGACGGCGCGAGCCATGGCGCCGATTTCGTCGCGGCGGTCGCGCTCCATCACTTCGGTTGAATAGTCCGCGTCGGCTAGGCGGCGCATGGATTCAGACAGGTCCCTGACCGGGACCACCAACCATTTGCGAACTCCTGCCAAGCCGAGGAGAAGGAACAGGAAAAGACCTGCGAGGATCGAAGTGACCGTCGTCCATACCGCGTTCCGCGCGGCAGTCTCCGCGGCATCGTCCTTCGCGTCTACGTCGCCGATAAGCCGTTGCGCGACTTCGACCGAAGTCTTGGATACTTCTGGGAATTGAGGCTGGCACCTCGTTAGGAATTCTGCCTGGGAAGCCAGGACCTCTTCAGATGCCGTGGCGACGAGCGCCTTTTGAATCGAGAGTTTGCACGCTTCGTCGACGATCCGCAGGCCTCGAACCTTGATCGTCGGCAGTTCCGCGTTGCCGGGCAAGGCTGCGATCGCGGTGTCGATGAACTTCACGAAGCTCTGGCGCGCGGAATCCAATTCCGCCATGGCAGACTGGTTCGCGGCGTCGGTCCGCGACATCAGCATGTCGCTGATCGCCGCGCGTGCTGTCTGGAGGGAGCGGTTCGCGCGCGCGAGATTGATCACCGCGGTTTCCTCGCCTTGCAACAGACCCTGATACTGCTTGTCGATCGACAACATCTGGTAGCTTGAGTACCCGACCGCACAAAGGACGAAGAGCCCCACCGACGCAAGAAGTGTAAGAAATTTGATTGTGATTGAGAGGTGACGCATCGGAACTCCGCAAAACGCTCGCTGATCCTGTCAGCGGATGACATCCCGCGCAGAAAAACCCGTGGCATTCCCTCATGTTATGCCTGTGTGAGGCCGCGACGTAGCCGCAACCCCAAAAATAGGATGAAGAGCTTAAAGTACGTTTAAACGTTCTTCACCTGTCGCCCCCATATTTGGGGTCTCGTCTAGCAGGCAGCCCGAAGGTTTGCCACGCTCAGGATATTCACCGTGCTGCCGCGCACGTCCACTCCGGCATCGGCAAGGGCTGCGAACGCTCTGGACAGAGCTTCGGGAGCAAGACCGAGCTTTCCTGCAAGGATTCGTTTCTGAAATGGCAATCGGAAGCTGGCCTGCACGGCGCCCTCCGGGCAGCGACCCAGAAAATAATTGGCCACCCGCTGTGGCGCGGTCTGTAGCCGGTCGGCACATATGCAAAGAAATGCTTCACTGAGATGTCTCGACATGATCCGCGCAGCATTGGTCTGTAGGATTGGGTGACGCCCGGCGAGCTTCCGAAGTTTCACGAGATCGAAGATGGCAACGTCGGTGATGTCGGCCGTGCGGGCGGCGGTTGCATAGCTTGCACCGTCCAGGAGAAGATACTCTCCAAAGGTCTCACCGGCCTCGCATATGCAGACGTCAGCCTCCCGCCCCGACGCGGCGTCCGTCTTCGTGAGCCTGACAAGGCCGTTGAGGACACAGAAAATCGCGGCGGCCCGCTCGCCCTCCTGATGGATTAACTCGTTGCTCGAGAATGTCTTAATCTGGCACGTCGCCTCTATTTCGGAGGCCACCTCGGCGGAGACGCCACGCAAAAGTTCCGACTGCCTTACCCTGCGAATTTTTTGAAGCATCGTTTCCTCCTGGCCACCTCTAGCGCCGTGTTTCCTCTCGTTCGTCGTCGGCGAGAACGCGCCACGCCGCGCCTTCGAGATCTTCGTACTGCCCGCTTTTCAGCGACCAGAGAAAGGCTGATAGACCTATGCCCCCCATCAGGAGCGCGATCGGGATCAGATAGATCAGCGTGTTCATGCCAAAACCGCCTCCGGCGTCAGTTCGCTTGCGTTGGCCCGGCTGTCTATCTGGTGTCGCCGAGCGAAAGCGTTGAGACGCAGCGCATTGCTCACCACGATGATTGACGACGTCGACATGGCGACCGCTGCTATAAGCGGGGTGGCGAACCCGGCGATCGCGATGGGCACGGCCAGAATGTTGTAGCCGATTGCAAGGGCGAAGTTCTGGCGGATGAGCGACGCCGACCGCCTTGCCACTTCGATGGCATGTGGCACCGCGTCCAGTCGTTCGTTGAAGAAGACGAGATCAGCGGCCTGTCGGCCGATATCGGAGGCGGTGGCGGGGGCAATGGAGACATGGGCGGCGGCGAGTGCAGGAGCGTCGTTGATGCCGTCTCCGACCATGAGGACCTTGCGGCTATCGTCGCGCAGTCTCTCGCACGCATCGACTTTCTGCCGAGGCGTCAACGCTGCAAGCGCCACATCGACTCCAAGCTTGGCCGCCGTGGCCGCCACAACACCTTCGCGGTCTCCCGAGAGCATCAAGGTCTTCAACCCCATATCGTGGAGCCGAAGGATCGAGGCGTCCGCGCCCGGCCTTAGTGCATCCTCAAAGAAGAAGCGGGCGACAGGACGACCGTCCTTCGCCAGAACGACCTCAGACAGAGATCCCTGGGACTGCGAGGGAGTACCGCCGCAGGCGAAGGAGAAGCTACCCAGTCGATAGCACGCTGCGTTGTAGGACGTTTCCAGACCGCCGCCGGGTATCTCAAGGACGCGGTCGAACGAGGCAGTCGGCATGGCGACGCCGCGGACTAGCGCCTGCGAAAGCGGGTGCTTCGAGTGAACCGCCAGACCGGCAGCTAACGCGACATTCGCTTCATCCAACGCCTCCATGCTCACCAGTCGTGGGATCCCCATAGTGACGGTACCAGTCTTATCGAACGCGACCGTGTCGACCTCTGCGAGCCTCTCGAGGGCGGAACCGTCCTTGACCATGATACCCCGACGAAAGAGCTCCCCGGCCGCTACTACCTGCACCACGGGAACAGCAAGTCCGAGTGCACACGGGCATGTAATGATGAGGACGGCGACAGCGACCAACATGGCCTGTTTCCAGTCGCCACCTATGAGACCCCAGCCAAGGAACGAGGCGAGTGCAAGGAGATGCACGACAGGCGAATACAGGGACGCGGCCCGGTCTGCGATGCGCCTGTACCTCGCCCTTCCACCTTCAGCGGCCTCCATCAGGGAGATGATTTCGGAGAGAAGCGAATCCTTCGCCATCTTGGTCGCTCTTACGACGATGGATCCGGTTAAGTTCATGGCTCCCGAACTCGCAGACGTGCCTTGGCGGGCTGCCACCGGGCTGCTCTCACCCGTGACGATCGAGAGATCGAGATCGCTTTCGCCGCTGACTACGATGGCGTCCACCGGAATCCGCTCGCCCGGTGCCACTGCGATCTCGTCACCTACGTCGATATCCTCTACCGCTACGTACCGTCGCGAGCCATCGCGCTGTAACACTAGCGCGCCGCGGGGTGCTATGCGGGCCAGACCGTTGATCGCCGCGCGAGCCTTTTCACGCATGACGTGGTCCAGCGCCCGGCCGATAAGAAGAAAGAACAGCAGCGAAACTGTAGCATCGAACCAGGCGTGTTCGCCGTGGTGCATCGTTTCCCATAGCGACACCGCGTAGGAAAGCGTCACAGCGAGCGATATCGGCACGTCCATGTTGGTGCGGCCGTGCTTTAGTGCGTTCCAGGCTGAGCGGAAGAAGAACCTACCGGCATAGACGAGCGCGGGTGCCGCTATCATCGCCGAAATCCAATGAAACATGTCCCGCGTTGCGGCGTCCGCGCCAGACCAGACCGAAACCGAGAGCAGCATGATGTTGGCCGCAGCAAAGCCGGCAACGCCGACCGCCAGCAGCAACTGGTTGCGCGTCTCGTCATTTCCGGCGGCGACAGGCGCAAACAGGTGGGCGCGATAGCCCGCCTTCTCGATAGCCTCTAGGATGAGCGCCGGATCCGTGGGCCTATCCTCCAACGCCTCTCGGTAAACGCAGGTGACGCGACGCGATGTAAGATTGACTCTGGCCTTCTTCACGATAGGCAGAGCGGAGAGGGCCTTCTCGATCGTACCGATGCAGCCGCCGCAGTGTGCGTCTGGAACGCTCAGGTCGAGCTGGCGCATTCCATCCCCAAGAGAATGACTTGCAAGGGTGATCTCTTCAGAGCTGAAAGATCTTGGGTTCATCGCGAGCACGGCTTCGGCGTTGATCATGCAGCAGGTCATCGACCGAACCCCGCGGTGTCGAAGCGCTGGGCTTCGTGCATCACCACCACGCCGTCGCGCTTCGAAATCAGCTCGACAATCCAGTCGCCAGAGGGAACGTGGCGGTCTGCCTCGTATCGTCCCGCCTCAACGAGTTTTAGGGATTCAACAAAGTCCTCGTGGTCGCCCACTGGACGTCGGAAGTGTGCCTCGACTTCATCGGCCTGAGCGGGCGAGCCGTCGCGATTGCGGAGCCTGTAGGTGAAGATGTCGCCGTGGAGAGAGGTCGCACCGGTGACGCCCGTGGCGACCATCGCCTTTATTGCAGAGGCCTTCTGATTGAACTGCTGGCTCGCGACATAGGTATTCTCTACGACCAGCCCGCTCCAGCTCGATGAAGCGAACCACGCCATGGTCACGTTCACCGAAATGATCACCGCGAAAAACCCGCAAGTCGTCAACAGCATGTGTCTGCCAGTGAATCCTTTGGATGTCGAAGTCATTGTGCTGCTCCAGGGGTATTGAATGCCGCGCGGTAGGTCGCGCGGTCCGAGTGGCCGTCGTCCTCGATCGAGAGCAGGAACTCTGAAACGGGAGCGCTCGCGCCATGTCGTGTCACGAAGACCTTGAGGGTCGTCGCGGCATCCGGTGCGGCGTCGATCGTAAAGGTTCGGCCCTCCTGCTTGCCGAGCTCGGGAATGCGCATTGTCGCGCCGTCGAGACCGGTGATGCTTAACTCGATCTTTCGCGGCCTGGGGACCATGTTGAGAACGCGGAGCGTGTAACCATTGCGGATAGAGCCGTCGCTCTCGAGTACGTATTGCGGATTTCGGTCATGGACGACGTTCAATTCGAGACGTTCGCGCGTGGCCAGATGGACAATCATACCCACGCCGATCATGCACCACACCGTGGCGTAGAAGACGACGCGAGGACGAAAGATGATCCGCCAGTTGAAATGCCTGATCCCATCAACAAAGGAGCCGTCCGGCTTGCGAACCAGCGCAGGCTGCACGGGCGTGCGGCCATTGTCGGTCGCAATCTTCATGTTGCTGGCGTACTCGCTGAGCGTCGCGTAGGAGATCAGGCCGCGTGGCCTGCCGATCTTGTCCATCACGCCGTCGCAAGCGTCGATGCAGAGAGCGCAGGTGATGCACTCCATCTGCTGGCCATCCCGGATGTCGATGCCCATGGGACAGACGGCGACGCAGGCGTTGCAGTCCACGCAGTCGCCGACAGGCTGACCTGCCGCCTGAGCCTTCTTGCTGTGGCGGGAGCGTTGTTCCCCACGCCAGTCGTTATAGGTCACGACGAGCGAGTTCTCGTCCAACATCGCCCCCTGAATACGCGGCCAGGGGCACATGTATGTACAGACCTGCTCGCGCATGAAGCCGCCAAGTATGTAGGTCGTCGCGGTCAGCGTCGCCACAGTGGCGTAGGCCACGCCAGCAGCGTGCCCTTGGACCAGGGACGCAAGAAGTGTCGGCGCATCGGCGAAGTAGAAGATCCAGGCACCGCCGGTGGCTACGCCGATCACCAGCCAGATCGCATGTTTCAGGACCCGCTTGCGGAGCTTATCGAAGCTCCAAGGCGCGGCGTCGAGCTTGATTTGCGCGTTTCGGTCGCCATCGACGGCGCGCTCGACCGCGAGGAAAAGATCGACCCAGACGGTCTGCGGACAAGCGTAGCCACACCACGCCCTACCGACGGCGGATGTCACAAGAAACAGTCCGAAACCCGCCATGACGAGGAGCCCTGCGACGTAATAGAATTCCTGCGGCCAGATCTCGATGAAGAAGAAGTAGAAGCGTCGCGAGGCGAGATCGACGAGAATCGCCTGATCGGGCGCGTAAGGTCCGCGATCCCAACGAATCCAGGGCGCCAGATAATAGATGCCGAGCGTGACCAGCATCACGATCCACTTCAGGCGGCGAAACCGACCCTCAGCACGCTTTGGCAAAATCTTTTTGCGCGCCGCGTACAACGGTTGGCTGCCCTTGGGGTTGTTCACGCCCTTCACTCGCCGGACGTTTTTCGGATCAGGAGCTGTATAGAGATTCATCTGCATTCCCAAGGTTCCAATGCACTTCTGCTACGTTTTGCTCCTTCGATCCTTGATCCAGATCAAGCAAAAAGAGTTCAAAAAAGGGCCGCGCTCCGGACAGGAAGCACGACCCCGAAAGACTGGGAACCAAGGCCTTCGCGCAGCAGGTGCGATGCCGCTGCGCGAAGCTATTTCGGCTACGTCAAAGGAGATTAAGACACGTAGCCGCGAGGAACTGCGGGGGAGATTTCCGCTTGGACGTCCTCGAAGACCGTTGTTATCGGCTTGTCGTCGACTGATCTTTGAGCGACGTCAAAGATATCATCGAACTGCCGATCTTTTCCGGATCTTCCTGTTCGCTCACCGGTGTCACAGTCTTGCTGGAGCGAGACGATACGCGGGAGTGGATAACGGAGCGCGGGGTGCCATAGAGCCCGAGAAGTGGGTTGTGATCATGGGTGCTCATCTGATCCTCCTTACTGGCCACCGCCGAGGGAATGAACGAAGACAGTGAGCTCCTTGACCGTCGTGTCACCTAGGCGCCCCGCCCAGGCAGGCATCACCCCGTGCTTTGGCGAGGCCACCTGCTTCGCGATGGCTTCCTCGCCCTTTGCCTTGAGCCAGATCGCGTCTGCCAGATTCGGAGCCCCCATCTCGATCTTGCCCTTGGCATCCTCGCCGTGGCATGCGGCGCAGTTATCCAGGAAGATCTGCTTGCCGGCCAGGGCCAAAGCAGGATCGGAGGGCGTATTGGTCAGGCTCCAGACATAGGCAGCAACCTGCGTCGTCTGAGTCGCATCGAGCGTATCGGCGAACGCAGGCATCTCCGATACATGGGTATCGGTGTCGGCATCATAGCGGATGCCGTGGGCGATCGTCGTCTGGATCGACTGCAGGTCGCCGCCCCACAGCCAGTCGTCGTCGTTCAGGTTCGGAAATCCGGGGCCGCCGCTCGCGCCGGAACCGTGGCAGGGAGCGCAGTTATTCTTGAAAGCGGACGCGCCACCGGCGATCGCGAATTCACGAAGCGTCGCATCGGCGTCGATCTCCTGCACGGTCTTTGCTGCGATCATCTCGTGATACTTCGCCTGTCCCGCCTTTGCCTGATCCAGATCCTGCTGAAGTTCAGCGCGCGTCGAATATCCGAGGTACCCTTTGGTGGCGGAGGTGATCATCGGGATGGCTGGATACGCAATAGCATAGCCAATCGCCCAGACGATTGTCGCATAGAACGTCCAGACCCACCACCGGGGCATCGGGTTGTTCAGCTCCCTGATGCCGTCCCATTCGTGTCCGGTGGTCTCGACGCCGCTGATTTCATCAACATGCTTTTCCGACATCTCAATCATCCTTCAGGGGAATATCGGCGGCGTCCTTGGCCGTCTGCTTGCTGCCGGGACGGAGCGTAAAGACGATCGCGCCAACGAAAAACGCGGCCATTGCCAGAAGACCCCAGCTGTCGGCGAAGTGCCGCATTGCGGTATAGGTTTCCATCAGATCACCTCATCGATAGCCGGTTGCGTCGTCGTAGGTCGAGAAATCGACCAGCGTGCCCAGCATCTGGAGGTAGGCGACAAGCGCATCCATCTCGGTCAGCTTCTGCGGGTCACCGTCGAAATCGCCGACTTTCGCCTTCGGATATCGTTGGAGAAGAGCAGCGGTATCGGCGTTCGGATCGGCCTGCGCCTTCATGTCGGCTTCGGCATTGGCGAGCATGTCGTCGTTATAAGGCACGCCGACATCCTCGTTTGCCTTGAGGTCCATGCCGACGTCTTTGACCGTGACTTCCTGTTCCTTCAGGAAGGCATATTTGGGCATGATCGATTCCGGCACGACGGCTCTCGGATCCGACAGATGCTGAACGTGCCACTCGTTCGAGTAGCGGCCGCCAACGCGAGCAAGGTCAGGACCGGTTCGCTTCGATCCCCACTGGAACGGATGGTCGTACATGGATTCCGCGGCAAGCGAATAGTGGCCGTAGCGCTCCACCTCGTCCCGGAACGGCCGGATCATCTGGCTATGGCAGACATAGCATCCTTCGCGGATGTAGATGTTGCGTCCCGCCAGTTCGAGAGGCGTGTAGGGACGCATGCCTTCGACCT
>NZ_JAUDRY010000032.1:53993-109176 GCF_030382195.1 Rhizobium sp. S96
CTCGATGGTGTTTTGGAGATAGAACAGCGGAGCAATCTCGACGATGCCGCCGATGCTGACGACGAGCAGCGAGCCGACCAGAAGCAGCGTGGCGTTCTTCTCGAGGATATGATGTTTGTCTAGTATCGATGCCATGTCTCACCTCACTCGGCAGGCTGTGCCTGGGGCACATATGCGGTCGGAATAGCGGCTTCCGCACGCTGGTGACCCTTGATCGTCATGAACACGTTCCAGGCCATGACGAGCCCGCCCGCCAGGTAGAGCGCTCCACCCACCGTGCGCAGTACGTAGTAGGGGAACATGGCGGCGACGGTCTCGGCGAAGGAATAGACGAGGAAGCCCTGCGAATTGTATTCGCGCCACATCAGGCCCTGCTGGATACCGGCGACCCAGAGAACGGCCGCGTAGATGACGATGCCGAGCGTGGCGAGCCAGAAATGCCAGTTGACCATGCGCAGGCTGTAGAGGCGTTCGCGCCCCCAAAGCTTCGGCGTCAGGTAGTAGACTGCACCGAAGGTGATCATGCCGACCCATCCAAGCGCGCCCGAGTGAACGTGGCCGATGGTCCATTCCGTGTAGTGGCTGAGCGAGTTCACCGTCTTCACCGACATCATCGGGCCTTCGAAGGTCGACATGCCGTAGAATGCGATGGCGATGACCATCATGCGGATGATCGGATCGGTGCGGATCTTGTCCCACGCGCCCGACAGCGTCATCAGGCCGTTGATCATGCCGCCCCAAGACGGCATCCACAGCATGACCGAGAAGACCATGCCGAGCGTCTGGGCCCAGTCCGGCAGCGCGGTGTAGTGCAGGTGATGCGGGCCCGCCCAGATGTACATGAAGATCAGTGCCCAGAAGTGGATGATCGACAGGCGGTACGAATAGACAGGGCGGTTCGCCTGCTTCGGCACGAAGTAGTACATCATGCCGAGGAACCCGGCAGTCAGGAAGAAGCCGACGGCGTTATGGCCGTACCACCATTGCGTCAGCGCATCCTGGACACCCGAGAAGACCGAATAGCTCTTCGAACCCAGGAAGGAGACCGGGACTGCCAGGTTGTTCACAACATGCAGCATGGCGATCGTCACGATGAAGGCGAGATAGAACCAGTTCGCGACGTAGATGTGCGGTTCCTTGCGCTTCAGGATCGTGCCCAGATACACCGCGAGATAGGCGACCCAGACGACCGTGAGCCAGAGGTCGACGTACCATTCCGGTTCCGCATATTCGCGGCCCTGCGAGATGCCGAGAAGATAGCCGGTCGCCGCCATGATGATGAACAGCTGGTAGCCCCAGAACACGAACCAGGCCAAGCTACCGCCGAACAAGCGAGCGCGGCAGGTACGCTGGACCACATAGAACGACGTCATGATCAGCGCGTTGCCGCCGAAGGCGAAGATCACCGCCGAGGTGTGGACCGGGCGCAGGCGGCCAAAATTGAACCAGGGCGCGATGTTCAGGTCTGGACATGCCAGCTGGGCGGCGGCGACCACTCCGACGAGGAAGCCCACAACGCCCCACCCCACAGTGGCGATCAGTCCGTAGCGAATGACTTCGTCGAAGTAACCTGAGGCCTCGACCTTCGGCAACCGCCCGGCCGGCGAGAAGTCGATCCGCCGTACGAGCAGTACCGTACCAGCGGTCAGGCAAAAACAGAGGATGCCCATATGGACAGCAAAAAGATGGTCATGGGCAAGCCCTGCCCCGACCAAGGCCAGAAACGCAGCCGCCGCGACCAAGATTGTTTCAATTGTGTAATTCATGACTGAGTCCCCGTGCGCAGACGACTGGCGAACAGCCGCCTGCTCGTACTTTGAGGGTACGACTGTCATGGGGCCGACAACGGCTCCTTGATCTACATCAACGAAATCACACAAAGACGGCGAGGCCCAAGCCGTTACAAACTGTTACAAAAACGCACCAAATCGCACGCCGCGCTCATCGTGGTGTGACTCGCGCAGTTTCTATTGGGTTCACTCAACGAGGGGACACGACGATGCTGATGCAGGGCAAAAACGCTTTCACGAATGCACAACCAACCAAACACGCGGTTGCTACTCGGCCCCTTTCTTCGATCTTTCATGCCAGCGCGCTGGAATCGATCGCCGCTGGCGACGCCATCTGTTGGGAAGGCGACGATGCTACGCACCTGTTCCAGGTGGTCGAAGGTGTGGTCCGGCTTCATCGAATCATCGGTGAAGGTCGGCGGGCAATCACAGCTTTCCACTTTGCCGGTGACGTGATCGGCGCTTCCCTCATGGAGACTTTCTCCTTTACCGCCGAGGCCGTTAGCGACTGCAAGATTCGTCGCGTCTCGCGTCGCAGCTTCCAGCAGGAAGTGTCGCGTTGCGACGATATTCGTCCTGCGTATATCGAACTTCTCTGCCGCGAGAACGCAGCAGCCAACGACCAGATGGTACTCCTTTCCAAGAAGAACGCCGAGGAACGTCTCTGCAGCTTCATCATCAAGCTTGCCTCATGGCCTGGGACGCGCCGCATGAATGTTCTGAGTGTTCCGATGAACCGGCAGGACATTGCGGACTATCTCGGCCTGACCATCGAAACCGTGTCTCGGACGATAACAAAGCTTGCCGCACGCGCTGTCCTGGCCGCCGAAGGACGCCACGACCTGAAGATCATCAGCATGGACAAGCTCGTCCGGCTTTCCGGCGGGTCTGATGATTTTTCTGAGAAAACCTGCCATAGGGTCAATCTACACTGATCCAAGGAGCGGCCATGCCCCATCGTCTAATCTCGCCGCGCACCGCGTCTTCGCAGGAACTTGACGCGCTCGTGCATGTTCTTGATGGGGCGGACATCATCATACACCGGCTCGAAGGCGCGATCACCCACTGGTCAATCGGCTGCGAGAACATGTACGGGTGGACGCGCGAGGAGGCGGTCGATGAACCGATCTTCGATCTCCTCGCAACGCGCTACCCAGCACCGCGAGAGGAAATCCTGGCTCAGTTGAAGACACGCGGCTTCTGGCAGGGCGAGGTCGTCCATCGTCACAAGAACGGCCATGACGTGGACGTGGCGTCCCGGTGCGTCCTCGTGAATCTGCCAGACGGACAGATGGCCGTCATCCAGGCGAACAGCGACATTAGTGCATTGAAGAAGGCGGAACGAGCTGTCAAATCCCGCGAGGCTCATCTGAGTTCCATCCTTGAGACCGTTCCGGACGCGATGATCGTCATCGACCAAAAGGGCATCGTGATGTCCTTTAGCAAGGCGGCCGAAGAACTCTTCGGGATGAGCGCGGATCGGATCTGCGGGAAGAATGTCAGCAACCTGATGCCGAATCCCTATCGGGATGCCCACGACGGCTATATCGACCATTATCTCGATACCGGCGAGAAGCGCATTATCGGTTATGGCCGCGTCGTCACGGGCCAGCGGGCCGACGGATCTCATTTCCCGATGGAACTACATGTCGGCGAGGCAACGGCAAATGGCGAACGTATCTTCACCGGGTTCGTCCGCGATCTGACCAGCCGCCTGAAAGTCGAAGAAGATTTGCGCCAGGCGCAAAAGATGGAAGCGGTCGGCCAGTTGACCGGCGGACTGGCACACGACTTCAACAATCTCCTGACCGTCATCAGCGGTAATCTGGAGATGGTGGAGGACAAGCTACCGGAAGGCTCACTGCGCGACATGCTCCGCGAGGCGCAGGATGCCGCCGACGACGGCGCGAAGCTTACCGGACAATTGCTCGCCTTCGGGAGACGGCAACCCCTCAGCCCGAAACAGGTGGATCTCGGCGGTCTTGTGACCGGCTTTTCGGACCTTCTGCGCCGTACTCTCGGCGAGAACATCAAGCTCTCCACTATCCTCACAGGCTCGCATTTCGAAGCGCTCGTTGATGGTTCGCAGCTCCAGAACGCCATCTTGAACATCGCGCTCAATGCCCGCGACGCCATGCCGAAAGGCGGCAGCCTGACTACGGAGGTTTCGCGCGTGCGCCTGGACGCGGACTACGCGAAGATGTACCCCGAAGTTCGCAGCGGTCATTTCGTATTGATTTCAATGACGGATACCGGTTCTGGAATGTCCGAAGAAGTCAAGAAACGTGCGGTCGAACCATTCTTCACCACCAAGGACGTTGGATCCGGTACCGGTCTCGGTCTCAGTATGGTGTACGGTTTCGTCAAGCAGTCGGGCGGTCATCTCCAGATCTACAGCGAGTTGGGTCACGGCACGACCGTTCGCATCTACTTGCCCGCTCTTGCCGAACCGAAAGCCGCTCAAACGGTTGCGACGGAAGCTGCCGAGACTCCGCTACCCCGCGGGACTGAGCTCGTGCTCGTGGTCGAAGACGACCCACGAGTGAGAAAGGTGGCGGTCGCCAGGTTGAAGGACATGGGCTACGGCGTGCTAGAAGCAGACAACGGGCGCACGGCGCTGGAAGTGCTTGCGGGGCATCCCGATGTCGCCCTGCTGTTCTCCGATATCGTCATGCCCGGCGGAATGACTGGCGATGAGATGGCAACGGAAGCGATCCGACAGCGTCCCGATCTGCGTGTACTTTTCACATCCGGTTATTCGGAACCCGCCCTAGCCTCCAAGGACGTTATCCCCGGCGCCCAGTGGCTTCGCAAGCCCTACACCGCGAAGGAGCTGGCAGGAAAGATCCGCGATCTTCTTGACCGAGTTTGAGCGCGAAGGAGACACTGACTTTTTCGCCTACGCTAATTCGTTAGCCCTTTGTTAATCCTGTTGCCCCATTTTGGGGGTCGCGTGGAAGAGGATAAGCTTCCCGCGACCCAAAAGAACAGGACGCTCTCCATGCAATCCCGCTCGAATTCGACCGCCGAGGTTCCCTACGACCAGCTTGCAAGGCGCGTGGAGGTACTGGAGGAGCGAATGCGCGCCCACTTCAGCGTCATCGCAATCCTGGGAGCCGCCGTCGCGGAATCGCCAAACAAACTCTTGGAAATGCTCACTGCATATCGGGATCGCCATCTTCCAGGCGAAAACCAGCAGACTCCCCCTCTCTGGTCGGATGTTGTGGTCGCCAATGAGGTGAACGCCATCATGAACGTCATCACTGCCCAGCAAGCTGGCCTTCGTGCGATCAAAGGCGGGATCGCGTAGTCACTCAAGCCGGCGAGTTTTGATAGGAACAATCCCGCCGCTTCGCCGCGTTCGAGTAAGCGGGATTCGCGAGCGCCCAGCACTAGCGCTTCTATATTGCGGTAGGGGGCGCGACGGGGCGCTGCACGTCGTGCTGTCCTGGTGCAGCGACCACAAGCCGCTTCGGGATTACTCGTGGACGTGGAGCCAAGGCGACGGCGATCCGAGTGGACGTGAGCGGGTTAAACCCAAGTCAGAATTACAAGAAGCTTTGAACCGTCATGCATGGCCAGGTCGCGATAGGAGAGGCAAACTTGGGAAGCGAATTGATGGCTGTACTTGATCGAAAGCAAATTCCCGCGTTTGGTTTTCGCGCTGAACATCGCTCGCGAAACTGCGGAGTGAGAGGAGCCCGAGGGTCGCGTCCTCGTCTACCTTATCGAGGCATCCAATGAGGCCAAAGAAAAAGCCCTGCGAAGTGGGTTGGCCGTCCAAATCTATCAGGGCCTGCTTCACCCCTTCTATCTCAACAAAGTGGGCGCGGGTTATTCTCAACTCTTTCGTGCGAATTTGACGCTTGTCAAAGAGCGGCGGTTTTGTATCGCATAGAACACTCCTCGAGGCCAAGGTTGGCCCGGTAACACAGGAGAATGCAATGCGTTTCAATATCGGTCTGATCACTGCAACCGCGGTTCTGATCGCATCGGCTGCGCCGCTGATGGCGGCCGACCATGAAGTTCACATGCTCAACAAGGGCGCAGACGGTGTGATGGTCTTCGAACCGGGCTTCGTCAAGGTCGCCCCTGGCGACACCGTCACCTTCATCCCGACCGACAAGAGCCACAATGTGGAGACCTACAAGGGTCTGATCCCGGAAGGCGCGGCTGATTTCAAGTCCAAGCCGAGCGAACAGTACCAGGCCAAGTTCGACGTCCCCGGCGCCTACGTCGTCAAGTGCACACCGCATGCTGGAATGGGCATGGTCGCGCTGATCCAGGTGGGCGACGCTCCGGCCAATCTCGACGCAATCAAGACAGCGAAGGTACCGAACCCGGTTCGCAAGCGTCTCGACGCCGATCTCGCACAGGTCACCCAGTAAATCTTAAGGCCGATGGCGGCCTCCCCAAGGGGCCGCCCCGCCAAGGAGACATTCATGTTCAAGCATGCCTCGATCGCAGTAGTCGCCGCCCTTTTCACCGTCGGGACCGCCTACGCACATGCCACCCTCGAGCAGACGCAGGCCAACCCGGGCAAGGCCTATAAGGCCGTCGTGCGCATTGGACACGGCTGCGAAGGCAAGCCGACAATCAAGGTTCGGATCAAGGTTCCAGAGGGCCTCCTCTCCGCGAAGCCGATGCCCAAGCCGGGCTGGACGATCGAAAAGATCAAGGGATCCTATGCCAAGACGTACGAGCTCTGGGGCGAGGCTGTTAAGGACGGCACGACTGAGATCGTTTTCTCGGGCAACAGCCTGCCTGATGACGAATACGACGAGTTTGTATTCCGAGGTACGGTGGCCAAGGAACTTCCCGTCGGTACCCGCGTATACGTCCCTATCGTTCAGGAGTGCACCGATGGTGCCGCCGAACGCTGGATAGAAATCCCCGCTGCGGGAAAAACGTCTGACGATTATGAAACGCCGGCGCCGTTCTTCGACGTCGTTGAGCAGCCCCGATCCTGAAAAAGGGAATGCCGCTCATGTGGCCTATCGCACGTGCGTGGGCGGCCCTCCCCATGCAAGCAGCAGTCCTGCTGGTCCTGCTGCTTTCAGCCCTTGTCCCAGCCTACGCATACGCTCACGCGGTGCTCCTCAACTCCTCTCCCGCAAACAATCAGATAGTGAACGAGGCGCCAGCGGAGATCCAGCTCCACTTCAACGAGCCCGTCAAAATTGTCCGCGCGAGTGCCCGGCTCGCTAACGACAAAAGCGTTGACCTCGAGTCTTCGGGCAGAGGCGCGGACATATCGCTTCGCCTTCCCTCGCTTGCCCGCGGTACCGTGATCGCCAGCTATCGCGTCGTGTCGGAGGATGGTCATCCCGTCGGGGGCGCCGTTGTTTTCCACGTCGGAGCGGCTTCAGCGGCTCCCGCCGGCCCGTCTGAAACACCTTCGGTCGTCCTTGGTGCGGTCATCTGGTTCGTTCACGTCGCATCAATCCTCCTTGTCGCGCACGTCGTCGGCGGAAGGCTGTTCTCCGCGCTCTTCAATCCGTCGGACGTTCGCGCGAAGAGACCACTGACGATGATCTCAGTGGGATCCGTTCTTCTTGCTTCGGGTCTCTATCTCCAGGGACTCGACGAGATTGGCGTGGGCTTCACGTTCGCCGGGGCAACGCCGCTGTCGACCGCCATTGGGGGCAATGTTGCAGTTGCCAACGGATTGTTTTTGATTACCCTCATTCTTGCCATTCTGCCGCCATTCAGAACCCGGTCGCTCACTGTGTCGACTGCAGTAATCGCCATGACGATCGCGTCGGCAGCATTCACATTCACCGGGCACAGCGCACTTGCCACCCCTCCGTGGCTGGCGAAGACCTGCATCTTTTTCCACGGCGGAATACTTCTGTTCTGGATCGGGAGTCTGCCGCCGCTCTGGCGTTTAAGCCGCCATCCCTCTCGGCAGATGTCCCTGAAAGCCTTTTCCGCAGCAATACCAGCTCCGTTCGTCGCGATGTTGGTCGCTGGCCTTACTCTTGCTGCCCTTGAGCTTCCCGACCTGGGTTCGATACTGGATTCGATTTACGGCCGCGTGCTTGTCGTCAAGATCGGCCTGGTAGCGTTGCTGTGCTTTCTCGCGGCCTATAACCGGTTCTGGCTTACCGCCCCGGCCATACAGGGGGACGTCGCGGCCCGCGGGCGACTTCGGACCAGCATATCGGCAGAAATCGTGCTTGCTGTCGCCATTGTAGGCACCGCCTCTCTATGGCGCTTCGCAGGCCCTGACCAGTTCCAGTACGCTCCTCTGCACCCTGTCTCGATCCACATTCATACCGACAGGGCGATGGCCGAGTTCGAATTGAAGCCGAAATCTCATGACGCCGCGAGCGTGCATGTCACGATCCTCGCATCTGACTTCGCACCGATGCATCCTAAGGCCGTCACACTACGGCTTTGGAACCCCGCTGCAGGTGTCGAACCGATAAAGTACGAGCTAGCTGAATCCAAGGATGGCGGATGGGAAACTGAGGATGTCCCCTTCCGAGCCCCCGACGGATGGAAGGTCGACGTGCAGGTCCTGATAGACGATTTCACTACCGCGCATCTCGAAGCTGATCTAGACGAGGGCGTAGAAGCAGCGGACTCCAATGATGCGGGCGCAGATCCTGAATTTCCCAAGGCTGAAGCTTCATCGACGGCCTATGAAAGATAGGTCGGGCGAAATGGATAACTATTTGCTTTTTGTGCTTTCCGTTCTCGACAATGGCGACGAGCGAACCTTCGTGACGGACGAGGTTCGGCTCGTAGGCGACAACCTTGTGGCGCTCCTGGGCGAGACGGCGCAGTCCTTCAAAATGGGCGATGTCGTGGACCTCGCCCTCGTTGACCTCGCCGCGGTCCACTGTCGAAGCGAACCTCCCCGATCAAGTCGAGACCAACCGCCATCAGACCCGTGATCGCACGCGCGGTTATCGCCGTAGCTGCCTCCCCCCGCGGTAAGTTCTGCAGCTCGAGGTGGGCTTTGCGACCGTTGGGCAGGCGAGCTCCACTCTGACCGTGTCGGACCGACCAGTGCACTGAGTGCCGAAGTCCGCCGAATTGCCCCTGCTTTCGGCGCAGGTCAAAGCGGGCTGTAGCTCAAATCGTTAGCAGGCGGCGGCGTTAGCCGGACGCGCCAGTGTTGCGACTGCGGTGAAATAAAAGGGCTACGCAGGTGATCTTGCACATCGGTTCCGGATCCTTTGAAGACTTCCTCTCATCATGAAGGGAGACGCCGGCGGCTGCTTGCGCCGGCGCAATGAAGAGACATTTGTGAGCGCGCTTCAACTTTTGCCGGAATAGACCGAGCGCTTCGTCAAATAAATGAGGCCGGAGAAAATTATCAGGAATACCATTACCATTAAGCCAGTTCGCTTACGCTCCTCGAGATGCGGTTCGGCAGCCCACATGAGGAAGGCGGACACATCACGAGCGTACTGGTCGACCGTCTGGGGCGATCCGTCGTCGTACGTGACCTGATCGTCGGAGATCGGCTTTGGCATGGCGAGTGCTGCCGCGTGAGCGAAATAGGGATTGTAGTTTGTCCCGTCCGCAATTTCGAGGCCCGCCGGAGGCGTTTCGTCATATCCCGTCAGTAGCGAGTAGATGTAGTCAGGCCCCCCTTCCTGATATCCGCCGACGCCCGGTAACATGTCGATAACAAACTGTGGGAAGCCGCGAGTAATGCCTCGCGCCTTGGCAATCAGCGAAAAGTCGGGCGGAGGAGCACCGTTGTTAGCAGCGGCGGCGGCCTCGGTGTTCGCAAATGGTGAAGGGAAGTGGTCGGAGGGTACCGCTTTGCGGGTGAACATCTCACCGTTGGCATCCGGGCCGTCCTGCATCTCGTAATTCGCAGCGAAAGCCTTTACCTGCTCGTCGTTGTAGCCCAGATCCGCGAGCGAGCGAAAGGGCACCATCTTCATTGAGTGGCAGGCAGAACAGACTTCGGTGTAGACCTTCAAACCGCGCTGGAGTTGAGCCTTGTCGTAGTGACCCGTGAAGCCCGCAAACGACCAATCGATCTCTTTTGGATGCCTCAGGGGATAATGCGGTGTCGTCCCTTCCGCATGAAGCGCGGCCGGTTGGTGGGGCGCCTCTTCGGAGCGGACGGATTGCGCGAGCAGCGCCACGGCCGCGGTGACGATCGCCGAAATCAATTTGATCATGTGTCAGTTCCTGTCAAACGCCTGATGGTTCGCAGCCTTAGCCGAGGCAGTCTTGTTGCGCTTTTCAAGCACGGCTTCCGTGATCGAGTTCGGCACACGGCGCGGCGTCTCGACGAGACCCAGCACCGGCATGACGACCAGGAAGAAGGCGAAGTAAAGCAGCGTACAGATCTGCGAGATCGTGGTGTAAAGGCCTTCCGCCGGCTGCGAACCGAGCCAGCCGAGGATGATCGCGTTGATCACGAACAGCCAGTAAGCCATCTTGTACCACGGACGATAAACCGCCGAACGAACCTTCGAGGTGTCGAGCCACGGCAGGAAGAACAGCACGATGATCGCACCGAACATCACGAGAACGCCTGCAAGCTTCGAGTCGATCGGGCCGACGTTGAAGGTGATCGAGCGCAGCATCGCGTAGAACGGCAGGAAGTACCATTCCGGAACGATGTGAGCCGGCGTCTTCAACGGGTCAGCCGGGATGTAGTTGTCGGCGTGACCGAGGAAGTTCGGCAGGTAGAAGACGAAGTAGGCATAGACGAGCAGGAAGATCGAAACGCCGAGCGCATCCTTGAGCGTTGCGTAAGGCGTGAAACGAACCGTGTCCGTCTTCGTCTTGACTTCGACGCCCGTCGGGTTCGTCTGGCCGGTAACGTGCAGCGCCCAGATGTGCAGGACGACGACGCCGGCAATGACGAACGGCAGCAGGTAGTGCAGCGAGAAGAAGCGGTTCAGCGTCGGATTGTCGACGGCAAAGCCGCCGAGCAGAAACTGCTGCACCCATTCACCGACCAGCGGGAATGCCGAGAAGAAGCCGGTGATAACCGTTGCACCCCAGAAGGACATCTGACCCCAGGGCAGAACGTAGCCCATGAAGCCGGTCGCCATCATCAGGAGATAGATGAGAACGCCGAGGATCCAGAGGATTTCGCGCGGTGCCTTGTACGAGCCGTAGTAAAGGCCGCGGGCAATGTGGAGATAGACGGCAACGAAGAAGAAGGACGCGCCGTTGGCATGCATGTAGCGCAGCAGCCAACCGTGGTTGACGTCGCGCATGATCTTTTCGACCGAGTTGAATGCAACCGTCGTTTCGGCTGCATAGTGCATCGCGAGCACGACGCCGGTCAGGATCTGAACGATCAGCATGACCGACAGCATGGCGCCGAAGGTGTAGGCATAGTTCAGGTTACGCGGAACCGGGTAGGCGACGAAGCTGTCATAGACGAGACGAGGCAGCGGCAGGCGTGCATCGATCCACTTCTCAAGGCCGGTTGATGGCTGATATTCGGATTCACCACTCATCGTCCTGCTCCGATCATCCAATCTTGACGACGCCATCGCTGACGAACTCGTGCGGCGGGATGGGAAGGTTCTCAGGAGCCGGCCCCTTGCGGATGCGGCCGGCCGTGTCGTAGACCGAGCCATGGCAAGGGCAGAACCAACCGTTGTATTCGCCGGCCTGACCGAGCGGGACACAGCCGAGATGTGTGCATGAGCCAATCATGACGATCCAGTTTTCTTTGCCCTCCCCTGCAGACCTATCGGCCCCCGTGGCCTGGGCATCGGCGGGAAGATTGGCGTTGCGCGCGACCGGATCCTTGAGATCTGTTAGGGGCGTTTCCGCAGCCGCTTTCACCTCCTCCGGCGTGCGATTGCGGATGAACACGGGCTTGCCTCGCCACTTGGCTGTCAGTGACATCCCAGGTTCCAAGCTGGAGACGTCGACCTCAATCGACGCTAGCGCCAGCGTCGACGCATCGGGGCGCATCTGGTCGACGAACGGCCAGGCGACGGTCGCCGCTCCGACAGCCCCCGCCATGCCGGTTGTCAGGTAGAGAAAATCACGGCGGGTCGGCCCACCTGTCTCGTCTTCCTCGCTGCCAGTCATTACGCATATTTCCTTCGAATTATGTTGCACATGACCGGCCCAAGGCTGGAACGGCCAGCCGGTTCTCTACGATCAACTTCGTCAAGCCTGTTTGCGCTAGATCAATGACGCCGTCGTGTTTGACTATGCGCACGGAGCGATCCGGCCGTATTCGCCGGGAGCGATCGGAACGATAGCGACTACGGCTCCATTCTCGGTAGCGGTCTCGAATCGCGAGGCGCCCTCACATTCGCGATGTGGGACGATCCTAACTCCGTGCACAGGGGCCGCGGAGATCGCGGCCTCCAGGTTTGGCAGTAGCTAGCCGGCGGTCTCCCTTACCAGGGTCTGCCCCGATCGAACGTTGAAGAAAAAGCGGGTTGTGCAGTCGACCGACATTGAAGCTGCTCTTCTCGAGGTTTTTGCTTTCCCGTCATCCACCAACAGACGTCGCTGCGTGCTTTGATCTGAACCAGCGTGCCGCGGCGCTCGTCAGGCGGTCAAATTTCTGTAGATCGCGGGAAGCGCGCTGGGCAGCTTGGCGATGTTCGAGACCAGCGCGTATCCCTGGCGGCCGAAGATGGCAGGCAGATAGTCCTCCGCGTAACGGTCGACCGTAACGGCGAACACCGCCTGACCGCGGGCGCGCGCTTCGATAACGGCGCGCCTGCAGTCCTCAAGGGCGAACCGTCCTTCATAGTTATCGACGTCGTTCGGTTTGCCGTCGGTTAGGATCATCAGCAACTTCTTGCGGGTCGGCTGCTTGTCGAGCTGTCTCGAAACGTGGCGGATGGCGGCGCCCATTCGGGTGTAGTAGCCTGGCTTCAGGCTTCCGATGCGGCGGGCGGTCGTGGCGGTAAACTTCTCGTCGAAACGCTTGATAGTCTCTATGCGGACCCAGTCGCGGCGGCGCGAGGTGAAGGTCTCCACTGAGAACCGGTCTCCGCAGGCGTCAAGACCGCGGGCCAATACATCAAGAGCCTGCATCTCCACGTCGAGCACCCGGCGATTGTCTACCCATGAGTCGGTCGACAGGGAGACGTCGACGAGTATCGATGTCGCGAGCTCGTGCGTGGCAGGACGCGCGCTTTCGTAGATGTGGTCGCTCGGCTGCCCTGTGACCAAAAGGTCGATACGCGAACGGATGACGGCATCCATGTCCAGGTCGTTACCGTCCAATTGGGCGCGCCGGACTTCCCTTTTGGGGCGAAGGGTTTCGAATTGTTTTCTGATCTTGCGCACCACCGAATGGTCGGTAGTCAGCGCTCCTGCAGCGGCGCTCTCTGCGGTTCTCACCAAGACGCGGCAATGATCCTCGAGATACTCATTTTTCCTGAAGTTCCATTCCGGATAAACAAATTCCGCCTCAATCCGCGAGGTGTCCGCAGCCTCTGGCGATAGGTCCAGATCGAAATGGAACTTGGACTTCGGCTTCTCCTTCGTCTGGCTCAGCACCACGTCGTCAAGCTCTTCGGCAGCCGAAGGTTCGTCATCTTCACGATCGTCAGTCGGCCGATCGACGTTGACCATCTCGGCCATCGCCAAGATTTTTTCGAACCTGTTCAGAATGAAGGGATCGCGCTTGCGATCGTCGGAGTCCTTCTGCCGCTTGGCCTCGTGTGTGTTCTTCTCGCCGCCTTCGCGTTCAGCGGCGTCCGATGGGAGATCGTAGCGTTCAACGGCCTTTAGCTCGGCCTTTCCGTGAAAGTCTGGCCAAAGCGGAATGGAGAGCATGGGAAGATAGCCTGGAGGGGCGCCGCGGACGCTTGGTCTTGCCTCCTCGGGAAGTTCGTATTCGATCGGGAAGGAAAGAGCGGTCATGGCAAACGTTTCGACGCCGGCCTCGACAAACGGGAGTTTTCCTCGACGGCGGCATGCCGATAGGGCATGCGCGAGCCGGACGTATCGGACGGCCATCCCTGGAAACGTTCGGACGACCTGCCTGCTGTTCCGCCTCCCTGCATCTATGCGCGCCAAGTCCGCCATCGCCGGGTCGTTAGGAATCGTCTCGGTGATCGCGACCGCAACATAGCTGGCCAGCCAGAAATAGAGGTCTCGATTGAGTTCGCTGTCATTGAAGACGTCAATGACAGCCGGAAGATGCAGGGCGGAATCGTCCCACGTAGGATGATCGGTGCGCTCCTCGCCAAGGCCTACGACTTGCCGCAGCTTCAGCCGATGAGAACTTGTCTTCTGCCGGGATTTCTGGATCTGAAGAGTTGCTTCGCCGCCGAACGCGCGGAAGCAGACAGAGAGCTGCGGCCTGACGTCCGCGAGACGCACAGCCTTGTCAGGATGGTGCGGCCAGGAGCTCGTCTCCCCGACGATGCGGTGCCAGGCTCGGCCAACGGTCTCTTCGAGTTCCAGAAATTCCAGCATGATCAGATCCTATGCAAACGTCGCCTTGGCCACTTCCAGAAGTGCGGCCTTCACGTCCGCCTCGTCCGTAAGCGGCTCCACAATGGCGGCGCGAACGGCGTCGGCGACCGGCATTCCGGCGTCGATCAAAGTCGCGCAGTAGATGAGAAGGCGGGTCGAGACGCCCTCTTCGATGTCTTGTCCCTTCAGTGCGCGTAGCCGCCGCGCGAGATCGACCAGCGGCGCGACATTGTCTTCCGAAAGACCGCTTTCGATGGCAACGGTGGCGATCTCCTTGTCCCGAGGGAGGAAGTCGAACTCGATCGAGACGAATCTCTGTCGCGTGCTAGGCTTCAGAGCCTTCATCATGTTCTGATAGCCGGGATTGTAGGAGACGACGACCATGAAAGCCGGCTGCGCTTCCAGGATCTCACCCGTCCGTTCCAGAGGAAGGATTCGGCGGTCGTCCGTGAGAGGATGGAGAACGACGGCGACGTCCTTTCGCGCCTCGACGATCTCGTCGAGGTAGCAAATTCCACCGTTTCGGACCGCCTTTGTCAGCGGACCGTCGACCCAGACCGTCTCTCCACCCTTCAGGAGATAGCGACCCGTAAGATCAGCCGCGGTAAGGTCGTCGTGGCAGGAGACCGTCGACACTGGAAGCCCCAGCTTTGCTGCCATGTGCTGGACGAAGCGGGTTTTGCCGCAGCCGGTCGGCCCTTTCAAAAGCACCGGCAATTGCCGGGTCCATGCGCTCTCGAAAAGAGCGCACTCGTTGCCCTGCGGCGAGTAGTGTGGAATCTCCGATTTCGGCGTCAGCGGAAAGTTCAGAGCTATTGTCATTTCCAGTCTCCTGTGGGGGAAGGCCCGCCTATTCGGCGGGCTGAGCTGCGATGTTTGGAACGCGGGTGCGGCCTGGAACCAGCACCGACCAGATGAACATGATCGCGCTGATGAAGACGAAGGCTCCCGAGCCAAGTCTGATCCAGTAGAACAGGGCGAGTTGGTCCTGGACGTCCATGTAGGCTTCGCCCAGCACGCGCTGCAGATGAACCTGGATGACGCCCGCGAACGTCAGTGCGAATGTCATGACCGACATGGCGCCGCACATGATCCAGAAACTGCTGATCGAGAGCCACTGATTGTAGGGCGCGCGACCGCGGATCTGGGGAATGGCGTAGGCCATCGCGGCGAGGTTCAGCATGACGTAGGCACCGAAGAAGGCGAGATGGCCATGAGCTGCGGTAACCTGCGTGCCGTGGGTGTAGTAGTTCACCGACGACAGCGTATGCAGGAAGCCCCAGACGCCAGCGCCGAAGAACGCCATGACCGAGCAACCGATCGACCAGAGAATGGCGGCCTTGTTCTCATGCTTACGGCCGGCGCGCCAGGTCATGACGAATGTAAAGACGACCATGGTGAAGAATGGCGCGACTTCCAGTGTGGAGAAGAGCGAGCCGATCCATTGCCAGTAGCCAGGAGCGCCAATCCAGTAGAAGTGGTGGCCCGTGCCGAGAATGCCTGAAAACAGGGCGAGACCGACGATGACATAGAGCCACTTTTCGATGACTTCGCGATCGATGCCGTTCAGCTTGATCATCAGGTAGGCCAAAACGGACGCCATGATCAGTTCCCACACGCCCTCGACCCAGAGATGGACGACGTACCACCAGTACATCTTGTCCAGCGCGAGGTTGACCGGATTGTAGAAGGCGAACAGGAAGAAGATCGCCACGCCCCAAAGCCCGAAGAGCAGGATGTTGGTGATCGTCGTCTTGCGGCCCTTGAGCGCGGTCATGGTGATGTTGAACAGGAACATCAGCGCGACGATTACGATGCCGACCTTAATAGCGAACGGCTGTTCGAGGAATTCGCGGCCTTCATGGATGTGGAATAGGTAGCCGACGACGGCGACTGCTGCCGCCACCAAAAAGATCCAGAACTGAGCGATCGCGAGCTTCGGGCTGTAGAGTTCGGTCTCGCACTCCTCCGGAATAAGGAAGTATGTCGTCCCCATGAAGCCCATCAAAAGCCAGACGATCAGTGCGTTCGTATGGATCATGCGGACGATGTTGAAGGGAAGGACGACGGAAAGTGTGTTCGGAAGCACGTAGATCGTGCCCGCGATGACGCCGAAAAGTAGCTGCGCCATGAAAAGGCCGAGTGCTCCATAGAAGTAGAGCATGGCCACGCTTTGAGTCTTGTATTTCATCTTGATTGTCCCTCTGCTTCACTCAGCCGGCCTGGTTCGGCGGCCAGTTCTGCGTCTTGGTCTTGCTGACCCATTCGAGGAAGTCGGCGAGATCGTTTACTTCCTGGTCCGTCAGTTTGAACTGCGGCATCTGGCGGCGGCCCTCGATGCCAGAAGGCTGGGCGGCCATCCACGCATGGAGAGCTTCACGGGCGCTGACGGGATCCTTGTCGCCGCCCCATCGTATCCACACGTTCGACAGCTCCGGCGCAAAGTAGGCGCCCTCGCCATCAAGGGTGTGGCAGTTGATGCAAGCGTTTTTTTCCCAAATGCGCTTTCCGCGTGCCACGCCCTCGGTAAGGGTCGTCTCGTCGGTCGACACGGTGCGGATGTAGTAGTGACTGTGGGCCGTGAGACCCAGGAAGATTGCGAAGAAGAATGCGGAGCCGCCGTAGAACACGTTTCGGGCCGCGGTTTTTGTCAGGCGTTCAGCCATCGATCATCCTTTCATGTCATTGGCGGAACCGCCTTGACGTCGGAAATCGAGCACAATGGCTCGTCGTCACGAGATGAGCGATTTTCGGCAGGGGGTCTTTGTGGATTCGCAATCAGCGAAACGATTGAGCGGCCCGTGTTTGCGGAGAGTCCACCGCGTCTTTCGAAGCGGTCCTTGCGAGCTGCACTAGACAGGCAGAGTCTGCAGAATTGACCGGCAGATACTCACGACTGAACGTAGCGAGTCCCGCAGCTTAGACATATTGACGTCGTGCGGCGTTCGCGAAATGCTGGTGTGGGTCGATTATGCTCGTTCTATTCGGTTGCCTGCTCCGGTAACGGCTTGTTTGCGTAATATTTCGCCGCCGCCTCGATTTCCTCTGGCGTCATCGCGCGAGCGACATTTCGCATTTGACCGGTGATGTCGTTCTCACGCGCACCTGAGGCGAATGCGGCGAGCTGAGTCTTCAGGTACAGCTCGGACTGACCTTCGAGCCAAGGGCTGCCCAGTTTGTTTTCGATACTCCCGTGACAGGACCCGCACGGAGCGATGCCCCTGATAGGCGCGCCGCTTGCCACGATACGAGGAACAGGGTTTCCTCCAGTCGGATGAAAGCCTGGCAATCTCGGTAGATACGCGTAATAGGCGGCCAGATCGTGCATGTCCCGCTCGGAAAGATTCGCCGCAAAGGGGGACATGACCGCGTTGACCCGGACACCGTCCTTAAAGTCCCTGAGCTGCTTGTAGATCACGCTAGCATACTGCCCCGCGAGGTTCGGAGAGTCGGCCCGGCTTATGCCCGTTGGTCCGTGGCAGATCGCGCATTGCTGCGCCAGCGTGGCACCACGACCGATCGCGGCGTCGTCGCGGATTCCGGATACCGCGGATGCGATCTTTACCAGAGACGTCTTGTACTCGGCTTTCACCGTTTCGCCCGTCTGGCTAGCGCGGGGCACACCAGCCGCACGACAGATCGAATCCCAGAGGCTCGCGCCCTGGTGCCCTGCCTCGAGTTTCGGAAGCAACACGAACCCTAGGGCCACTGACATGAGAAGGATTCCGGCGGTCACCGCAACGCTGTTAAAGGTCCACCTGCTGTTGATCTTTCCGAGGTCCGGCTCGGCCATCACTTCGCTCCAACGTAGACGGCGGGCACCGAGGTGTCGCTTCTGACAGCGAGCTGCAAGATCGGGTACCCGTAGTTAGTGACGGTTAGGCCGATCATCAGCGCCACCCACAGTCCGTAGCTGTTAAGAAGAGCCGGTACTCTGGTAGGTGGATGGACTGCGAGCGCGAACCGGTACTCTTCCGCAGGTGCCGAAGACCGAAACTGTGAGCGCAATAGCACCGTGATGAACAGGAGGCCCGAAACGACGAGGATGAAACCACCAATCGCTGAGAAGACCACAGTGATTGCTTCGTTGGCCAGGGCTGGCTCGGTGAAGTCGAAGTACGCCATCCGACGCGGCATCCCTAGGATACCGACATAATGCCATGGAAAAGTTGTGACTATCATCCCGATAAACCAAAGCCAGAGCTGCAGCCGAACCGTGCTCAGATTGACGAGAGGACGGCCGGTTAGATGGGGCCAAAGATCGTAGGCGATCGCGAAATACATGATCACAATCGCTCCCCCGAAAATCAGGTGGAAGTGTCCGGTAATCCACTGCGTGTTGTGGATCGTTGTGTCGAGCTGGTAGCTCATGTTGATGAGACCGCCTGCCCCGCCGAACCCCAGCATCACGAATGAGAAGGTTACGGCGAGCATCATCGGATTGCGCCAAGGAAGCGCCTTGATCCAACCGAATGGCCCCGTACCACCGCGCGCCCGCGCCGCGATCTCTACCGAGGCACAGATGGTGAAAACGGTAAGCAACGTTGGCAGCGCGACCATCGCGGTAAATGCCGAGTGGACGAACTTGAAGCCGGCTCCAACCTGCGGATCCGCGAAGGCATGATGGATGCCGATAGGCATCGCCACGATAAGGAAGAGAATGAACGAGATGCGGGCCATGGTATCGCTATAGACCCGGCCGCCGATCGCTCTCGGCACTATCGTGTAGTACGCGATGTAGGTCGGCATCAGCCAAAAGTACACGATCGCGTGCAGCGTCCAAGAGAAGAAGACGCGGGCCAGACCGGCGTCGATCGTATTCTTGACGCCCAATGCCACCGGCAGGATCTGCAGCAGCAACTCCAGGGCCGCCCCGACGGCCGTCCAAGCCCAAAGGTAGGAGCCAGCGACGTTGGCGAACATGGGAAGCGGAACCGGCACTCCCGGATTGGCCTTCTTCCAGATCCGAAGGTTGACCGACATTAAGGCCACCCAGATCCATGAACCCACTACGACCATCACGACGCCGAGGTAGTAGAAGGGACTGCCGATCAGAGGGGGATAGAAGGTGTACAGGACCGACGCGAGGCCCAGAGCGACGGGAACCATTGCGACTAACGCGCCAACTGCGATAAGCCAGAAGCCGATCCATGCCCATCGAGCGCCGACGAGCTTTTGCTTGAGCGATGACTCGCTGATCGCGTAACCAAAACCCATGGCGACCAAGGTTGGGAACACATACCCCATCACGGTGCCGTGCGCGGTAAGCGAACGGTAGTACCATTCGGGATTGCTCACCCAGTTGGAAAGCGGACTGCGGACGTACATCTGCCAGGCACCGAGAAGAAGCGCCGCGCCGAATGCTGCAAAAGCCAGCCAGAAGTGCGCCAGGATGAGTTTGCGGTTAAAGAGCACAGGACAATCTCCTCTTGTCGGCGATTTCGGCGAGGAACTCCTGTTTGTCTACTACCTTGACTTTGCCCCACATTCCCTCATGGCCGACGCTGCAGAATTCCTGACAAGGCATCAAATGTTCGCCCGGCGACGAGAACGACGCTTGCAGAACAGACACGTAGCCGGGAACCAACATGGTGTTGATGTTGGTACCCTGCACCAGAAGCCCGTGCACGACGTCGGCGCTTGTAGCTCTCAATGTGATTGGAGTCCCGGCCGGGACTACGAGACAGGGTGGTGAGAAGGAATATTGCTGACCCACCGCTCGAACCGTTACCGATCCGTCGCTCTCGACTGCGCTCCCAAGATTGGCTTCGATGAACTCGCCCTGCAGATGGATCGTGGTCGGATCGACAGTCTCTACGGTTCTCTGCGGCATCGTTGCCTGATGAATTCCCGCGAAGGCGGCCATTCCCGCGAGGAAGGCGATCAGCAATACCGAGATCGCGGCCCATCTCCGCTCAACCCGTGCCGCGACGTCGGCTCCATTTCCGTTCGTTTCCATTAGTATCCGCTCCGGGGCACGAAAACGAGAACATAGAAGAGCAGCCACATGAGTAGCACGAGTGCGGTAGCAACACCGGCAACCCAGATCGCTCCTATCGGGCCTCGAGCCACTATCGCTTCGACGGCCTTGTCATCCGGCGCAGCGCCGGGATCGGAATTCAGCATCGTATCCCTCATTCCAGTGGTGCTGATCTAAGTCTATTGGCGTCTGCGGCGGTCACGGGCGTGCCTCTGTTGCCCCATGCTGTCCGGATGTACGACACGACGGCCGCGACTTCGTCGTCGGAGAGCGTGACAGCAAACGGCGGCATGCCGTGAGGCATAGGATTTCTCAACGTCGCTGGTGGATAGCCTCCGTTGAGAACCATACGGATTCCGTTGACCGCCGACTCCATCTGAATCGACTGGTTGCCCGCGAGCGGCGGATAGTGTGGCGGTTTCCCTTCGCCTTTCGCGCCGTGACAGCTCGCGCAGTCGCGATCGTAGACTGTCTTCCCGAGCGCGGTCAGCAGACTCGCCTCTTCAGTTCGGACATCGGAGCGCGGGGGCTCGGGCGCGTCCTGCGCGATGCTCTTCAGATAGATGGCCATGGCACGTGTATCGTCGTCCGTCATGTACTGGAGGCTGTTGTAGACGACTTCGGCCATGGGCCCATAGACGGCTCCGCGCGTGGAAACACCTTTCTGGAGCAGGTCGGAGATTTCCTCGATCGACCAGTCGCCGAGGCCCGCTTCCTTGTTCGACGTTAGCGAGGGGGCATACCAGTCCTGCATGGGTATCAGACCGCCTTGGAAGGCCTTCGATTCCGACGTTCCACCGAGTGCGTTGATCGGGCTGTGGCACATGCCGCAGTGACCAAGCCCTTCGACCAGGTAGGCACCGCGGTTCCATTCGTCAGACTGTTGCGAGTTCGGCTTGAACTCGCCTTCATTGAAGAAGAGCGTGCGCCAACCCAGGATGAGGGACCGATTGTTGTAAGGGAAGCTAAGGTCATGCGGCCTGTTTGGCTGCCGGATCGGAGAAAGCGACTTCAGGTACTCGAATATCGCATCGCTGTCCTCGCGGGTGACCTTCGTATAGGATGGAAACGGCATCGCTGGGTAGATCAGGCCGCCGTCCGGGAAGCGCCCGTTGTGCATCGCCCCGTAGAACTCATCGGCGGACCATTTGCCGATACCCGTCTCCGCATCAGGAGTGATGTTTGAGGCGAATAGCGTTCCAAACGGTGTCGGCATCGCCCGTCCGCCCGCGAACACCTTTCCCTCGGGCGCCGTGTGACAGGCTACGCAATCGCCAGCGCGTGCGAGATACTCACCCTTTTTTACGACGTCGGAGCGCAGGTCGCTCGCCGGGTCTTGTGCGGCTGCAGGAGCGAGGGCCAGCACGAGGGCAGCCGACGCGCCAAACAGGATCGTCTTTGCGTCGAACTTTGGGTTCATTATTGCTTCCCCCCGTCAGGCTGGCTTCCGCATGCAAAGGGAAGAGCGAACGAACCGGCGGGGGACGGAGCCGCACTGGCCGGCTGTGCTAACGTCGCAAGGTAGGCGGCAACGGCGCGCACGTCGTCTTCCGTAAGATGTCCTGCGACTATCTGCATACAGTCGGGAGCCTTCGCGGTTCTGGTGCCATAGCGCCATGCGCCTAGCTGCGCGCTTATGTAGCTTGAGCGGAGGCCAAGAAGCCCCGGAATTCCAGGTGCCTGTCCAGTTAAGCCCCCCCCGTGACAGCCGACACACGCGGGAATCGAACGGTCGAGATCACCCTGCGTCACGAGCGCGTGGCCGTGATCGAGAAGCTCCTTGCTAACATCCGGTGGGTTTTGCTTCGGAAGCTCGGGCCGCTGGCCGCTGAAATATTCGGCGAACTGCCGCAGATAGTTATCTGTCAGGTAGGCAAGCAGGTAATTCATGGGCGGGTATTTACGACGCCCGTTCTTGAAGGCCTCAAGCTGGTTATACAGATAGCCGGCGGGCTTGCCGCCCAGGCGTGGAAAGTAAGGATCGTTGGTGCCGCGGCCCTGAAGCCCGTGACAAGGAGTGCAGGCCTGCACCCTTTCTGCCATGTCGGGAGGGTAGGTCTGCGCTTGTTGAGCTGCCGCCGTCGCGAGCCCCCAGATCAAAAGACAGAGCGACAACACGACAATCCGCATGCCCCACTTCCTCCTCGAACACGCCGTCGTTACCGATTGTGATCGCTGTTAAAAGTGGCGCGTCAGGCTTCCCAGTCAATCGCAAAATCGAAGTTTTTCTAGACTCGGCTTATGCCGCCGCGGTCATGCGCTCTCGGTATGTGAAGGCGAAGAGCCGCAGCGTTGAAAAACTGCATGAGGAGATGAAGGTAATCGCTATCTTTGGATAGCAAAAATCAAACTGCGCGCTATCTCAATAGTGTACTTCGCAACCGGAACCGCGTGTTCCAAGCGAGATCGTCGCTAGGCCGTGCCGGTTGCCACTTGCGCTCTAGGACGAAAGGAACCTCTGGGCCAATGCTACTAGCAACAGGATCGCTCCCCAGCCATTAATCGCGACGAACATCGTGGCTTGGCCGTTGCGTAAACCGAGGAAATCGAGAGAGACGACCCTTACTTTGCAGGCGGCGATGGTTGCTATCGCTACGGCGAGGGCAAGACCGCCGCGCCCAAATGCGAGTGTCAGTACGACTGTGCACGCGCTTAGGGCAAGAAGGATGACGAGCGCCTGCGTGGTCGCTCGCTTCGATAGGAAGCGGCATTTCATATGAGGTACACGATCGGAAACATGACGAGCCAGACGATGTCGATGACATGCCACAGCGTCGTCATGAGGTGGACGTTCTGGGGGGATGGAAAGCGGGCCAGCAGCGCCAGCACCAGCGAACCGAAAAGGACGTGAACGAGATGAAATCCCGTCATCAGAACATAGAGGGTCGAAATAGCGTCGTCCGAAAGCAGCGACGCACCTTCCAGACTGTATTCGTATAACTTTAGGGCAACGAATAGCAGTCCTCCTGCCGATGCCGCACCCAGTGCGATCCTTCTCTTGATCAGTGGCAGTGGCGTCGCAGCGATCGCCGCTGCCCATCCGCTAAGCAGGAGGACGGCAGTGTTAACAGCGGGAACGACAAGCGTCATTCGAGCTCGTCCCGCTGCCACTTCCTCTGGATGAAGCCAAGAGACAACAACGAAAGCGATTAGGAGCGCGCCAAACGCGGCAAGCTCGCTCCAGGCGAGGATCCAGACGAGAAGATCGTCGCCGGCCCCCGCGTCTTCAATGTTCTGAGGAGTATTGGCAAGGATGGTCATGACGAATGAAATAAGAGGGTCGTGAGCGCCCGTCTTTGCCAAAAGGCAAACGCGGACGATCGTAATCGTCTCTTAACTGCAAGCTGCGAAAATGATCATGCCCTGGAGGTGACATGCCCGAAGAGTTACGGGCCGGCCAGTGTTCAGAGTAGCCGGTCCCGTTATCTTCCACTTGCGGCCATTCCGTCATCTCTTTGATCGATCTCAAAGAAAGGTGTCGCGCACCGTTTTATGGTCTCCGGAAAAGGAGACTGTCATGACCGACGCTCAGATCGGACTGTCGATCGCAACCCCTGTAATAGTGATCTTCGCCATCACGCTCTATCGCATGGGCGTATTGCAACGAACCGGCGTCGTCTCAGCGGTTATCGCCGCGGGCGCTATCGCTGCCAGCCTCTTTCTTCAGAGGTGAGACATGGAAAATCTACAAATGCGCCGCTTCGCTGATCTCGAGGCCTGCTACGGTCAGCTCATGTCATGGTGCGATCTGTTGGAGGCGATTGCCGACTTTCTCCCATGTCATCTCGACGGGAGGCTTTGCGATACCCTGACACTCGGTCTCGTCCCTCTCTTACAGGAAACGCATCGCCTGGAGGAACAGGTATTGTCGGAGGGCCTATGCCACATCATGACAGACGCGGAGCGGTCCGACGCGGAGGAGCAACGGCGGCGTGAGCGTATCAGCGATCTTGAGAGCGCATGCGAAGTGGTGGATGTCCTCATTTCGCTCAGGGATGGCGGCTGCCGCCTTCCTTGGGACGCCATCGGATATCTGCTGAGGTCGTTCTTCTGCGCGATGCGGAAGCACATAAGGGCGGAACGGCAGTTTGTCCTTTTGATAAAGAAGGCGATGGCTCAGCAACAGATAGCTGTCAATGATACCACAGCAGCCACCGTGCAAGCGGCGTAAGGTAGTGAGCATGCGTAGAAACCTCGTTCGTGTTCTTGACGGCGAAACTCTCTCACCACCCCCGATCTGGCTGATGAGGCAGGCGGGTCGGTATCTTCCCGAGTATCTCGAAACGCGTGCGCACGCGGGAAGCTTCCTTCAGTTATGCTACAACCCTGAACTCGCGACGGAGGTCACCCTCCAGCCGATACGGCGGTTCGGGTTCGACGCAGCGATCCTCTTTTCCGACATCCTCGTCATTCCGGATGCGTTGAAGCGCAATGTTCGTTTCAACGAGGGGCACGGACCGGTAATGGACCCGATCGACGAGGACAGCATCAAGGCGCTCGACGCCGAAAACGTCTTCGCTCACCTGAGCCCGGTACTTCAGACGGTCGAGAAACTCCGGACCAAGCTTCCTGCACCGACCGCCCTGCTCGGCTTCTGTGGAGCGCCCTGGACGGTGGCGACCTATATGGTCGCTGGGAGGGCCACTCCGGATCAGGCCCCGGCCCGTCTTTTCGCCTATCGATATCCGAAGGCCTTCGAACATCTCCTCTTGTTGTTGGCCGATGTTTCTGCCGAGTATCTCGTAGCTCAGCTCGACGCGGGCGCCGATGCAGTCCAGATCTTCGACTCTTGGGCGGGCGTTCTCGGTGAACCGGAGTTCGAAGCGTATGCGGTCAAGCCGGTCGCGCGGATGATCGAGTTCATTAGGTCCAGGCGGCCATCGGCGAAGATCATAGCCTTTCCCAAAGGAGCAGGATGCTTGCTAAAAGACTATCGCCGCAAGACCGGAGCGCACGCCATCGGTCTTGACTGGACCGTCCCACTCGACTTGGCCTGCGAGCTGCAGAAGGACGGACCCATCCAGGGCAATCTTGATCCCATGCGGCTTGCAGCGGGGGGAAATACGCTTGATGAAGGCGTAGACGCGATTTTGCAGCGCCTAGGCAACGGCCCGCTAATCTTCAACCTAGGCCACGGGATCATTCCCCAGGTAGCTCCCGAAAACGTCCGGCGCCTGATCGACCGCGTAAGGAACAGACCTGAATCATAGCTCTTTTGCGACACTTCTAGGAGGCTTCGCGGCATCGCCCCGCCTCGGCGAGATCTCACGCCTGAACGATACGCTTATAAACCACACCCGGCTGGTATTGAAAGCCTCCGATAATCGGACGCGAGCGGACCGTCCCTATCGTTCGCTTGCTTGATTTGCATCAACGCTCCGCATCCACTCCTCATGTTTGATGACAAGGAACAATGGAGGTAGCAACGATGTACGCGAATGACATCATCCCAATTGGCGACGACGCTCTATCGACAGCGGTCAGGAGCCGTCTGCAACTCGAACTCGGGCTGACCCATCAGGAAGTGAAGGCGACCGTTTCAAAGGGAGTCGTGACGCTGCGCGGCAAGCTTGGAAGCTCTTCCAGACGGGAAGCCGCGAAGGTCTCAGCAGAAAGCGTGCACGGGGTGAGAAGAGTCGTAAACGACATCTCAACCGCCTACCATATGGTTGCCGGCGGACGCGGCTTAGCGTTTTGAACGAGATGGTCGGCCGTCACGCCAAACAGCGGACGACCTTCGGCTAGTTCAGCGTGGTGAGAGTTCCCGATAAAGATCTTTGGCGGCATAAGCGGATCAAAGCCTGTTCGCCTTTGGAAGCTCAGCCCGACACTGGGAGATCAGGATCCTGGCGCCGCATGAGCTTCTCCTCCCCTCAGACTTCCGTGCCTTCCAGCAGTATCTTGGTTCATTGGGTTTTAGGCCGGAGCACCAGTAGAGCGGCTTAGCGGTGTCCCGCCCTATAGAGGTTGCCTCCAGCCCTCGCTGCCGACGACGTCGTGTCGAAAGTCGGTCGGTAGCGCCGTTTCCTTCGAGCCTCGCATTCTCAATCGTACCAAAAGCCGCCCTCACCCCAACGGCGTCGCTATGGCTGGCGCGGAGGAGCTCTCACAACAGGCGAGCAGCGTCAGATGAGCCGAACCCGCAGCGTTAAGAACTGCGGGCCCCGGTCTGTTGACTGAGTGCGAAAATGCACGGCGCGGCTCAGGCCGCTTTGCTATGAGTTCTGCCCGATGCACCCAGGTAGGCGTCGAAGGCAGCAGCAACAGCGCGTACCATGAACCGCGAATCCTTGGTCACGGACACGCGGCCATCGACGGCCACGGCGACACCATCTCGAACGAGTTCATCAAGACGCTCGTTGCGGCCGAGCAGGAACTCGACCTCGTATCCAGCCTTGCTGCTGAGGTTGACGAGGTCTACCTCGAAGTCGCACATCAGGCGCTCGATGACCTTTGCCCGCAACCTGTCTTCGTCGGTAAGCAGGTATCCTTTGGCGGTGGGGAGGATGCCGGCCGCCACCATTTCCGTATAACGACCTATCGCCACATGGTTCTGGTAATAACCTGAGGAGAGACGGCCGATCGAGGACGCGCCCAAGCCAATCAGAGTGTCGCAGTCATCGGTCGTATAGCCCTGGAAGTTCCTGTGGAGCCGGCCCTTCGAGGCTGCGACGGCAAGTTCATCCCCAGGCAATGCGAAGTGGTCCAAGCCGATCCGCACGTAGCCCGCGGCCACGAGTTCCTGAGCGATTGCCTCCGCCTGCTTATTGCGTTCAGACGCGCCCGGAAGCGCGGTTTCGTCGATCAAGCGTTGATGCTTCTTGAAGGCCGGAACATGCGCATAGCCGAAGACTGCGAAGCGCTCTGGACGTAGTTCGACAGCCATCTGAACCGTCTCGATGCAGGACTCGACAGTTTGAAATGGCAGGCCGTAGATTAGGTCGAAGTTGATGCTCGTCACGCCATATGCACGCAAGCCCACCACAGCCGCCTTCGTCTGGTTGAAGGTCTGGATTCTGTTGATCGCCTTCTGAACGACCGGATCGAAGCTCTGGACGCCCAAGCTCGCCCGGTTCACGCCGTTTTCGCCGAGCGCTGCGATCATCTGGCTGTCAAGCGTCCTGGGATCGATCTCCACGGCGATGCCGGCGTCGTCCTCGAAGGCAAAGGATGCCCTGAGCTTTTTCATTAGAGCTGCGAACTCGTGCGGTTTCATGATGGTCGGCGTACCACCACCGAAGTGCACGTTCCGAACGGGAATGCTTCCATCGGCGGCCTTCGCGACCAGTTCGATCTCGCGGCTCATGACGTCCAGATAATCGAGGATCGGAGCGTCCTTCTGGGTGATCGTCGTGTGACAGCCACAGTACCAGCACATCGATCGGCAAAATGGTACGTGGAGATATAGCGACACGGGATCCCCCCGTGCGACGTCCTTTAACGCTGCTGCATATTCCTCGGGGCCGACAGTTTCTCCGAACGCAGGAGCGGTTGGATAGCTCGTATAACGAGGGAGGCGCGCTTCGCCGTATTTGGCCACCAGATACTTCGACATCATCTTGTCCGTTGTTAAGATCATGCCCCCCTTATGGCTTCCTGCGCGAACGTGTTCCTTGTCATATGTCAATGAACGAAACTGAATATTGGCGCAAACCTTCCTGAAGTTTGTTGCCTGTCAAAGTTCGTGAGCTCGTCGGCGGCTATCGTCCGATCCGACATCGTGGCGTGCCGCCGTCCGTCAACTAACCCTAAAGCGGCCATCGAAAGGAAGATTCAGTTTCATGTCCGAGATATCAGATCAATCCACCGGCATCCCCCATATCGACGTTCGCATCCTACCACCTAGCGAACGTCACCCTCGGATCTTTGGCACTCTGCATACACTGACACCGGGCGATCTGCTGCACATCACGAGCGACCATGAACCGCGGCCGCTTCAGTACCAGCTCGAAACCGCGTTACCTGGCAAGTTTTCCTGGGAGTATCTCGAACAGGGGCCGGACGTCTGGCGGGTCGAAATTATCCGTCTTGACGCCGGCTGCGACTGCTGCTGCGGAAGCCACTAGGAAAGGAGAAGCGCGATGATGCCCATGGGGACGAGCCTGTCGCGGTGGACGATGTCCTACTTCGCAGCGGCGCTCTTCTTTCTGCTGCTTTCGGAGGGTCTGTTAGCGGCAGGTTGCTGGGCGCCGTCTCTCAACGTTGCAGAGCCCCGTGCTCTCATCATCGTGCATTCAACCACCATCGGCTGGCTCCTATTGCTGATGATTGGCGCGCTTCTGCAATTCGGACCTGTCCTGACAGGTCTGGATCTGCCTAAAGGCAACCTCGACCTGCTCGTGCTCTGCGGCATCGTAGTCGGCTTGGTCTTGCTGCTTTCGGGTTTCTATCTCATCGATTCCGGTTCCCAATTTGCCGGCCCGGCAATGACCGGAGCAGTCGCAGTACTTGTCCCATCAATTTTGTCGACCGCGTCGGTGCTCTTTCTTTTGCTCTGGCGCGGCCGGCGGGCCCATGAGGCCTCGCCGTACGTCCTCATCGGGATTGCGAGTCTCGCAGCCACTGTAGGCCTGGGATCGCTGTTCGCGCTGGTGGTTTCAGGGGCGGTGGGCGTGCCTTCGCTTGTCACCTACGTTTTGGCGGCAGTGCCACTGCATGCCGGCTTCGGCCTCGTAGGCTGGATGACCTTTGCTGCGGTGGGCGTAAGCTACAAACTTCTGCCGATGTTCCTGCTCTCCGATGACATGAAGCAGTCGAAGACGCTCCGCCGCAGCAGTATCGCGGTCGTTGTCCTGCTCGCGCTTTCCGCTGGCACGCTTGTTATTGACGCCCCTTTCGCCCGCACCCTGGGACTTCTCGCCACTCCCTTCTTTCTGCTGGCGGTCGGCGCCTACATCGTCGAGCTGGTGCATGCCTATAAGACCCGGCGACGGAAGGTGCTCGAGGTGAACACCTTTTGGTCGCTTCCTGCCTTTGCCATGTTCAGCGTAAGCGCGGCGGCTTTCCCTATCGCCATGATGGCAGGCGCCGACGACAAGATCTTCGTGTCGCTGGCCTATCTGTTCGTCTTTGGCTGGCTGACCGGACTTGGACTCGCTCAGCTCTTGAAGATCGTGCCTTTCCTGACATGGATCGAGGCTTTCGGGCCGCTTCTGGGACGTCGCCCGACGCCGAAGCTGGCGGATCTCATCAGCGGCAGCCGCGCCTCGGTCTGGTTCACAGTGTTCTACGGCGCCGTCGTGGTATCGGCTGCTGCGATTCTCTTTGCTCAAGACGGCGTTTTCCGCATCGCCGCCTTCGCTCAAACTCTCTCGACAGGCGCCATCGTCCTGGAACTCGCACTTTCGCGATCCTTGGCGTGCGTCGACGCAGATACAAAGAAAAGTCCATTCAAACACCCGGCCTTCTTCTTCGCCGGCAACCACAGAGGTGACGCCAATGGTTCAGCTTCGTGAACTCGACGTACGACAGATTCTCCGCGACGGAGGCATGCCGTTCCAACTGATCATGGATACTTTTGCCAGCCTGCAGCCTGGTGAGGGCGTCCGCCTACATGCGATTTTCGAGCCCCGGCCGCTAATCCGCCAGCTCACGGACCGCGGCTTCGAACATACCGCCCGGCGCATCGCTGATGACGATTGGGAGATAGATTTTGTCCCAAAGGGCGCGGCCGAAGAGGCCTCGGCACCCGACGCGCTATGGCCTGAGCCTGTTTGGAATCTGGACCTCACCGACCTTCCGCCGCCAGAGCCAATGGAGCGAATACTCGCGAGGCTCGAAATGATGGACAGCGGAGAAGTGCTGTTTGCGCTGCTCAACCGAGAACCCGTCTTTCTATTCAACGAACTGAAGGAGCGCGGTCATGAATGGATCGGTAACTTCGACGAGACGGGCAAGATCTACCGTATCATGATCCGTTGCACGCCGCGGGACGGGGCCAATGCCAAAACCTGAGATAACCTCCGACGTGGTGCGTGATGCTCTCCGAGACATCGAAGACCCCGAGATCGGAACGAACATAGTGGATCTCGGCTTGATATACGACGTCAGCATCGATGTCGATCGGGCGGTCATCGTCAAGATGACCACGACCACTCGCTTCTGTCCCGCCTCTGCCTTTCTGGCAGATGCGGTTAAGACGCGGGTAGAGTCGTTGGAAGGTGTGTCGCAGACTACTGTGGAGCTCGTCTACGAACCGGCTTGGTCACCCGAAATGGCGGAGCTGTTTTCGTTTGGCTCCTCCACCAAATGAGGAGGAATGTGATGCCCGATCAGGTCGAGATGAAGGATTTTACCGTAGACGCCGACTTCCTAGCTAACCGGTTCGGCTTGCCGACCGAGACCCTCCGGCGTCAGATGCAGCAGGGCTTCGTGCGCAGCTTGGTTGAGCAAGGTCAAGGCGACGATGCGGGCAGAACACGACTGACGGTGCGCATCGGCAATCGATCCTGGGTCGCAGTGGTCACTGAAGACGGAACCAAGCTTAGCGAGCGGATGGTGTTCTGCGCAATGAAGTAGCGACTATCCGAAGTTTGATGTTAGCGGGTCCCTGAAGATGGCGTTTTCCGCATTTTTCCTACTTTGATTGTTCGGTTTATTTTTCGTCGGCGTTTGACGCGGCATGATGCTCGAACACCGCCAACTAGACGTGGTGAACTGGCTTTACTTTGCTGCAGATGGCGCGGGCGATGGGGAGCCCGACAACAGAAGTCTAATGCCAAGGCCTACCATTACAATGCCAGTAAAACGCTCCTGCCATGCCAAGAGCTTAGGCCAGCGATTGAGGAAGTGGCCAACCGATCCAGACGCCAAGGCGACGCCGCCCAACGAGAACACGCCGATCAGCTTTTGTATCGAACCCAGAACAAGAAGCTGCAACCAGACCGGACCTGCATTGGGATCGACAAACAGCGGCAAAAACGTGAACATGAACAAGAGAGATTTGCCGAGTGTGTTGCGGCGATCAAGTGAACCCACTATCAAAAGCGGCCACGCTCCTTTGTTGCGCCGGCAGGCTGCCTTTGCGCCAACCGGACATTCCATGGCCATGATGCCGGTGGGAGCTCGGGGCTCTCCAGAATGATCGGTGCACGGCCCCGAGCACACGCTCGGCTGCACGGGCGAGTCCCGCCGAACGACCTCCAACGATGACGATCACTCGATGCCACATCGTCCCTACTAAGCTGTGCTCTCGTTGTGTTCACACTGAGCTACACTTTTTCCACAATCTCTGGAACCTTTTGCCAACACCAGCATCCAATGCTGCATCCGATGAGAATCGGCATCCGAATTCACAGACAAAGGAGACCGTGATGTTCTCGAGATTCTTGACTGCTACCGCACTGGCAACCGCTCTTTCGACCGCAACTTATGCCGCCGACGCCCCCACGGATCCGCAGATCGCCCACATCGCCTACACGGCGGGCGAGATCGACGTCGCCGCTGCAAAGCAGGCTCTTGAGAAGAGCAAAAACGCCGAGGTCCGCCAATTCGCCGAAACGATGGAGCGAGACCACGAGGCCGTAAATCAGCAGGCGCTCGCGCTTCTTAAGAAATTGAAGGTTAAGCCTGAGGAAAATGCCACCAGCAAGTCTCTGGCGTCTGCCGCCAAGACGGAACTCAAGACGCTATCCAAGCTTCACGGGGCGGCGTTCGACAAGGCTTATGTCGACAACGAAGTCGCGTATCACAAACAGGTCAACAGTGCGCTCGAGATGCAGTTGATCCCGTCCGCGCAGAACGCCGAGTTGAAATCGCTCTTGCAGACGGGTCTGGCGCTGTTCAAGGAACATCAGACCCACGCCGAGCATCTTGCATCGATGATCAAGTAGGCTCGCCATGGCCCAGTCGTCGTGGATTTCGATGCCTATCCTCTCTGTTTTCATGGTGAGTGGCAGCTTTCTATCCGCGTCTGCTGCCAACTATGAGGTTTCAATCGCCAAGATGCATTTTGGCGCCGTTCCGACGCTGCATGTTGGCGATGTCGTCACGTGGCGGAATGATGATATGTTCCTTCATAGCGCGACTGCGCGAGATAAGAGCTTCGACATCGATCTCCCTCCGAAAGCGGAGCAACGCATGACCGTAAAGCAGGCAGGCCACGTGGACTTCTACTGCCGATTCCACCCGATGATGACCGGGACGCTCGACGTCCAGCCTTAGGATGCGTCGAGAAGCTGAGATTACTGGAGCAAGCATGGTTGGCATTTCGGTTAAAGCATCGGGTTTCCTGGCGGACATGCTGCAGCTTCCTGACGCCGATCTCCTTGCTCACGTTCGAGCGGGCGACGAGACGGCCGTGCGGATCGTCGTTCAGCGACATAACCGCCGCTTGTTCCGATCCGCACGCGCGGTGGTTGGCAACGATGCAGAGGCGGAGGACGTGGTCCAGGCGGCCTACGTTCAAGCATTCACCCACCTCGATGCCTTCCGCGGCGATGCGCAACTTTCAACCTGGCTCACCCGGATCGTTATCAACGAGGCAGTGGGAAGAGTACGCCGTCGACGAGCCGACGTCGGTTTGGAGGAAATCGACATGACAGCGAGACCAGGATGTGGCGAGGTCCTGCCGTTCCCAACCTCGCTGACAACCGCCGACCCCGAGGCAGAGTTCGCTCGCAGCGAGACCCGGCGCTTGCTTGAGCATGCGGTCGACGAACTGCCCAATGACCTCCGTGTGATTTTCGTTCTGCGCGATGTAGAGGGTCTCAGCACGGAAGAAGCGGCATCCCACCTGGGGATCAAGATCGCCACAGCCAAGACGCGGCTGCATCGCGCCAGGAACATGATGCGGCTTGCGATCGAGAAACAGCTCTCCGGCTCATTCTCCTCGATCTTCCCGTTTGATGGCGCGCGTTGCGCAGGGATGGCCGACCGGATCGTCGAGCAACTCAAAACAACCGGCAAACAACGCTGGTGACGCACATCTCCGATCTGAACGAGCCATCACCATACGTGACCGAAATGGCTCAAGGCTAAAGCCCAGCGCCACAATCGCTAACGCAGGGCCTGCTGTGGGAATCGTTTCACGAGAGTGTCAGCCGCGCTTCAACCATCCCTGATGAAGACCCAGATCAGCTTCCGCGGATTGTCAGCGGCTTCCGCCCCATGCAGAGCATCCCGGTATGCTCGTAGACGAACAGGCCGAACGCCGCAGTCCAACCGATTGCCGCGAGCAACACGATAACGCCGCCGTAGCCCGGAAGAAGTTCGGCCGTGGGTCTCACGAGAGCGACCGCTGCGAGCAAAAAGTAGGATACGTTTGTTATCAGACCTGCCTTCAGCTTTCGCCCTGTGTGGCCGCGGCTAGCGCGCGTCATCACTGCCAGCATCATCAACGACACGCCGCCGATCGCGAAGACATGAAGGACTACAAGCTCAGGCAGTCCCACCGCCTCAAGAGCGATTGCGGCAAAGCCAAGTGGAACGAATGCGAACGCGGCGTGCAGGATGAAGACGATTGGCTCAGGCCATGTCGTCCAACCGCGCCAGCGCACAAGTCGTGCCATGTTAAGCCCGGCGGCAAGTAACCCGAGCGCGCCGCTTACGAAAGACTCAGGTGCGAACGACCAGATCGCAAGTGATATCGCGCCCATGATGATGCTCGTCGCGTCAAAACGATTGTAGGGAACCGGAAAGTCCGTTCGGCCGAACTGGTTTATCCAGTTCCGAGTGAAACTGGGAAGGATCCGGCCGCCCACTATCGTGACTAGCAGAACGTAGGCGCCCAATCCAAGCCGGATGGAGACATCCGGGCCATTGCCGACGATCGCCTGAATATGAAACAGAATGTTGGCGGCAGAAAGCACGACGAGTCCAGCAACCACCTTGAGGTCTTTCCATTTCTTACCCGCCACCACTTCTCGGGCGGACAAGACCAACATCGCAGGCAGAAAGAGCGCGTCAATCGCCGCGGTCGGCGCGACGCCGATCACCCCGGAGCAGAGCATCGCGATGCGACCTAAAGACCAGAGCGCGAACAGGCACATGAGGGGCCGGCCAGCGATAGGTAGACGTCCCGTCCAATTGGGAATGGCAGTAAGGAGAAAGCCTGCCAAAATCGCGGGTGCGAAGCCAAACAGCATTTCATGCGCGTGCCAGTAGAGTGGGCCGTAGTCTGTCGCGACCGGTAGTCCGAGGGTCAGGAAGGCAGCCCATATGTCGATGCTGATGATCGCCCAGATCGCGGCGGCCAGAAAGAATGGCCTGAAGCCGTAAGAGAAGATGACGAGGCCTTCACGAGACATTCCGCGGGGAGCGTTGGCGCTGTCATTCTTTTTGTTCTGCATGATCGTGTCTCCGAAGTTGATCATGCAGTAATGCCGTTATTTGCGGCACAGGTCGTTGAGATTACGCAAATAGCCGGCCGGTCACTTTGCGCTGCAGCAAACAGCAAGTTTGCTCCAACTCAAAGAGCTTCCCACGCGTTTTACTACTCTCCTCTTCGACCGGGCGGGGTTCGCTCGCTCTCGACTATAGGAGATAGGGAAATGAACAATACTCTTCAGATGACCCGACGCACAATGCTGACTGGCGCAGCCGTGGCAGGCGCACTGACGCCCATCCTGGTCGCTGGCACCGCTGCTCATGCGGAAGACGACCACACCGCTCCAAAAGGTGCCAAGAAGCCGCCGGTCGACATTTCGAAGCTCCCTCGCGAGAAGGTCGAACTGGTGAAGCCGCCTTTTGTCCACGTCCATGATCAAAAGGCCAAGGGCGGCCCGAAGATCAAAGAGTTCACGCTCACCATCAAGGAACAGAAGATGGTGCTGGACAAGGACGGGACCGAGGTCAACGCTATGACTTTCGACGGATCGGTTCCAGGGCCGTTGATGGTGGTTCATCAGGACGACTACGTCGAGCTTACCCTCATCAATCCCGAAACCAATACCATGCAGCACAACATCGACTTCCACGCCGCCACCGGCGGCCTTGGCGGCGGTGCGCTGACAGTGATCAACCCCGGCGAAAACACTGTGCTACGCTTCAAGGCGACCAAGGCCGGCGTGTTCGTCTATCATTGCGCACCTCCCGGAATGGTCCCATGGCACGTGACGTCGGGCATGAACGGCGCCATCATGGTCCTGCCTCGCGAAGGCCTGACCGACGGCCATGGCAAGCCGCTCGTCTACGACAAGGTCTACTACGTCGGCGAGCAGGACTTCTACATTCCTCGCGACGAGAAGGGGAAATTTAAGAAGTACGACAGCCCCGGCGAGGCGTATGAAGATACCGTCGAGGTCATGAAGAAGCTCGTTCCCACGCACATCGTCTTCAACGGTGCGGTCGGCGCCCTGACCGGAGAAAACGCCATGACCGCCAAGGTCGGCGAAACTGTGTTGGTCATCCATTCGCAAGCCAATCGAGACACTCGTCCCCATCTGATCGGTGGCCACGGGGAATACGTGTGGGCGACCGGCAAGTTCGCCAACGTGCCGGACGTCGACCAGGAAACTTGGTTCATTCCGGGCGGCACGGCCGGGGCTGCGATCTACACCTTCGCGCAGCCCGGTATCTACGCCTACGTCAACCATAACCTTATCGAGGCATTCGAGCTGGGAGCGGCGGCCCACTTCAAGGTCACCGGCGACTGGAACGACGATCTCATGACGTCGGTCAGAGCGCCGTCGGGCACCTGACATGAAGTGGTGTGGTGCGCGGTGCAAACCGCGCACCAACCTGTTTTTGACGAGAGGCGCGCACTGCGTTTGAAGCATGACCGGTACGGCTGGAACTGACAAGATTTCGGGCATTTCGATCGCCATTCCGCTGGCCCTGCTCATGGTGCTGTCGGGAGCGGTTGCGGTCGAGGCTGGATGGGTCTCGTTCAAGACCGCGGCTCCTCCGCTTGATGAGCCGGAATCGGTCGTGGTGACACCCAGAACATTCGCCTATCGGGACTCGGCGGAATACTTCCGCAAGGGTTTGGCGTTGGACGCGCCTCTCAAGAATATCGACATCCAGACGCCACTGAAAATCATGAAGTTCCAGACCACGCGCGGCGAATATCGTCGTTGCGTCGATGAAGGCGCCTGTATCCCTGCCGACGAGCCGGAAGGCGGAGCAGCGGCCGAAATGCCTTTGACGGGCGTTAGCCACGACGACGCGGTTCGATACGCCGCCTGGCTATCGAACCGGACTGGGCAAACCTGGAGGTTGCCTACGGACTTTGAACTCGCGTACGCTGCCGACGACCGCTTCCCGGACGACGCTCTCGGAGTTGCCGACGACGAGAAGAACCCCGCGGTCCGTTGGCTCGCCGACTACGAACGAGAAGCCCGTCGGGCGGCCTCGGTGAACCCGCGTCCGCAGCCGCGAGGCTCGTTCGGCGTCAGTAAGACCGGTCTCGTCGACTTTGGCGGCAATATTTGGGAGTGGACATCGACCTGCAATACTCGAGTTGATCTTGATCAAGGTGCAATCAAGGAAAAGCCGTCTAGTGTGGACTGCGGCATCTTCATTGCTTCCGGAAAACACCGCGCACCTATGAGCAATTTCGTTCGCAATCCCAAGGGGGGCGGATGCTCGGTTGGCGCGCCACCGGATAATCTGGGATTCCGGCTTGTCCGTGACCCGACGCTCATCGAAAGCGTTACGGACTTCGCAAGAAGAGCCGTGGCCGATCTCGTCGGCCGGCCGAAAGAGGCGCAGATGGAGACTGGCACCAATGAAGGTTGACCGCGCAGTACTGAAGTCGTTGCCGCTCTTCGAGCGCATGACGGATCCTGATTTGGATTCGATGCTCGAACACGCGACACCTCGGAGGGTCCCTCAAGGCGACGCCGTCTTCGAACAAGGTGGAAACGCCAAGTCATTCTTTCTATTGATCCATGGGAGGTTGAAGGTCACCCAGGTCACCCAGGACGGACAGCAGATAATCGTGCGGATGGTGCATCCCGGTGATCTGTTCGGTTTCGCAATGGCTCTGCGTCGAGACGACTACCCTGGTACAGCCCGAGCAGCGGCCGAAAGCCTGATCATCGGCTGGCCTACGGAAATGTGGTCGCGGTTCGTCGAACAGAACCCCCGATTGGCGATGACCGCGATGCAGACAATAGGACAGCGCCTCGAAGAGGCACATACCCGCATTCGCGAGATGTCCACGGAAGAAGTCGAGAAGCGCGTCGCTCACGCCGTTCTGCGCCTTTCGAAGCAGGCGGGAAAAGCCGTTCAGGAAGGGATCCGGATCGACTTTCCGATATCGCGACAGGACATTGCCGAAATGACCGGCACCACCCTTCATACGGTATCGCGAATCCTCAGCGCCTGGGAATCGAAAGGCATCGTCGAGGGCGGGCGTCAGAAGCTCACCGTCACCGACCCGCCGCGACTTTTGAAGCTCGCAGAAGGGGAGCTGGACTGACGGATATGTCCATGCTGCTGGATCTCGGAATTCGACTCTTGGTGCTGGCCGCGGATCGATCTCCAAACAAGGTGACAATTCGGGAGACGGCCGAGACCTGTGCCGCATCCCATGCCCATGTCGCTAAGGCTGCAAACCGGCTTGTTAAAAGTGGCTTCCTGCACAGCTTGAGGGGGAGACGAGGCGGCCTGACGCTCGCCTTGGCTCCCGAGGCAATAGATCTCGGCGCCGTTGTCGATTGTTTGGGCACTTCCCGCACGACAAATCAGGTCTGGGACGAGGTCCTGGTCGGCTGGCGGCGGGTACAGGATGAGGCGGCGTCAGCATATATCCATCATCTCGCGACGAGGACGCTTTCTGACATCCTTTGATTAGACGGCATCGCTTGCTCACCGCATCCGCGAAGTCGTTTGGAAGGATCATCTCGATGCTTGCAAGACGCCTGGGGGTCATCGGACTGCAATAAGGTCTGTGTCAACTGTTCCATAACGCCGGAGATTAGCGTGCTAGATCCTATTTATCGGCAACAAACCGCAAAATGCACGCTTTCGTCATTCCGATCACATTGACCATTGAGCGAACCGATCGTTCCTCACCATCCGCTGCCGTTGGAAAGGAAGATGCTCTGCGTTTTCCCGCTGGGCGGCATGTAGGCTACTCGACCACCGGAATTGTAGAGATTGAGCACTCCGTGCCCCGAGAAGACATAATAGCCGATCACCATCTTATCGGAGGTTATAAGCCGCCTGGAGGTTCGCCCGATGCATCAAACAGGACGCGGATTTGATCCTGCCCCCAACGACGTTGAGTGCTATCGATCTTCCGCGCCTCAATGCGACTGTGCTTCAGTGCAGTTTCGACTGATCAAGCTTCCACGCCGCCACGTCGGACGCGGAAACCGCGATCCGCGAGTGAGGAGACCGACCACCTCTCAGAATCTTTGTCGTCGCGATTTCGCAAATCGCGCCAATGCTCTGTTGAAGTCGGGTCTCATCGGCCCGAGGCGGGTTGGACATCTCACGAAGCGCCTCCTGATCGACGACAATTACGCGGTGTGTCCCGTCATGTTCCATGACCACGACGCCTTGGTTGCCCGACGATTTCAAAAACGCTGTAACGAACTTCGGTAGCATTGCAACCTCCATCAAAATTGGTTCCGATCACACTAAACCGGTCCGCGGCATCGTCTTTGACCAGCATCAAAGAGGTGGATGCTGTGAAGCTCTAAGATCCGCGTAACGCTGGAGATGACAATGCGAATACTGCTATTGACGATTGCTTGGACCTCGATCGCGTTCGGCGTGGTGGGCGTCTTCCTCCCGCTCGTGCCTACGACGCCGTTCCTTCTCCTTTCAGCAGCCATATTCGCCCGTGTCTCGCCGACGTTCGAATCCTGGCTTGTCGATCATCCTGCCTTAGGCCCTTCAGTGAGGGCGTGGCGCGATCGCAGGGCCATAAATCAAAGTGCGAAGATATCAGCGGTCGTCGCAATGACGTGCAGTCTTTGCGTTCTGGTGTGGCTGGACCCTGGCCCGTTACCGCTCGCAATCGTTGCCGCGGTACTGAGTGCATGCGCCGCATTCGTCATTACCCGCCCATCCGCCTAACCCTGGATAATCTCGAAGAGAAAGAAACCATGCAAAAGAAGAAGCCGTTCATCATCGAAATCAAGAAATCGCGTCGAGCGGCATCGCCTGTCACCGCTCAATCAGTGGCGAACAAATTGCCTATTGACCGAAGGCCAGCCGGAAAGATCCGACTGCCTTAAACCCGATTAGGTTCCTAAGAACATAAGCAGCCAAGCTGTGCAGAATACGACAATTGCTATTGCGACAAGTGCGGTCGCCACAATGCGCTGTTGTAGGGACCTGCAGTAGACGCTCGAAATCCTGAAGAATAATTCCACCGACCAAAGCCCCGCGAGAATGACTAGCGCTCCCCGAGCGGCGTCGACGCCGGGCAGGTTGATGCCGTCGGATCGGAGCTGACTTGTCGTAAGTGCGAGGAGGCCGCAAAATAGCGAAGAGCTCGCGAGCGGAATAAGCGCTTGGGCAAGGTGATGGATGAGCTTGCCCGTCCGGCGGAGGATTGCCGCCGCCGCCACAAGCGGGAGCAAAAACAGGATAGAAGAAATGAATGCTCCGAAAGCAACAAGCCCCAGCAGGCTGGCGGCATCGACGACGTTCATCACGTCGTTGACCGATGGATAGTCGGTGAGCATCCACCAGGGGAGTCGGAGCGACAATGGCCACGTCAGGCCCACGTCGACGCACCGTTCCACCAGCCATATTCTGATGATTTGGAATGCGTCACTGGCTGTCCAGTGAAGGGCTGCGGGGACCAGTCCGAGAAGTACTGGCACGATCAGGATGGTGTCCCAGCGAGCGGCCATCCTCCCGGAGCCGAACACAATGTCCGCCGCCGGCTTGCGCCATGCGAGCCGGATCGCGCCTCGATGCCCACTGCAGCGTCCGCACATATGGCAGGCCGAACTCCCCTGCATGGTCTTGATTGGGATGAGCGGCGCGCAGTTCACGCCAGCGGCGTCTGCGTTCGACGAGCGCTTCCAGGCGTCCGGCTCGACCCGAAAATGCAAGGGGGCGATCTTCGAAACGGTGCCGAAGACCCCGCTGACCGGGCACAGAAACCTGCACCACACCCGTTTTGCCTTTCCATAGCGCGCTCCGACTGCCATCGCCACGAGCGTCGATCCGCCCAATAGGAGAGCGGCAGGTTTGGGATATTGGTAGATGCTTGTGAGCTGCCCGTAGATAGTCGTCGAAATGAATGCAACCACCGGCCACCCCGACCATTTCATCCAGCTTGGAATCGCCCTGCCCGCTCCCCGCTCGCTTGCGATTTCCGACAGCGCTCCTTCTGGGCAGAGCAGACCGCACCAAAACCTACCTACCAGGGCCGTTCCCAAGATGACAAAAGGCCACCAGACACCCCAGAAGACAAACTGGACAAAACGCGCCAGGTTGTTCCAGATGTAGTCGCTGCTTCCGGGCAGCGGAAGCGTCAGTGGAGCAACGAGCAGCGCAACGTAGGCGGCGACCATCACCCACTGCATTCGGCGGATCCCGGACTGATGCCTCAGGAGGGCGTCGCCCAATCCGCTGACGAACCTCCCCCTGAAACTTCGCGCCGCGGTCATGCGTGGGCCTTGTCACCGAGGGGCGAAGCATATGCCAACAAGGCCATCGTCCAGTAGACGCCCAAAGCAAGCAGAGGAAGGAGTTCAGGCCGGGCACGGTAGCCAGTTAGCCCTGATATGAACGCGCCGGGCCCGGTCGCATCGTCCAGGAGCCAGCCTGTATCCCACAGGGGAGAGGTCATCGTTGAGACGAAATCAAGTGAAACGGCTTTGTCCACCGCGGTCATCAACAAGCCGCTTCCCAGTACCAAGAGCAGAACCTGGCTGAATGTCGAAACTGCCTTTTTGGAAAAAGCGGAGGCACCTGACCGGAAGGCCAACAGGGTGATGAGCGCCGCCGCCAGCCCCAATGCGCCGGATCCAGCGATGAGACCTGCGCTTTCCAGACTCGACCCGGACAGCATCCCGAACAGAAAGACCACAGTCTCGGCGCCTTCTCTAGCGACCGCAAGTGCGGCGAGCAGGCCGAGGGCGGTCCAGTTGCCGGTCCTGCCCAGTCCCGCGGCGCGTGATTTCATGTCCCTTGAAGCTCCGCGTGCCGAGCCTCGCATCCAGAACACCATGCGGAGCATAAGCACGGACGCCGTCGCAGCCAGAACGAGTTGAAGGACATCTTCGCGGTCTCCGCTGAGAAAATCGGAAGCCTCGCCCATCAAATAGGCAAGTCCGACGGCGGCCAGCATTCCGATCGCCGCGCCGCCGGTAATCGACCTGGCTGCCCGCCGCCGGATCTCCACGTTCTCGTGCACCGTCCACGCCTGTAGGATGGCGATAACGAGCAGCGCTTCAAAGGATTCGCGCCACACGACGGAGGCGATCCTGAAGGATTCAAGAAGGGTTTGGGATGTCATTTTGCGATCAGCCTGGCCGGCGGCATGTCGAGGTGGAAATCGTCGAAGAAGGCGTAGTCGCCAGCTTGCAACGAGCGGAAGACGAGAAAGCTCGATGCTCCCGGAGCAAGCACCTTTTCCTTTCGGAGGGGAATGCTCTCGAACTCAATCGGCGTCGAGCCGTCGTTGTAAAGCTCGATCTTGAACCGCGTATCTGCAGGAACTTCGAGGATAGACGGAGATATCACGCCATTGCTGAAGTGCACGGCGTAAACAGGGTCTTCGTCCTCAGCAACCGCCGGGGATGCCAGGCAGGCAAAAAGCAATGACAGGACGGTCAGTGGCGTGGCGGCGCGCATCAGTAGCCACCCTTCTTTCCAACCCCCGCGAAAACGAAGTCGTAGTTGAGAGAAAATTCATCGGGCCATGGGGCAACGCCGGTTTCCTTGTCGACGTGTCGGCCAAAGCTCATCATGCCATGACCGCCGGGGTGAACTGTGATCTCGACCACGTAGCGACCGGGACCCGACAGTTTGACGTTGTCACCGTAGTGCGGGCCATCGCTCGCAACCATTGGTTCGAGAGCGCCAACCTCTTCAGCGCCGTTGTCGAGGTTCTTCAGCTTGTATTCGACGTGAAGGTTGGGAACCCAGTCTCCTTCCGCAAAGCCGTTCGCGTTCTCACTCGTCGCGTGAATGTCCGCCTCGAGATGAACGTCGGATTCCGCTGCCGGCCGCATCATACCGGGCGGGTCCATCTCGATCGGCTGCAGGTACACCGCGGCGACTTCCATGCCCCCCGCTACCTGAGGTGCGCCTATCGGATACTCTGCGGCATGTAGGACAAGCGGCACGGCAGCAAGAGCGACAGGTGCAAGGCAGAGAGAACGAACGCGCAGCATAATAGTAACCCCTAAAGATGAGTGATGAAATCATATTTAGAGAAGGGAAAGAGTTCGTTCTTTGCGCTGGCGCAAAGAAGCTAAGACTGGCGTTTCGTCGTGCGAAGACCAAGCCGACCCTTCGTGCGACCCCGTGGCTTCCATGATGCGGGATAATTGACGACGATCAAACTGCATATCTACTGATGATGCTAGGTGGAGCTCCAAGGAGTCCTCAATGATCTCGTTTCTCTCTGCCTTCGCAACTTTCCTGTTACTACACTCAATCCCAGCGCTGCCGGCACTGCGTGCGGGTATCATTGGCCGCCTTGGACGGCCTGCGTACCTTGTCGGCTATTCCGCAGCGTCCGTCGCCGCGCTCGTGTGGCTGTTCTCAGCCGCGCTCTCCCTCGACTACATTCCGCTTTGGGATCTCCGGCCATGGCAAGCCGCCGTGACTTTTGTCCTTGCACCGTTCGGAGGCTTTCTCGTAGTCGCAGGGCTCCTAAGCAGGAACCCATTGTCAATCACTATCCGTTCTTCCGACGAAGTTGGAGCGGTTGCGCGCATAACGAGACACCCGGTCCTTTGGGGCTTTGCCATTTGGGCGTCCGGGCACATCGTGGCAAACGGAGATCTCCGGTCCCTGTTGCTGTTCGGCGGCTTCGCTCTGTTTGCTCTCGGGGCGATCCCTATGACAGAAAAGCGTGCCCGGCGACGCTTAGGCGATCGCTGGTCGGCTCTTTCGCAAAGTACGGGGATCATCCCATTCGCGGCATTGGCCAAGGGACACCGCCTTGCGATTGACGGAGCCATGGTCGTCGCTTTCGCTGTCACCGCCGCCTTGGCCTGCTGGCTCCTGCTCGGAGGTGGTCACGCGATGCTCTTCGGTGCCGATCCAATCGCGATCTTCGGCTGATCAAAGGACGCTTCTCCGTTCCATGCCCGAGACTGGTGAGGCAGGGACAAGCCAAGGAGATCGATCGCTCGAGCAGCTAGGTGATCGATGATATCCTCGACGAACTTCGGTCGATTGTAGAAGGCAGGTACCGGCGGCATCACGATCGCCCCCATCTCGGTTACGGTCGTCATGTTCCTGAGGTGGCCTAGGTGAAGGGGCGTCTCGCGCGTGAGCAGCACGAGGCGGCGGCGCTCCTTGAGTTGGACGTCTGCGGCACGAGCAAGGAGGTTTTCCGAAAGGCCAGTCGCTACGGCCGCGAGCGTCTTCATGGAGCATGGAGCCACTATCATCCCGGCGACGGGAAACGACCCGCTTGCGATTGCCGCGCCGATATCATGGTCGTCGTAGCAACGGTATGCCTTGAGCAGCAGCCGTCCGTGTGCCTCCGACCCAGCCTCGTGTGCCAATGTCCGCTTCGCGGCGTCGGTGACGACGATGTGGACCCTAATACCGGCGGCCGTTAGACGATCCACCACAGCAACGGCGAGAGCCGCGCCGGATGCACCACTCACCCCCACGACGACGTCGTGGCCGTCAGCGTGCGAATGCATGCCTCGTCCTTTCCCAGATTTCGGTCGCCCGCCGCGACAGCTCTTCAGGCATATGAAGTTCCAATCCCCATTCCCGTTCGGTTTCGCCGCCGATTTTGTTCGTCGCGTCGATCCCCATCTTGGTTCCAAGTCCGGCTCTGGGCGATGCAAAGTCGAGGTAATCGATCGGTGTGTTCTCGAGAACTACGAGATCGCGCCCCGCGTCGAAACGGGTGGAGATTGCCCACAGCACGTCGTCCCAGCGGCGGACGGAGATGCTGGAATCAACGACGATCACTAGCTTCGTATAGTTGAACTGCGGAAGCATCGACCACAGACCCATCATCACCCTACGAGCCTGCCCCGGATATCGCTTGTCGATAGCAACGACTGCCGCACGATAGGAGCAGGCTTCCGGGGGAAGCCAAATGTCGGTGATCTCCGGAAACTGCCGTTTCGCGATCGGAACGAAAAGTTCGGTCATCGCCTCTCCGAGGACGGACGGCTCGTCCGGTGGCCGTCCCGTATACGTAGTTAGATAGACGGGCGCACGCCTGCTGGTCATCGCACTCAAGCGAACCACAGGGAAGGATTCGACCGAGTTATAGTAGCCCGTGTGGTCTCCATACGGCCCCTCGGGCGCGGTCGCATCCTTCGAGACGTAGCCTTCCAGAACAATCTCAGCGTTCGATGGCACATTGAGTGCGTGCGTTTTGCACCGCGTCACTTGCGTTCTTGAACCGCGGAGCAGACCCGAGAAATTCAGCTCGCTCATCCCCTCGGGAAGCGGAATGACTCCCGCCAGGATCGTCGCTGGATCCACCCCGATGACGACCGCCACCGGCATGTCCAGCCCCTTCCGCTGCCACTGCCTGAAGTGCTTCGCGCCCCCGCGATGGGCCAGCCAGCGAACAATGAGGGATCGATGGTCAAGCAATTGCATACGGTAGATGCCGACGTTGACGTCGTCGGGGTCGTCCGGGCTGCAGGTTATGACGAGCGGCCATGTGACGAGCGGCGCCGGCTCTCCGGGCCAGCACCATTGAATGGGTAGGCGCCCAAGATCGATCTCGTCGCCTTGAAGGATGACCTCCTGGCACGGAGCCTTCCTTGAATACCGCGGCCGCATCGACGCAGCGGCCTTGAGAAGAGGAAGCTTGCCCCAGGCGTCGCAAAGCGATCTCGGAGGTGTCGGCCGCTGCAGTTCCGCAAGATCTTCCGCAAGACGTGATAACCCACCAGGACCAAGCCCCAAGCCGAGTTCGATCCGCTCCCTCGTCCCGAAAAGATTGACGACCACCGGGATATTGGAGATGCGTCCTTCCACATCGACAGGTCGCTTCAGCATCAGCGCTGGGCCGCCTTCGAGCAAGACAGTCCGATGAAGCGCCGTGACCTCGTGAACGAGCGAGACGGGCTCTTCAACCTCGACCAGCAGTCCTCGGGTCGCGAGATCTGAGAGAAAACTCTGTAGGTCGGCATGTCGTTGAATGTTTCTGTTGTCTTTGAGCATCGGCCAGCAATGGCATTGCAAATCCGTCCCCGTCTTTGTTCGGGATCAAACAGCATACCGGCGGACGAAACTAAGATGGCCCGTCAAATTTAAGAGGCCCCGATGTTTGCTCCATCTCGCTTGCTGGGAACTGCTCGGTTTGTTCCGCTGCCTATCGCGGCGCGGATCGCCGATCTTCTCCTGAAGCAAGTCCTTCGTGTCCACCCGAAGCTTTTCGACCGCCTTGGTGATTATGGAGGCGCTCGCTTTGCATTCGTTCCTACGGACTTTCCGTTCTCTTTCTCAATTCAGCCCAACGAACGTACGCTTGCAACGTCGCGGGGAGGAAGCGCAACGAAGGCCGATGCCACGATTACGGGCCCCTTGGTACTCATGCTCGCTCTTGCCGAGGGGCGTGTCGACGGGGATGCCCTGTTCTTCGCGCGCAGACTCCTTGTGTCCGGTGACATGGAAGCCGTGCTGGCCCTTCGCAATGCTCTCGACGACAGCGAGATCGATCTCGTTAAATCCATCACCGAGCTGACGGGCCCGATGCGCGGGCTGGCTGCCATGGCGCTGGAAGGGATGAGGCGTGACGCACTCAGATCGCAGGGTCTGCAATGGAACTGATCTGCCCAGCAGGAACTCCTGCCTCCTACCGTGAAGCCGTCGACGCTGGTGCGGACGCCGTCTACTGCGGCTTCCGTGACGAAACGAACGCTCGGAACTTTCCGGGCTTGAACTTCGACGTCTCCGAGCTTCGCGCATCGATCGCATACGGGCGCTCACGCAACGTCAAGACTTTCGTCGCCTTGAACACGTTTATGACGGCCGGGAAGGAAGACCTTTGGTACCAGCGCGCCGCGGAGGCGACAGAGGCAGGAGCCGACGCCCTGATCGTTGCCGACTTCGGTCTGATGGCGCATGTCGCCGAACATCACCCGCGCCAACGGCTTCATATTTCGGTACAGGCGTCGGCCTCAAATCCAGACGCATTGGCCTATCTCGTGGAGAGCTTCGGCGCCGCTCGCGTGGTGCTCCCCAGGACCCTGACGATCGACGACATTGCCAAAATCGCCCGCCGCGCGGCTTGCGAACTGGAGGTTTTCGTCTTCGGCGGACTTTGCGTCATGGCGGAAGGCCGGTGTTCGCTCTCGTCCTACGCGACCGGAAAGTCCCCGAACATGAACGGCGTCTGCTCGCCAGCAAGCCACGTCCGCTACAGACAATCTGGGACCGACATGGTTTCCGACCTTGGAGGCTTTACCATCAACCGTTTCGAGGCGGGCGAAGCGACGGGCTATCCGACGCTTTGCAAGGGCCGTTTCGAGATCGGCGATAGTAAAACCTACGCCTTCGAAGATCCCGTGTCGCTTGACGTGATGGATCAGCTTGACGAGCTTCGAGCCGCGGGCGTCAAGGCGCTGAAGGTTGAAGGCCGCCAGCGTGGAAAGGCCTACATTGCCGAAGTTGTGTCGACCCTGAGGGCGACGTTGAACGCCGCTCCGGCGGAGCGAGTTCGGCTAATGGAACGTCTTCGCACGTTGAGCGAGGGGCAGCAGACCACGCGCGGCGCCTACGAGAAGCGCTGGAGATGACGATGCCAGATAGATTTCGACTGACGCTCGGACCGCTGCTCTACCTATGGCGGACGGAAAAATGGCGCGACTTCTACTACAGGATCGCTGACGAGGCGCCTGTGGACGTCGTCGTTCTCGGGGAGACGATTTGCTCGAAGCGGCTCCATTTCATGGAAGGCGAGATGGCCGGCGTCGTTGAACGCCTGGAGGCGGCAGGCAAAACCGTGCGGTACTCTACGCTCGCTCTCGTCACGCTTGATCGCGAGGCGAAGTACCAACGAACAATGGCTGGCGACGACCTCCACCTGGTAGAAGCAAACGACCTGTCGGCGCTTCAACTCCTGAAGGGACGACCACATGCGATTGGCCCGTTCGTAAATGTATACAATGGTGCCACCGCCCGGCTTCTCGCCCGACACGGCGCGACATCTATATGTCTTCCGCCCGAGATCCCAGCAACCTCCATCGTGGAGATTACAAGGGCCTGCCCCGGACCGGAGTTCGAACTCTTCGCATTCGGGCGAATTCCTCTTGCCATCTCCGCTCGCTGCGCGCACGCGCGTTCCAAGGGGAAGACGAAAGACAACTGCCAGTTCGTGTGCCAGGAGGAGCCCGATGGCCTCGCGGTCAACACGCTCTCCGGCCAACCGTTCCTCGCTCTGAACGGCGTACAAACGGTGTCGCACGCGTGCCAAGCTTTGCTGGAAGAACCCGAGGACCTTTTGTCGCTCGGCATCACGTCGCTACGACTTTCCCCGCAGGACTGCGACATGGCGAGTGTAGCTGAAGTCTTTGCAGAACTTAGTCGGAGGAAAATCCACTCCGAGGAAGCCGAGGCTTCATTGAGGGGCATCTATCCTGCGGCACCGCTCTCGAACGGCTTTCACCACGCCCGTTCTGGAGCGGAATGGATATCGAGGCTGAAAAACTCCCAGGAACACCAACGATGACGAGAGTGAGGGAAATGCCTAGAAGCAGAAAAATGGGGCTGTCGGCGCTACGGCAGATCAAGGCTTTCGCAAAAAAGCCTGAAATGGACTGCGGCTGCGCGACGGTCGTGGGTGAGGTTCTCACCAATCTCGCTCCGGTCGAGCGGGCGGCCGTAGCAACGGATATCTTTGCAGCGGCGATCCGGCAGAGAGCCAAGGCGCAAACTCTTCTGGAACTGCTTCAGGAGTTTGACCAGTTCGGCGCCGCCACGGACATCGGCGAACTGGAGGAAGCCGCGTTGCTCTTCGATGATCTGGCCGAGCAGGCCAGACTGGGCTCTCAGCTACTCCGCGTCTTCACCTTCAACAGGTGCGACCTCCGCAGCATTCCGGAAAAGGCGCCAGAGTGGACTATGGGAGTGGAAAGTTGAGACTCTCGCGCGACCAAGATCTTCATACGGATATCTTGGAGCTCGTAAGTTCTGGCGCGTCCTTGGGAGGCGAGGCACAGACTACTTTGGAGACATATCTCATAGCGACACGAGCCCCTTTACATCCGCAGTCGCATCAGACGACCTCCGGCTCTCCGCCCAAGAGAATCTTCAGGAAAAGCGCCGGCTTCCATCGAAATCGATGCTCGAAAATTGACTAGGAGGCTTCATATCGTCGTGCCGCACCTGCGCCCGAGGTGGAAATCACGGCCCGAGGGGTCGCGCCCGTCGCAGACCGGCGGGATCCCTCTGGAAGGCCTCAGAAACCGGGACGACCAGTGAGGAAATCCCTGCTGACTTTGTTTCTGCTTGATCTCGAACAAACGAGAATTTGCCCGCTGCCGCTAGTGTACGCACGTTCTATTAAAGGAGAAATACATGGGAAGCTTCAGCGCTTGGCACTGGATCATCGTACTCGCAGTGATCCTGCTCTTTTTCGGAAAGGGAAAGGTGCCTGAACTAATGGGCGATGTCGCACACGGGATCAAGGCCTTCAAAAAGGGCCTCAGGGACGACGATCTACCCAAGATTGAGTCCGACCCACACAACGGTCAATGATCCGGAATGCGGGGCGAAAGCACCCGCGGGACTTTCAGCACTTGCGCCGGTCAATGAGCGTCGATCACCAAATGAGCAGACTATTTCGATCTGGGGAAGGAAGGTGCGATGCCGAAAGATAAGATGGCTCCAGTTATCGTTCATGTCGCACTCGATGCGCGTGAGCGATCCGGCCGGATCGAGTTTCGCATGGAGGGGCGCGCCGGGGTTGTCGTCGTGTCTAGAAGAGCATTGTTATCGGTGGCGTCCCCTCCTCGCTCAACGGAAGAGCGGCTCTGGAGCTACGCTTCGATGTTCTGCCAAATGGCGATTGCCCACTCGAGACTCGTCGGCTTCGATCAAGACGTTCTTCTGGTGACAGCAAACGACGTTACGAATTGGCTTAAAGGATGGCGGCTCACCGAGCGGCAGCTGGTGTTTCCCTCTCACGCTCGGCCACAAAAGCATCTAGCTGCTAGCGCATTCCCCCGTTTGGTGTGGAGTACTAGCGAAGCTGTCTAGGCGCTGTATCGCGCTTGGATACCGAACCAGAAGTGAGAGGAGTGCCACGTGATGTGCAACTCCGGTACGACAAGTTCCGCAAAGTCCGAGCGGAGCCAACAACCTGCCAATGCCCACGGGCCCCGGCCACGCGCTGATACAATTGACGCAATGTTAGGTTTTCGCGAGCCGCCAGCTCCAGAAAGCGCGCTCTGCGACTCTTGCCGCCCTCGGTTTCCGGGAGGTCGGCAATCAATGCGTCGACCGGCATGGTCCTGATGTCCTCGACGCCAGCAAGGTCAGCGAGCATATCCAACCCCACTAACGGCTCTAAAAGGCTTTGCAACTGCTCGAACTTGTCACTGGCCTCCTGCCTGGTCCTCCCAACGACCGGGAACACCCTGGGCAGGATTTTCAGGCCGCCAGTAGAGCGGGCATATTTCGAGAGACGACCCTTCAGATCGGAGTAGAAAGCGATCGAACCTTCCAGCGTCTGCTGCGCGGTGAAGACGGCCTCGGCCATGCGAGCGGCAACCGCACAGAACCTAAGGGGACTGGCAAAACTCAGACCACCAAGGCCACCATACGGCGTCATCGCCGCATAAAAGCGGCTAGGAAGGATACCCTGCGCGAAAGTGCGGGACAGACAACCGATCCTCCTCACCGGAGAACCGCTGAAACAGCCCGATGAATAGTTAATTGGCCGAGTTTTTCAACGATATCCGCCAAAAGGAGACGTCAAGCAGCTGTTGTCTCGCACTGTCAGCAGGAGCGTTCGTCCGTCGTACGCGACGTTGACAACGGATACGCTGAGGTCAATCCTCAGCGTCGGGAGGGCCGAAGTTTCGGCCAGTAGGATTGTCGATGGATCGCAAGCTTGCAGCCATCCTTGCAGCTGATGTCGTAGGATATTCCGCGATGATGGAGCGCGATGAGACGGGGACGCATGAGCGCCTCCAGGCTGGATTGCGGGAGGTGTTCGAACCCATCATTGCGAAGCATCACGGCACCATCTTCAAGCTGATGGGCGACGGGTTGTTGGCGGAGTTCAGCTCGGTCGTCGAGGCTGTCGAATGCGCCGTCGTTCTTCAACAGTCGCTTACCCAACGCAATCAAGATGTCCCTCAGCAACAGCAAATTCGGGTGCGGATCGGCGTGAATCTTGGCGAGGTCATCGTTGAGGGACAGGATAGGTTCGGCGAAGGCGTCAACATAGCTGCCCGTCTTGAGCAGCTCTCCGAGCCTGGCGGCATCTGGGTGTCCGGAAAGGTCGCCAAGGAGGTCGAGAAGAAGCTCGCCTTCGGTTTCGAATCCATGGGCGCACAGAAGGTCAAGAACATCTCCGAGCCGGTGGACTGCTACCGCGTGACATTGGCCTGTCGAGCGACAAGGCGGCAGCCAGCCAAGCGCCAAAGCGCTTCCGCCAACGTTCTGGTTGGTGCTTTCGCAATCGTCGTCATTTGCGGCCTAGCATTGTGGGCGTTGCCGCTGGCCGGTCTCACCATTCCCGGCATATCGACGACGACCGAGCGATCGGGCGTGCCGATGATTGCCGTTCTACCGTTCCAGAACATGAGCGGCGATTCCAAACTAGACTATTTCAGCGACGGAATAACCAACGATCTGATCTCGATGCTGACCGGGGTATCGGAGCTCAAGGTTCTGTCCGGTAGCGCGACCTACCCGTACAAAGACAAGAAGACAGACATTCGCAACATAGGCAAAGAGCTTGGCGTCGCCTATGTGATCGAGGGCGGGGTATGGAAGGACTCCGACAGGCTCCGGATCACCGGCCAGCTCACCGACGCGCAGACCGGGGAGCATGTGTGGGCGGAAAAGCTCGACGAGAAGGGAACTGATCCTCTTGCCCTTCAGGATCGGATTGTGGAACGCATCGTCGCGTCGCTCGGCGGCCAACGCGGCAAGATGTACGAGAGTGAATACCGAAAAGTCTGGGAAAAGGACACGCCAAAACTTGAGGAATATGATTACTTTCTGCGCTCAAACTTCTATTTCCAGCAATACACCCCCCAGAGTTTGCTCAAGGCTCGAGAGATCATCGAAGAAGGCCTCAAGAAATTTCCGGATTCCGCGCTGCTGAAGTGCGGTCTCGCTTGGGACAATGTGCTTGCCGCCAACTACGGTTACGACACGACGCCGGACGAGCACTGGCGTGAGGCTTCAGAGATATTAAACGAGACGCTGGTGCGTCCCAGTCTTGGGCCAGATGCGAAAAAGAGCGGCCTTTGGTCCTTCAGCTATGTCAGCGCCCACGGGGGCAACTTCGACAAATCGCTTCAAAGCGCACAGGAGGTGATGGCGCTTTCACCGGGGGACGCCTTTCTGATCGGCGACCTTTCTAGCGCCTACCGTTGGCATGGTATGACTGACAAGGCGATCGAGCTGGCTGACTTTGCATTGAGGAACGACCCTAACAACGCTCCTTACTACCTGAGCATGAAGGCGTTCGTGTTCACCGATATGGGACGTTACGGGGAGTCGGCGAAGCTGATCGATGGCACTGCCGATTTCTTCATCGGCATCCCACTTCTCCGTGCAATCAACTTCGTGCATCTGGGAAAACCCTACGACGCTCGCAAGGAGATCGACAAGGTGCTGGCGGTGCAGCCCTGGTACACTGCCGCGCGCTGGCGGGACATGACTTTTAATATCAAGCCGGATGTCATCGACATGCAGGTCGCCGACCTAGTAAAGGCGGGGTTGCCGGAAAAGTAGTAAGCCGTTCGGGTGTGCTGACGCCATCTTCGCAATCGCCAACTGACGACACATACGTAGGGTGCTGTGGTGCGCCAGAAAGAGACATTCGTTTGGTCGCCTCAGATTGACCGGTAAGCTGTATTGCTGTCCCGTTGTCTTTAAAAGGGGCCGAAAGCTGCAGCGCTAAGGTCTTTCGGTCGGACGGAGGAGCAGAATGAACAAGCTACTCCGGATCACTCGTGGCGCTAGGCTAGCCACGTTCATCGGCCCATCGATTAACGGCTTCCAGCCGCACCTGCCGGGGAGTGGCACCTTCCACTGCACTTTTCCCTCGGGCGTTGAGGGCATCGACAAGATCCTCTTCGGAATCAATTCCGCTTTGAAACAGCTTCAGGACGAACTGCGCCGCATACTGTGTGTCGCTGGTATCCACCAGAGATGCATAGTAGCCCGCGCGTTCCAGCACACGTTCAAGCATCTTCACGTCGGCTATCTCAAGATATTCATGGTTGGAAGACATGATAGTCCTCCTTTTGTTGGGGCGAAGGCATTGAGCCTTTACGCGACGGCGCCCGCTTCGAATGCCATCGACTGGATGAGACTGCGCCGTAAATGTCCACTAAGCAAGTCGTTTGTCGCTTGCGAAATTGGAACATCCTCTCCCCCTCCTAGTGTGGGGGACGCATCTCGATCTGCGTTAACGACCCGTTATTATCGGACCATGTTCCGCACAAGGCGCAGACCAGATCCGAAAGCCGCCCCGGCAGCGACCAAGGTTGTTCGTGCGCGCATAGTGACTATCTCGGACGAACCGGAACTGGGAATATTATCGATCTTGGCGGACCAAGGCCCTGTGCGCGGCTGATCGACAGGGATCATGCGCACGAGCTGATGGAAGAGTGCCTGACGCTACTGGGTTATCCCGCCACTGCGGACTGACTGCGAGCCAACTTTTACTCCCTCGCAGGGTGCCATCTTAACCCCGTGAGTTTTCGGTCTGCCACACTGCGTGCAGACACGAAGTCCGGTGCATGGCTCGATCTGGAAATTGTGGCTACCCGCTGGTGGATACCCGATTGCTCGCTTCTGACTGGCCTGCACAGCCGCCGTCGTTCCAGGGCTTTCCCTCATCTTCCAATAGCCCTAAGTCGCTGAGTTTCTTCCGAACTCTAAGCCGTAAGGTAGAGGCATCCTGGCGGCTGACAAGCCTCTTTAAGTCGTCTGCCTGTCCGCGCCCCGACAAATGGAGAATTCCGAGGTTGTCCATCATCCGTTCGCATCACGTCTGGCGACACCCCACCGCCCGTTCAGAATATGATGGCATCTACTCGTCCCGTAGTCGAAAATATTCCTCGCGGCTTAGAGCAGCCTGGAGCACTGCATCAACGTGAGGGAGAAACAACCGCCACGCTGGCACACCCTCAATCCTGGTGTCTTCAGGAAGGTCACTCAATCGACATAGAGCGCGAGCAGCTAACTCGCGCGGGCTCTTCGTTTCCATGCGCTTGCTCCAGAACCAAGGCGATGAACCATAATATAGCCACGTCAGCCCAGAACAAAACGCGGACCGTGGTTGGCACAGCGTCCGACAAATCTGCTCAGGGTGGCGACGTAGAGAACAGGCCGGGATCAGATCGGGAAACTTGCAAGCGAGCGGCAGCCCAACATTCCAGCCGGGCTGCCGCTTTGATGGTGCAGGCGGGCTCAGTCCAATATCGACGCAGCGATCGCTGCGGTGACGAATGCCTCTCTTGCATCTACGAGCGAGGCGTAACCGTCCGCAGCAAGCTTGCAGGCGCTTTTCGCTCTTTCGTAAGAGGGGCTTCGTTCGTCTGGCCACCTTGTTTCAAGGTAGATCAGGGCCTCATCGGGCTATCGATGGTTTCAGATACTCCGTCACCGATCTTCAGATAGACGGGAATCTCCTAGAGGGGGAGAATGGGGAACTGACGATCACCAGCGCTCATCCTTTTTCTCCTTCCGCTCTTCAGTCGGACGAGCAATTTTTATATGGCCCGCTTATTATATTTCAATAAACAATATTAAGTGCAGCGCACCATTTAATGCATGCCCATCATCCCGCTCGACAGGCAAGAACCTCAGCCATCGCAGACCAAATCGGCCTTGGTTTCGCGGGCGGAGCCTGGGCGGTCCGAAGCGCACGAAGTTCTTGCGCGCACGGGTCGCGGTCAACGTTATAAATCACCCCGGCGATGCCGAGGCAGGCCAGACACACGAGTACGCACGTCCAAACGAAGTTTCGTCGCATGCGCTCTGTCCAGTTGTTTCGCCCCCCACTGTACGCCCTTGCGGCGAATTAACCACCCCACGGCCCGCAGAGAGCGTGTTAGGATGCGCCTTAATCTACGTTGACGACCATTTATTATCAGACCATGTTCCGCAGAAGGCTCCGAATACCCACTACGAAGAAAGACCCGGTTGCGACCAAGGTTGTTCGCGCGCATATAGCGACGATCTCGGACAACCCGGAACTGGGAATGTTATCGATTTCGACAGACCAAGGCCCTGTGCGCCTCCTGATCGACAAGGATCGTGCCTACGAACTTATGGACGAGTGCCTGAAGCATCCTCCCACTATGGACTGACTGCGCGCCAACGTTACCCCCCCCCCGCAAGCCAGCATTCTAACACGGTGCGTTTTTGCCTTACCGCACCGCGCGCAGACAAAAAGTCCAGAATACGGTTCGAGCTGGAAGTCGTGGCCATTTGCTGGTGGTCGCGTGTTTGCCTGCATTTGGCTGACAAGCACGGTCGCAGTCTTTTCAAGGCTTTCTCCCATTGGTTTAGGACCCCTAAGTCGGTGAGTACTTGGGATAAAGTAGCGGCGGCGGCGCGGCCGACAAGCCTGCCAGAGACGTCTGCTTCCCCAGCGCCCGCAGTGAATTTGGTGGGATTGCCTACCTCGGAACAGCTGCGATGGCTTCCGAATGTTGATTCCCATTGAGAGCTGACCCGGCGTTTCCACCGAGAAGTGACCCGCTTTTAGGTATCGTTTGTGTTAGTCGTAGTGGTCAAGTTCCTGCGTTTCTCC
>NZ_JAUDRY010000033.1:0-17125 GCF_030382195.1 Rhizobium sp. S96
TTTGCCGACCTGTTTAACACTAGCTACTAACCTATAGCAAAACCGCTTCTAGCGGTTCAAGCGCAGCGTTTCAAACCTCCACCTCTGGTGGAGGTCATGACTTACGCATCGCTGGCTGTTAGATCGACCGCAGCGTCCAGTCGACGATCTGGCTCGCCACTGCCGAGAACGCACGATCGAGCGCCTTCACGTAGCCATCGTTTGATCCCCCGCCGGCGGGCACCGCCTGCCTGAAGACCTTTTGTGTGCGCACGGAACCATTGCGATCGTTGAGGATCTTGGCGGAGATCTCGACCACGGCCTGGCTGCCGTTGCCGGCACGCACCTCGAACGCACGGATATCGGTTACGACCTGATAGTCGATCGCAAGCCCCTGCCCCGGAATGCCCACACCGGTGAGCTTGCCTGAGTTCTCGTAGGCCTGGACCAGCTTGGCCTGCACCATGCGGGGCAGCTTATCGCCCCACTGCGCCTTGGCCAGATATTGGATCTCTGACGGAGACACCCGGACCACGATCTGGTCGCTGTCCAGCGGCTTGAGCGCCGTCGGCAGCTGGACCAGGATCTGGCGACCTTTTGCGGATGGCCCGCTGCCGGTCGCCGTTGCGGACAGATCATAGGTATTGTTCTTGGCGGACGTTCCGCAGCCCACAAGCGCAGCGGCCAGCAGCGGCATGGCGATCGCGGTCCTCAACAGCCACGAACGGCGCACCAACAAATCCGATACAGCCATATGCTGACTTCCCCTCTTACCGCCGCGTCCGGCCGTCAAATTGCTTTACTGTGTCGCCGCCGAAGATCAGCCGCTGCGGATTTTGGTCAAAATTGCTGATCGCGTCGTTCAAGTTCTGAACGGTCGAGCGCGTATCGTTGATCAGCGACTGTACGTCGCGCAGTCCGCCGCTCGAGAATTTCTGCAGATTATCCGCGATCGGGCCGATGCGAGCGTTCAGGTTGTCCGCGACCTTCTTAAAGGAATCCAGCGTATCGCGCGCCTGGGTGAACAGCGACTGTGTGCTGTCGGAACCAAGCAATGTATCGAGCTTCGCCATGATGCCGTCGACACGGGTCGAAGCGGCGTTCAGCTTGCTGGCCATCTGCGTCACGTTCTGGATCGTCTGGTCGATGTCCTTCTGGTGGGAAGAAACGGTATTCGCCACATCCTTGATCGAGGCGACGGCGACGCGCGCATCCTTTGTCGCCTGAGCGATATCGTCGACCGATCCCTTGACCTTTGCCGGGTCGATCTGCGCGACGAGCGTATCGACCTTGTCGAGTGTTGCCTGGGCCTTCTTGCCGACCTCGTTATAGGTCGAAGCCGTTTCCTGGAACTTTTGAATGGCGCCCTTCAGGTCGCCGGATGCATTGGCGACGTCGTCGCTGACCTTCTCCGCATTCGCGAGAATATGGTCGATCTTCTTGGCGTCCACAGCCTTGACCAGTGCCTCGACAGCCTCAAGCGTGGAATCCACCCGGCCGGAAACCTTGCGAACGGTATTGGACAGATCGCCAACGCTCTGCAGGAAGGAATCGATGTTTCCTGAATTCTTTGCGAGTGCGTCCGAGAAGGTCTCGGCATTCTGCAGGGTCTTGGTCAGCGGCCCTCGTGCATCCTTTACGAATCCCTGCACCTGGCCGACGGCGTCATTCGCGCGATCGAGGATCTTGTCTGCGGTCGCAAGCAGGTTCGTGACGCTTGATTGCTCGGCGACGATCACCGCGCGCTTCCCGGTCGCAAGAGACTCCTGCACGATGTTCTTGTCGCCCACGCGGCCGCCGGAGAGCTCGATATAGGCCGCGCCTGTGAGGCCCTGGATTTCAAGAATGGCCTTTGTGGAGGGATAAATTGGTGCATCCACGCGTACTTCGGTGAACGCCAACGAGAATTGGGGATCGTCGGCATCGATCGAAAGCGATTTGACCGAGCCGACCTGAATACCGTTGAAACGCACCGGAGAGCCGACGCTGAGCCCGTTCGCCGAGCCCGGAATGCGTACGATCAGTTCAGCCATCGGGCCGCCCCGACCGTATTCGGCCATCCAGTAGACAAAGCCGAACGCGGCCGCGATCACGAGCACCGTGAAAAAGCCGACAATCGTGTAATTTGCTTTGGTTTCCATTCCGGTTATTTCCCGCGGCTATCTTGCGCCGGCCTGTCGTGGGCGGCGGTGTGGCTGTCCTGCGGCACGATGGAGCGCGCGCGTTTGCCCTTGAAATAGGCCTGAACCCACGGATCATCGTAGGCCAGCATGTCCTCTACGGTCCCCTCCACCATCACGCGCTTCTTACCGAGCACCGCAATGCGATCGCAAACCGAAAACAGGCTGTCGAGGTCATGGGTCACCATGTAGACGGTCAGGCCGAGCGTATCGCGAAGCTTGGCGATAAGTTCGTCGAACTCGGCAGCACCGATCGGGTCCAGGCCGGATGTCGGCTCGTCCAGGAACACCAGTTCCGGATCCAGCGCCAGCGCACGCGCAAGGGCGGCGCGCTTGATCATGCCGCCCGAGAGCTCCGACGGGTATTTGTCGGCGGCGTCGGCAGCAAGGCCGACCAGGCGGATCTTCAGATGCGCGAGCTCGTCCATCAGCGACGTCGGAAGGTCCAGATACTCGCGCATCGGCACCTGGATGTTTTCCTTCACCGTCAACGACGAGAACAACGCGCCCTGCTGAAAGAGAACGCCGAGACGCATATCCAGCGAGTTGCGCTGCTGTTCGTTCAGTTCATCGAAGTCCTGGCCGAGAATCTTGATCTGGCCTGACTGTCGCGGCAGCAGGCGCAACACCGTGCGCATAAGCACTGACTTGCCGGCACCCGACGCGCCGACGAAACCAAGGATCTCGCCGCGGTAGATGTCGAGATTCAGCTTGTCGAGGACGATCTTCGACCCGAAGCCGACGGTGACGTCGCGCGCTGAAAGCACGATGTCCCGCTCCTCTTCTCGTGTCGTCGTCACTTGTTCGTCCACGTCCGATCCCTAGAAATTGATAGCCGCATAGAACATGGCAAAAAGCCCGTCCATGAGAATGACCACGAAGATCGCCTTCACCACAGCAGCCGTCACATGCTGACCGAGCGACTCAGCACTACCACCCACTTTTAAGCCTTCGACGGCCGCAACGATACCGATAACAAGCGCCATGAACGGCGCCTTGATCATGCCGGACAGCACAGTCGACAGCGTGATGGCCTCATGCAGGCGTGCCAGGAAGTTCGCGAAAGTGATGCCCGAATAGGCCCAGGCAACCACAGCAGCGCCGAACAGGGAGGCAAAATTGGCAATGACGGTCAGCAGCGGCAGGGCGACGGTGAGCGCAACGAGGCGCGGGAAAATCAGGACGCCGACCGGGTTGAGCCCCATGACCTTCAGCGCGTCGACTTCCTCACGCATCTTCATCGAACCGATTTCAGCGGTGATCGCGCTGCCCGAGCGGCCCGCGATCATGATGGCCGTCAGCAAGACGCCGATTTCGCGTAGCTGCAGAATACCGACGAGGTCGACCACGAAGACTTCGGCGCCGAAATACCGAAGCTGGAAGGCCCCCTGCTGGGCGATAATCGCCCCAATGAGGAAGGACATCAGCAGAATGATCGGCACGGCGCGTACGCCCATGTGGTCGATCTGGTTGACGATGGAGGCAGGCGAAACGCCGCTGCCGCGGCCGAACTTCATCTGCGCACCGCGAACGGCCGACCCGAGGATGTACATCGCCGCGGCGAGGTTGTTCCAGATGTCGTAGGTGATCTTGCCGATGGGGGCAAATACCCGCTGCGCCAGAGATTGCTTGGGGCCAGGCTCCTGCTTCTGTTCGGCGGGTTCTTCCGAGAAGGACGCAATCAACTCGTCGATATGAGGACTGCTGCCTTCGAACCGTACGTTGCCGCCGCCCGCTTCAACCTGTTTCTTCAACCGGCAAAGCAGCCAGACACCGGCGGTATCGATATCGGTGACAGCCGATAGATCCAGCGTGACATCCCCGCTGCCGCGCACCGCAAGCTTCTCGAAATCGTTGAGGACAAGGTGGACGTTGGCGCTTCGCCAGTTTCCCTCGAGATGGACGTGCTTACCAGAACCATTGGCTTGGTCGTCCACATGCAGTGAGGCGGCGTTACGGTTTTCGGATTTCAAAACGCTTGTGTCTTTCAAGGCTTACGGCGACATTGCCGACTCGCGAACAATGGTTCGCCGCTCGCGTTCACTATACCGAAGCCACACCAGATTTCCATGCGTGCAGGATTGCAAATATGCCACGGTCGCTCGAAATTAGAACAGACTCCTTCCCCATCGCAGGGACGTTTACGATCTCGCGCGGCGCCAAGACGTCGGCGGAGGTCATTGCCTGCATCGTCACCGAAAACGGCGTTTCTGGCTGGGGCGAGTGCGTTCCCTACCGTCGTTACGGCGAGACCATGGAAAGTGTTGCGGCGCAGATCGAGGCCGCGAAGCCGCTGGTGGAGGCAGGGATTTCGCTTGCCGATCTCCAAAGGGCGATGCCTCCGGGAGCCGCGCGCAATGCCGTCGACTGTGCCCTTTGGGATCTTCGAGCCAAGCAATCGGGAACCTCGGTGGCGGCGACCCTCGGTTTGTCGGAACCGCGCCCGCTGACGACCGCGTACACGATTTCGCTTGGTGAACCTGACGTGATGGCCGAGCAGGCACGCGCAAACGCGGGCCGCGCCTTGTTGAAGGTCAAGGTCGGTACTGGCGACGATGAGAGCCGAATTCGCGCCGTCAGGGCGGCCGCCCCCGATGCCGCTATCATTCTCGACGCCAATGAAGGCTGGCCGGAAGCGACGCTTGAACATCATCTGCGTGTTTCCGCCGAGGCGGGCGTCGCCCTCGTGGAACAGCCCCTTCCCGCGGGCAAGGATGAAATGCTGGCCGTGATCGATCATCCGCTCCTGATCTGCGCCGACGAAAGCGTCCATCACGCCGGCGATCTCGCCAGCCTTCGCGACCGCTACGATGCTATCAACATCAAGCTCGACAAGACAGGTGGCTTGACCGAGGCGCTCGTGATGAAGCGCGAAGCGCAGCGCCTGGGCTTCAAGATCATGCTGGGCTGCATGGTCGGAACATCGCTTGCGATGGCACCAGCGGTCCTGCTTGCCCAGGACGTGGAGTTCGTCGATCTCGATGGGCCCCTGCTTCTTGCGCGGGACCGCGAGCCCGGTCTTCGCTACACGGCATCGCTCGTCTGGCCGCCAGAAGCGAGCCTCTGGGGCTGAAGATAGTAGGCAACAATGATAAGGCCGAGGCCCAGCAGGGCGGCGGTGGCCATCACGTAGTAGCTGGCAAGACCGAGAATGGCGTAGATGTATCCCGATGCGATCGTCATCAGCGCCATGAACATGCCGTTGTAGAAGAAGTAGGCGCCTTGGGCCGACGATTCCTGCGTTTCCTGAACGCTGGCCACGATTCTCCGCTGCACGCCAGTGTGGACGAAAGCGAAGCTGAAGGCGTGGAGACATTGCAGCAGGAAGAAGCCGACAAATCCCCAGTGCAGCGGGAAGAGGATCCAGCGACAGATACAGACGCCGGCACCGAAGCGGATGAGCGTCCAGGCATCGAAACGCCGGCTGAGGCGCCTCGACAGGAAGAAGACCGTGACTTCGGCGGCCACCCCCGCGCTCCACAGCACGGCGATCTCCGTGCCGGAGAAGCCGAGATCCCGCCAGTAGATCGATGCGAACGTATAGAGCAACGCGTGGCTGGACTGCTGGATGGCGACGCCGAGCAGGAGAACCAGCAGATGCGGCTGCCGGAGCGAACTGCCGGTTGCCGCGGGAATATCGACCGGTGTGCCGCGCCGGCGCGTCGGGCCGATCCGTGGACAGTACATCGCCATGACCATCGTCATCACGAATCCGAAGATCATCACCGGCAACACCATTTCGCCGCCCCAGCGGCCGATCAGCTGGCCGCCGATCAGGGTCGAGACGATGAAAGCAATCGACCCCCAGACGCGCATCGAGCCGTAGTCGAGGCCCCAGCGGCGGACGCCGGAGATGACGATCGATTCCACCACCGGAATATAGGGTGAAAAAGTCCCGCCCTGGATGGTGTATACGATCAGAACCGGCCAGAACGTCGTCGTCCAGTAGAGGGCGATCGCCGTCAGCAGTGAAAGCCCACCGGAAAACAGAAGAACGTCCGCACGCTCCTTCATCCGGTCCGCGTACATCGCGACAATGGGTGCGACCAGCACGCGCACGATCATGGGCACGGCAAGGATGAGGCCGATTTCATGGTCGGTGAATTTGTGAAGTGCCAGCCAGACTGGAAAGAAGGGCAAGGCAACGCCGTTCACAAGGAGAGGCGCGCAATATGACAGCGCGCTTAGCAATCGGAAGCGCGGTGGCGCGCCCTCTCCCCTGGAGAGATTTTGAACGGGAATCATGGGTAGACCTGAAGGAAACTGACCGTTGCCTAACACGTCAACCTAAGGGCGACTATGGCAAGAAATAGCCCGCCCAAACCGATTTCAAAAATAATTGGGAGCTGTCGCGCGGACGCAACGCCCGAAGGGTATGTTTCCGAAAGAGATGTGCCGAGACGGCCTGCTTACGCGGCCTGCTGCGCGAGTTCCGGCTTCTGGTGTTCGATGGCAAGCGTGATGGGTTGGGCGTCGGCCATCGTGCGCCATTCGATCAATTCGAACGTGCCGTCCATGTGTTCGACGATTGCCGTGCAGCTTTCAACCCAGTCGCCGGTGTTGATGTAGCGAATGCCGTCCATGTCCTCCATCACGGCGTGATGAATGTGCCCGCAGATCACGCCGTCGGCGTCGTGCTTGCGCGCCTCGTCCGCAACGACCTTCTGGAACTCGCCGATGAAGTTCACCGCATGCTTCACCTGCAGCTTGGCCCAGGCGGAGAAAGACCAGTAAGGCATTCCAAGGCGTCTGCGAACGGCGGCAAGGCCGACATTGATCATGATCGCCATGTCGTAGGCCCAGTCGCCGAGATAGGCGAGCAGCCGCGCATTGCGAACGACGACGTCGAACTCGTCGCCGTGAAGGACGAGATACTTCTTGCCGTCAGCGGCCTCGTGCATCATCCGTTCGGCGACTTCGATGCCGCCGAAGTGCATGCCGGGAAAGTCGCGGAGGAATTCATCGTGATTGCCGGGAATGTAGATGACGCGGGTGCCTTTGCGCGCCTTGCGCAGCAGTTTCTGCACGACGTCGTTACAATCTTGCGGCCAGTACCAGCTGCGCTTCAGGCGCCAGCCATCGACAATATCGCCGACGAGATAGACGGTGTCGGCCTCGTGATACTTGAGGAAATCGAGCAGAAAATCCGCCTTTGCGGCCTTCGAGCCGAGATGTACGTCGGAAATAAAGAGCGTACGGAAGTGACGGGTATCCATATTATCCTTCACAAGCATCCTGCCCGTGTCCCTGGTTCATCTGTGTCTCTGAAAACCAGAGTCGTGTTTCAGGAAGATGACATCCCCTCTCCCTGCCTGTTTTTACACAGCGGTCCCAAGGTCTCGAAACCATGGTTCAAATTGAGCAATTTTCGAAAATTTGACTGTCCAGCGGTTGCGTTTGATGTATTGAAGGCCACCAAAGACAGCATGCGACAGCCCGGAGACGACGATGGATCATCACGAAAAATCCAAGACGGAAGCGAATACGGCAGGCGGAAGCCTCGATGAGCAGGCACTGTTCTTCCACCGCTACCCCCGTCCCGGAAAACTCGAGATCCAGGCCACCAAGCCACTCGGCAACCAGCGCGACCTCGCGCTCGCCTATTCGCCCGGTGTTGCTGCTCCCTGCCTCGCCATTCGCGACAACCCGGAGACGGCTGCGGACTATACCTCACGCGCAAATCTCGTGGCGGTCATCTCCAACGGCACCGCGGTGTTGGGCCTGGGCAATATCGGCCCCCTGGCATCGAAGCCGGTGATGGAAGGCAAGGCGGTCCTCTTCAAGAAGTTCGCCAACATCGACGTTTTCGATATCGAAGTGGATGCTACAAGCGTCGATCAGATGGTCTCCACGGTCGCGTCGCTGGAGCCGACCTTCGGCGGTATCAACCTCGAGGACATCAAGGCGCCCGAATGTTTCGAGATCGAGCGCCAGCTTCGCGAAAAGATGAAGATCCCGGTCTTCCACGATGACCAGCACGGTACCGCCATCATCGTTGCCGCGGCTATCCTGAATGGCTTGGAACTGGCCGGCAAGAAGATCGAAGAGGTCAAGATCGTCGCCTCCGGCGCCGGTGCTGCGGCACTTGCCTGCCTCAACCTTCTCGTCACGCTCGGCGCGAAGCGCGAGAACATCTGGGTCCACGACCTCGAAGGCCTCGTCTACGAAGGCCGCGTCGAGTTGATGGACGAATGGAAGAGCGTCTACGCGCAGAAGAGCGATACCCGCACGCTCGCCGAAAATATCGGCGGTGCCGATGTCTTCCTCGGTCTCTCCGCTGCCGGCGTGCTGAAGCCGGAGCTGCTGGCCCAGATGGCTGACAAGCCGCTGATTATGGCGCTTGCCAATCCAAACCCCGAAATCATGCCGGATCTCGCCCGCGCCGCCCGCCCGGATGCGATGATCTGCACGGGGCGTTCGGACTTCCCGAACCAGGTCAACAACGTCCTCTGCTTCCCGTACATCTTCCGCGGCGCTCTCGATTGCGGCGCCGTCACAATCAACGAGGAAATGAAGATGGCGGCCGTTCGCGCCATCGCCGCCCTTGCCCGCGAAGAACCGTCTGACGTCGCCGCTCGCGCCTATTCCGATGAGACGCCGATCTTCGGACCCAACTACCTGATCCCCTCGCCGTTCGATCCGCGCCTCATCCTCCGCATTGCCCCGGCTGTCGCCAAGGCTGCGGCGGAGAGCGGTGTGGCCGTCCGCCCGATCACGGATTTCGATGCCTACCTCGACCAGTTGAACCGCTTTGTCTTCCGCTCCGGCTTCGTGATGAAGCCGATCTTTGCCGCTGCGAAGAACGCGGACCGGAAACGGGTGATCTTCTCCGAAGGCGAAGACGAGCGCGTATTGCGCGCCGCCCAGGTGCTGCTTGAGGAAGGCATTGCCAAGCCGATCCTCATCGGCCGTCCGCAGGTCATCGAGACCCGTCTGAAGCGCTACGGCCTGCGCATCCGGCCGCTGTCCGATTTCGACGTGATCAACCCGGAAGACGATCCGCGGTTCCGTGAATATGTCGATCTCTATCTGTCGCTCGTTGGCCGCCGCGGCGTCATCCCCGAAGCCGCCCGTACCATCGTGCGCACGAACACCACCGTGATCGGTGCCCTTGCCCTGAAGCGCGGTGAAGCCGACGCACTGATCTGTGGTCTTGAGGGCCGCTATGAGAAGCACCTGCGCGACGTGCGCCAGATCGTGGGAAAACGGAAGGATGTTCGCGACTTCTCGGCGCTCAGCCTCTTGATTTCGCAGCGCGGCGCGACCTTCTTCACCGACACGTACGTCACCTTCAATCCGACGGCAGAGGAGGTCGCGGAATCGGCGGTTCTGGCAGCCGAGGAAATCAAGCGTTTCGGCATCACGCCGCGCGTCGCCCTCGTTTCCCATTCGAATTTCGGCTCTCGCGAGTCCGAAAGCGCGACGAAGATGCGTACGGCTCTGAGCCTTGTTCGCGAAAGCGCGCCGATGCTTGAGGTCGATGGCGAAATGCATGGCGAAAGCGCGATCACCGAGACGCTGCGAAAGCGCGTCATGCCGGATACCACACTCCACGACGAAGCGAACCTCCTGGTGTTCCCGAACCTCGACGCGGCCAACATCACGCTCGGTGTGGTGAAGTCGATGACAGACGGCCTTCATGTCGGCCCGATCCTTCTCGGTGCGGCGCTGCCGGCTCATATTCTTGCGCCGTCGGTTACCTCGCGCGGTGTGGTCAACATGGCAGCGCTCGCCGTGGTCGAGGCCTCTCAGCCAGCCTGAGTGGTCGAAACCGGGAAAATGCTTTAGGATTCCGACGGCAGCTTGTTAAGACAAACAAGCTAAGACAAGGGGCGGCGATATGCGTCGCCCCGAACTGGTATTTGCTCATTTACGGGACGATGCCTTGAACCGCCGGAACCTGTCTCTCACGCTGCTGATAGCCCTCTCGACGACGCCCGCTTTTGCGCAAGTCGCACCGATCTGCGGCGAGCTGCGCGCACGACTTGCCGATCTGCCGCAGGTGATCGGCAGCAACCCGGAAGTCCGGCGCTTTGCAAGCGCCATCGCCGAGCAGAACCTTGAGCTTCGCAAGGTGAGAGGCGACTTGCGGCGCAACGGCTGCACTTCGGGAAGCATGGTGGTCATCGGCGGTGACGATGCGGATTACTGCAGCGAGCTCGAGCAGGCCGAAGCCAGGATGGCCGACAATATCCGCTACCTCCAGGACCGACGCGACGAACTGCGCTCACAGAGCGAGGATACGCGGACCCGCAACGAGCTGATGGCCGCGCTCGACGCCAATAGTTGCAACGAGGAGCCGACCGTCAGCGACGATCCTCAATATGCCGAGCCACCGAGCGTCGAAGATCAGGCGATGCACAACGATACCTTCATTCCGCTCGGAGGGAGCCCAGGCCGCAGGTTTTATGGTGGCGTCGGCACGCAAGGCCTTTCCCACCTCAATACCGTCTGCGTACGGACCTGCGATGGCGGGTTCTTCCCGATCAGCTCGAATGCGACCTCATTCGACTTCGCCCGCGACGCCGATACCTGCTCGAAGATGTGCCCCGGGGTCGATACCGAGCTCTTCTATCATGACGTTTCGAACACCGAGACGTCGAACATGACGTCGACGACATCGGGCGCCCCCTACAGCGCGTTGCCCAATGCCTTTGCCTATAAGAAGCGCAAGCCGGGCGAGAAGTCGTCCTGCACCTGCGATCTCCCGGCCTATTACGAACGCATGCGGAAAAATCAGTCGGCCGTCAGTGAACCTCCGCAAAAAGGCTCGATCACGACGATACAGACCGCGAAGCCGACGCCCGCCCCCGCGACCGCGTCTGCCCCGCAGGCGAGCGTGCCGGATCGGCCCTACGAGCCACAGAGCGGCAAGGTGCGGCAGGTCGGCCCGCAGTTCCTCGCCGGCGATCAGGAAACGATCGATCTGAAGCACCCGTTGGCCCCCGGCGCCCAGCCGCAACAGCAGTGACGCTCACGAAGCGTCCTCCGTTCGCCCCCACGCATCGTTGAAGATCAGGTCTGAGAGCGGCACACGTTGCCGCCAGCCTTTGATCGCGAGTTCCGGCTGGTCGTAGAGCTGGTCGACATAGCCGATGCAGAGCCAGGCGACGATTTCGACCCGTTCCGGGACGCCGAGTATCTGTTTCAGCTCCGCCTCGTGGAAGATGCTGACCCAGCCGACACCGATGCCTTCCGCCCGCGCGGCAAGCCACAGGTTCTGGACGGCGCAAACGGTGGAATAGGAATCCATGCGCCGATTGTGTGTTCGCCCGAGCACCACGTCGCCACATCGGTCCGGATCACAAGTGATGCAGATTCCGAGAGGCGCACTCCGGATGCCTTCCAGCTTCAGCGCACGATATGCCGCCTGCTGTTGACCGGAGAACATCTCTGCGGCCTCGATATTGGCGCGATTGAAAGCCTCCCATACGCGGAGCCTCACGTCCTGGTCACGCACCAGGATGAAATTCCAGGGCTGCATGAAGCCGACCGAAGGCGCGTGGTGCGCGGCCGCAAGCAGCCGCCTGACAGCGTCGTCAGGTAACGGGTCCGGCAGGAACTGGGATCGAACATCCCGTCTGGTTTCGATTGCCTTGTAAACGGCCGCACGTTCATCGGCTGAAAAGGCACCGGCTCTCGATAGAGAGCCAGATTTGTCTGGTCGCATCGTCAATCCCCAACAATACAACCGCCCGCCGTCCGCGCGGGTCAGTCTATGATTGTCGGGCCGGTCTTCTGACTTGGCGTCATCCGTCTGCAGCGCCTTCCCGGCGCAAGCCAGTGGCATATCAAGCGGCAGACGTCGGCCTTACAGCGTTGGGCACGTTCCGGTCTTTCACCGAATTCCCGATTCTCCCGCCGCTTGGCGGGCACCCGACGCGCGTTCTATGTCCCGAAACGAAGACAAAGGCAATCGTTCAATCCGGTACCGGGAAGTAGCGGACATACGCGAACTCGTCACCATTCGGTGACCAGTTCGGAACGTTAATCGTCCCCTGCCCGCCGAAGAGCTCGAACAGCGTTGTCAGGTTGTTGCCATCCATGTCCATCATCCGGAGCCGGACATTCAGGTCGCGCGGGTGGTCGAACACATCAGGGTCGTAGGAGAGGATCAGAACCCGGTCGTTGTCGGGCGACGGATGAGCAAACCAGTTGCCGTAGTCGTCCTGCGTAACCTGCTCGAGCCCCGTGCCATCCGGGTGGATGCGCCAAATCTGCATCAGGCCGGTGCGGCTTGAGTTGAAGTAGATCCAGCGGCCGTCGGCGGAGTAATCAGGACCATCGTTGCGTCCCTCTCCGTGGGTCAGGCGCCGCTCTTCGCCACCCTCGACCGAAATCGTGTAGATATCGAAGACGTCGTTGCGGATGCCGCAATAGGCGAGTTCCTTCCCGTCTGGCGACCAGCCATGCCAGTAAGACGGAAGGTTCGGGGTGACCAGGCGCGGCGTGCCGCCTTCGATCGGCAGGACATAGATCGCCGATTTGCCGAACTCGGTCTTGTCCGAGATGACGATCTGCGTTCCATCAGGCGAGATGCCGTGATCATTGTTGCACTGGACGGCGAAGCCGGTATCCAATCTCTCGAAGCCGCCTGAGCCGTCGAGGGCGAGGCGATAGAGCAGCCCGTCGCCGTTGAGCAGCAGATAGCTCCCGTCGGGCGAGAAATTCGGTGCCTCGACAAGCTTGTCGGTTTGCCAGACAATCCGGGCAGTGCCCGTTCGAACGTTGTAGATCTCCACGGAACTGCGCACGCCAAGCCTCCTCAAACTCAAACCGGTCCCTGACCTACGCGACCGATTGATTGGGCGCAAGAAAACTCTCGGCAGCTACCTTGCCCCGCACCGGCGATGGCCCTTCCGTTCAGCCTCTTCGGGCATCAACAAAATGCGAGAACTGCAGGAAACTAAAACGGTTCATCTAGCGTTCATGACCAAGATGTGACAGTTCGGTGAAGGTTTTATGATATTGGAGTTTCACCGTTGATCGCGCAAGTTTTAAGGTCCGGAGCGGCGTCTCGTGTCGCGTCGTTCTACGCTGGCGCGGGTGAAGGTCGTGCCTCCATATCGCGCGGCGCTGTGGGGACCGCCCTTTCTGCGCTGATTGCGCTTCTTGCAACGATTACGGTCGAAATGATCGCACGCGGTGGTGTTGGCGACGTGGGGACATTCCTCACCTCGACGGCCCGTCCCGGTATGACCACCGTGGTGATGCTGACGGTGCTGATGCTCACCCTCGATGCGGCTTTCGGTCGGCGCTTTCTATCCGCCTTGATCGTCCTGCCGCTGGTGATCGTTCCCGCCTTCGTTTCCAATCAGAAGCAGCACTACCTCTCCGATCCTCTCTATCCGTCGGATATCCTGTTCGGTCGGCAGATCATGGAGCTTCTGCCTGTCATGGTGCGCGAGCGACCGGTCACGGCGATTGTCCTGGCAATGGGTATTCTGCTGTCGCTGGCCGGCATGGTCTTCGCCTGGCGCTTTGCCTGGCGGCATTTCCCCAAACTGCAGAGCAAGGCGCGTGTCAGGTGCCTTTGCCTCGGCCTGCCCGTGGTCGCCGCCTTCGGCTCGCTGATGGACTACTCGCAATACTCCTGGATCCGCGATCGCCTGCAGGTCGTGCCGATGATGTGGGATCAGAAGGAAAATTACCGCAGCAACGGTTTCATACTCGCCTTCATCTTCAACGTCCCGATGGCCGACGTCGCCGCACCCGCAGGCATTGGCCCGCAGGCCTTGGACGCCATTCCGGCACGCAACTACGGATATCTCAGCGGCCCGAGCGAAAAGCCGGATGTCATCATGGTGATGAGCGAGTCCTTCTGGGATCCGACACGCCTGAAGACGCTGAAGCTGTCGGCCGATCCGATGCCGAACATCCGTGCCGCCCAGTCGGGCCATGTCTTCTCGCCGGAGTTCGGCGGCATGACCGCCAACGTCGAGTTCGAGGCGCTCACCGGCTTCTCGAACGCATTCCTGCCCTATGGCAGCATTCCCTATCAGCAGTATATCCGTAACGACATTCCCTCACTGGCGACCTTCTTCCGCGGGCAAGGCTATGCCGCTCGCGCACTGCATCCCTTCAGCGGCTGGTTCTGGAACCGCAACGAGGTCTACAAGGACTTCGGCTTCGAGGAGTTCCGTAGCGAGGAAACGATGCCGGCGATGGAAAAGCGCGGCATTTTTGCCTCCGACGATGCGCTGATGAAGGAGATCATGCAGGAGGCGGATGGGATGGATCGCCCCTTATTCTTCTTCGCTGTCACCCTGCAGGGACATGGTCCTTACGAGCCCAATCGCTACAGCAAGAACACGATCGACATCCAGGGCGCCGGCCTGACCGATTCAGATCGTGCGACGCTCGGTACCTATACGCAGGGCGTGAAGGAGGCTGACGACAGCTTCAAGATGCTCACGGACTGGGCGAGCAAGCGCGAACGCGAAACCATCATCGTGCTCTGGGGCGATCATCTGCCGCCACTCGGGAGCGTGTACATGGATACTGGCTATATGCCTGATCAGGTCGCAACCCGTAAGGCATCCGTCAGCGTGATGAAGCAGGAGCACGAGACACCGCTCGTTATCTGGTCCAACAAGAAGGGCGTGAAGTCCAATGTCGGAACGATCAGCCCCTCGCTGCTGCCCTATCACCTGCTGAAATTCGCAGGCTACGAGCACCCCTATTACACCGGCTTCCTCGGTCGCGTTCAGAAGAAGTATGCGGTTGTTGATCGCTATCAGCTGATCGCCCGCGACAACACCCCTTCGCCCGATTGGGTTCTTAACCCCAAGAACCTGGATCCACTGGTGCGAGACTATCGCTATCTCCAGCATGACATCATGTTCGGAAAGGCGCAGTCCCTCGAGCGCTTCTTCCCGCAGCATGCCTGGCTGAACAGCGCCGGCTTGTGACGGCAATGCGGGGCTGACCGCATTGCAATTTGACATGAGAACGGAATACTTCGCCCCGAAGCAAAACAATGCATCGGGAGTCGATCCATGCACAATCTATCCGATTTCGTACACCATCATTTCGATAAGTCCACGGGCGAACTCAGTGAGATCGAGAAGCGTGTTCTCGCCAAGGCGCATGAGCGCAAGATCATCTCGACGAACGTCAATGCCGCCTTGCAGGCAAAGGCATCCGTCGGCGAACGCCTGGCGGATTCGATAGCCCGTGTCGGTGGTTCCTGGGGCTTCATCACCGGCTTCCTAGCTTTTCTTGTGGTCTGGTGCGTGGCCAACACCATCGTGCTCGCGACCGGGGCATTCGATCCCTATCCGTTTATCTTCCTGAACCTTGTGCTCTCAATGCTTGCGGCCATTCAGGCTCCGATCATCATGATGTCGCAGAACCGTCAGGCCGAACGGGACCGCTTCGAGGCTGCGAAGGATTACGAGGTAAACCTCAAGGCGGAGCTGGAGGTATTGTCGCTGCATCAGAAGATCGACATGCAGGTTCTGACAGAGATCGCGGCCATGCGCGAAGAGCTTGGCAGGCTTTCGCAACGCCTCACGAACTGAATACCGCCCTTACTGGACGATTTAACTATATCGAGCGATCAGCAAGAGAGCGTGCGCATCGTCCATTGAAAAAGTGCAGTAAGTGTAAGAGGAGAGCGGCGAGGATATACCCGCTAGGCTGAGCAGACATGGATGAGACTTGCCGCACCATTCCCCGCACCGTTCCAAGCGGGAAGGTTCATACTCGTGAGGAAATCCTTCACCATCCCGCATTCCCGTCGGTCGAACGCCAGATCGCCCTGCATCTCATCGGCATCCACAAGCGGGCACCACGCCTCGCCCGTCTTGTGGCCTCCCATCGCAAATGGCTCCTGACGCACTCATTGTTTGCCATGAACATAGGCCGTGACCGGTCAGATCCTACGTCAGGGCTGACTGCAAGCCGATTGATGCAGGTCGCGACCGATCTCAAGGTAGCGAGCAAGAACACCGCGGCATCCTTCCTCTCTGAGCTGCTGGCATACAAGTTTCTGCGCGACGTTCCTGACGAGAGCCCCGATCGCCGGCTTCGGCGGCTGGAGACCACCGAGGTTAGCAACGAAGCCATGCTGTCCTGGTTCCTGGGGCACATGTCCTGCCTCGATCGTCTGGACGGCGGAAACCGCGCGGCGATGACAGCGGCGGAGCCGCGCCTCTTCCAGCTGGCCCAGCCGCATGCGGCGACCGCTCTGATCCATGAACCGGGCTGGAGAGACCCGCGCGACAGCATCGGTCATTTTCTCTGGTCCGAGGTCGGTGGGCTCATCTTGCACGAACTGATCAGCCGCCTGCCCGATGACGCCCGCGAGCACGAGCGGATCTATATCGAAGGTATCAGTTTGAGCGAACTTTGCACCGAGTTCGCGATCTCGCTGACGAATATCAAGCGGATGTTCAAGAAGGCAGAGGTTATGGGGTTGCTCGGCTGGGACGAACCCCGCAGCCGCGGCAAGCTCTGGCTGTCGCAGTCCTTCATCGAAGACTATTTCTACTGGCAATCCTTCAAGTTCGCCCAACTCGACCGATCGATCCATTGGGCGGCCACCAGGCTATGCGACGACAATCGGAAGAGTTGAGCGATAAGGCGGCCCACGTCGGCAGATTAGGTCGCAATGATTTATCGTGATGCACGTATCACGTTTATTATGTAATGCAAACTTAATATGTTTGCATGTACGCTTTGGTTGTTCTCACCCAGCTCTAGCTAGCTTAAGGGGTAGTGCAGATGAAGCGCATGAGGCATCTTCTTTTCAACACCCGTGGCGCGGCCGCAATCGAGTTTGCAATTGTCGCACCACTCTTTCTCCTCGTTGTCCTGACGCTGATCGCCTACGGGATCTATCTGAGCGCGGCGCATGCTTTGCAGCAGTTGACGGCCGACGCGGCACGCACTGCTGTCGCGGGCCTCTCCGAACAGGAACGGACCCAGCTGGTCAACAACTACATCACTATTTCCACACTGAA
>NZ_JAUDRY010000033.1:17273-116229 GCF_030382195.1 Rhizobium sp. S96
TTGGAATCTCTATAGTTTTCCACTCCCAGATACCAAGATCCGTCGTTTCGCGACGATCCGTATGGGTGGCATATGAGCCGAAAAATGAGCATGACCCTGTCGCGCCTTGCAAGTTCAAAGGATGGCAATATCGCCGTCGCCGCCGCAGTTTGCGCACCGCTGATCCTCTATTGTCTGGCGCTTGGGGTGGACTACGGCATGATGACGCTGCAGCAGCGTCGGCTGCAGCAACTGAGTGACATCGGCGCGATCGTCGCTGCATCCGATATCAACAACGCTGCCGCCAACTTGGTTGCTAACTTTCAGAGAAACGGTCTGAACGTTGCAGTGAAAACCGGTGCCGGGTACACCACCCCAAACGGCAGCCAGCTCCTCAACAACCAACAGCTCAGCCAGTTCGATGCTGTAGTCCAGTACACGCCAGGGGTTTATGTAGCGGATTCATCCATTTCGTCCGGCCAACGGTTCATTGCCGGAAGTCAGCCATACGATGCCGTAAAAGTTGCAGTGCAGCAGAAGGCGGAGCTGACCTTTGCCGCAACTTTTGCGACGCCTCCGACCTTGAGCGCGGTCGGCACCGCATCGGCTGCCAAGATTGCCGCGTTTTCCATCGGTTCACGTCTGGCGAGCATCAACGGCGGCGTCCTCAATGCTCTCCTCGGAAGCCTACTCGGGACAACGGTATCGCTCAAGGCTGCGGACTACGACGCATTGCTATCGACGGACGTTGACCTGCTCTCCTTTCTGGACCTGCTTGCCACCAACCTGAACCTCACGGCGGCGAACTATGACGAGCTGCTTGCGACGCAAATCTCCTACCCTCGCCTGCTGAATACGCTCGGCAAGACGCCGGCCTCTCAACGACGGTTACCAAGGCTCTGTCGTCGATTGAGAAGGGGCTTGGGCAGACGCAGCTCAAGATCAAGCTGGAGGACTTCCTGAGCCTGGGTCCCATGGGCGAGCGGCTGGTCGGCACCGGGTCTCACCTCCAGGTCGACGCGAGTGTCATGGACATACTCTCTGCGACAGCGCTCGCGGCCAACCAGAAAAACCAGGTTGCCGTCAATCTCGCCGGCGCTGTGCCGGGGCTGGCCAATGTGACTTTGAAGCTTTCGATCGGTGAACGTCCGAAGGGTGTTGCATCAAATGCCGTCGGCGCGACCGGCGCCGCGGTAAGGACAGCTCAGATCCGGCTTGCGATTGAAGCAAGCGTTCCCGGGCTTGGCGCTGTTGCCGGCATGAAGGTGCGGGTCCCGGTTTATATCGAGGCAGCCTACGCCGAGGCGAAGCTCTCAAGTTTCAGCTGTCTTGGTGGAAATCCGAGAAACGCCAGCATCGGCGTCGATGTTGTGCCCGGTGTCGCGGAAATAGCGCTCGGAGATATCGACCCCACGGCAATGGCGAATTTCAGCAGCAAGCCGCGTGTGACGCCAGCGATGCTGATCGATGCAACGCTCCTGAAGGTCAGCGGAATGGCCGACGTCAACTTGACCAACACGGCTAAGACCCACCTCACCTTTCAGAGCAACGATATCGCCGCCAAGACCGTGAAGAATGTGTCCACCCGCGACAGCCTGACGTCGGCCGTGCAGTCGCTACTGAAGAACACCGATCTTGAAATACAGCTGCTCTTCATCACGCTTGGGACCAACAAGGCGGTCCTAGCGGCAATTGCCGACACGCTGTCCGGCGCCACCGTCCCTCTCGACGAGTTGCTCTACAACGCGCTGCTGATGCTGGGCATCAAGATCGGTGAAGCCGACGTCCGCTTCACCGATGCCCGCTGCCAGCAATCGGTTCTCGTCCAATAAAAAAGCCCGGCGCTGACCGGGCTTTCTCCAACTCAGGATCGATGGAGCGATCAGCCGTTGACGGCCATCCGCTTCTCGTCGCGGCCGCTCTTCATGCGCTCGGACAGCAGGAATGCCAGTTCGAGTGCCTGATCGGCGTTGAGACGCGGATCGCAATGCGTGTGGTAGCGATCGTGCAGATCGTCTGCCGTCACGGCGCGGGCGCCGCCCGTGCACTCGGTCACGTCCTTGCCGGTCATCTCGATATGGATGCCGCCCGGATGCGAGCCTTCCGCGCGATGAATCTGGAAGAAGCTTTCAACTTCCGACAGGATCCGCTCGAACGGACGCGTCTTGTAGCTGTTCAGCGTAATCGTGTTGCCATGCATCGGGTCGCAAGACCAGACCACCTTGCGGCCTTCGCGCTCAACCGCGCGAATGAGGCGCGGCAGATGCTCGGCGACCTTGTCGTGGCCGAAACGGCAGATCAGCGTCAGGCGACCAGCCTCATTGGTCGGGTTCAGGATGTCGATCAGGTTGAGCAGATCATCCGCCTGGAGCGAAGGACCGCACTTAAGCCCGATCGGGTTCTTGATCCCGCGGCAATATTCGACATGCGCATGATCGGCCTGGCGCGTGCGATCGCCGATCCAGATCATGTGGCCGGAGGTCGCGTACCAGTCGCCCGAGGTAGAGTCGACGCGCGTCAACGCTTCTTCGTAGCCGAGAAGCAGAGCTTCGTGGCTGGTGAAGAAGTCGGTCTCACGCAGGCTCGGATGGTTCTCCGAGGTAATGCCGATCGCCTTCATGAAATCCATGGTTTCACTGATGCGGGCAGCAAGCTTGCGGTAACGCTCACCCTGCGGGCTGTCCTTCACGAAGCCGAGCATCCACTGATGAACGTTTTCGAGGTTGGCATAGCCACCCATCGCGAACGCACGCAGCAGGTTGAGCGTCGCAGCCGACTGACGGTACGCCATGGCTTGACGTTCCGGATTCGGAATGCGGGCCTCTTCCGTGAATTCGATACCGTTGATGATATCGCCGCGGTAGCTTGGCAGCGTAACGCCATCCAGCGTCTCGGTCCCCGAGGAGCGTGGCTTGGCGAACTGACCGGCAATACGGCCGACCTTCACGACTGGCAGCTGCGCGCCGTAGGTCAGCACGACGGCCATCTGCAGGAACGCGCGGAAGAAGTCTCGGATGTTGTCGGCGCCATGTTCGGCGAAGCTCTCGGCGCAATCGCCGCCCTGAAGCAGGAAGCCGTTGCCTTCGGCAACATTGGCAAGATGCTTCTTAAGGCGACGCGCCTCGCCGGCAAAAACCAGCGGAGGATAAGATGCGAGCTGGGCTTCCGTTGCTGCTACTGCTGCCTGGTCCGGATAGTCCGGAACCTGCTGGATCGGTTTTTGCCGCCAACTGTTCGGAGTCCAATTCTGTGCCATCTCACTCACCTGTTTCCGCATCCGGCCTTTTGCCGGATGTCCCGTCGTAAAAATGTTGGGCGGCTTATAGACCTTTACCGCCATCTTGCATAGCACTGTTCAAGCCTAGTTTAGAGCCGTTACAGAGCTTCTAGAATGCCGTCATATAAAGGTATGCCGCCGCCCTTTTTCAAACCAAAACTGGCGCCTTAACGTTCAATATACCAAAACACTTTGTATCTAATTCAAACTTTGTAACTACAAACGCCCTGATTTCAGACCGGCGCGACATGATGTTTCCCGCCTTTTTCACCGATGCAGGTGATGTATGGGAACAGTATAGTGCCGACATTCAATCGCTTCCTTACGGATCGATCGGGCAATTTTGGCCTGATGACCGCTCTTCTGATGGTGCCCCTCCTGGGGTCGGCAGGCATGGCCGTTGATTTTGCGCATGCCCTAAGCCTCAGAACGCAGCTCTACGCGGCGGCCGACGCGGCAGCGGTAGGCACACTTTCTGACAAATCGACGACAGCGGCCGCCGTGAAGATGACCGGCGACGGCGTCATTTCCGTCGGCCAGGACAATGCTCGCAGTATCTTTGTCGCTCAGATGCAGGGCGAGTTGACGGCGAGCAATGTGACAACCGCCGTTGCGGTGGCCAAGACCGGCAACAAGGTGACCTCTTCGGTATCGTTCAGTGCTGCCGTTCCCACCACCTTCATGCAAGTCTTCGGACAGAAAAGCGTTCAGATATCCGGGACCGCGACTGCGACGGTTCAGACAGCGTCCTTCATGGATTTCTACATCCTGATCGACAACACGCCGTCCATGGGCGTCGGAGCAACGCCCGCCGATGTCGCCACCATGGTGGACCTGACGAAGAACAAAAGTTCAAATGCTTCCTGCGCCTTCGCTTGCCATGAGAGCGGCAGTAACAAGGGCAAGGATTACTACGCGCTTGCCAAGAAGAACAAGGTGACGATGCGCATCGACGTGGTGCGTCAGGCGACGCAGGCGCTGACTGCGTCCGCCAAGGCGGATACCGACAATCAGTTTCGCATGGCGATCTATACGTTTGGCGCGAAGGCCGAGGCCGCAGGGCTTAGTGAAATCGTGCCGTTGACGAGCGATCTCGACAAGGTGGGCAGCAAGGTCACCGAAAAAACGCCGAATCCCCAAGTTGGTGACAGCGAATATGTCCTCGACCTGATGACGATCCCGCAGCAAGGTTACAACGACGACACCCAAACGAGCTTTGATAGCGCGCTGACGCAGCTCAACACCAAGATCCCTGCTGGTGGCTCGGGAACAAGTACGGCGGATACACAGAAGATCATCTTCTTCGTGTCCGACGGTGTTGGCGATAGCTATAAGGCTTCCACCTGCACGAAGAAGACGACCGGTAGCCGCTGCCAGGAACCGATCGACGTCTCCTTCTGCAAGGCAGCCAAGGATCGCGGCATCAAGATCGCCGTATTGTATACGACCTATCTGCCGCTCCCCACAAACGACTGGTACAACACCTGGATCAAGCCGTTCCAGAGCGAAATTCCGACAAAGATGCAGACTTGTGCATCGCCGGGTCTCTATTTCGAGGTCACGCCAACCCAAGGCATCACCGAAGCCATGCAGGCGCTGTTCCTCAAGGTCGTCCGGATGCCGCGCCTGACCGGCTGATCAGACCCGCACGCCGTCGCGAATGCGGTAGCTCGGCGCGTACATCGTGACGAGCTCCTCGGCGGCAGTCGGATGCACGGCCATGGTCCGGTCGAAGTCATCCTTGGTGCAGCCGGCCTTTAGCGTTATGCCCAGCAGTTGCGCCATCTCGCCGGCGTCGTGACCGAGAATATGGGCCCCGACGACCTTGCGGCTCGCTGCGTCGACGATCAGCTTCATGATCATCTTTTCGGCACGGCCCGAAAGCGTCGCCTTCAGCGGCCGGAACTGGGCGCAGTAAACTTCCAGGTCCTTGTAGCGCTGGGCCGCGTCTTCTTCGGTCAGCCCGACGGTACCGATCTCGGGCTGCGAGAAGACCGCCGTGGCGATCGTGTCGTGATCAGGCTTCGTCGGGTTGTTCTTGTATTCGGTCTCGATGAAGCACATGGCCTCATGGATGGCGACCGGCGTCAGCTGTACCCGGTCGGTGACATCCCCCAGCGCGTAGATGTTCTCGACGTTCGTGCGGGAGTATTCGTCGACGACGATCGCCCCCTGTTTGTCGGTCGCAACGCCGGCTGCTTCCAGACCCAGCCCCTCCGTATTTGGAACGCGGCCGAGCGCCAGCATCACGACGTCGGCTTTCAACGCGCCGTTGTTCAAGGTTTCGACGACGAGGCTGTCGCCGTCGTTCGACACCTTCTGCATCGTATCGTGGCAGAGGATCCGGATGCCCTTGGCGGTCATCGCCTCATGCAGGCCCCGCCGCAGATCCTGGTCGAAGCGGGAGAGGATTTCCGCGCCACGATAGATCAACGTCGTCTCGACCCCCAGGCCATGGAAAACGTTTGCAAATTCGACCGCAATGTACCCGCCGCCGGCAATCACGATCGAACGCGGAAGCTCTTCGAGATGGAATGCCTCGTTGGAGGAAATGCAGAGCTCGTGGCCAGGCAGGGCTTCGTGCAGGTTCGGTCGCCCGCCGGTCGCAACGACGATGGTCTTCGCGGTGACCGTTGCACCTGAGTTCACGAGACGAATTGTATGGGCATCGATCAGTTCGGCGCGCGTCTCCAGAATTTCAGCGTTGGCGCCGGAAAGCCCCTTCTTGTAGAGCCCTTCCAGCCGCGAAATTTCGGCGTCTTTTGCCGCAATCAGCTTCTTCCAATCGAAGGAACTTGCGCCGACCGTCCAGCCGAAACCGGCGGCATCCTCGAAATGCTCATGATATTGGGAAGCGTAAACGAACAGCTTCTTCGGAACGCATCCCCGGATGACGCAGGTGCCGCCATAGCGATACTCTTCCGCGATCGCGACCTTCTTGCCGAGGGATGCCGCCACGCGCGCGCTGCGCACGCCGCCGGATCCGCCGCCGATGACAAAGAGGTCGTAATCATAGGACGTCATGGGGAACTCCGGATAGAATCTGCTGAAAGACGAGATTGATATAGTATCGATCGGCACAAAAACGAAAGCCCGGTCGATGCCGGGCTTTCAATGGATCATGATTGAGGAAGCGCTTACTGCTTTGCAGCGGGCTTCGGTGCGGCTGCCTTGGGGGCAGCGGCTGCAGCCGGATCGACTGCCGGTGCCGGCGTCACCTTGATGACTTTGCTGAGCTCGACACTGGTCTGCTTCTGCAGGTCGCGGGAAATGCCCTGTGCCCAGATATCGGCTGCCTTGACGGTTTCGCGCGAAGCAATCGGGCCGTCCTTCAGCAGCTTCTGGCCAACCGGCGAGCTGTAGAACGCAGCGATAGCGTTCAGTTCTTCGACCGAGAATGCCTTGGCATAGGTCAGGGCAGCTTCCTTTTCGAGGTCGGCGCGACGCGGTGCAAGTGCCAGCGCCTGCTTGTCGACTTCTGCCGTGATCTGATCCTGGTAGTTCGGCGAATCCTGGATGAGGTCGGCCTTCAACCGCTCGGCGAGGCCCGGCAGGATGTTGTCGAACTGCGTCGTCGCACCGATGGCGTCGATTGCCGCGCGCGCTGCCTTCAGCTGCTCCGGCGATGCTTCCTGTGCCTGGACGGCGGAGCCGAGGGCAATACCCGAAAGAATAACGGTCGCAGCAGCAAAACGGCCAAGACCTGCAAATTTAATCATGAGTTTCATAGCTCCTGTTACCTGTTTGCCCGCAGCGTGCGCGCGCCTGCTGGGCCGGCGATGATCGCAACCGCGGCCATATTGAGAAAGAGTCCGTGTTCCACGACGCCGGGTATCGCATTCAGCTCGTTTGAGAGCGCCTCTGCATCAGGAATGCGGCCAAAAGATGCATCGATGATGTAGTGTCCGCCGTCGGTGGTGAAGTTATCGCCGCCGGATTGCCGAAGCGTCAGATCGCCGCTGAGGCCAAGCTTCGCCGCCGTCTTTTCGATGGCGATCCGGGTCGAAACCAGCCCGAATGGATTGACTTCGATCGGAAGCGCAAAACCGCCGAGAGTCTGAACGAGTTTGCTTTCGTCAGCGATCACGATCATTCGTGTCGAAGCGGCCGCGACGATCTTCTCGCGCAACAGCGCACCGCCGCCACCCTTGATCAGGCGCAGCTCCGCATCCACTTCATCAGCACCATCGATGGTGAGATCCAGTTCCGGCAGCTCGTCGAGCGATTTCAGCGGCACACCGAGTTCGACGCAAAGCCGCGCCGTGCGCTCGGATGTCGGAACGCCTTCGATCTTGAAGCCGCCGGCGACCCGTTCGGCGAGCAGCCGTACGAACTCTTCGGCGGTGCTTCCGGTTCCAATACCGAGCCGCATGCCGTCCTCGACATAGGTCAGGGCAACCTCTGCGGCTTTGATCTTCATTTCGCGGGCATCCATGCGCCGCTTACTCCAAATGTTACGTTGGGTGAGGTGTTTACACGGCTCGCTTGCCAAACGAAAGCCAAAATAGCGTCGCGCTTTTCGAAATTGGGAATAGATCCGGGATTTATGGCGCAAGCGGGCAAAGCGTTGCTTTTGCGGCCTTCATCGCCTACTTCCTGAGCATCCCAACAAGCGCACAGGCAAACTCCCTTGACCCCTGCCCTCATTGTATTCGATCTCGATGGAACGCTCCTTGATACGCACGTCGATCTGGTCGAAAGCCTGAACCACACCATTGAAGCACTTGATCTGGCGCCGGTGAGCTACGACGATCTCACCCACCTTGTCGGCCATGGCGCCAAGGTCATGATCGAGCGCGCCTGTAAGCTGCAGGGTCTGAAGCTCGAACCGGAGGCGCTGCCGCCGCTCCTGGATCGCTTCATCACGCATTATACTAAGAACATGCCCGGCAAGACGACCGCATATCCCGGCCTCGAGGACGCCCTGGATACGCTGAAGGCAAGCGGCTTCCGGTTTGCCGTCTGCACCAACAAGCTCGAGGGCTTGGCTAAAACATTGCTCGACCGGTTGAACCTCACTCATCGCTTCGATGTGATCACGGGCGGCGATACGTTTGCCGTCCGCAAGCCTGATGCAGGCCACGTACTCGGCACCATCGACAAGGCAGGCGGCGATCCCGGGCGCTCCATCATGATCGGTGACAGCGTCAACGACATTCTGGTCGCGCGGAATGCCGGCATTCCGTCGATTGCCGTGCCGTTCGGCTATTCCGACGTCCCGATCGAGCAACTCAATCCCACCCATATCATCTCGCATTTCAGCGAGCTAACGCCCGAGTTGGTCGAAGGCATCATCCGCGATTTCGTTCCGGCAACCGTCGCAGCCGCTCAGTAGCGGCTCGGCGGTTGTTTCTATCAACGATAGCGTCCTCTGATTGCGGTAAACTCGACGAATCGCGCTCCGGTTCCCCACATCAAAATCGCGTCATTATCCGATCAAGTCCAGTCGCGGCTCCGTGATTTCATTTGATTAAACGTTGGTCGGTAGTGCACTAATCGTTCACATTCCCGCCTCAATTCGGGCGCGAACTGGTCGTTGCCGAGGGTTTTTGCGTAACGTTGTTTGCAACGAAGGATTGAGGAGATTTACCATGCGCATTCAATTTGCTGCCGCCGCACTTCTGGCTCTCGGCATGGCCGGCACGGCATTTGCCCAGACCGCCCAGTATTCCAGCGACTACTCGAACGACAGCGACGGGTTCGCTCCGGTAAAGGTGGCGCCACCAAAGGCTATCCATTACACGCAGCACAAGGCGCCGGAGTATTCGAGTGACTACACGAATGACAGCGACGGCTTCGCTCCCGTTCGTGTTAGCCCCGGCGTCGACAAGATGACGACCGCAAGCATCAAGCCGCTGCCGAACTGCGACTACACCTCGAAGAAAGGCGTCCACACCTTCGGTGGCGATAGCGGCGCCTCGCATACGGATGCATGCCGTGACACCGGCGACAAGTAGCTCGCCACGCGTGACAGGAGGCGGGCCGTCCCTGCGGCCCCTCTCCGATAACGCTGGCTGACATCAATTGTCGTTCACGGTTTCGCCGAAAACCGATTCGAAGGCTTCACGAAGCCGGATATCCACATCGGCCATCATGACCAGCAGGCCCAAGTCGACGAGGCTGGTCACGCCATAGGCGGAAATTCCGCAGGGAACGATTCCGCCGAAATGGTCTAGATCGGGCTCGACGTTCAGCGAGAGCCCGTGAAAGGTGACCCATTTCCGCAGTCGGATTCCGAGCGCTGCAATCTTGTCCTCCGCCACCGTACCGTCCGGCAATGGCGGCTTTTCCGGCCTGCGAACCCAGACCCCGACGCGATCTTCGCGCCGCTCGCCGCGAACATTCATCGAATCGAGCGTTCGGATGATGACTTCCTCCAGCGCAGCGACGAAAGCGCGGACATCCTGACGCCGACGCTTTAGATCGAGCATGACATAGGCGACCCGCTGTCCTGGCCCATGATAGGTGTATTCACCTCCCCGTCCTGTGGAAAACACAGGAAAACGATCCGGCTGCACGAGATCCTTGGCATCAGCGCTGGTGCCGGCGGTGTAGAGCGGCGGATGTTCGACCAGCCAGACCAGTTCGTCGCCGCCCTCTGCGATCCTGGCGACCTCCCGTTCCATGATATCCACAGCCTCTTCATAGGGAACGAGCCCGTCGGCGATGCGCCAGCGAACCGGTCGCGAGCCGGTAATCGGAAACATGGAATGGTCGAGATCGGTGCGCAGCATGGTTATTCCTCGTCACGGCTGGCCGTGCAGGGGCGGCAGCTTCGAGCGTCTATATGGCGTCGTTTCTCGTGTGATTCAAACGTCGTGACGTCTGTTGAAAAAAACTGTCACATCGCACTTGTGTCGCCGGAATCCTTTTGCTACATGCTGCGTCGCCGGCACAAACCGGCACCTACCACGATGCGGTCGTGGCGGAATTGGTAGACGCGCAGCGTTGAGGTCGCTGTGGGGCAACCCGTGGAAGTTCGAGTCTTCTCGACCGCACCATCTCACTTTTGATAGTGAGGCTGACCAGATTAGTCTGGATCTTGGCGCCTTCGTTTTTGAAGGCCGCCCTCTTCTCATCAGATAACTCAGTCGTACTGAATTCGATCAGGAAATGCTCAGCTTTCTCGTAAGCTAGCAGATTTTCCTCAAGCTCTGTCGAAACTCCTCTCCCGCGAAAATAAATCGTCTGCGGCCATCTCCCGCGAATCGAATCGCTCAAACGGCATTTGCTGACGATGCGGCTTTGATTCGCGCTTGCACCCTTGGGGCCACCCTGTTCGCGCAAGTTTCACTAAAGCTTTCGCTCGTATCCAGAGAAACCATCACTGCGAATGGCTGTCTTCTAAGCGGGAATGTCAGCATTCGAACCGCTTGGTTTTTGGAAAGCAAATGGACAGCAGTCATACCCCGGGCCTCATCGACAAGATCGGTGCAATCTCTGCGAAGCTTGACGACATGGAGCAGCAGTTCGCTGCCCTCGTCGAAACTCAGAATATTCAGGGCGAGATCTATCTCGAATCGGCCAAGCTCCTGCAGATGATTCAAAGCCAGATGCAGACCGGTATCGCCGGGCTGTTCGAAGCGCTGGGCGGAGCGCCGGGCCGAGAGGCAGGTGAGCCGCGTACGGACGTCGCTGAATTTACCGATGCCCTGTCCAATCTTGCTCTGCAGTTGGGTCACGAATTGAACACCATCAAGCAGACGAGCAACCTTGCTCTGCGCGCTGGCAGCTCGGTGCAGTTGCCGATACGCTGCGTCTTCATGGTGCATTCCATCCCCATGTGGGACGCCTTGTCCGATGTCTATGCGGCCATGCTGGATGACAAGCGCTTTGACCCCATCGTCATATCCGTAAACTCTACCCCGCTGGGATATGGTGCTTATGAGGGAGAGGATGTCGTCAGCCAGTCGCTGAAGCAGCTCGGCGTAAAGCATCTGCGCTTCAACATGGATGATTCGTATCAGGGACTCGACATCCTGAAGGCGCTTCGGCCTGCTGTGATATTTCGCCAGCAGCAGTGGGACTATTGCCTGCCGCCAGCGTTCCGCACCAATGAATTGACCTTTGCTCGCCTCTGCCTCGTGCCCTACGCGCTGAATCTCGCGGCATCGCTTGGCGATGAAATCATCACCGAGGTATCGGCCTTCGGCTTCGATCAGGCCTATCACCGCGCAGCCTGGCGGATCTTCTGCGAAACGGCCACGACCCAATCCTACTATCGCTCCTTTGAACATTCCGATCCGGCGAAGTTCATCCTGAGCGGATATCCCAAGTTCGACAGGCTGATGAAAGCCGACAAGACGGACGCGTGGCCTATACCGGCGCGCAGTACTCGAGGCTTCCGCGTTATCTGGGCGCCGCACCATTCGGTCGGCGGCCATGGCCTGGGTTTCGGCGTGTTCGACCGCATTTGGGACAGTATGCTCAGATGGGCCAAGGAAAGCCCCGACATCGAATTCGTGCTGAAGCCTCACCCCGCGCTGTTCGGGCATGCGCTGACGGGCGAAAACGTCGGATTGTTCCAGAACGCCTGGACGCGTTTACCGAATTGCGCCATCGAAATGCAGCAGTACGGCGAGCTGTTTGCCGCTTCCGACATGATGATCTCGGATGGCCTGTCGTTTCTTGCGGAATATCAGCTCTTCGACAAGCCGATCGTCTTCTTCGATTCCGAACAGCATGTGGAATTCAATGGGCTTGGCAGGATGACGGAAGCCGCGACCCGCCGTGTTCGCACCTTCGAGGAAATGAAACAGGCAACGCTCGAATACAAGAACGGCAAAGCCTGGGAGTTCCAGGACGAACGGCGCACGTTGCTGGACACGATTCTGCCCAATCAGGGCAAGGCATCCGCCAGCATTCTGGACGCCATCGTAACAGGCATCTCGACCGAACAGTCCAATCTCGCCCTACGCGCATCATGACATTTGGTAAGTTCGAGAACTGTGCCGACCAGCGGATGTGAAGGAGAAAGAATGAGAAAAGTCATTACGTTCGGCACATTCGATGTGCTGCATATCGGCCACATTCGCATTCTCCAGAGAGCAAAGGCACTCGGAGACCATCTGACGGTCGGCATTTCGACGGATGCGCTCAACTATGCCAAGAAGCAGAAGGATGCGGTCTACAGCGAGACTGACCGCATGGAGATCGTTCGCTCGATTGTCGGCGTCGATGACGTGTTTCTGGAGCACTCTCTTGAGCTCAAGGGCCACTACATCCAGCAGTACGGGGCCGATATCCTGGTGATGGGAGATGATTGGGCGGGGAGATTCGATCATTTCAAATCCCTCTGCCAGGTCGTTTATCTCCCCCGCACCGAAGGCATCTCGACCACTTCGACCCTTGAAAGCATTCGGCTAAGAGCCTAGACAACGCTCGGCGACCATTATGATCATCCGCGACGAACACAAAACGGAGCTTTCCGAAATTTCGAGAATCGTCGCCGAAGCTTTCGGAGGGACCGACGAATCGTTGTTGATCGAGCGACTTCGAGAGGACGGTGATGCGGTCGTTTCGCTTGTTGCCGTCATAGGTGACGCCATTGCCGGCCACGTCATGCTGTCGCCGATGACAGCGCCCTTCGATGCGCTCGGTCTCGCTCCGCTGTCCGTACGACCTGAATATCAGAAACAAGGCGCCGGAACGGCCTTGGTTCGTGCGGCGATCACGCGCGCTAGGGAAATGGGAGCATCGGCGATATTCGTCCTTGGTGATCCGGAATACTACGGTCGCTTTGGATTTAGGGCTGATCTCGCGACTGGTTTCTCTTCGCCGTATGCCGGGAGACATTTCATGGTTCTCCCGCTCGCGAGCGCTCTGGAATCGACATTGGGTCAGGTCGACTACGCGCCGGCCTTCAGCTCCCTCGCCTGACCGGCCGCGGCCTCATGGACGACGACGTCCATTTTCGGTATAGCGCATCGAACCGCAAAGAAAACTTTTCCCTCCATGACTGATTCTTCTGACCATCAAAATCCGTTGTTGGGTATGGCACTCATGGCCGGCGCGATGGTCGTTCTGCCGGCCATGGACGCCATCGCCAAGTACATGGCGACTTTCGAGCACATGTCGCCGGGACAGGTGACGTTCTATCGGTTCTTCTTCCAGCTCGTCTGCACCTTGCCGATTCTCCTGGTGCTGTTCGGGACGAAGGCTCTTTCGGCCAAGCGCCCCTGGATGAATCTGCTCCGGGGCGCATTGCACGGCGCAGCCAGCCTGCTTTTCTTCGTGGCGGTCAAATACATGCCACTCGCGGATGTGTTCGCGATCTACTTCGTCGAGCCATTCATGCTGACCGGTCTCTCCGCGCTGTTCCTCGGAGACAAGGTTGGCTGGCGCCGGTGGACCGCCATCGTCGTCGGTTTTGGCGGCGCGATGATCGTCATTCAACCGAGCTACGAGATCTTCGGCCTCAAGGCCCTGCTCCCGGTTTGCTGTGCCTTCCTGTTCTCGCTCTATCTGTTCATGAACCGGGCGATCGGCACCGCCGATTCGCCCCTGACGATGCAAACGATGGCGGGTATCGGCGGCACGCTGTTCATGACGGCGGCGCTCGCCGTTGGGGGCTCGATGGGCGTCCCGGATTTCGAGCTGTCGCTTCCGTCCTCGTGGTTGGGGCTCATCCTGCTGCTCATCCTCGGTTCGCTATCAGGTTATGTGCACATGATCGTCGTCAAGGCATTCCGCCTGGCGCCGCTGTCGTTGCTGGCTCCGTTCCAGTATTTCGAGATCATCTCCGCGACCGTTCTCGGTTATGCGCTGTTTGGCGACTTTCCCACCTTCTCCAAATGGATCGGAATCCTGATCATCGTCGCGTCAGGCCTGTTCATCATTTGGCGCGAACGGGTTCAGGCACGGTCGCTAAAAGCGTCCTGATTGGCCCAACATCTCGTTAACCGCACCTGTTGAGGGATAATCAATTCGCTGGCGCTAGAAGGATCTTCGGCTTCATGATGAAGCCTGGAGAGAAAAGATGAGCGAATTCCGCCTCGCTTTTCCGGCATGTGTGATCGCCGGGAAGCATCGGCTGGCCGTCGAAGATATCGGCCTGCTGCGCAAGCACACATTTCCGGAAGGCATCCGGACATCGGACGACGTCGTCGCCATGCTTGCGCTCAATAATTCCTGCCCCGAAAAATGCCCTGAATGGAACGCGTACTTCGTCGAACAACTCGCGCGGTTTGTCGTCGACTACACCTATCCGCAGGGTTCCCTGGACGAGATAAACGTAGCCTGGCTCATTCGCATGGTTTCGACCGATGGCGTCGTCAACTCGTCGCTGGAGCTCGAACTCGTCCTGCATGTGATCGAAGTCTCGAAGCATGTGCCGGATGAACTGCGCGCCTTTGCGCTGGACCAGCTGAGACTGGCGCTGTCCGACAATGTCGGCGGCTACAAGCTTTCCCGCGCCGTGGATCGCAAGGGCATTGCGCGACAGGATATCGACTACGCCATGCGCATTCTGCGCGGCGTTTCGGACGGCGGGGTGATCAACGTCCCGCCAGCGACCTGGAACGTGCTGATGCGGATCGCCGAACAGACCCTGCCTGCGGCGAACCATCCGCGATGGTCGGACTTGCTCTCGGCGTTGCGTCTCGTGGAATATGCGGAAGCGCCACGCCGCAGCCGCTGGCTTCGCATCGTCGATAGCCCCGAGGCTGAATCCGCAGTCGCCTGATTCCTTCTCTACCATGTGTTTCGCCCGATTGTGCGTTCCGGTCTTTGTGCTTAAGACTCCGGAACGCATTTCACGGGTGGAGTCTGCATGTTCAATAAGATCCTGATCGCGAACCGCGGCGAAATCGCTTGTCGCGTCATCAAGACCGCGCGCCGCATGGGCATTGCAACGGTCGCGGTCTATTCCGATGCAGACCGCGATGCGCTCCATGTCGAGATGGCCGACGAGGCTGTGCACATCGGCCCGGCGGCGGCGGCCGAAAGCTATCTGGTCGCCGAGAAGATCATTGCTGCCTGCAAGGCGACTGGCGCCCAGGCCGTTCACCCAGGTTATGGTTTCCTGTCCGAGCGCGCATCGTTTTGCGAGGCGCTGGAAAAGGAGGGCATCGTCTTCATCGGTCCGAAACCCAAGGCAATCACCGCCATGGGGGACAAGATCGAATCGAAGAAGTTCGCAAACGCCGCGAAGGTCTCCACCGTTCCCGGCTATCTCGGCGTGATCGAGGATGCCACCCATGCCGAGCGGATCGCCGCGGAAATCGGCTATCCTGTCATGATCAAGGCATCGGCGGGCGGCGGCGGCAAGGGCATGCGCATCGCCTGGAGCGAGGCCGAGGTTCGCGACGGCTTTGACCGCGCACGCTCCGAAGCCAGAAGTTCGTTCGGCGACGAGCGCGTGTTCATCGAGAAATACGTTGTCGATCCGCGACACATCGAAATTCAGGTGCTGGCCGACGCGCATGGCAACGTCCTCTATCTCGGAGAGCGCGAGTGCTCGATCCAGCGGCGAAATCAGAAAGTCGCTGAAGAAGCGCCCTCGCCGTTTCTGGACGAGGCAACCCGCAAGGCGATGGGTGAGCAATCGGTGGCTCTTGCCAAGGCCGTTGACTACCAGAGCGCCGGCACTGTCGAATTCATCGTCGATCGCGATCGCAACTTCTATTTCCTCGAAATGAACACCCGCCTGCAGGTCGAGCATCCAGTGACGGAGCTCGTCACCGGTATCGATCTCGTCGAGCAGATGATCCGTGTTGCCGCGGGCGAAAAGCTCCCATTTGCGCAAAGCGACATCAAGCTCAACGGCTGGGCGATCGAGAGCCGGCTTTACGCCGAGGATCCCTACCGCAATTTCCTGCCGTCCATCGGCCGGCTGACCCGCTATCGCCCGCCGTCGGAAGGTACCTCCGGCAATGCGATCGTGCGCAATGACACCGGCGTCTTCGAGGGCGCCGAGATCTCCATGTATTATGATCCGATGATCGCCAAGCTTTGCACCTGGGCGCCGACTCGCCTCGAGGCGATAGAGGCGATGGGTCAGGCCCTCGACGGCTTCGTTGTCGATGGGATCGAGCACAATGTTCCCTTCCTCGCGGCGCTGATGAAGCACCCGCGCTGGCGTGAAGGCCGGCTGTCGACCGGGTTCATCGCTGAGGAGTATTCTGAAGGCTTTGCCCCGATGGCGCCGGATGCGGGGCAGCAGGCAGTTCTGGCCGCTGTCGCCCTGTCGGCCGCGCTCATTGAATCCAATCGCCGCGACCGCTTCGACGATCGCCTGCGCGCGCACTCAGGCGCCCTGCGAGAGACCTGGACGGTCAAGCTCGGCGATGACTATGTCGATATTCGCCTGCTCGATGGCCTCGTGACAATTCCCTTCGACATGGACATCGCCGCCGGCGGCAAGCAGTTCAACGTTGTCACCGATTGGCGACCTGGCGATCCGGTTTGGCGAGGCAAGGTCGGAAACGCGACCGTTACCGCGCAGCTTCGCCCGATCCTCAATGGCCTGCGGGTCGATTGGCAGGGACTGTCGGTGAAAGCCAAGGTCTTCACCCCGCAGCACGCAGCACTCGATAAGCTTATGCCGGTCAAGCTTCCGCCGGACACGTCGAAGCTTCTCCTCTGCCCGATGCCGGGACTCGTTGTCTCTATTGCCGTCACCGAAGGCCAGGAGGTAAAGGCCGGCGAGACGCTGGCCGTGGTCGAGGCAATGAAGATGGAAAACGTTCTGCGCGCCGAACGTGACCTGACGGTCGGCAAGATCAACGCCAAGCCCGGCGAGAGCCTTGCTGTCGATGCTGTCATCATGGAGTTCGACTGAGCCGTTTCGGCACAGCCGTCCAAGCCGATCCAATTTATCTTTGTTAACGGCTGCGGGCCTATGCTCGACCGTCGGGCGGGCTGGTCGGACGGAGTACGCATATGTCTGGACTGCAATCGGCGATCCTGCTGCTGTTCATCAATATCGGTCTTCTATGGCTGCTGATGCGCATCCCGCTTGGTCTACGGACGCTGCATCTAAACCGGACGTTTCGGTGTACACCCGAAACCCTGTGGAGTGCGATGAACCCCGCCGGGTCCAAGGCCAACTGGCATCATTCGGTCATCACCAGCAGGCCGCTTTCCCACCGTGTCGGCGTCATCGAGCAGACCTACAAGCACCTCGACAAGAACGGAGAGCCGCTACGCCGGCTGTTGTCGCTGGAGCCTCTGGTCGCCGTCACCGGCAGCGCGCATGGCTTCCAGTCGGCGGTCATAGACGACAGCACGCTGGACCCGTCCTTCTGGAAGGACTTTCGCGAACGCAGGATCGTTCGGCCAACCCCTGAAGGTGCCGTGCTCGAGATCGCCCAGACCGATCGCTATCGCGGCCTTGCCTTCCTCATATTCCGCTACGTCGCGTTGCGCCGCGAAATGCGCGCATTGGAGGGCTGGCTTGCGACAGGAGAATCACGCCCGCAGGGCTACTTCGAGCACCCGCTCGTGCAGGTTGGCCTTGCGGTCTTGTCGACGCTCCTTCTCTGGCCTTTCCTCGGATTGACGGTGCAAGGGCTGATGATCTCGACCTTCCTCACCCTCGTCATCGCATTGCACGAACTTGGGCACATGGCCGCCTATCGGATGTTCGGACACCAGTCCGTCAGAATGATCTTCGTACCGTTGCTGGGTGGCGTGGCAATTGGGGGCCGGCCTTATCGTTCGCTGTTCGAAGTCGCCACCTGCGCCTTGATGGGTGCCGGCATGTCCGCCTTCCTGGTGCCGATCTTGATCGTTGCCGAGCAGCTCGCCGACCGCGGGATCGTTCCATCGCCGGCCCGCGGCCCTCTGCTGGTTTTCATCATGATCTTGGGCGCGTTCAATCTGCTCAACCTCTTGCCGATGCACCGGTTCGATGGCGGCCAGGTGTTGCGCCAGATCTTCCGATCGAGACGCTCGCAGACAGCGGCAAGCTTCGTCGTGACGCTCTGCATCATGTGCGTCGGATTCGAGGTCGGACTTGCCGCCACCTGGCTGCTGGCCGGTCTCCTCGTCTTCACCATCGTCAGCCTGATCGGTGCCGGTTCAGTCAAGCCGCGCCAGAAGCTTGAGGAAATGACGGACGGCGAACGAATGCTGGTCGCCTTTGGCCTCTATGCGGCGATAGCAATGCACGGTTACGCCGTCGTTTTTGCGATCGACAGGATCTTCTGACGCAGACGGTACAGAGATCGGCGCAACCTGCTCATCGGCAAAGGAAATTGCCATCGGTGGCGGGTTTCCCCTTGAGCCTGCCTCCCCGCGCGTGCAAAAGTCCGCCCGATCAAATCAGCATTGGAGTATCCGAAGATGGACGTTCGCGCCGCCGTTGCCGTACAGGCAGGAAAACCGCTCGAAGTGATGACCGTACAGCTCGACGGCCCGAAGGCCGGCGAAGTTCTGATCGAGGTCAAGGCCACCGGCATTTGCCACACCGACGATTTCACGCTGTCGGGCGCCGACCCGGAAGGCCTGTTTCCGGCCATTCTCGGCCATGAGGGCGCCGGCGTCGTCGTCGACGTTGGTCCCGGCGTCACCTCCCTGAAAAAGGGCGACCACGTCATTCCGCTCTACACGCCGGAATGCCGCGAATGCTATTCCTGCACCTCGCGCAAGACTAATCTCTGCACCTCGATCCGCGCAACCCAAGGCCAGGGCCTGATGCCCGACGGCACCTCGCGCTTCTCGATCGGCAAGGACAAGATCCACCACTACATGGGCTGCTCGACTTTCGCGAACTTCACCGTGCTGCCGGAGATCGCGCTCGCCAAGATCAACCCCGACGCCCCCTTCGACAAGGTCTGCTACATCGGCTGCGGCGTGACGACGGGCATCGGCGCAGTCATCAACACCGCCAAGGTGGAGATCGGCTCGACCGCGATCGTCTTCGGCCTCGGTGGCATCGGCCTCAACGTGCTGCAGGGCTTGCGCCTTGCCGGCGCTGATATGATCATCGGCGTCGACATCAACCCGGATCGCAAGGTCTGGGGCGAGAAGTTCGGCATGACCCACTTCGTCAACCCAAAGGAAGTCGGCGACGACATCGTGCCCTACCTCGTTAACATGACGAAGCGCCATGGCGACCTGATCGGCGGCGCCGACTACACCTTCGACTGCACCGGCAACACCAAGGTGATGCGCCAGGCACTCGAATCCTCGCATCGCGGCTGGGGTAAATCGGTCATCATCGGCGTTGCCGGCGCCGGCCAGGAAATCTCGACGCGTCCGTTCCAGCTGGTCACCGGCCGCAACTGGATGGGCACGGCCTTCGGCGGCGCGCGCGGCCGCACCGACGTGCCGAAGATCGTCGACTGGTACATGGAAGGCAAGATCCAGATCGACCCGATGATCACCCACACGATGCCGCTTGAAGACATCAACAAGGGCTTCGACCTGATGCACAAGGGTGAGTCGATCCGGGGCGTGGTGGTCTATTGATGATTGCCAACGGAAGGCGACCCTGTGTCGCCTTCCGATAAGGTTTGCAACATGATTTACGTCGACGCAGATGCCTGCCCGGTCAAACCGGAAATCCTCAAGGTCGCCGAGCGCCACGGTATAGAGGTAACATTCGTTGCCAACTCCGGGCTACGCCCGTCGCGTGATCCGATGGTGCACAACGTCATCGTCTCCAATGCCTTCGATGCGGCCGACAACTGGATTGCCGAGCATGCCGGTGCGGGAGACGTGGTTGTCACCGCCGATGTGCCGCTCGCGGTTCGCTGCGTCGCCACTGGCGCTTTTGTCAGTGGCCCAAGCGGCCGCATCTTCGACGACACCAACATCGGCATGGCGAGCGCCATGCGCGATCTCGGCGCACATCTCAGGGAAACCGGTGAAAGCAAGGGCTATAATGCGGCCTTCAGTCCCAAGGACCGCTCCCGTTTCCTCGAAACGTTCGACCGGCTCTGCCGGCGCGCCAAAGCCACAACTCCAAAGACCGGAGATTAGAATGAACATCATTTCCCAGGCGACCGCCTTCGGCGGCATGCAGGGCGTTTTCACGCACACGTCCGAGGCCTGCAAATGCGACATGACATTTGCCGTCTTCGTGCCTCCTCAGGCGATCAAGGAGCCGCGGCCGGTTCTCTGGTACCTCTCGGGCCTGACCTGCACCCATGCCAACGTCATGGAAAAGGGAGAGTACCGCAGGATGGCGGCCGAACTCGGCCTCATCATCGTATGCCCCGACACCAGCCCGCGCGGCAACGACGTCCCGGACGAACTGACGAACTGGCAGATGGGTAAGGGTGCGGGATTTTATCTCGACGCGACCCAGGAGCCGTGGTCAGAGAACTACCAGATGTACACTTACATCACCGAGGAATTACCGGCATTCGTCAGTCAGCACTTTCGGATGGACATGAGCCGTCAGGGTATTTTCGGGCATTCGATGGGTGGTCACGGCGCCATGACGATCGCGCTGAAGAACCCCGATCGCTTCAAGAGCTGCTCGGCTTTCGCGCCGATCGTCGAGCCGTCGACAGCCGATTGGTCCGCGCCGGCGCTGGAAAAGTATCTCGGTCAAAATCGCGCGACCTGGCGGCAGTATGATGCCTGCGCCCTCGTACAGGACGGCGCGCGTTTCCCGGAATTCCTGATCGACCAGGGCAAGGCTGACGGTTTCCTCGACGACGGCCTGCGCCCGTGGCTCTTCGAAGACGCGATCAAGGGGACGGACATCAAGCTTTCGCTGCGCATGCACGAGCGCTACGACCACTCCTACTACTTCATCTCGACCTTTATGGACGATCATCTGAAATGGCACGCGGAGCGGCTCGGCTGAGGAAATAAGCGGCTGAAGATGAGATCGGCCCCTGACGGGGCCGACCAAACGATGCGTTCGTCCCAAACGCATCCTACACTGCTGGGCGAAGAGTACCGCGGGCTAGCCCGCGGCAGCAGATCACGCGTTTCGCTTGTCTATTGCGAACGCACCTGCACCCGCGAAGACCAGGAACAGGAAGATGAAGCAATAAAGGATCGCTTCGGCGCCGTGGTTGACGGCCGGGTAGAAGCCCATCGGGGCATGCGCCATGAAATACGCAACAGCCATCTGGCCTGCCAGGATGAAGGCAACCGGGCGCGTCAGGAAGCCGACGAGGATCGCCAGTCCGCCGATGGTCTCGAGCAGAGCGGCAAAGATCATCAGCGGCGGAAGCGCACCGCCTTCACCTTGGGGGATCGGGAAGGCAAACAGTTTCATCGTGCCATGCTCGATGTAGAGCAAGGCGGTGACGATCCGCAGCGCAGCAAGCGCGTAGGGCTGATACGCGTTGAGGCGTTCGAAACTTGGCATTAAGACTCTCCTTAGGTCAAAAGACAGAGGAGCGTTAACGTTATGGCAGAACACAAAGAAGTCACGATTGGTGGAACTCCGATCACATCCGCTTGATTTCTTATCGTTTTCCCCGATTTGTTCAGTCTATAGGGGAATATTGTCGTGTTTCTTCCAAGGATTGCTCAGATCCTTGTTGCGAAGCATCTTGAGACCCCGCGCCAGCCGCCGCCGCGTTGAATGCGGCATGATCACTTCGTCGATATAACCGCGTTCGGCCGCCACGAACGGAGACAGGAACCGGTCTTCGTACATCTTCGTATGAGCAGCGATCTTCTCCGGATCGGTACTGTCCTTGCGGAAGATGATCTCGACCGCACCCTTGGCGCCCATCACCGCGATCTGGGCGGTCGGCCAGGCATAATTCAGATCCCCGCGAAGATGCTTGGATGCCATGACGTCATAGGCACCGCCGAACGCTTTCCGGGTAATGACCGTTAGCTTAGGCACGGTGGCCTCCGCATAGGCAAACAGCAGTTTCGCGCCGTGCTTGATCAGGCCGCCATATTCCTGCGCGGTCCCGGGCAGAAAGCCAGGAACGTCGACGAAGGTGACGATCGGAATGTTGAAGCAATCGCAGAAGCGAACGAACCGGGCGGCCTTGCGGGAGGCATCGCTGTCGAGCACGCCGGCGAGCACCATCGGCTGATTGGCGACAAAGCCCACCGTCGCGCCCTCGATCCGTCCGAACCCGCAGACGATATTCTTGGCGAAACTCGCCTGGATCTCGAAGAAGTCACCCTCGTCGACGGTCTTATGGATCAGTTCCTTGATGTCATAGGGCTTCTGAGCGTTAGCCGGAACCAACGTATCGAGCGAGGTGTCCGCATCGGTCACCGACTGGTAACATTCGATTTCCGGCACTGGCGATGTGTTGGATTGCGGCAGAAGATCGATCAGGCGGCGAACCTGCAGCAGCGTTTCCAGGTCATTGTCATAGGCACCGTCGGCAATCGACGAGCGCGTTGTATGGATCGTCGCGCCGCCAAGCTCCTCGGCAGTCACCGTCTCATTCGTCACCGTCTTCACGACATCCGGGCCGGTCACGAACATGTAGGACGTGTCGCGCACCATGAAGATGAAATCGGTCATGGCAGGCGAATAGACGTCGCCGCCGGCGCACGGTCCCATGATCACTGAAATCTGCGGGATCACGCCGGAGGCCAGCACATTGCGCTGGAAGACTTCGGCATAGCCGCCGAGTGCCGCCACGCCCTCCTGAATACGCGCACCACCGGCATCGTAGATGCCGATGATCGGCGCCCGGTTCTTCAGCGCCATGTCCTGGACCTTCATGATCTTTTCGGCGTGCGCTTCCGAAAGAGACCCCCCGAAGACCGTGAAATCCTTGGCGAAGACGAAAACGGTGCGACCATTGACGGTCCCCCAGCCGGTGACGACGCCGTCACCGGCGATACGGCTCTTGTCCATGCCGAAATCGCTCGACCGGTGTTCGACGAACATGCCGAACTCTTCGAAGGAGCCTTCATCGAGGAAGAGGTCGATGCGCTCCCGGGCCGTCAGCTTGCCGCGGGTATGCTGCGCGTCGATCCTTTGCTGACCACCGCCCTGTCGCGCGATGTCGCGCCGACGTTCGAGCTCTTCGAGAATTTCCTTCATGGGGCACTCCTCGCCGCGCAAGCGGCCTCTGATTTATGCGTGACCGGCGTTCAGCGAGAAAATGGAACGGATTCGCCCGGCGATATCCTCGGCCAGGATTTCGTCTGCCGCCGCCTTGTTGTTCGAGAGGCTCGTCACGCTGAATGAACTGACGGCAATGACCGAACCGTCTTCGACCGAAGCGGCATCGACCGTAACTTTGGCGATGTATTGCCTGCCATTATAGCCCTGCCCTTTTTCGGCGGAGAGAATACGAATGGTCAGGATCACGCGCGGATAGACGTTCGTGCGGACGGTTGCGTTGATCGCGGCGTTGACCCGGTCGCCCACGCCTGCCAGCAGCGGCGCGGGCATATTGGGACCGGCAAGGACGACCGCGCTGCGGACGTCATAAACCGGGCTGGGTTGTCCCTTCGAAAACAAGCTACTGCAAGACGTGAGCGCGATACAGACCAGCGCCATCCGCAAAAAACACGACCTAAGCCAACTCATCTCGAAAAACCCGCATCCGCCCCATGAGAGTCGCAGATTTCGCGATAAAAGCCGTCAAAGCAACCGGTTTTTAGCCGTTGACGGCCAAAAAAACATCAACGGCGGCTTTGAAGTCGGTGAACCGCTGGGCTCGCCGCTGTTCAGCCTCTTCGTCGCTACCCCAATGCTCGATGGTCCAGTCCTCATCGAGGTGAGCGAGCGACCAGATCTCGTCTGGTGGCAACAACCGTTCGGCGAAAGCGAGTGCCAGCAATGCCGAGCCGGTCAAGGTCGTGATCGTATGCAATGCGGTCAGCTTCGTCGCGTCGTCATGCTTGCGCAGGGCCGCTGAAAAGGCGGAGATCGCGTCGCGGGGCTGTTCGTGGTGCATCACGCCTTCGACGAGAATGAAGCGGGCGCCGAGTTCATTGGCCGCCCAGTCGAGCACCGGATCCCAGCGCTCGGTCTGCCGCTGAACCAGCGCCTCGGGCCCCTCGGCGCGGTAGCAGAGCAAGTCGCTGGTCGAAAAGCGCAGGATGTCTTCGAAAACTGCCTGCGTGTCTGTTGCGACGCCGTCGAGTGCCGTGTTGACGAGGCGCGTTACCGGCATCGTGGCAGGATCGATGACTTCCGTCTGCGCCTGCCACTCGGTTGCCACCAGCTCGGCCAGCGTCCGCGTCGAAACCGTCAGCTTGTGCCGGGCCGGTGTCCGGACGGCCTTGCCGTCGAGTTCGATCGCAAACCCTTCATCACCTTCCGAGACCGTGACCGTCTTGTAGAAACGCTTCGGCAGCGGCTTCTTCATCTGGATCTGTCCGCGGCGAACGGGATCGGGATGGCTCAGGCCAGCGGTTGGGTCGTTCAGCAGATCGCGCATGGCATTACCTCAGGAAAAATGCTTCAAGATGTCGCCTGGATGATAGGCGATGCTATCGGCGCCGGCGGCAACCAGGTCATCGACGCTGGCATAGCCCCATGAGACGCCAACCGCAGTCGCCCCGGCGGCCTTGGCCATCTGCATATCGTAAATGGCATCGCCGATGACAATGGTGTCGGCGGCATTCATGCCTGTTTCGCTGCAGCACTCCGCCACCATTGCAGGGTGTGGCTTCGACGGACAATCGTCTGCGGTGCGCGAAACGACGAAGTGCGGAGCAAAGCCGTGCTTTTCCAGCACATGCACCAGCCCGCGCCGGGATTTCCCGGTCACAGCGCCGATCAGGATTTCGTCCCGACCCGCAAGCGTCTGGATCAGCGGTTTGATGCCGTCGAAGAGAACCACATCCATGCCGGGCTCGTCCCTGACGTCGGTGTAGATCGCCTTATAGTGGGCAGTCATGGCAATCGCTTCGTCGTCGACATGCGGCTTGCCCTGCATCCGGGCAATCGCGATATCGAGCGTCAGGCCGATGATCGACTTCGTTAGCGAGACGTCAGGCCTGTCGTAGCCGAAATGTACGAAGGTCCGCGCCATTACCTCATGGATCAGCGCGGCGCTGTCGACCAGCGTACCATCGCAATCGAACAGAGCGAGTTTCATTCGTAGTCTTCCCTGTCTGCGGATGCGAGATCGAGGCCGAGCAGGTTCCAGGTCTGGACCATGTGCGGCGGCAGCGGCGCGGTGACGCGCAGCCGGCCACCGTTCGGATGCGGAATGTCGATCTTGCGAGCATGCAGGTGCAGCTTCTTCTGCACCCCGCCGGGGAACGGCCAGTTGATGTCGTCGTCGAAATACTTGGGATCGCCGATGATCGGATGGCCGATGTGGAGCGCATGGACGCGCAGTTGGTGCGTGCGGCCGGTATAGGGCTCCATCTCCAACCAAGCTAGGTTCTGCGCCGCCGTCTCGCGGACACGGTAGTAGGAGATCGCGTGATCCGCGCCCTCCTCGCCATGCTTGCAGACCCGCATCCGGTCGCCATCGGGTGTCTGTTCCTTGACCAACCAGGTCGAGATCTTGTCCTCGTGCTTGCGCGGCACGCCCTTGACCAGCGACCAGTAGGTCTTCTTGGTATCGCGCTCGCGAAACGCCGCCGTCAGCTTCTGTGCCGCTCCGCGGGTGCGGGCGATCACGAGCACGCCCGAGGTATCGCGGTCGAGACGGTGCACCAACCGTGGCTTCTCGCCCTTCGGGCTCGTCCAGGCCTCGAGCATCTTGTCGATATTGCGCGTCACGCCGGAGCCGCCCTGCACGGCAAGGCCGGCCGGCTTGTTGAGCACGATCACCTTGTCGTCCTCATGCAGAACCATGCGCTGCAGCAGCTCGTAGTCGCCGCCATGCTTGAGGTCGTGGCTGGCGATCGGCCCACTCTTCGACTTGGCATCGACATCGAGCGGCGGCACGCGAACCACCTGCCCCGGCTGCACGCGCGCATCGGTCTTCACACGTCCACCGTCGACACGCACCTGGCCGGACCGAAGAAGCTTCTGCAGCGGCCCGAAGCCGAGGCCGGGGTAATGGATCTTGAACCAGCGATCGAGCCGCATGCCCGCCTCGTCCGGTTCAACCGTTATATGTTCAATGCCAGCCATTCGTGATCTTTCGGAAAGAGTTGCGCGCGCCGAGCGCCGCCTTTGCCGCTGGCTTTAGAGCATTTTTCGCAAAAACGGAAACCGGAATCTCAGATGAATGCGCGCATGACCGCAAGCCCGGCAAACACCGCCGCCATCGAAAGCCCGACGCTGGCAAGCATATAGATCGCGGCCGAGGCGATTGCGCCGCGCTCAAAGAGCGAGATGGCGTCCAAGGAAAAAGCGGAAAATGTCGTGAAGCCGCCGAGAAAGCCGGTGATGAGCAATAGCCGCAGCTCCGGCGAGGCATCGAAGCGATTTGATATAATCTCCGCGAGCAAGCCGATGACAAAGCAGCCGACGACATTGACGGTCAGCGTCCCCCAGGGAAAGTGCGGCCCCATCAGTCGAAGCGCCCACTGGCCGACATAATACCGAAACACGGAGCCAATTGCGCCGCCGAAGCCGACGAGAAGTGCTTGAGTCATGCTGATTGTCTAGCGCAGCTCAAATGAACTGCCCATCGAGTGAAACGCCTGGGAGTTGAAAGCTCGGTTTGGTCATCTAGTAGCTGCATGGCCGATCGTTGTTAAACCCGAGGGCGCACGCCGAGTTCAGCGACCGGTTTGGGTCCGTGTTGCTGGCCGTGGATGTGCAACCAGTGAGCATGCCGACCGGCAAGATAAGTGCTGCGGCCAGCATCAGTGTGCGGAATCTATTCATCTGAACGCTTCCTTCGAAGATTGACGCGCGGGTTGCTGCAGTCTGTTGCGTCCGATCGGATAGTAAAACGAGAAATACCAAAGTCGTTAGGCCGAATTTACGCCACTCTACATCCAAACCAGAAACTGAGTATCGGAAACATCTAGAATATGGGCGGATTTCGATAATATTTTAGTGATCTTCTTAGCGAGGCGAAAACCCGCGCAAGTGTAAATCTGTCCTATGACAGTTCTAGTTGGTTCCATTTCAGCAAGCACCGCCGCAGCGGCGATAGAAACACTGCGCATCCCGCAGCGTGTTGCAACGAGCACGGCAGCCAAGGAAGCGCGCCGTCTGGCCGAACGGCAGGCGAAGGCCGACAGCGGTCAGGACGTCGACGAACCGACGAGCATCATTCACTCCACCGAAGTTGCTCTCGATCTGATGACGATGGGACAGAGGCAACCGCAGGCCGGCTTGAGGCAGGCCCTCAAGTTCTACGAAGAAGACTGATAGGAAACCCGGGCGTGCTTGTTCGCGCCCCGAAGGCCCGCGACAAAAATTTGTTCGGCGGCGACATTCCCCCTTGCCAAGCACCGCCATCGCCAGATAATTGCGCTCAACCCTGTTGGGAGAAGCCGGTCTGTTGCGATCGGTGCCGAAGGAGCAACCGCCCCGGAAACTCTCAGGCCAAAGGACCAGCAAGGGGCAGACGGAACTCTGGAGAGATGCGTTCTTGAAACGCGCGCCGAAGGGATAACAATCTCAGGCAAAGGGACAGAGGGGGCTCGAAAGACAAGGCGCAGTCGCGTCTTCAGATTTGAGCCCGCGCATGGAATCCACGCGCAAACCCCGGAGGCGTCCTTGGACGATACTGCTGCCCTGAAGAAAACCCCGCTGCATCAGCTGCATGTGTCGCTTGGCGCTCGCATGGTGCCTTTCGCGGGCTACGACATGCCGGTCCAATACCCAGCCGGCGTCATGAAGGAGCATCTGCAGACCCGCACTGCTGCTGGTCTCTTCGACGTTTCCCACATGGGCCAGGTCACCATCAAGGCGAAGTCGGGGAAATATGAAGACGTAGCGCTAGCGCTCGAAAGCCTCGTCCCCGTGGATATTCTCGGCCTACCCGAAGGCCGCCAGCGCTATGGTTTCTTCACCGACGACAATGGCGCCATTCTCGACGACCTGATGATCACCCATCTCGATGACCACCTCTTCGTTGTCGTCAACGCTGCCTGCAAGGACGCCGACGTCGCGCTTCTTCAAAAGCACCTCTCTGCCACCTGCGACATCACCGTGCTCGACCGCGCGCTTATCGCGCTGCAGGGCCCTCGCGCTGTCGAAGTCCTTGCCGAACTCTGGGCCGATGTCGCCGCCATGAAGTTCATGGACGTCCGCCACTGCCGCCTGCACGACGTCTCCTGTCTCGTCTCGCGCTCCGGCTACAGCGGCGAAGACGGCTTCGAGATCTCCATTCCCGCTGACAAGGCCGAGGATGTCACCAAGCGGTTGCTTGAGCACCCCGACGTCGAGCCGATCGGGCTCGGCGCCCGCGACAGCCTGCGCCTGGAAGCCGGGCTTTGCCTCTATGGCAACGACATCGACACCACGACGACGCCGGTCGAAGCAGCCCTCGAATGGGCCATGCAGAAAGCCCGCAAGACAGGCGGCGCCCGCGCCGGCGGCTTCCCCGGTTCCGCACGCATCCTCTCCGAGCTCGACAATGGCGCCCTCCGTCGCCGCGTCGGCCTGAAACCGGAAGGCAAGGCGCCTGTGCGCGGCCATGCCAAGCTCTATGCCGATGCCGAGGGCAAGACCGAGATCGGCGAAGTCACGTCAGGTGGCTTCGGCCCGAGTGTCGAAGGCCCTGTTGCCATGGGCTATGTGCCGGTTTCCTACGCCGCAGCGGGTACCGAAATCTACGCCGAGGTACGCGGCAAGTATCTGCCGGTCACCGTCAGTGCCCTGCCCTTCGTCACGCCGACCTACAAACGCTGAACCATTTCCAGAGAGGACAAACAATGTTGAAATTTACCGAAGAACACGAGTGGCTGAAGATCGAAGGCGGCGTTGCGACGGTCGGGATCACCAATTATGCCGTCGAGCAACTCGGCGACCTCGTTTTCGTCGAACTGCCTGAAGTTGGCGCGACCTTCGGCAAGAACGACAACGCAGCAACGGTTGAATCCGTGAAGGCTGCTTCCGACGTCTATTGTCCGCTGGATGGCGAAATCACCGAGGTGAACCCAGCCATCGTCGCCGATCCGTCGCTGGTCAATTCCGATCCGCAGGGCGCCGGCTGGTTCTTCAAGCTGAAGCTCGCCAACGCCGCCGATGCCGACGGCCTGCTCGACGAAGCGGCCTACAAGGAGCTCACCGCGTAATGACGACGCCGACGGAATTCCAGTTTACCGATTACCAGCCCTATGACTTCGCCAATCGTCGTCACATCGGTCCCTCGCCGGCCGAAATGACCGATATGCTGAAGGTCATCGGCTATAACAGCCTCGACGGGCTGATTGACGCGACCGTCCCGCCCTCCATCCGCCAGAAGGCGCCGCTCGTCTGGGGCGCGCCGATGACGGAGCGCGAGGCGCTCGACAAGCTGCGCGAGACCGCAAACAAGAACAAGGTCCTGACCTCGCTGATCGGTCAGGGCTATTACGGCACGATCACGCCGCCGGTCATCCAGCGCAACATTCTGGAAAACCCCGCCTGGTATACGGCCTATACGCCCTACCAGCCGGAAATCTCCCAGGGCCGCCTCGAGGCGCTCCTGAACTACCAGACGATGATCTGCGACCTGACCGGCCTCGACGTCGCCAACGCCTCGCTGCTCGACGAAGCGACCGCTGCCGCCGAAGGCATGGCCATGGCCGAGCGCGTCTCCAAGTCGAAGGCCAAGGCCTTCTTCGTCGACGCCGCCTGCCATCCGCAGACGATCGAGCTGATCAAGACCCGTGCCGAGCCGCTCGGCTGGAGTGTCGTCATCGGCAACCCCTTCACCGATCTCGACCCGGCCGACGTCTTCGGCGCCATCTTCCAGTATCCGGGCACGCACGGCCATGTGCATGATTTCACCGGCCTGATCTCGCGCCTGCACCAGACCGGCGCAATCGCCATCGTCGCCGCCGACATCCTGGCGCTGACGCTTCTGAAGTCGCCCGGCGAAATGGGCGCCGACATCGCCATCGGCTCGTCGCAGCGCTTCGGCGTTCCCGTCGGCTACGGCGGACCGCATGCGGCCTACATGTCGGTCAAGGATGCCCACAAGCGCTCCATGCCCGGCCGTCTTGTCGGCGTCTCGGTCGATGCCCGCGGCAACCGCGCCTACCGCCTGTCGCTGCAGACCCGCGAACAGCACATCCGCCGCGAAAAGGCGACGTCGAACATCTGCACCGCGCAGGTTCTGCTCGCCGTCATGGCCTCCATGTACGCCGTCTTCCATGGCCCCAAGGGCATCAAGGCGATTGCCCAGCAGGTCCACCAGAAGGCCGTGCTGATGGCCAAGGGCCTGGAAAAGCTCGGCTACACCATCGAGCCTGAAACCTTCTTCGACACCATCACCGTCGATGTCGGCCACATGCAGGGCGTCATTCTGCGCGCGGCTGTCGCAGAAGGCGTCAACCTGCGCAAGGTCGGCGCCACCAAGATCGGCATGAGCCTCGACGAGCGCACCCGCCCGGCGACGCTGGAAGCCGTCTGGCGCGCCTTCGGCGGCAACTTCGCCGTGGCCGATTTCGAGCCGAGCTATCGCCTGCCCAAGGGCCTCGCCCGTACCAGCGAATACCTGACGCATCCGATCTTCCACATGAACCGCGCCGAAAGCGAGATGACGCGTTACATCCGCCGTCTGTCGGACCGCGACCTGGCGCTCGACCGCTCGATGATCCCGCTCGGCTCCTGCACGATGAAACTCAACGCCACGGCGGAAATGCTGCCGATCACCTGGCCCGAGTTTTCGGATATCCATCCCTTCGTGCCGGCGGATCAGGCGCTCGGTTATCGCGAGATGATCGACGATCTCACCGAAAAGCTCTGCGCCGTCACCGGCTACGACGCCTTCTCCATGCAGCCGAACTCCGGCGCGCAGGGCGAATATGCGGGCCTGCTGACGATCCGCAACTACCACATCGCCAACGGCAACGGCCACCGCGACGTCTGCCTGATCCCGACATCCGCGCACGGCACCAACCCGGCGTCCGCCCAGATGGTCGGCATGAAGGTCGTGGTCGTCAAGGTTCGCGAAAACGGCGATATCGACCTCGACGACTTCCGCGCCAAGGCTGAGCAACATTCGGAGAACCTCTCCTGCTGCATGATCACCTATCCCTCGACACATGGCGTGTTCGAGGAAACGGTGAAGGAGATCTGCGATCTCGTGCACAAGCATGGCGGCCAGGTCTACCTCGACGGCGCCAACATGAACGCCATGGTTGGACTGTCCCGCCCTGGTGACATCGGTTCCGACGTGTCCCACCTCAACCTGCACAAGACCTTCTGCATCCCGCATGGCGGCGGCGGTCCCGGCATGGGCCCGATCGGCGTCAAGGCGCACCTCGCCCCCTTCCTCCCCGGCCATCCGGAGAGCGACGGACGCCCCGGTGCTGTCTCGGCGGCGGCCTTCGGTTCGGCTTCGATCCTGCCGATCTCCTGGAGCTACTGCCTGATGATGGGCGGCGAAGGCCTGACGCAGGCGACCAAGGTGGCGATCCTCAACGCCAACTACATCGCCGCACGGCTGAAGGGCGCCTACGACGTGCTCTACAAGTCCGAGGCCGGCCGCGTCGCGCATGAATGCATCATCGACACCCGCCCGCTGGTCGACAGCGCCGGCGTCACCGTCGACGACGTCGCCAAGCGCCTGATCGACTGCGGCTTCCACGCCCCGACCATGAGCTGGCCGGTGGCGGGCACGCTGATGATCGAGCCGACGGAATCGGAAACCAAGGCCGAGCTCGACCGGTTCTGCGAAGCCATGCTGGCAATTCGCCAGGAAGCCCGCGACATCGAGGAAGGCCGTTCCGACAAGCAGAACAACCCGCTGAAGAACGCCCCGCACACGGTCGAAGATCTGGTCGGCGAGTGGGACCGTCCCTACAGCAGAGAACAGGCCTGCTTCCCGCCCGGCGCCTTCCGCGTCGACAAATACTGGTCCCCGGTCAACCGCGTCGACAACGTCTTCGGCGACCGCAACCTGATCTGCACCTGCCCACCGCTGGAGGCCTACGCCGAAGCGGCCGAGTAAGGATACGACATCGAAACGCCCGGCTTTGTCCGGGCGTTTTGCTACCTGCTCGCCCGGCAGATGCCCGGACTTACAAGGCTGCATAAACACGAGACCCGCACGCGCCATGCCGGAACACCAAGCCTTCCATTATGTCCGCTCGGTAGCCACCGGCGACCGACCACCACTCCTCCTCCTGCACGGCAGCAGCCGCGACGAGACCGAGTTGCTGCCACTGGCCGGCAATGCAGCGCTAGGCTGGCCATACCTGTCACTGCGCGGTGGCATCGACTGGGACGGTGGCTACGCCTTTTTCCGCCGCAAACCCGACCGCACGCTCGACAGCGTCGACCTCGCGCTGCAGACCGGACGTCTCCATGACTTCATCGCGACCGCTCTCGAAACAGGTCTGATCACCCACCCGCCAATCCTCGTGGGCTTCTCGAACGGCGCGATCATCGCTGCCTCCCTCCTGATCCGCGATCCCGCATGCGCCGCGGGTGCTATCCTCATCCGCCCATTGTCGCCGGACCTCGATACGCTCGTGCCCGACATGCCGGCTAAACCGATTTTGGTTCTCGCCGGCGAATATGACGACCGCCGTGCGCCTGAGGACGCCATCCGCGTGGTGGCGCAGTTCCAGGCCGCCGGCGCCCACGTCATCAGCCACACCGCGCCCACCGGTCACGATCTTCACGACCGCGAGTCTGCCATCATCGGAGACTGGCTCGCGCAAACGTTCTTTCCGCTTGTCGTGGAGAAACAGCCCCGCTAAGGAACGCCACACTTTCCAAGAGAACAGGCGACCAGTCCCATGGCAAAATCCGACGGCGATCTCACCCAGCAGCCCTGGTCTAAGCCTGTAATGCTCGCATTTGAAGAGCCCGGCCAGTACGTTACCATCGCCACTACGCAGGCGGCGTCCTGGGCAATGATCGAGGACTGGCCGACGGAAGACGGTCCGGCGCTCGACAAGGCTCTGCTCATCTGCGCCGACGTCATCAAAGGCAAACGCACAAACGAGGACGCCCGCAAGGCCTTCATCGCCGCTGCCATCGAGGCCGGGATCGATATGAAAGCCGAGTGAGGCGCGCCGAGCGATGCCAAAGGTCTGACAAGATGATCATTGCGGTGCGCGTTCAACTATCCTGAAATTCTCCTGATTAGACGCCGAAGCCGCGACCGCTATTGCGAAGGCGCGCTTCCACTTTCGTCGCGTCGTATCAGCTCCTTGGATTGGAAGCGTAACCGGATGAGTTGCAATTCGTATTGCGTCGGGAAACGCTGCAAAATCCGTCCACGATTTCTCGTTGTGTCATGTTACGTGACGGCAAGACACCTATTTCTACTCTATTCTCGATGCGATACATTATCGCATCTATGAATATTTTTGACTTTTCAATTGATTAACAGTATTAGTGTCTCGTCATTAATACATTATTCGGATCAACAGCATCTATATTTGGTGTTTTGGACTTGATGGAACTGCACTCGCGTCCTGATCTGGCAGTTGCAACGAGCGCTGTTTTCAGCGGTTTCGATGATCCGTTAGTCCCCACGATTTTCCACGAAGAGTGGTGGTTGGACGCCGCCACGCGCGGGCGTGTGAACTACGTCGAGGTGGTAGACGGCGGCCGTACGGTCGGGCGAATGCCGTATCTGGTCGCACAGCGTTATGGGATAACCAGCTCCAACATGCCGACCCTGACCCATTTCCTCGGACCTGGAATAGATGACGGCACAGGCAAGGCAACGAACCGCTTGGTTAGGCGCCAAAGCATCACCCAGGAACTCATTCGAAAGTTGCCGCCTCTCTCGTCCTTTCGCCAGAAACTGCATAAGGGCGTGCGAGATGCATTGCCGTTCCAGGCCGAAGGCTATGACGTTTTTGTTCAATTTACCTTCGAAGTGACAGCGGCTCCCGCATGCACGATCTGGGAATCCATGCGCGACAAGACGCGGAACGTCATCCGGCGCGCCGAAGAGTCGCTCCGCGTTCGCATGAACATGGAGCCGGAAGAGTTCATCCACTTTTCGAAAGGTAATCTTGCGGCCAGGGGCATCTGTGCAAATATCGATTTTGCAATTTGCACCGATATCATGACGAAGGCGCTGGCGCGTGGGCGCGGTTGCATCTGGGCTGCAGAGGACCAACAGGGCGCCACCAAGGCAGCGATCCTTTGCGTTTGGGATCGGCGGGCGTGTTATTACTTGATGTCGACGCGCAGCATCGACAGTGGCAATGGCGCAATTCCGTTGCTGATTTGGAGCGCAATCCAAATGGCGTCGTCCATGGGGCTCGTCTTTGATTTCGACGGGGTTAGCAGCAAGGGAGCGATCCTGTTCTTTTCAGGCTTTGGCGGCGAGACAACGCCGCGCTACATCGTTTCCCGCTCGTCCAGATATTATCAACTTCTACGGCAGATACGCCGGCTTGATCCACTCGTCGTAAACTACTTCACTTAAGCCGCTGCGTGCGCAATGCGGCTGCATGAGCGCCAGATCGCTCCTTGAATTCCATCAATCGGGCACATGCTTCACGAGGATCTGAGTGTGCAGCATCGGTGCCGCCTCCGGTCCGACAAGCGTCCCATAATCGGCAAGGATCTCCCGACAGCTAGCAAGCAGGCAAAGCGCTATCGCTCAGCAGACGGAAGTCGGCGTCGTCGCTGCGCAGCGCGCTCGCGGAGGGGTTCGCGGACGAGCAGGCGATGTAGGCATCGGTCTTGTGCTTCTCCAGCACTCCAGGCCCGTCCTCATGCGTGGCAAAATCGGCAAATTTCGCCTTCTATCGCTCAAAAGCCGCCGTCAGGCAGCCGCCTGATGTTCTTCCGTGCGGCTCTCCACACCTCTTTGGCTGCGTCGAGGTTCATATACGCAATTCCAAGGCCCACGATGAGGTCCGGCCATGCCGAGGACCAGAGGTAGGCCGTGACAAGGCCCGCCGCGATGATGGCGATATTGGCAAAAGCATCATTGCGAGCCGACAGGAACGCCGCCCGCGTCAGTGAGCCGCTGGCACGGCGATAAGCGGAGAGTAGAAAGGCGCAAGCAAGGTTCACTGCCAAGGCACCCAGACCGGTCAAACCAAGCGCGAGTGGTTCCGGCGGCACTGGAGCGAGAACCTTTTGCCAGGCGGTCCAGAGGAAGGCCAGGGCCGGCAGGAGAAGGATCAGCGCCATTGCCATGCCCACCCGCGCACGATTGCGCGCTGACCATGCCATGGCGAAGAAGATGAGGAGGTTGACGCAGGCATCCTCGAAAAAATCGGCACTGTCAGCCAGCAGTGAAGCCGAGCCAATCCGCAGAGCAATGACGAACTCGAAGCCAAAATAGGCAAGATTCGCGAGCGCAACGATAAACACGGCGCGCCGGAGCATAGGGTCAATCGGCTGCAAGATACCTGCCTTCGGGTGTGGGCGATCAAGACGAGGCCGCCTGCTGTATACGATTCAACAATTGGAGACGAGGTGTGTTTGCGAGCTCGATAGACGGCATTTTTGCCCGAGGTGCTGTCCGGCCCAAAACAGTCATGCCTTCCGTACGGCCGCTTTCGGCTCGAGTGGCTCCATGATGACCTTGAGCTCAGCTGGAGCGTCCGTGTCTTCGGTTGTGATCAAGAGGTAGAGGCGATCGTCCCGTCCGCCAATCCGCACATGCACAGAGACTGCCGGACTGTTTGCTTCGAAGGTCCATCTGCCCACGCCAGAGGCCAGCATGCCATCAGATCCGGGCTCGATCACCGCCATCGACCAGCCGGCCCTGCCGAAAATGGCAACTGTCTGGCCATACTGAATGACGCCGACTGACGAAGACGCTTTTCCCGATTCGCTCCAACGCCCCGCGAAACTCTGTTCCGCCGCATAGCTGGGTGGGGTAGCCAACAAAAAAACGATCAGACCAGAGAAACAGGCGTAACGACACAAGCGGGCACAAAGCCACCCCAAGGCGGTCCCGACCTCGGCGCCCACACTTCGGCGTGACGTGATCGATATCAATCCGGCACGTGCTCCATGATGATCTGCGTGTGCAGCATCGGCGCCGCCTCCGAGCCGAAATAGTTTTCCAGCATCGGCAGAAATTCTTCAGAGAGATAGAATGCCGTCAGGGTACGATCGGCCAGCAGGCGGAAGTCGGAGTCGTCGCGGCGCATTGCTATCGCATAGGGCTCGTGGGTGAACAGGCGGTCGCCGATCTCCAGCGCGGACGGATCGCGCGCCCGCTTGGCCAGGCTGGTGAGTAGCACCTGATCGGCGATGTAGGCATCGATCTTGTGGCTCTCCAGCGCAGCAAGCCCGTCCTCGTGCGTCGGGAAATCAGCAAGCTTCGTCTTTGACACCTGGGTGGCCAGTGCGTCACGCAGCGTCGTTCCCGTGGTCGTGCTTGCGCGGACACCGATTATGCGGGTGGAGGCGACATGGTCGCTGACAGCGCGAATGGTCGGTTTCTCGAGAAAGAGCGTCTGCAGGTAGTTGGGCGAATCCTTGCGCAGCAGCGCCGTCGCGCCAGTGAGGAAGATCGGTTGCGAGAAATCGACGATTTCCCGCCGCTTCAGGTTGACCGTGACAGCACCGCAGAGCAGATCGACATCGCCGTTCTTCACGGCGTCGAAGCCGTTGGCCAGCGTCTTCTCGATGTACTCACGCTTCAGCTGCGGGACCTGGCCCTCGATTGCATCGGCGATCTTGCCGCAAAGGTCGATCGCGTAGCCTTTTGGATCGGCGCCCGGCTTGCTTGAGGAAAAAGGCGCCTCATCCGCAATAAAGCCGATGCGAACACTGCCGCGCTGGGCGATCGTGTCGAGTGTCGCAGCGCCCGCCGCGACAGCAGAAAGCCAAAGGACAAGATTCAGCAGCAGAAACCGTCTCATGCACTGCGCCATGGGCATGATCCTCATCGCCGAAAACGGGCAATCTCGAGAGTATGCACGCAGATTATGGGCTGCCGGCCATTTGTCAACCGAAGCGCACCGCTAGCATTCTTGCAGGCCTGATGAGAGCTACACCGCCGGGTGGTCTAAGCAGCCTCGTCGACCGCATTGACAGAACATCGACGGCATTCCATTGCTGCCGACCGAGGTGGCCGGTCGATGTTTGTATCAGAAGCGTTAGCACTTAGCTCAGCCGTATGCATTGCGCTGAGCTCCATGTTCATCAGTGAGTTAAACGGTCGCGTGCCGCTGATGCGGCTCGCTCGCTGGCAAGTCACGGCAGGCTTCGCAATAACGGCGGGGGTTGCGACCATCACCGGAGGCTGGGCCACCCTGGGATTGTGGCAGGTGGGAAACTTGGCCGCCTCGGGCGTCTTTGGCATCGCGCTTGCAAGCACAACCTATTTCGCTGCGATCTATACGGCAGGACCACGCCTCACGGCCTTGCTCTTTTCCTTGACCTCCCCCTTCGCGCTGATCATGGGCTACCTTGCTTTCGGCGAGACGATAAGCGCTACTCAAGCCGTGGGTGTCGCATTGATCCTTGCCGGCATTGTGATCGCAATCGGCGTTCGCCGGCGCCGGCCGCCGGCAATGATACCGATTGCGGACGCCGAGCCGATAGAATCCGTTCCGGCCAGCGGCCCGTCGCCCTCCCTGCTCGGCATCTCGCTCGGCGTGCTCACCGCCTTCGGTCAGGCCCTCGGAAGCCTCCTCGCCCGCCCCGCGATGGCTTCAGGTGTCGATCCCTTCGCGGCGATGGCGGTGCGGTCCAGCCTGGCGGTGCTGTTCTTCTGGGCATTGCTCGCCTTGCCGAAAATCCGGCGGGAGCTGACGGCGTTTCGCAAGGCCGACCTTAGTATCGCCGTCACCGCGGCGTTCTTCGGCACGGCTCTCGGCATGTCCTTGCTGATGGCAGCACTCAGAACAGGAAATGTCGGCATCGTCTCAACGCTGTCCTCCATGACACCCGTCGTCATCCTGCCAATGGTGTGGCTGCGAAGCGGCCAGATGCCACGCGTCCATGCCTGGTGTGGAGCAGGACTGGCCATCGTCGGGACGGCGCTGATCAGCATCGCGTGAGGGATGGTGCAAGGAATCCCTGCTTGCCGGCGACACCAACAGCACCTAAGGCTTCCTGGTCCGCGGCTCGTCAAGCCCGTAGGCATCGACATAGGCGCGTTCCGCGGCTCCGATCGTCGGGAAAAATTGCGCCTCGCCTATTTCCTCGAACACGCCAAAGCGCTTTAATTTGCCCTTCACCTCATCACTGAGTTCGGCGAAGCAGAACGTTACGCCCGTTGCTCGAAGATCGCCGATGAATTCGATCAGACTGTCCGAAGATGTAACATCGATGCTGGTGATTGGCTCGGCTGCGATGACCACCCAGTTCACCCGCTCAGGGGCAGCCTCTAGCGCCTGGCTCACTCGCTCCTTGAAGAGCTCGGCGTTAGCAAAAAACAGGGGCGCGTCCAAACGGAAGAGCAAGAGGCCCTTAATACGTCGGGCCTCCGGATCTCGGGTGACATCGACATAGCCGTTGGCACCGGCGTTGCCGAGAACGGCCGAGCGCGGGCGCCAGCCATCCCAAAGGAACTCGATGACCGCCATGACCACCGCGATCCCTATCCCCGGAATTGCGCCGAAGATCGCCACACCCGCGAAACACAGCATCGACAGCCAGAATTCCCAGCGCTGGATGCGGTAGATCCGCTTGAGGTCGGAGAACTCGAAGAGCCCAATCGCGGCGCTGAGAACCACAGCCGCAAGTGTCGCGTCTGGCAAGTTCCGCAGAAGCTTCGGAGCCAGCAGCAGCAACAGCGCGACAGCGATTGCGCCGACGACGCCGGTCATCTGCGTCTTGGCCCCGGCGGCTTCGGCGACAGGCGTTCGAGAAGAACTGCTACTGATCGGAAATCCCTGAAACAATCCGGCCGCGAGATTGGAGGCACCGAGCGCAACCATCTCCTGGTTGGGATCAACGCGATATCCCATCCGCGCGGCATAGACCCGCGACAGCACGCTCGTATCGGCGAAGGAGACCATCGCTGTCGCAAACCCGCCGACCAATACCGGGCCGATATCCGAGACGCCAATCAGGGGTATCCGGAAGGTAGGGAGGCCCGCCGGCAACGGCCCGAGAACGGAGACCACCTCACGATCTCCCAGCTGCAGCACTCCCACGACCACAGTTGCGATAATCACTGCAATGAGAATGCCTGGCACATGCTTGAACCGTTTCAGCACAAGAACGAGGGCCAGCGCTCCCCCACCCAATCCGAAGGCCGCCCAATTGATCCGCTCGGCAAGAATTCCTTGTGCGATTGCCCACAGATCCTGCAGTGGGCCTCCTTTTTCAATCGAGAAGCCGAGAAGCTTCGGTGTCTGACTGATGATGACGGTCAGTGCTATGCCGTTCATGTAGCCATAGCGTATGGGCTTCGAAAGCAGTTCGGTGATGAACCCAAGCCGGGCAAATCCGGCCAGAATACAGACTAGTCCCGACACAATCGCCATTGCGGCCGCCAGGGCGATGGCGCGTGCAGGGTCTCCTCCCGAAAGCGGCAGAACGGTGCCTAGAATGACCGTGGCGAGCGCCGAGTCGGGTCCAAGCACCAGTATCCGGCTCGGACCGAAAACGGCATAGGCGAGCAAGGGCACGATGGTCGCATAAAGGCCGTAGATACCCGGCACCCCGGATGCCACGGCGTAAGCGATACCGACCGGCACCAGCATTGTCGCGAGAACAACGCCCGCCGTGACATCATGGATGATTAAGCCGGGTTTGTACTGTCTGAGAGCTTGAACCCCCGGCACCCAGCGAAGGACACCTTTTTGTGCTAACTCAGACATGTGGTTCGCGCCGCTCCATTCCCGTCAGCAATGACGATTGGCCAGACGCCTCCTCCAAGGCGATTTGTAGCATGACGGTGAACTCCGCGCGACTGGACAGTAGGAGGCCGTCTGGGCAGGAGCCCGTGACCACCGCATGTCGCACTCCTATTGTGTCAATGTCTGCGGCTTCAGATCGCCGCCGAGGGTTTCGTCCGCCGGCAGTGGCTTTCGCCTCTTCTGGAGCGGCTGTTCCATGATCGTGACCGGAGCCGCGACGGTCGCCGCTGCCACCGTGCCGATGTTCGTTACCGTCCCCCCAACCACGGCCGTGATGCCTTGGCCCAGCGTCACCTTCGAATCCGTGAGCGTCTGGCCAGTCATCAGCCGCTGGCCGATTAGCTGAACGATCTCCGGGCTCTCGGCGAACTTGCCGTGGTTCAACCCATCCCCGGTCTTTACCTTCGTCAAATCGATCGCCGTGATGCCGGCTTTTTCAAGCTTCGAGCGGTACGGTTCTTCGGCTGGATTGATAGCGCCGAGACGGGAGACGCGCCCGGTAATGAAGCTTGAGACAGCAAGCGCTTTGTCATCCTGCGATACAAAGATCGTGAACTTCGGTCGCGGCTCGCCCATCTCGACGAACTGCTTTGCGAAGACTTGAATGTCGATATCCGGGGAAGCCAGGATCACGTTGTGGATCTTCGGATCGACGTGGGCATCGCGGATCCCCATCTGCCGCAGCGATTCCATCGCAAGCCAGGTGCCCATTGAGTGCGCCATGACGGTGATGTCTTTGACATCAGGGTCGGCGGCGAGCGTGCGAAGTGCCTGCTCCAGTGCGGTTCGGGAATAGTTGGTGCTTTCCTTGTCGTATTGGTACGCCGTGATTTCAGCTCGCGACGGCCAGGTGAAAAGCACCGGCGTCGCCTGCATCTTGCTGTCGTTCACGATCTGCGCCAGCCGGAAGACCGAATCCTCATAGGTATTGTTGAAGCCGTGAATGAAAACGAGCGCATGCCCGCCGTTCACGTGCTGTCCAAACCACGCCCTTCCCTGTTCGACGGTGTCTATCTGCTGGACGTTCGTCACAGCAAAATCGGTCGCCGGATTGGGCGGAATCTGCTTCGGCCACTGGACGGTGCCCGGTTCGCGTTTCGGCGGGATCGAGACCGTAATTTGCGTGAGGTGCGGCTTCGCGCTGCGCTCACCGTTGAATAGCGTACCGGGATCTCCGGAGGGCTCGCGGGTGGTCGCAACCAGCATAGCGACCTTGGACGTCGGCGGAGCAGATGCAGAGATCGCAACGGGCGTCATCACGCCATCCGGATGGCCGCAACTCGTCAGAAGCAGCAGAAGAAGGGGCACGCCACGTTTTACCATACACGCATTCCAGCTAGTGCCCTGGGATGTCGGGCTTTCAGAACTGGACGCTAGCAGCTCACACGGCACTGGGCCTGTAGCATCACGTATTATCTGTACTGCTGGAGCCCTTCATGATGCGGATTTGCCACGCTTACAGACGGACGCTTCTTACGATCCATGATTGGCTGGTGCTGATCTTAAGGGACGCAGACGGGCATGCTTACGCAGCGGCGCGGCGGACCCTCCGGGTCTCGTTGAATGCGTCGCCCCTAGCCGAAGGCGCGGAAGGTTTCGCCACTCAAGCCAACCTGAGTGCCGCCATGTCCCCGCTACTGAGCGCCGCTATGTTGGCTTCGATCTTGTCGATCGGCCAATCCCACCAAGCGATCTCGAGAAGCTCCGCGACGATCTCGTCTGGATAACGCATCCGGATAATCGCCGCCGGATTTCCGCCCACAACCGCGTACGGCGGCACGTCGCGGGTGACGACCGAGGCGGCCGCAACTATCGCGCCCGCACCGATATGGACACCCGGCATAATCGTCGCGTTCTGCCCAATCCAGACGTCATGGCCCACAACCGTGTCTTTGACAGGCAGATCCTTGTAACCGAAGGTCTCGGGCTTGAAGATGAGAAATGGATAGGTGGTGAAGCCGTTCATCGGATGATTGGCCGAACTGGTGATGAAATAGCTTCCCCTGGCAATCTGGACGAATTTGCCGATCACCAGTCGCTCGCGAACGCCTTGGCCGAGGTAAGGGGCCAGAAGCCGTGCGGTGTCTTCCGGCTTTCCAGAGTGCGTGTAATAGCTGAAGTCACCGACCTCCATGCGCGGATGGTCGATGACGTTCTTCAGGTACACCGTATCCCAGTATATGGTGCCGTCGGGCAAGGTAATCGGGTGAACAGCGGTCGCGTCGAGAAGAGGCATGGAGAACCTTTTCAACATGTTGCAAACCACGCCGAAGCACGATCCGGTTGCGCCGGCGGGCTGATTTCATCTCGATCAGGCTATTGCCTCTCAGCTGCGTGATCCATAGTGAGCCGTATATCGCTCTCATGAATAATGTTGATGTCGCATCCTCGACGCCCGAATATCTGGTCTGCACGCGACATCCGGCATCTATGTTTAGTGCTCAGCGAGAGCGGGCCGGAGCCAGCAGCGCTTTGAAAATCGCACCAACGCAAGCGCCCACATCTCTCCAACCTAGACCTGACCGAGCCGGATCAAGCTTTCGGCGCAGGAAATGATCGCCTCTTCCCTCGACCGGGGAGCCCAGCCGAGAAGACGCTCGGCCTTTTTGCCCGTAGCATTCATGTCGTAGCCAAGCAGCGGGACCACCGCCTTGAGCTGCGCGTTGGTTTCACCGGCAATGCGCACCTGCTCGTCGGGCCAAACCTGCGTCGATACGTTTTCGGCGGCTTTGCCAAGGCGTTGGCGCAACAGTTCCGCAACCTCGACCATCCATAGGCTTTCACCGACAGTGGCGAGAAACCGTTCGCCATTGGCCGCGGGGTCGGTCATGGCGCGCAGATGCAGGTCCGCTACATCCCGCACGTCGACGCAGCAGGAATTGACGTTCGCGCATCCCGGCTGCCCTTTCAGCATGTTGGCGATCAACCGGATGGAATGGGAATAATCCGCCCCTAGAGCCGGGCCGTAGACGGCAACCGGATTGACCGTCGTCAGTTCCAGGCCATTGCCCTCCCGCGCGATGAAGTCCCAGGCGGCGCGCTCAGCAAGGGTCTTCGATTTCTGATAGGGCCCAACATTGCCGGTGAGATCGCTCCAGTCCGTCTCGTCGAATGGCCTGCGGTGTTCCGGTCCGTGGCCGACGCCGATTGCACCGAAGGCCGAGGTCAACACAACGCGCCTCACCCCAGCGTCGCGCGCTGCGCGCAGCACCCTGAGATTTCCGTCAACAGCTGGTCCGATCCAATCCTCTTCGCGCATCTGGTCGCCGGAAGGCGTCGGCGACGCGCCGTGCATGACGTAGGCGCATCCGGCGACAGCCTCCGGCCAGCCGTAATCATCCGTGAGATTGGCGATCACGAAGGACAGCCGGTCTCCAGCGTCGACGCCACCCACCTTAAGATACTGCCGCACCTCCTCTTCCCGTTCAGGCGAGCGGATGGTGGTGCGCACCCGGTAGCCCGCGTTCAGCAGCGCCAGCATGCAATATTGCGCGATGAAACCGGTGCCACCGGTGACGAGTACAAGCTTGTCGGTCATGTCATGCCTCATAGTTGAATTTGGCCGCATTTTGCTGCGGCCTGTCTTGTTGACCGGAAGGTAGGCATCCGCGCCTGTACTGTGAATGCTTGAAAATACGCATAGCTTGCGCGATAGTACGGAAATGTCCGTTGATCCCTTTTCCGACGTCCTCAAACTCACCAACGCCGAGGCAGTCGTTACCGGCGGTTTCACCGCTGGCGGCCCCTGGGCGGTCCGCTTTCCCGGACGAGACAAGATCAAGTTCTTTGCCGTGGTGAAAGGCAGTTGCTGGGCAAAGGTCGAGGGCGAGGCCGAACCGATCCACTTCGAAACCGGCGACGTCGGCCTGCTGGCGAAACGGCGGAGCTTCGTGCTTGCCAGCGACCCGAGCGTTGAGGCTGTCGACGCCATGGAGCTGTTTTCCGGCAAGGGCAGGACGATGGCAACGCTTGGCGACGGCAGCGACTTCGCGCATATCGGCGGCCATGTGATGCTCGATCCGACGCGTGGCGGGCTGCTGGCAGACATATTGCCCACATGGATCCACACGCGGGCCGCATCGCCGCAGGCAACCGTCTTCCGTTGGCTTCTCGATCGGCTCATCGAAGAACGGGATGTCGGGCAGCCGGGCGCGCAACTCGCCTCGGCGCAGTTGACGCAGCTGCTCTTCATCGAGATCCTGCGCTCGCACCTCAACACATCGAGCCTCATGCCCGCTGGCTGGTTGCGCGCCTTGGCTGATCCCCGCGTCGCGCCGGCGCTCCGCCTGATGCATGGCGATCCTGCTCGGCCCTGGCACCTGGAAGACCTCGCAAAATCATGCGCGATGTCGCGAACGTCTTTCGCATCCCACTTCAAGACGCTCGCGGGCGTCGCGCCCCTAACCTACCTGACCGAATGGCGAATGCACCTTGCCCAGCGCGCCCTGCGAGAGGAGCGGACAGCCGTGGCCTCCGTCGCCCGGTCGCTTGGCTACACCTCCGAGAGCGCATTCAGCAACGCATTCAAACGCATCAACGGCAGCTCACCGACCGCATATCGTTCATCTCTGCTCGCGTCGAATGGCGACGCCTCGAAAGAGTCCCATGAAGGCGAACTCACCGATGGGCTGCTCAATGACGACATATGAATCCATCTTACTCAGTCAAACACCGAACGAGCTTTTCGATCTAAACGGGTTATCGGACAAAGGTGGCGTGTTGACGCTATCGCTCTTCAACGCAGATGAAGCCACCGACGTTAGGTTCAATGCCTACTATGCCTATCGAAAAATCGACGAAGGCGACGCGCTTAAACTTCTCTCGGATGTTGCGTCATCGAGCCAGCTCGGCAAAACATTATACCGCGGAGCGGACTCCGAATTTACCCGCTGGTTCAGAGAGCAAGGTCTCGGGAAAAACGACGACGTCGAAGTCCATCACGTTGTCATCATCTTGGTAGATGACGTAATCGAAATACTAACTCCGGCGCTTCCGGTCATCGAGAATATGGCTCGGTGAGCTAGCCTCTCAACGCCGCCGATTACCTCGTCCCAACGATGACCGTCGCGGTCGAACGCAGCCGAACTTTTCCGTCCTGCATCGCCTGCCGTGCCAGGGATAGTACCTCGTCGCGGATCTTCGCTTGCGTCGCCGCGTCAGCCTTCGCGAGGCCCGCCACGACGGGTGCCGCGATGTCTGTCATGAAATTCCAGTATGTCTCCGGCGACGCGTGGGTCATCATTGAGGAAACGTCCTCTTCGCGCAGATCCTTTAGACCGGCCTCTTCGAAGGCATGTCGCATCATGCCTGCCTGAGCGCAACGGAAGAGCCCCGGTGATCCCGGGGGCGGCGTCGGCATGTCCACGTGCCGCGCGATCGTCGACATGATTGTCGTTGCCCAGGGGTTCTTGTCAGGCCCACACCAGACAGCTGCGCAGACACGCCCGCCTGGCTTCGCCACGCGTCCGAATTCCCGGGCGGCAAGCGCGACATCGGGAAAGAACATGAAGCCGAAGCGGCACAGGACGGTGTCGAAGGAGGCATCGGCGAAAGGCAGCGCACCGGCATCGCAGACCTTGGTCTCGAAATTCGTCAGGCCGCGGCGCGTGGCATTCTCGGCCGCCACCGCCAGCATACGTTCTGAGAGATCGGTCACCGTCACTTTTCCACGCGGCACCATCGCCGCTGCGGTAAGCCCCGGTTCGCCGGTGCCGGCGGCTACGTCGAGCACGTGCGAATCCTCGCGCAATTTCGCGAGCCTCAGCATCGCATCACCAAAAGGCGCCAGCCAACCGAGAACCAGTTCGTCCCATTTCTTCCAGCCGGCGGAAAAGCGGTCCCATGTGTCACGCTGCTGATCGCGGATCGCATCGAAGTTCCCAGGCATGCCCTTCGCTCCTTCCATACAGATCTTCCCGGTCTTTCGGGTGCTTCACTATGAACCGTCTGGATCAAGTTACAATCAAATACGGATCATCACAGTGTCGAGGCTATCGTCGCAACCCGCCAGAAGAAAAGTGGCTCGCGGCAGTCCGCCGAATGGGCGCTGAATGGCGCTTTCAGCATGCCTTGTGCATCCATGCTGCTCAAGTCCGCGAAGCGTGCCACTACGACACAAATTGCCCGCCGATCGGTCCCGCTTAATTCTTTGGCAAGGACCTGTTTTCAGCTTTCTCTAATGGCTTGCTGTTAGAAATCTTCAATCACATATGAGGAGACTGTCGGTGAGTATATCGGGCGTCATGAATACGGCTCTGTCGGGAATGCTGGCCAGACCACGAGGGTTTCTGTTGCAGCCAGCAATGTCGCAAACAGCAGCACGCCGGGTTACTCACGCCTGAATGCCAGCCTGCAGACAACCGGCTCCGGCGGTGTTCAAGCTACCGCAAGCCCAATTTCAGCCGATGCGGATCCCGCCTCTGACCTCACGGACCTGGTGGAAGCTGAGCAGAGCTACAAGGCAAATGCCGTCGTCTTCGAGACCGGCGCAGACCTTTGGGATGTGCTGATGAGTATCAAGCGGGATTGAGCCTAAGCCGAATTGCCGAGTGCTAGCCGCCTTACAAATGCACAACGCGCATAGACGAACTTCCAGGTAAGTCTTAGGCTGCGTTTTGGATGTGTAGTTTCACAGTAGACTGGCTGATCAAGAGGTAAAGCACATGGAGAAGAACATTCGCAAAGCTCTCGCGAGCCATGCAAAACTCGCGGTCGACGCAGATGGGATCTCAACGACGCAAAATCTCTTCGATGTCGGCCTCACCTCATTCGCCTGCGTTCAGCTCATGATGCGGCTGGAGGAAGTCTTTGAAGTCGAATTCCCCGATGAACTCCTGAAGAAGCCGACATTCGAGACCATTGCCGCGATCGAACTCAATATCCGCCAGTTGAGAAGCGCCGAGACAGCCCCTGGACACCTGCAAAAAATCGTCGCTTTCGGAACACTCGTCCTCGCGGGCGCGCTACAGGAGTCGATCGCGGATACGATGCTGTCCATCGGCTTTGCCTGACCACCCGTCCTATAGCAACGAATAAGCAGCCGAACACAGCGCCAGAACGCCGAAACCAATCAGAAGATAGCTCGTACCACGAACGACCTTGGTCGTGAAATCTCGCGGCAGCTTGTTTCTCGCCAGATTGACGGTACCGCTCAGGAATAACCACCAGGCAAGCGACCCCAAAAACACGCCGCCAACGATCACGGCGGAGCTGAAGCGCCGCGTCTCTTCCGTAAGCCCAAAGCCGGCAAACAGTGCACCGAATGAGAGAATGGTCGCGGGGTTGGAGATCGTCAGCAGAAACGTCGCGAGCGTCGTACCCATAAGCCGGCCGGTGCGCACGTCGGCCGCCCGCACCGGATCATGGGTCAAGCCACGATAACCGAGCCAGAGCAGCAGCACCCCGCCCCCAATCGCGAGCGGCAGCGTTGCCGCCGACATGGTCTCCGCGAAGACCGCGATCCCGGTAACGGCAACAAGCGCATAGCTGGCATCCCCAACCGCCGTTCCCAGTCCGCAGGAAAACCCGGCCAGAAAGCCATGCTCCAGCGTTCGGTTGATGCAGAGCATTCCGATAGGCCCGAGTGGCGCCGTTATGATGACACCCAGCAGAGCGCCTTTCAGGAACAGCAGTAGCATTCTTCAATTGATTCCTTATCGCCGGCGTCATCCGCGGCTCTTACAAGCTCTCTACCCGCCTGGCGAACCGCCGCAACGAAAAAGGCCGCCGAAAACGGCGGCCTATGACAAAATACCGGCAGATGTGACAATCAGTGCGCCGGCACCACGGCATCGCCACGCGCGGCGAGCGCTGCCAGGTCGGCTGGCTTGAGTTCTACGGATTCGCCGCAGCCGCAGGCAGATGTCTGGTTAGGATTGGTGAAGGTGAAACCGGAGCGTAACGTCGTCTGCTCAAAGCCCATTTCGGTACCTAGCAGGTAGAGGACAGCGGAGGGCTCGACCCAGACCTTGGCGCCGTCGCGCTCGATCAGGTCGTCCTTGGAATTGGGGTCAGTCACGAGGTCGATGGTATATTCCATCCCCGCGCAGCCGCCCTTCTTGATGCCAACGCGAACACCCTTGGCATCCGGCCCGGAGTTTTCGACGATCGCCTTCACGCGTGCCGCAGCACCTTCCGTCATGCTCATCACTGCAAAGCCCATCGGCTCGTTCTCCTTCCGCAACCGGGGTCAAGATCCGGCGCTTCGAGTCCTAATGTAAAGCGGGCGGCTTAAGGCTTCAATACCAGCCGACCGCCACCTGCGCCTCTTCGGACATGCGGTCCGGCGTCCACGGCGGATCGAAGGTCATCTCGACCTCGACGCCCGACACACCCTCGACCGAACCGACGGCGTTTTCGACCCAGCCCGGCATCTCGCCGGCAACAGGGCAGCCAGGCGCGGTCAGCGTCATCATGATCTTGACCATGCGGTCGTCTTCGATGTCGATCTTGTAGATCAGCCCGAGCTCGAAGATGTCGGCGGGGATTTCCGGGTCATAGACCGTTTTCAGCGCCATGATGACGTCGTCGCTGAGGCGCGCCAACTCATCGGCAGGGATGCTGGAATGCACGATGCCTTCGCGCACGTCGATCTTCTGTTCGCTTTCGTCCAGGCTCATGCGGACACTCCTTAAGCAAAAAACTTGCGCGCATATTCCAGCGCATCGGCCAAGGCATCGACCTCGGCGCGTGTATTGTACATGCCGAAGGACGCCCGGCATGTGGAGGTGACGCCGAAGCGTTTCAAGAGCGGCATCGCGCAATGCGTACCGGCGCGAACCGCGACGCCACGCCGGTCGATCACGGTCGAGACGTCGTGGGCGTGCAGCCCCTCGAGCTCGAACGAGAAGATCCCGCCCTTGCCCGGCGCCGTGCCGATGACGCGCAACGAATTGATGTCACGCAGCCGCTCGGCGGCATAGGCTGCGAGATCCGCCTCATGACGCGCGATCGCCTCGCGGCCAACCTTCTCCATATAGTCGAGTGCATAGCCCAACCCAACCGCCTGCACGATCGGCGGCGTGCCGGCTTCGAAGCGGTGCGGCGGGTCGTTGTAGGTGACGGTTTCCTCGGTGACCTCGAAGATCATCTCGCCGCCGCCCTGGAACGGCCGCATCGCCTTCAGCCGATCCTTCTTGCCGTAGAGCACGCCGATCCCCGAGGGACCGTAGAGCTTGTGGCCGGTCATCACGTACCAGTCGCAATCGATATCCTGCACGTCGACAGGCATGTGCACCGCGCCCTGCGAACCGTCGACCAGGACAGGAATGCCGCGCTCATGCGCGATCCGGCAAATCTCTTTCACCGGAACGACCGTACCCAGCGCATTCGACATATGCGTAATGGCAACGAGCTTGGTGCGCTCGGTGAGGCTCTTTTCGAACTCCTCGATGTGGAACGCGCCCTCGTCGTCGACGGGAACCCAGACCAGCTTGGCACCCTGCCGCTCGCGGATGAAATGCCACGGCACGATGTTGGAGTGATGCTCCATGATCGAGATGACGATCTCGTCGCCCTCGCCGATATTAGGCATGCCCCAGCCATACGCGACCGTATTGATCGCCTCGGTCGAGGACTTCGTGAAGACGATGTCGTCTACCGAAGGCGCATTCAGGAAACGACGAACCTTTTCGCGCGCTGATTCATAGGCCTCGGTGGCGGCATTCGACAGGAAGTGCAGTCCGCGATGCACATTGGCGTATTCGCTGGAATAGGCATGGCTGATGGCGTCGATGACGACTTGCGGCTTCTGGGCCGATGCGCCGTTATCGAGATAGACCAGCGGCTTGCCATAGACCTCACGCGCAAGGATCGGAAAATCCTTGCGAATAGCTTCGACGTCGTAAGCGGTGGCTGGAACTATCTTGTCCATCATCAGGTCCGATCAGGCGTGCTTTTCGAGCCAGGTCGAGATGACGCCTTCCAGCGCCTCGACCAGCACTTCATCTTCCAGCTCTTCGACGATTTCGGCGACGAAGGCGTTGACGAGCATGGCGCGTGCCTTGTTCTCCGGAATGCCGCGAGCCATCAGATAGTAGAGATGGTTGTGATCGATATCGGCAACCGTCGCGCCGTGGCCGCACTGTACGTCGTCGGCGAAAATCTCGAGCTCCGGCTTCACCGAAAATTCGGCGTCGTCGGACATCAGAAGCGTGTTGCACGCCATCTTCGCGTCGGTCTTCTGCGCATCGGGCGCAACGCGGATCATGCCCTGGAACACGCCCTTGGCACGATCGAAGACGACGTTGCGGATCACTTCCGTAGAGCCGGTGTGTGGCACGTTATGGCCGAGCACCATCGTCACGTCGGTATGCGTATCGGCGCCGAGTAGATTGATGCCGCGAAGCGTCAGATCGGCGCCCTCACCCGTAACCTTGATGTGCAGTTCCTGGCGCACCAGCTTGCCGCCGGCGTTGATGACGAACAGCTTCAGCTTCGCATCAGCGCTGAGGTCGACGCGGATCTGCCCGAGATGCGTATCGTCAGCACCCTGCTGCTGTACGATAATCCAGGTAAGCTCCGTGCCTTCTCCGACGGAGATGTCACTCACATGAGACACAAGCGCCGCATCCGGCGTCACCGAAAGGTGACGTTCGATCACGGTCGCCTTGACGTTCGCGCCGAAGGTAACAGGAAGCCGCGTGTGCGCCTGGCCACCGGCGTGAATGAACTGGATCTCCAGCGGCTCTTCCAGTTCGGTCTCGGCAGGCACGTCGATGACATAGCCGTCGCGCACGAAGCTGCCGTTGATCCGGCCGACCGCGTCGTCCTTGTCGAGCGCGCCGAGGCTGCTCGCAGCAGTGCCGTTTGACAGCTGCGCGGCATAAGCCGAAACCTGAAGATCGCCAACGCGAGCCTTGTGATCGGCGAGACCCTGGATGACGGCCAGAACCTCAGAACCTTCGACCAGCGGATCGCGAGCGTCTGAACCGGAATCGCCAGCCTGCGCCGGAACATCGCGCAGCAGCGTCTTGAGATCGGTGTAGTGCCAAGCCTCGATACGACGGGTCGGCAGGCCCGCCTTCTTGATGTCGTCAAGCAGCCGGTCGCGGATCGCGATCACCGCGCCGTCACCGGGCAGTTCGCCGATCTGGTTGTTGAACGCCTCGATGAGCGCCGCTTCGGCGGCGGTCTGGCGGTTAGTCGTCTGCATGTTCATGCGACCAGTCCTTTCCGCCTCGATTAGGCTGCCGCTCCGATGATGTCGGCGTAGCCATTGGCTTCCAGTTCGTGCGCAAGCGTCTTGTCGCCGGACTTGATCACCTGGCCCTTGTAGAGAACGTGAACAGTGTCCGGCACGATGTAGTCGAGCAGGCGTTGGTAGTGGGTGATGACGATCACGGCACGGTCGGGCGAGCGCAGCGCATTGACGCCGTCGGCAACGATCTTCAGCGCGTCGATGTCGAGACCGCTGTCGGTCTCGTCGAGGATGCAAAGCTGCGGCTCGAGCAGCGCCATCTGCAGGATCTCGGCGCGCTTCTTCTCGCCGCCGGAAAAGCCGACGTTGAGCGGGCGCTTCAGCATTTCGGTGTTGATCTGCAGCTTGGCGGCCGCATCCTTCACCAGACGCATGAAGTCAGGCGTCTTCAGCTCTTCTTCGCCGCGTGCCTTGCGCTGCTCGTTCATGGCCACCTTGAGGAACTGCATGGTGGCAACACCCGGAATCTCGACCGGGTACTGGAAGGCAAGGAAGATGCCCTTGGCGGCGCGCTCGGCGGGATCAAGCTCGAGGATATTCTCGCCGTTATAGAGAATTTCGCCTTCGGTCACTTCATAGTCTTCGCGGCCCGACAGGATGTAGGACAGCGTCGACTTGCCGGAGCCGTTCGGGCCCATGATGGCAGCAACTTCACCAGCCTTCACGGTCAGGTTCAGGCCGCGGATGATTTCAGTGCCGTCTTCGGCGATACGGGCGTGCAGGTTCTTGATCTCAAGCATCTTCGTTATCTCTTGATTTGTCTGCTTCCATACAGAAAGCGATTCAACGTCTCGTTGCGAGCTCCTGACGAAGCCCAGAAAATTGCAGCTAGACCGGCAAGCGAAGCGGCTCCAACTGATTTGCCCAAGGGCCAATCGCCGAGCAGGCTTGCAAGTCCAACGACAAGACCGACGATGCAGACAAAGATGGCCATTACCATAGCCTTCATGCCGACAGTCATCGCGGTCCTGTCATCATTCATCAGCCCACGGAGCCTTCCAGCGAGATGCTGATCAGCTTCTGCGCTTCGACGGCAAACTCCATCGGCAGTTCCTGCAGGACTTCCTTGACGAAGCCGTTGACGATCAGTGCGATCGCCGCTTCCGTCGGGATGCCGCGCTGCAGGCAGTAGAACAGCTGGTCCTCGGAAATCTTCGAGGTCGTCGCTTCGTGTTCGAACTGCGCGGTCGAATTCTTCGCCTCGATGTAAGGCACCGTGTGGGCGCCGCACTTGTCGCCGATGAGCAGCGAGTCGCACTGTGTGAAGTTGCGAGCGTTGGTCGCCTTCCGGTGCGCCGAAACCTGGCCGCGATAGGTATTCTGCGACACACCGGCCGCAATGCCCTTGGAGACGATGCGGCTCGACGTGTTCTTGCCGAGATGGATCATCTTCGTGCCAGAGTCGATCTGCTGATGGCCGTTGGAAACGGCGATCGAGTAGAACTCGCCTCTGGAGTCGTCGCCGCGCAGGATGCAGGAGGGATACTTCCAGGTGATCGCCGAGCCGGTTTCGACCTGCGTCCACGAGATCTTCGAACGGTCGCCACGGCAATCGCCGCGCTTGGTGACGAAGTTGTAGATACCGCCCTTGCCCTGGGCATCGCCCGGATACCAGTTCTGGACCGTCGAATACTTGATCTCGGCGTCATCGAGAGCAACGAGCTCGACCACGGCAGCATGCAGCTGGTTTTCGTCGCGCTGCGGCGCGGTGCAGCCTTCGAGGTAAGAGACGTAGGCGCCTTCTTCCGCGATGATCAGCGTGCGCTCGAACTGACCGGTCCCCTTTTCGTTGATACGGAAGTAGGTGGACAGTTCCATCGGGCAGCGAACGCCCTTGGGAACGAAGACGAACGAGCCGTCAGTGAAGACAGCCGAGTTCAGCGTAGCGTAATAGTTATCGCTCGTCGGAACGACCGTGCCGAGGTACTTCTTTACCAGCTCGGGATGCTCGCGGATGGCTTCGGAGATCGACATGAAGATCACACCGGCCTTCTTCAGCTCTTCCTTGAAGGTCGTGACGACAGAAACGGAGTCGAAGACGGCGTCGACAGCGATCTTCGGCTTTTCGACGCCGGCCAGGATTTCCTGCTCCTTGAGCGGAATGCCGAGCTTTTCGTAGACCTTGAGGATTTCAGGGTCGACCTCGTCAAGCGACTTCGGACCCGGCGTGCTCTTCGGCGCGGCGTAGTAATAGATGTCGTTGAAATCGATCTTCGGATAGTCGACGCGAGCCCAGGTAGGCTCTTCCAGCGTCAGCCAGCGCTTGTAGGCCTCAAGACGCCATTCGAGCATCCATTCCGGCTCCTGCTTCTTGGCGGAGATGAAGCGGATGATGTCTTCGGACAGGCCCTTGGGCGCCTTGTCCATTTCGATGATGGTCTCGAAACCGTATTTGTACTGATCGACGTCGATTTCGCGGACGCGATCAACCGTTTCCTGGACGGCTGGCATGTCGTTCTCCAATCTCGCCGGAGAAAAGGTCCGGCAGCTTGTCGTTCGGGCAATGTCGTTTGCCCCGTATGTAGGTGGCCAAAAGGGCTTTTTCAGCCCGAATGGCAAGCGGAAATTTGCGTTTCCGCAAATTTATGAAGCAGTCATGCCGCCTCGCCGGCTGGCCGGCGCCGGGCGGCTATTTTCGCGAAGGCGGCAACCGCCTTGTCTATGTCGTCTTCCGTGGTCGAAAAGCCGAGTGAAATGCGCAGCGCGCCAAGCTTCGGATCGCGGCCCATCGCCGTCAGAACGTGGCTCTCTCCGACCTTTCCGGACGAGCAGGCCGAACCTGCCGAAAGTGCGACCCCTTCGAGATCGAATGCGATCTGTCCGGTCTCTGCCTTCAGGCCTGGCAGGGTGAAAAATGTGGTGTTGGAGACGCGCGAGCCGTCCGCCCCGTAGATGACGACGTCTGGCGCCGCGGCCCGCATTTCGTTTTCCAGCCGATCGCGCAGCTGCGTGACCGCTCGGTTCCGTGCATCGAACTCCGCCACGGCAGCCTGCGCGGCTGCGCCAAATCCGATCACCGCCAGCGAGTTCTCTGTCCCCGAGCGGTGACCCTTCTCCTGGCCGCCGCCGTGAATGAGGGGGCGAGGCATCAGAACCTCGCCGCGGGTGACAAGCGCGCCCACGCCCTTGGGGCCGCCGATCTTGTGCGACGAGACGATCATGAAATCAGCGCCGAGCGCGTTGATATCGAGCGCCAGACGACCGGCCGCCTGCACCGCGTCGACAACGAGCAGCCCGCCGCTTGCATGCACGATCTCGGCCGCTTCCTTGATCGGCTGCACGATGCCCGTCTCATTGTTGACGAGCATGATCGCGACCATCGGCAGCCCCGAAGTCTTATCGTGGGCTTCAAGCAACGAACGCAGCGCATCGAGATCGACGACGCCATCGGAGGTCACGGCGATTTCGGTCGTGTCGACCTTGGCAAAGCGCCCACCTTCGCGCACCGCCGGGTGCTCGATCGCGGAATAATAGAGGTGACCCATGGGAAGCGGCGTGCGCCCCATCCGAAAATCCGGCGTCAGCACCATGTTGGCGGCTTCAGTCGCACCGCTGGTGAAGATGACGTGCGCGGGATCTCCCCCCGTCAGCGCCGCTACATGCCGACGCGCCCCCTCGATGGCCGCACGCGCGGCACGCCCTTCGCCATGGACGGAGTTCGGATTACCGAACAGGTCCAATGCACGCAGAACCGCTTCGCGCGCTGCTGGATGCAGCGGCGATGTCGCGTTCCAATCGAGATAAAGGCGTGCCGACGCCATGATCTTTTGTCCTGCGCTAGATGCTTGCGTGCCGCCTCGGCTCATTTTCCTTGAAAAGTCAGCCGGGCTTGCCTTATGACACATCCACAATGCGTGGATCGCCATGCAAGTTTCGAATTGTTCTAAACTGCGTTTTAGAAAAGCTGACAACGTCCGTCAAGTCTGCGCAGCGCGAACGTTAAGAAATAAACGCCGGAGTACCGATGCCCGAAGTCATTTTCAACGGCCCAGCAGGCCGCCTTGAAGGCCGCTACCAGCCCTCCAAGGAAAAAAGCGCACCGATTGCCCTCATTCTGCACCCGCACCCACAGTTCGGCGGCACGATGAACAACCAGATCGTCTACCAGCTCTTCTACATGTTCCAGAAGCGCGGGTTCACGACGCTGCGCTTCAACTTCCGGGGAATCGGCCGCAGCCAGGGCGAATTCGACCACGGCGCCGGCGAGCTTTCGGATGCGGCATCCGCGCTCGACTGGGTCCAGAGCCTGCATCCTGATTCGAAGACGTGCTGGGTTGCCGGCTATTCCTTCGGCTCCTGGATCGGCATGCAGCTCCTGATGCGCCGTCCGGAGATCGAAGGCTTCATGTCGATCGCGCCGCAGCCGAACACCTACGACTTCTCGTTCCTGGCACCCTGCCCGTCGTCCGGCCTGATCATCAACGGCGACGCCGACAAGGTTGCGCCGGAGAAGGACGTCAACGGTTTGGTCGAAAAGTTGAAGACCCAGAAGGGCATCCTGATCACCCATCGCACGGTGCCGGGCGCCAACCACTTCTTCAACGGCCAGGTCGAAACGCTGATGAGCGAGTGCGAGGACTACCTCGACCGTCGCCTCAACGGCGAACTCGTGCCGGAGCCGGCGGCGAAGCGGATTCGCTGATCGTACGAAAATTGTTGATCGGCACGCGGCCTCGCGTGCCGATTTTCGCTTGTGGTTGCCGTAAACTACGGCCGGATCACAATCCCTCCGGTGATCGGCTCACGCACTCCGGTCGTGCCGGGAAATGTCAACGGCAATCCATCCAGCGAGCGAACAGCCAGATAGGCCCACGCTTCGGCTTCCATCGCATCGCCGTCAAATCCCGCCTGTTCAGCGGAAATCACGTCGGCATTCTGGCCACGGGCAAGATCCCGCAGATCCTGCATCAGGATCCTGTTGAGGCGGCCGCCGCCGCAGATCACATAGAGTGTCGGCGTCACTGGCAAGTGACCCGCAGACTTAATGACCGATGCTGCCGCTACATGAGCAAGCGTGCGGGCACCGTCCGCAAGCTCAGCGTCCGAGCCCGCCAAAGGTGGAAAATCGTTGCGGTCCAGCGAGCGGCGTCTCGTTGCCGTGAAAAACGGGCTGTCGAGGTAGCGATTCGCGAGATCATCGATCACCCTGCCTTCAGATGCGATCATGCCGCCCTGGTCGAAGGGAATGCCGGCCTGGGATTCGACCCACTGGTCGATCAGCGTATTGCCCGGTCCGCTATCGTAGCCAACGATCAGGCCATCGGCGCCGATATAGGTCAGGTTGGAGATACCACCGATGTTGACGAAGCAGACGGGCAGCGTCGCATTCCTGACGTTGCGCGCCAGTGCGGCGTGATAGACAGGCACCAGCGGCGCCCCCTGGCCGCCATGAAGCATGTCGTTGGCTCGCAGGTCATAGGCAACGGCGACACCGATTTCACGCGCCAGCAGAGCCCCGTTACCGATCTGCACGGTGAGCGCTTCGTCGGGTCGGTGCAGGACGGTCTGGCCATGGAAACCCACGACATCGACGGCGCTTGCATCGATACCGTTCACATCGAGAAATTCCCTAACGGCAGATACATGACGTAACGTAAGTTCGCGTTCGATCGCGGCCAATTCCCCCGGGCGCTGATCTCGTTGCGTGATCGTCTTCGCCTGCTCCAGCGCCAGCTTCAAGCGGTCCCTGAACGGCGCATCGTAGGCAACGCCGAGAAAGGGGCCGCGTTCGATGATCGCCTCTCCATCGGTGCGCAGCAACGCCACATCGATGCCGTCCATCGACGTCCCGCTCATCAGACCGATGGCTGTGCGTATGTTCCCCATTGTCCCTCACTGGAAGATTTGCACCAAATGGTGACTGATCCGCAAAACAGTGCTAAACGCGCCGCTTCACTTCAACAATAGCCAATCCGAAAATCCTGATCCGAAAGCAAAAGGTCATGTCCGAGTTCAAATCCGATTTCCTCCGCACGCTGAAAGAGCGTGGCTTCATTCATCAGATCTCCGATGAATCCGGCCTCGACGCCCTCTTCGCCAAGGAAACCGTGACGGCCTATATCGGCTTCGACCCGACTGCGCCCTCGCTGCATGCCGGTTCGCTCATTCAGATCATGATGCTGCACTGGCTGCAGGCAACCGGCCACCGCGCGATCTCGCTCATGGGCGGCGGCACCGGCATGGTCGGCGACCCCTCGTTCAAGGATGAAGCGCGCCAGCTGATGACCATCGACACGATCGAAAGCAACATTGCCTCGATCAAGCAGGTGTTCTCGAACTACCTCAATTACGGCGAAGGTCCGAAGGACGCGCTGATGATCAACAACGCCGAATGGCTGCGTTCGATCAACTACCTCGAATTCCTGCGCGACGTCGGCCGCCATTTCTCGGTCAACCGCATGCTGGCCTTCGACAGCGTCAAGACGCGTCTCGATCGCGAGCAGTCGCTGTCGTTCCTCGAATTCAACTACATGATCCTGCAGGCCTACGATTTCGTCGAACTGGCAAAGCGCTACGGCTGCCGCCTGCAGATGGGCGGTTCGGATCAGTGGGGCAACATCGTCAACGGCATCGACCTCGGTCACCGCATGGGGACCGGGCAGCTCTACGCACTCACTTCGCCGCTTCTGACGACCGCCTCCGGGGCGAAGATGGGCAAGTCCGCGACCGGTGCCGTCTGGCTGAACGCCGACATGCTGTCTGCCTATGATTTCTGGCAGTACTGGCGCAATACCGAAGATGCCGACGTGTCCCGCTTCCTGAAGCTCTACACGACGCTGCCGATGGATGAGGTTGCACGGCTGTCGGCTCTGGCCGGCTCCGAGATCAATGAGGTCAAGAAGATCCTCGCAACGGAAGTGACCGCTATTCTCCATGGCCGCAAGGCTGCAGAAGAAGCCGCGGAGACCGCCCGCAAGACGTTCGAGGAAGGCGCGCTTGCCGACAATCTTCCGTCGGTCGAGGTTCCCGCCTCCGAGCTCGATGCCGGTATCGGCCTGCTGTCGCTCATCGTCCGCGCCGGCCTTGCCACCTCGAACGGCGAAGCCCGCCGTCACGTCCAGGGCGGAGCCGTTCGCATCAACGACCAGGCTGTCAGCGACGAACGTAAGCTGGTCGGCAGCGGCGAGATGACGTCAGACGGCGTCATCAAGCTCTCGCTCGGCAAGAAGAAGCACATTCTCATCCGCCGCGCGGCCTAAGAACTCGAATCTAAACAATAGAGAAAGCCGGCCTTTGCGCCGGCTTTTTTTCATTGAAACTCGAAGATGTTGCGGAACACGCCGGGGGCGATGATCGACAGCGGATTGACGACGAGGTTGGGCGCTTCCAGCTTTCCCGTCAGCTTGAAGGTGATGCCGATCAAGCCGCGATCCGTCCCGTTTCCGAGAATGATACCGATCAGCGGCAGTTCCGCAAACAGGCGGTTGAGACCGTAGGCAGGCATGAACGTCCCCGTCATGTCCATGTTACCCCGCTGATCGCGAAGCGTCCCCTGAAACACCGCGCCCACCTGATCACCACGCGCAACACCGTTCTCAACTCTGACAACGCCGTCCTGGGAAAAGACACGTGCGAAACCGCGCTGGAAGCGCTGGGCCGTCGTATCGATGTCCCGCTTCACGGCGGAGTTCAGGCTTCGCTGCTCCTGCCCGACGGGCGTTGAGACGATCGAATGCAGGCGCTGTTCGTTGACGAGCGAAAAGCGCCTGACGTCGACGGAGCCCGCCCAGTCGCTGCCGGCACCGAGCCGGATCGCCACGTTCAGCAGGCCGCCCTTCATATGCTGATAAAGGTCGGCAAAGCGGGAAACGGCACCCGCGTCTCCGCTGGTGACATTGATCACGCCGCCATCACGGGTCTTGGCGACCACGGCCTCGCCACTGTTGGTCACGCCGGAAAGATTGAGCGATTGAACACGACTGCCTTGGGCGGAGTACGTCCCCTGCACACTCCGCAGCTTCTCATCGTTGAAACCGACGACCGCATCGAGGTTGGCGCGCAGCGAGACTGCTGTACTGCCCTTGTCGTCGCTGCCGTCGCGGCTTCCGGATTTCAGCCGGGCGATGATCGGGCGCAAATCCGCGCTGTTGCCGGACACGACAACATCCACGCTTCCCTTGGAGCGCTTCAGAGACACGGCAAAATCGTCGAGTGATGACAGTCGCACACTGTCGAAGTCGGCTTTGACGAGATTGCCCCTGTTGACAACGAGTGCACCATTGGCGCCGAACCCATCCCCCTTCAGGGAAAAGTTCTTGATCTGCAGGTTGTCGTCGGGGCCGGACACCTCGAAGGTAGCGTTCGCGCCGATACCACTTCCCTTCGACCAGCCGATCCAGGGTAGATCCAGGCGCGCCTTCGAAAGGTCCATCGTCACAGCCTGCCGGTCACTATCGATCCGGCTGAGTTCAACGGTGATGCTGCCGTCGATAATATCCGAGACGCCAGGAAGCATCTTCTCCCGCTGGTCGTTATTCAGCGTCGCCGTAATGATCCGCTGCGGCTGGATATCGGATGATTTGTCGGTTGGTTCGGTCAAATCGATACTCGCCGGCACGCCGTCGACATTCCCCTTTCCAACCAAGCTCACCTGCTTCGGATCGGCAGTCAGCACGCCGTCAAGGCTAGTGATCTTCCTGCCTGATATCGGCTTCATGACATCGACGTTCTGCAGTTGCAGCGATGCCTTCCATACTGCCGGTGGCGGATTTTGCGAGGATATCAATCCAATCCGGGCCTGGACGGTCGCCGAGACCTTGCCCTTGAGGTCCTCAGGCACAAAGCCGGCGCGCTGCAGGACCTGGATAGGCTTGTAGGTCAGAAGCTCGCCGATAGCGTCGGCCGCGCCTGATACGGGGAGATTGATCTCGGCCATCAGCGGCTTGTCATAGGTCGACGGAAGAATGAAAGTTCCCTCACCCACATCAACGGAACGCCCGGATGGGAAGAACGACTTGCCGCTCTTGATCGAGATCGTGGCCCTCGGCCCGGCCAGATCGAAATGAGCGACGGTGTCGCGTATCGGCGGGATGTCTCCGGTCACATTCATGCGTGTTCCGGCGATGTCGAAGGCGATCTGGATCTGTCTTTCATCCAGTTTCAACCCCTTGCCGATGGCTGCATCCAGTCGGCCGAAGGGAATGAACACGGAAATCGACGCATCCGTGACCGTACCGCCGAACAGATTGCGCTGCACCCAGTCACGCGCCTTTGGCGCCATCCAGAAGGGCCACAGTTGTTTGACCGCCGTCGTTTGCAGCTGCTGCGACTGGCCGACGAAGCTGATCTCTGGCGACACGTCGCTGAAGCGCACATGCAATGAACCGTAGAGCGAGCCAGCCGGGCTCGATGCCGTCATGTGGGGGAATTGCAGCTCTTTGGTAGCGACAAAATATCGACCGGTCGCCTGTATGTCGAAAGCGAGCGGTTGTTCGCCGGAGGCAACAGGCGCAGCCGTCCCGCCGCTCACCAGAAGATCGATCCCGAAGCCCTTGCCGGCGGCAGGGTCGATCTTGTCGAGGTCGATCAAGGCGCCGTTGAGCGGAACCGTAGTCCCTCCGAACTGCACCTGAGAATGCGCGATTTCCAACGTCTGCTTATCGAAATCATAGGCTAGGTTGATGCGACCGCCGCTGAGCTCCTGATCGTCACCATCCATATAGAGCTGGCCCGGCTTGAGATCGATGGCAGCTGTGAGCGACGGCTTCGAGCTCTCGCCGTTTCGAACAGCCGACACCGAAAGATCGGCAAACCCGTCGATACCCTGCCGGATCTGGCCGAGAGAATTGCGCTTCAGCGTGAATGGCGCGAGATCGGCGTTGGTAACCTTCCCTGTCAGGCTGGATGTATGCCCGTCGGATTTGTTGGTCTCAACGGCCAGGGTCGCTCTCTTGCCGTTGATTGCGATCTCACCGTCGAGCTGCAGCGCACCCTGCTTGTTGCGGGAGAATACAAGGCTATCGACCGCGACGGCCAATGGTCCGTTTGCCGTGTCGGCGAGCTTGATGTTGATCCCCTCGAGCTTGACGGAGCGGGTACCACCGCGCTCGACAAAGCTGTCTATGACGTCGAGCTGATCGAAAGCGGCTTCCATTGTCGAAGGGATTTCGTCGATACGAAGGTCTTCCAGCTTGAGCGGCTTGCCGGACGGCAGAAGCGCCGTGTCCAGCACGATATCGTCCGCCTCCACCTGCGCGATGGCAATACGTCCACGAAGCAGCTGCAGCGGGTCGAGCGCCATCCGCATCGCGCCTGTCGTCGAAAGGTGCTGACCGCTTTGCTCATCGATCATGTTGACGTTGCGGGCCTCTAGCGCCAGCCGCATGCCTGACGTGAAGCGAACGACCGTCGAACCGACTTCGGCGCGATAGCGCGGGCCGATTGCCGAGTTCAGGGCGATCTGCGCTTGCCGCGATAGCGGTTCATCGAAGACGCCGCTTTCGACCGTGAAGAATATTGCGCCGAGAATGAAGATAAGCACACCGAGGCAGGCACCGGCCATGCCCGTCGTGCGGCGCATACGAGAGCTCTCCGTCGGGCAGTGCACGATGATTGGATCTTCGGCCCGCGCGGAGGGAAGTTCGTGCAATGCGACGATATCTTTTTTGCGAAATGTAATCTTCTCGCCGCGGATCGCCGACATGCGCCTCGCCTAACTCCATAGCTTGTGATTGGACCAGACTGGCTGGACGCATGTTCGTCCAATATATATCTGGCAAATCACCTGTCATCCATAAACCCGGCAAAAGAAAGGTTTCCCCATGGCGGATCTCGGTATCGGTTCCAGCGCGCCTGAATTCGATCTCCCTCGTGACGGCGGCGGACGCATAAAGCTCTCCGATTTCAAAGGAAAACCGCTGGTTCTTTTCTTTTATCCGAAAGATGACACGTCGGGTTGCACCGCCGAATCGATTGCCTTCACGGCACTCGCCGAGCAGTTTGCAAAAGCCGGCGCCACAATTGTCGGAATGTCGCCCGATTCCGCCCAATGCCACGATCGCTTCATCAAAAAGCACAACCTGTCCGTCATTCTCGCTGCCGACGAAGAGAAGACGACCCTCGAAGCCTACGGCGTCTGGAAAAAGAAGAGCATGTACGGCCGCAATTTCATGGGCGTGGAGCGCACCACCTTCCTGATCCGCCCAGACGGAACGATCGCCACCATCTGGCAGAAGGTGAAGGTGCCGGGACACGCAGAAGCCGTTCTGGCGGCGGTTCAGAGCCTTGCCGGATGAACACCGCAATTCCTTCGCTTCGTGGCGGCGCGATCCTCGCCATCCGCTCTCCCGATCTCGATCACAAGACACAGCTGGCACAGGAAACCGCAACGCGCTGGTTCGCCCGCAGGCTCTCCCTGCGTTCGCCGCTCGATGCCGCCCTGCCCGACAGACCGGGACGGCCGGACAAGCCGGAACTCACCCCGCCCACGCAGGTCAAGAAGCGATCCCTCCACACACTCAAGGGCCGCATTGCGCTCCTCCACGCCATCGCGCATATCGAGCTCAACGCTGTCGATCTCGCGCTTGATATCGTTGCCAGATTTGCCACCGAGCCGGTGCCGCACTCATTCTTCGACGGGTGGATGCAGGTCGCCTACGAAGAGGCCAAGCATTTCAGAATGGTGCGTGCGCGGCTGAACGACCTTGCTGCGGACTATGGTGACGTGCCGGCCCATGATGGCTTATGGCAGGCCGCGCACGCGACCCGCAACGACTTGACGGCGCGCTTGGCCGTCGTACCGCTCATCCTGGAAGCACGCGGGTTGGACGTAACGCCCTCCCTGCAGGCCAAGATGCGCGAGACGGGAGACCTAGAAAGCGCCGCCGTTCTGGATGTGATCTACAACGACGAAAAAGGCCACGTCGCGATCGGCGCCAAATGGTTTCGCTTCCTGTGCGCGCGAGAAAAGCGCGATCCGTCGAAGACCTTCCACGATCTCGTCCGCGCTAATTTCCGCGGTCCGCTGAAGCCCCCGTTCAATGACATCGCCCGGGCAGAAGCGGGGCTGACGCCTTCATTTTATCGATCTCTCACCTCGACCAGCCATGCATGATTGCCGGTCAAATAAGGCATTTATTAACCTTAACAGTGTGTAATCGAACCAATTGAGGCACGGACCGTCAACTGGGAGATTCTCCGTGACGCACGCACAGCAAAGTCGCGTATTCGGCAAGCGAAAACAGGAGCATATCCTGATCCTCGCAAGCGGCGACCGAGTCCGGCACCTCACCGTCAAGCCCTGGATGGCAGGACTTGCCTTCTGCTTCATCGGCGTATTCGCGATCGGCTACCTGCTTGCGACGTCCTACCTAGTACTACGCGACGACCTTATCGGGGCGACGATGGCGCGCCAGGCGCGCATGCAGCATGACTATGAAGACAGGATCGCCTCCCTGCGGGCCCAGGTCGACCGCGTTACCTCGCGGCAACTGCTCGACCAGCAGGTCGTTGAAGACAAGGTCGACAAACTGCTGGAGCAGCAGATGGCCCTGACGTCTCGCCACGGCAAGCTGGGTTCGCTGTTCGACCGGGCGCAGAACTCGGGTTTGAGCGAGAGAACCGCGATCCCGGCGCAATCCTATGCGCCTGACGCAAAGGACAAGCGGGCAGCGCTTTCGGGTGCCGCGCAGGCGATCGAAAGTCAGCTGGCTGGCAATAGCGAACCTGCGGATGTCGTGCCCGACAACACCACGCTTGCCTATGTCCCCGCGCGCGAAACCATGGGCGATCGCGCCGACCGTGTCTTCTCCAAGATGACGCTATCGTTGAAGGGGATCGAACAAAAGCAGCGCGATCGGGTGGAGCAGTTGACCACTGATGCGGGCGACGCGGCCAATGCGATCTCTCGTGTCCTGACCCGCTTCGGTATTGCGGTTCCAGCTGAAACCGCCAGCCTCGCCAAGCAAGATGACTCGGCGGTCGGCGGCCCCTATGTTGCTCCGGAGAGCGACGACGATTTCGACAACTCGCTGGCACAGCTCGACGGTGCCCTGACCCGCCTCGAAACCATGCGCAGCACAGCCGCGTCGCTGCCGTTCAGCAATCCGGCAATCGGCAAGGAGATCACCAGCCCTTTCGGCAACAGGCGTGATCCCTTCATCGGTCGCCTCGCCTTGCACTCCGGCATCGATTTTCGGTTTGCGCCGGGTGAAAAGGTTCGTCCGAGTGCTCCAGGCAAGGTGATCGCCGCAGGTTGGACTGGGGGCTACGGGAACATGGTCGAGGTCGACCACGGCAACGGCATCTCCACCCGATACGGTCATATGTCGGAAATTCTGGTCAAGATCGGCGATACCGTGGACCGCTCGGATGTCATCGGCCTTGCCGGCAGTACCGGCCGTTCGACCGGCACCCATCTGCACTACGAAGTTCGCCAGGACGGACGTGCCGTCGACCCCATATACTTTATGAACGCCGGCATGAAACTTGCCAGCTACATAAAATAACCAATTGTACTAACCACACATTTACCCCTGCGTCTGGCGCAACGCCCCTATTCCTTGACTTCCTTACAGTTTCAGCCTATGTGGCGCTGCATTGCGGCATGCAATCACGCCGACTCAACCTGAGTGTGGCCGAACCGGAACGGAAACAGTTTTCCCTTTGACGACATTTGCTGATCTTGGCTTGAGCCAAAAAGTGCTTTCCGCTGTCACCGACGCGGGCTACACGACGCCAACCCCGATCCAGGCTGGCGCAATTCCGTTTGCGCTCCAGCGCCGCGATATCTGCGGCATCGCTCAGACGGGCACCGGCAAGACTGCATCCTTCGTTCTGCCGATGCTGTCGCTCCTGGAAAAAGGCCGCGCCCGCGCTCGCATGCCGCGTACGCTGATCCTCGAACCGACCCGCGAGCTTGCAGCCCAGGTCGCGGAAAACTTCGAGAAATACGGCAAGAACCATCGCTTAAACGTTGCGTTGCTGATCGGCGGCGTATCCTTCGAAGAACAGGACCGCAAGCTGGAACGCGGCGCGGACGTTCTGATCTGCACTCCCGGCCGTCTGCTCGACCATTTCGAGCGCGGCAAGCTGCTGATGAGCGGCGTCGAAATTTTCGTCATCGACGAAGCGGACCGCATGCTCGACATGGGCTTCATTCCCGATATCGAGCGCATCGCCAAGATGATCCCGTTCACGCGCCAGACGCTGTTCTTCTCGGCCACGATGCCGCCGGAAATTCAGAAGCTGGCCGATCGCTTCCTGCAGAATCCGGAACGCGTCGAAGTAGCCAAGCCCGCTTCCGCATCCAAAACGATCACCCAGCGTTTCGTTGCATCTCACAGCAAGGATTACGAAAAGCGGGCGACTCTGCGCGACCTCGTCCGCTCGCAGGAAGAACTCAAGAACGCGATTATCTTCTGCAACCGCAAGAAGGACGTTGCCGACCTGTTCCGTTCGCTGGAGCGTCACGGCTTCTCCGTCGGTGCGTTGCACGGCGATATGGACCAGCGTTCGCGCACGACGATGCTGCAGAATTTCCGGGACGGTCAGCTTCAGCTTCTCGTCGCTTCCGACGTCGCCGCTCGTGGTCTCGACATCCCCGATGTCAGCCATGTCTTCAATTTCGATGTACCGATCCACTCAGAGGACTACGTGCATCGTATCGGCCGTACAGGCCGCGCAGGCCGTGCAGGCGCTGCTTTCACCATCGTCACCAGCCGTGAGCAGAAGCACACCGACGCGATCGAAAAGCTGATCGGCGAAAAGGTCGAGTGGCACAATGGCGATCTTTCCGCGTTGCCGCCGGCTGAGCCCAGCCGCGATGACGATCGCTCCCGCCGCAAGGGTCGTGAGCGGGATAAGGACCGTGGCCGCGGCAAGAGCCGTTCGGGTCATAAATCTGATATCGCCGTCGAGGATAATGACGTCGAGACGATCGAAGCAGCAGCACCAGCAAGGGTCGAAAGCGTGAAGCAAGAGCGCAAAGCAGAAAACAACAAGCCGCACAACAACGCGCGCAACAATCGCCCCTACCCGGCAAATGACGACAACCGCGAGCGTCGTCGCTACCGCGACCACGATGACGGCCCGACGCCGGTTGGTTTCGGCGATGAAATCCCTGCCTTCATGCTGATCACGGCTAACGCCAAGATCTGATCTGCCATGGCTCATCCTGGTCTAGATTTCCCAGGCCTCGGCGTAGGCCTGGTGATTTTGCGTGACCGCAAGATCCTGCTCTACAAGCGAATGCGCGCACCGGAAGCCGGCCATTGGAGCATCGTCGGCGGCAAGGTCGACCATATGGAGCCCGCCGAGCTGGCTGCCCGACGCGAGGCAGAGGAAGAGACCGGCCTCGGCATCGGCCGCGTCGATCTGCTCGGCCCCACCGAACTGATCATCGAAGCCGAAGGACAGCACTGGATATCGCTGCTCTACATTGCAGCGGAGGTGGACGGCGAGCCACAGCTGACTGAACCGGACAAGCTGTCCGCATTCGGCTGGTTCACCCGGGACGACCTGCCCCAGCCGCTCTCGGCTTTCGCCCAGGCTGCGATTTCACATCTCAGCACCGACCAGTTTCTTTAAGCGCGGTCTCCGCCCCCGACGCGCTACTCAGCGCGCAGCGCCGCCTCGTAGGCAAGACGCACCCATTTCGCCATAAGATCAGGATCATCGTAGGCGTCCTCGGGGATGGACCAGTAAGGCATCTTCACGGGATTTCCCTTCTTTCCCTCATAGGCCCATTGCGTCGCACCGGCAGCAGCAAACTCCGGCGCGCTCTTTTCGTCGGCCTTCAGCAGCATTTCGTCCCGAACTTCCACCGCGACGATGCGGCCGAGATGATAGATCCCCTTGCCGCCAAACATCCGCTTGATCGTCACAGGCCCCAGCCCCTGAAACATCTCTTCGATTGCCGCTGCGTCCATTGCCTACTCCTTCAAAACACCACCAGCCGCGACGACTGCTTCCGGCGTATCGACGTCCAGATGCGCATTGTTGCCGATCTCGACGTCGATCACCTGAATGCCTGCCGTTTCGATAATATGCCGGGCGCCGACGTCACCCTCGAGCCTCAGGACGGCGTCATAAAGCTGCCGTGGCAGAATGACCGGATTTCCGCGCTTGCCGCCCGAGACCGCACGCACCACGGCCTGCCCCTTGGCCTGCCGGAAGGCGCCAATCAGCGCATCGAGGTCCGCGGTCGACACGTCGGGCATATCGGCCAACATCACGAGGATGCCATCGGCACTTTGCGCTGCTTCGGAAATGACGCCCGCGATCAGCGACGACGCCATGCCGGCGGCGAAATCAGGATTGTGAACGAATGTCAGATCCAGTCCAGAGAGAGCCGCCTCTATCTCGGCATGGCGATATCCTGTCACCATGCTAACTGATGAGGCGACGCTCTCGATCGCGGCCAGCGCGCAGCGCCGCACCAGCGGGATCCCGTTGAACTCCGCTAGCAGCTTGTGCGGACCGCCTGCTCCCATCCGGCTTGCCTGCCCCGCGGCGAGGATGACGGCGGCGACATGAACGGCATCGCTCCGGTGATCGTCCGTATCGCGTAGGCGCGGACGCGATTCTATCTCCATCAGAAGCCCTCCCACGCCCATGCCGCTGATATCAAAGGCGCTCGGCTGTTCCCCGGCGAGAATGCGGTCCAGCACCCAGTCAAAGCCATTTTCCCTTGGGCTGCGCGCGCAACCGGGTGCGCCGATGACCGGAATATCCCCAAGCCGACCGAGGACAAGCAGGTTGCCAGGATCGACCGGCATACCAACTTGAATAACCTCTCCGCCCGCACGTCGAATGGCCTCCGGGATCACATCATCCCCGTCGATGACGGCGGAAGCACCGAAGACGACAATCATCCGCGGCCCGCTCGTCGGTGCCTCGGCAGCCTTGCGGACAGCCGAGGCAACGGCCGTCACACCATGCGCGACGCGCTCCTCCCGCACGATGCTGCTACCGGAAGGCAGCAGCCGTCGGGACAGGATGCGGGCAGTCTTGTCCATCACCGACGGTTTCAGGGACGGCAACTCGGTCGCCACCAGCCACACCGAATGAGCCGCATACGGTTTGACCTCGAACACGGTGGCCGCTCGCAGAAACGCACATGCGGTCTCGACCTTTTCGCCGGGCACGGCCAGCGGAATGATCTTGAATGTCGCAACCATGTCGCCTTTTCGCACAGGTACATGATCGGCGAGACAAGCAAGGGTAATGCCCGGATCGACCCTGTTCACACGGTCGATGGCGGATTTGTCGGCGACGAATAGGCCGTCTACGGTCGCATAGGCGTTGACGCGACCGGTCGCCGCCTCGGAGAAACGCAGATGATCAGGTGAAATGGCGCCACCAAGCCGGCGCGCGGCCTCGTCCTCGCCAATATCGCCGACATCGAGCCGGGCAGCGATCACCGAAGCGACGTTGGCCGCGCGAAGCCTCTCGACATCGGCGCGCTGGAGCCGGTGTCCCTTGGGAAGACTGCCGTCCGCAAGCTTGACCGCATGCGCAAGCACCACATCTTCAGCCTCTTTGACAGGGAATTCGCCGAACTTCATGGCACGTCACCCTTCGGTGACGTCACGTCCCGCGACCGCAGCGACTGAACAATCTCGGCAAGAATGGCGACCGCGATTTCTGCCGGGCTCGCAGCACCGATGGCAAGCCCGATCGGGGCGTGGATCCGTGCGAGATCGGCGTCGCCCATTCCGCCATTGCGCAGCCGTTCCAGGCGCGCGGCGTGGGTCTTGCGGCTACCGAGCGCGCCGACGTAGAAGCAGCCGGCGCGCAGCGCCTCGACAATCGGCAGGTCATCAATCTTCGGATCATGCGTGACTGCAACGAGTGCCGTATACGCGTCGAGCGGCCGTTGCTGCAGCACATCGACAGGCCAGTCGGCGGTCAGGTCGACACCGGCAAAGCGCTCGGGCGTCGCAAATGCCGTCCTCGGATCGATGATCCTCACGTCGAAGCCCACAAGGCTCGCCATCTGCGCCAGGACCTGGCTGATATGAACCGCACCAATGATGACGATGTGGGCAGGCGGCAAGTGAACGTTGACGAAGTAACTTCGCCCCTCGAGCTCGACCAGACCCGACTTTCCGGAGCGAAAGGCAGCCTCGACCGCAGGGCGCAGCGCTGCCGCAACGTCGTCTCCTTCGAGCGCAATCGTATCGCCGCCGGTGGCCAGATCGGTAATCAGCGCAACCGCCCGTCGCGCGTGGCGAGCGTCATTCAGCCGCGCGAGGTTGCCAGCGTCCATCAATCCAGCCTTTCAACGTAAACCCGGATCCGGCCCCCGCAGGAAAGACCGACGCGCCACGCGGTTTCATCGGCGACACCAAAATCGAGTATCTTCGCCCGACCGTCCGCAATCACGTCAAGCGCGTCGGCAATGACCGCGCCTTCGACGCAGCCTCCGGACACGGATCCCTCGAAATTTCCGTCTCGGTCGATGACCAGATGGCTGCCGACCGGCCGGGGTGCCGAGCCCCAGGTTTCGATGACAGTCGCGATTGCAACGTCTCGCCCGTCGGCCTTCCATGCCTGCGCCGTCGCCAGCGGGTCGAGCCCCAGTGAAGCTTCCATCATGCACCGCCTTTCAGTCTCTCGAGATATCGTCGCGGATCATACATGCCTGGTCTCGCCCGTCCCAGTGCAGCGGCAAGGTCGGACAGCGATGAGAGATTATGGACCGGCCGAAACTCGTCAACATGAGGCAGCATCGCACGCACGCCGCGCGCACGTGGCTCGAAGCCATCGAAGCGCAGCAGCGGGTTGAGCCAGATCAGCCGCCGGCAGGATCGGTGCAGCCGGTCCATCTCCGTCCCAAGCAGTTCGGTTCCCTCGCGCTCCAGACCGTCCGTGATCAGCAGCACGACGGCTCCCTGCCCTAAAACGCGCCGCGCCCAGAGCCGATTGAACTCCTTCAGCGTCTCCCCGATGCGTGTCCCGCCGGACCAGTCCTTCACGGCGGCGGCGCATTCATCCATCGCCTCGTCGGGATCCTTGTGGCGCATCTGGCGGCTGACATTGGTAAGCCGGGTGCCGAAAAGGAATGTATGAACCCGCCGCCTCTTTTCCGTGAGCACATGAAGGAAGTGCAGGAATATCCGCGTATATTGGCTCATCGAGCCGGAAATATCCGCAAGCACCACGAGCGGAGGCTGGATCTCTTTGATCTGCCGGTAGCGCGGCAGGATCAGCGCACCACCATTGCGAAGCGCGCCGCGCATCGTGGCCCGGGGATCGACGTGAGCGTGGATGTGCGATGGCTTGAAGCGACGCGTTCTCACTCTGTCGACAGGCAGTTGAAGTCCTGCGAGCGCCTTTTTCGCCAAGGCAATCTCGGACGCCGACATCTGGGCAAAATCCATGCGTCGAAAGACTTCGCTGCCGGACATCGTGAACCGCGCATCGATCTCGATATCAGGCTCCTCGCGCGGAGGTTTTTTGTCTTCCCGCTCCCCGAGCAGCGCATCGGTGGCACGGCTCTCACCCGGCTTCGCCTTGTCCTTCGATCGTGTATCCGGCGCGCGGGGCGACATCATCGCGATCATCTTTTCGACGAGGTTGCGCGAGCGCCAGAACAGGCGAAACGCCTCGTCGAAGACCGGCTTGTCCTCATGCCGCTTCACGAAGACCGCAAAGAGTGCGGCATGGAACTCCTCGCGTGACCCCATTCCGATGACCTCCACGGCTTCGATGGCGTCCGCAATCGCGCCCGGACCGACCTTCAGCCCCGCCTTTCGCAACGTCCGGCCGAAATAGACGATGTTGTCGGCAAATCGTCCATCACCCGCGGCTTGCGGCGGGACGACAATGCCATCCGTTCCGTTTGCCGCCTGCATATCGCTACCCCGCCACGTGCAGCTCGTTCCTGATGTCTTCGAGCACTTTCGCGCCCTCGCCACCCTGGATCCTCGATATATCGTCCTGGTATTTCAGCAGCGTCCCGATCGTGTCGGAGATCGTTTCCGGATCGAGCGCCAACCGATCGAGCTCGGTCAATGCCGTCGCCCAGTCAATGGTTTCAGCAACACCGGGATTCTTGAACAGGTCGAGCGTTCGAAGCTTCTGCACATAGGCAACGATCTGACGAGACAGCGTCGCGTTGCAATCAGGCACCTTCCGGCTGATGATCTCCAGTTCCTGCGTCGCATCGGGATAGTCGACCCAGTGGTAAAGACAGCGCCGCTTCAGCGCATCATGCACCTCGCGCGTCCTGTTGGTGGTGATGATGACGATCGGCGGCTCGCTGGCCTTGATCGTCCCCAACTCAGGGATCGTCACCTGGAAGTCCGAGAGAACCTCCAGCAGAAACGCCTCGAACGCCTCGTCCGTCCTGTCCAGCTCGTCGATCAGAAAGACCGGCGCCTTTCCCGGCTCGGATGAAAGCGCCTGCAACACCGGGCGCCGGATCAGATAGCGTTCGGAAAAGATGTCGGATTCGATCCTGTCCCGATCCGTCAGCCCCGACGCTTCAGCAAGTCGGATCTCGAGCATCTGTGCGGGGTAGTTCCATTCATAGACCGCGGAGGAGACGTCGAGGCCTTCGTAGCATTGCAACCGGATCAGCGGCCGGTCGAGTGCCTTGGCGAGAACCTTTGCTATCTCTGTCTTGCCGACGCCCGCCTCGCCTTCGAGAAAGAGCGGCCGCTTCATCTTCAGGGCAAGAAAAATGACCGTCGCGAGCGATCGTCCCGCGAGATAGTCGTGATCGCCGAGCATCGAGATTGTCTCGTCGATCGATGACGGCAGCGGCCGATGGGGTTGCGACATATCTCCTCCCTTTTTCAGGAAGTTATAGCGTGTGATAGTCGCGGTTCATATAGAGAAGCGCCGGTTTCGCATGATCGAAACGAACGGCCATGACCTCGCCGAAGATGATATGATGCGTGGTCATTTCCTTGATTTCCGTCACCCGGCAATCGAACGACGCCAGCGCATCCTGCAGCACCGGAGCGCCAGTCACCAGCGTATCGAATATTCCCGTGGCGAAACGCTCGTCGTTGTCGAGTTGCGTGCGGCCGGAAAAGGCATCGGCCAAAGCCTTGTGATGCGCGCCCAGCGTGTTCAGCGCAAAAATACCGCTGCGGAAGAAGATCTCGTTCTTCGGATTGCTGTTGTTGAGGCAGACCAGAACGGTCGCGGGGCTATCCGACACGGAACAGGCCGCAGTGATGGTGACGCCACGGCGCATGTCGCCAACGGCGGTCGTCACTAGCTGCACATGACCGCCAAAGCGGCTCATCGCATCCCTGTAGAGGCGTGGATCGATTGGTTGCCTGTTCAACAAAAGCGTTCTCCATCCGGTGATACCGGCACGTATTCCCCTCTACTATGGGGGCGATCGGTTACCTTTTCTACAAACACCAAGCGAAAAGGCGCCAAATTGTGCGTTTTTCTTTGACGATCCGTCGAGGACGGATAAAAGAGCAGAACAAACGGCAGGGGCGTGCGTCTTTTATGAATATCTTGCGTGGCTTAGGAATTCTTCCAGTGCTGCTTCTTGCAGCTGGAGAATGCCATGCAACGGGCGTTACCATTGGCGTGGTTGCGCCACAGGAAGGCAATTTTGCTTTGCTGGGCGCACAGATCTTCGCCGGTGCCAGCGCAAAGGCGCAGCAGGACGGCAATACTATCGTCAAGATCGGTGAGAGCTGCGAAGAAAACAGCGGTGCTGCCGTTGCCGATGCGCTCATAGCCGCAAAGGTACAGGTAGCCATTGGCTTCCTCTGCAGCGAGACCCTAGAAGGGGCACTTCCCAAGCTGAAAGATGCCAACATTCCGGCAATAGCAGTGTCCGTCAGGTCCCGCATCCTGATGGAAGACGCGCTGAAGAATAGCTGGCCGCTCTTCCGCATGGCGCCGCCCGACGGTGCTGAAGCCGCCAAGATCATCGAGATAATCCTGAGAGACTGGTCATCCGCACCGATTGCCTTGATCGAAGATGGCACCATACATGGCCGCGAATTGACCGAGGCAGTCCGCAACGCGCTCGAGGAAAAAGGCCTCAAGCCGGTTTTCACGGATACCTATCGCCCGGGCCAAGACCAGCAGATCGCCCTTGTTCGCCGTCTGAAAAAGGCCGGCGCAACGAAGGTCTTCGTCGGGGGAGACCGGAGCGATGTATCGATCATCGCGCGGGACGCCAAAGCCGAGAAGATCCAGCTTGATCTGCTGGGTGGTGACGCGATGCGGGCAGCGGACCAACCGCTTGCCCTTGCTGACGGCGTTTTTGCCGTAGCGCTTCCTGAATACGCGACGCGGCCCGGTGCCGAAGCCGCCGTCGCTGCCTTGCGCACCAACGGTGTCGAACCCGAGGGCTATGTGCTTCCCGCCTATGCCGCGGTCGAAATCGCGACCAAGGCCGTGCAGGACGCTGCGGCCGATGAGCGGCCCGTCGCCCAGCACCTTGGCGGCGTTTCTTTCGACACGGTCATCGGTCCGATCACCTTCAATGCCGGACATGAACTGGCCGACAATCCCTATCAATTGCTTCAATGGCGTTCCGGTGCATTCGTGCAGCCAAACGGGCAGAAGCAATAGCGGCGAGACCGCGCCAAAACTACAGATGGAGAGAGACAATGACCCAGCCAATCCGCATAGCGCCATCCGTCCTCGCGGCTGACTTCGCCAAGCTTGGCCAGGAAGTTCGCGACGTCACGGCTGCCGGTGCCGACTGGATTCATCTCGATGTCATGGACGGTCACTTCGTTCCGAACATTTCCTTCGGTCCTGATGTCATCAAGTCGCTGCGCTCCTATACCGACGCGGTCTTCGATTGCCACCTGATGATCGCTCCCGTCGATCCCTACCTCGAAGCCTTTGCCAAGGCGGGCTGCGACCGGATCACCGTTCACGCGGAAGCCGGCCCGCATCTGCACCGCTCGCTGCAGACCGTTCGCAGCCTCGGCAAGAAGGTTGGGGTTACCATCAATCCGGCAACGCCGCTCTCGGCTATCGAAAATGTACTCGACGACATCGACCTGATCCTGATCATGTCCGTCAATCCGGGCTTTGGCGGCCAGAAGTTCATTCCTGCGATGGCCGACAAGATTGCGGCGGCAAAGTCACTGATCGGCGACAGGCCGATCGATCTTGAAGTCGATGGCGGCGTAACCGTCGAAACGGCGCCTGTGATCGGCAAGGCCGGCGCCAATGTGCTCGTCGCCGGATCGGCGATCTTCAAGGGTGGCTCTGTCGATGCCTACAAGTCCGCGATTAGCGCACTGCGCGCTGCCGCGGAAGGTCATTCCAAGTGACAATGGCACGCCGTTGATCGCAGAGCGGCTCAAGGCAGCACGGCCGCCCTACCCTGACCTGTTCGCAGGCGCAGTTCTATGGGCTGGCCAGATGCTTGTCTCGACCTTGGTAGCTCTTTACCTGCGCAACGGACTGACAACCAGTCACGCAAGCGACCTCGCCGTCATGTATTTCCTCGGGGGCTTGCTGGCCTGGCCATTCGTGATCCCTTTGGGTCGTTTCTTTGCTCATCGGCGACCGCTCGAGACGCGCTTCGCTGCATTCTTCGTCGTGCTTGCTACCGGCACGATCCTGATGACGGCATTTCTGTTCGCCATGGACTACCGGATGTTCTATTCGCGCTGGCATGCGCCGGCAGGCACGGTCACATGGGCGTTTCAGTTTGTTTTCACAGGTGCGGCGGCGGTCTATCAGTTCGCGGTCCTCGGCTTGCGGCTATTCCTGCCGCTCGGACTCCTATGCCTGCTTGTCACTAGTTTCGCGCTTGCGAAACGCATGCGTTGAGATTGCCGCCCGTCTTTGCTACAGGGGCGCCAGCATTCCTTTAGAACGAAAGCAGGAAGCCATGATCCCGCGCTACTCCCGGCCAGAAATGGTCGCCATCTGGTCGCCCGAAACCAAGTTTCGTATCTGGTTCGAGATTGAAGCACACGCCTGCGATGCGCTTGCCGAAATCGGCGTCATACCCAAATCCGCCGCCAAGACGATCTGGGAAAAAGGCGGCCAGGCAAACTTCGACGTCAACCGCATCGACGAAATCGAAGCCGTCACCAAGCACGACGTCATCGCCTTCCTGACGCACCTGGCAGAGTTCGTCGGCGCCGACAGCCGCTTCATCCACCAGGGCATGACCTCCTCGGACGTGCTCGACACAACGCTCAACATTCAGTTGGTGCGTGCAGCCGACCTCCTGCTTGCCGATATGGATCGCGTTCTCGCCGCGCTGAAGAAGCGCGCATTCGAACACAAGGACACGGTCCGCATCGGTCGCAGCCACGGCATCCATGCCGAGCCGACGACCATGGGCCTGACCTTCGCCCGTTTCTACGCCGAGATGGAGCGCAACCGCGCCCGTCTCGTCAACGCTCGCGCGGAAGTCGCCACCGGCGCCATTTCGGGTGCGGTCGGGACCTTCGCCAATATCGACCCGTCGGTCGAGGAGCATGTCTGCGCCCAGCTCGGCCTCGTTCCGGAACCCGTGTCGACGCAGGTCATCCCGCGCGACCGGCACGCGATGTTCTTCGCGACCCTCGGCGTCATCGCCTCGTCGATCGAAAATGTCGCGATCGAGATCCGCCACATGCAGCGCACCGAGGTTCTGGAAGCCGAAGAGTTCTTCTCTCCGGGCCAGAAGGGCTCCTCGGCCATGCCGCACAAGCGCAACCCTGTCTTGACCGAGAACCTGACCGGCCTCGCCCGTCTCGTTCGCATGTCGGTCACGCCGGCGCTCGAGAACGTCGCTCTGTGGCATGAGCGCGATATCAGCCACTCCAGTGTCGAGCGCGCCATCGGCCCCGACACGACGATTACCCTCGACTTCGCGCTGAACCGCCTCGCGGGCGTCATCGAAAAGCTGGTGATCTATCCCGAGAACATGCTTGCCAACATGAACAAGTTCCGCGGCCTCGTGATGAGCCAACGCGTGCTTCTGGCCCTCACCCAGGCCGGCACCTCGCGCGAGGACGCCTACCGGCTGGTGCAGCGCAACGCCATGAAGGTGTGGGAACAGGGCAAGGACTTCCTGGAAGAGCTACTCGGTGACGCGGAAGTGCGCGCAGCCCTCTCCGAAGAGGAAATTCGCGAGAAGTTCGATCTCGGCTATCACACCAAGCACGTCGATACGATCTTCAAGCGCGTGTTCGGCAACGCCTGATCATCTTCATCGGCTTTGAGGCGGCGCCCTTCGTGGCGCCGCTTTCCGTTTCTGCTTTCGTTCTTTTGCATCAGCAATTGCCTTGCGGGCCGTCGCGGCTGCCCTCGTTGTCTTTGCCGGGCTCGGCGCCCTGTTCTGCATTTCTTGACGCTGGCTTTCAGCTGCCTTCGCCACGATCCGGTCGAGGTGTTTCAGGTCCTCCTCGTCCAGGTTCTCGATCCCGATGAAGCGATTTTCTGCATGGCTGGTCAGGATAAGCTCATCCAGCTTGGCCTGGATGGCGCGCGTATCGCGCGTCTGCGCATTCTGCAGGACAAAGACCATCAGAAACGTGATGATCGTGGTGCCGGTGTTGATCACCAGCTGCCAGGTCTCGGAATAATCGAAGAATGGGCCGGTGCCGGCCCACACGAGCACCAGAACGACAGCGAGAACGAACGTGACCGGATTGCCCGCCCACGCGGACGTTTTAGTCGCAAATCGCGCAAAGATATGCTGCGTGGCAGCCATGAATGCCTCCCTCAAAGCTCTGCATGAGAAACTCGAAGGGAGGCGCTATGTTCCGGGCTCAGCGTGTCTGGTCAGACGACAGGCGGTGCGACCAGCTTCCGGTAGAGATGCCACGTTGCATGGCCAAGGATCGGAATGACCAGTGCCAGCCCGACGAAGACCGGGATTGTGCCGATCAGCAGCGATACGGCGACAATAAGACCCCAGCAGAAGACTGGGATAGGATTGGCGACCGTCGCGCGCAGCGAAGTTTCCATCGCGGCCACGAGACCGATGTCTCGATCGAGCAGGATGGGGAACGTCACAACCGTGGTCGACAGGACGATGATCGCAAAGCCCAGACCGATGAGGTTACCCCAGATGATCAGCTGCACGCCCTGCGGCGTGCCGAGCACCTGCGATGTGAAGGCCGAGACTGACCGCGGAAACACATCCCCGAAGACGTTCGCATAGAGCGTCTGCGCGGCCACCAGCCAGACCACGAAGAAAGCAAAGAGCATCAGGCCGCCGGTCACGATCGACGGAAACGCGGGAGACTTGGTAACCTCCAACGCATGCGTCCACGACGTATCCATGCCCGTCTCCCGGCGGCGACTGATTTCGTAGAGGCCGATCGCCGCAAGCGGACCGATCAGCGCGAAGCCCGATACGAGGGGGAAGATCATCGGCAGCAGATTGGCGCTCGATGTCGCCAAGGCCAGGAATATGCCAGCGATGGGATACATGAGACACAGAAAGACATAATGCGACGGCTTTTCCCGAAAATCATCTAACCCGCGCCGAAACGCGTCAAAGACATCTGCAACAGTGATCTTGTTGACGACCGGGCGCGCATACACATCGCTCGCGCCGGACATGACATGAAATGCCGTCATGGCTTTCTCCTCCTCAGCCAAGCTGGCCGGCGGCGAAGGGCATCGGCGGAAGCCGACATCAGGACGCGACCGGCAACACCGGCAACATAACAAAATTCGCCGCCCTTGTCCCGCTTTCCCTTGACAATGCGGTCAAGCTTTCTCACATCGGCGGCACTATGAAAACTTCCGAAGCCGATATCCTCATCATACCGGGCTACACGAATTCCGGTCCCGACCACTGGCAAAGTCGCTGGGAGGCAAAGCTCAGCACCGCCCGCCGTGTCGAGCAGGCGGAATGGTCAAAGCCGGTCCGCGACGATTGGGCTGCCCGCATCGCAGAGGAAGTAAACGCCTCGACGCGCCCCGTGGTGCTGGTCGCCCATTCTCTCGGCGTGCCCTCCGTCATCCATGCAATCCCGCAATTTCAGAAGAAGATCGCGGGCGCATTTTTTGTTGCGCCGCCGGACGTCGCCAACCCCGGCATTCGCCCGAAACACCTGATGACCTTCGGTCCTTACCCACGCGATCCGCTTCCGTTTCCTGCGTTGACCGTCGCAAGCCGGAACGATCCATTCGGCACCTATGAACACGCCGACGACATTGCCGCCAGCTGGGGATCACTGCTGATCGATGCGGGCGAATCCGGCCACATCAACACTGAATCGGGCCATGGCCCCTGGCCCGAAGGCACGATGGTTTTCGCTCAGTTCATAAGCCGGCTGAAGCCGTAATCCGCCTGTACGCGGATCCACAAAACCATATTCTTTCACCGCCGCAAGCAAGGCGGCGGGCATACTTCGCTCGACTTAGAAATGACCGAATAGCTAATCAGTTTTGCCAATAGCGCCCAGGATTGGCGCTGTTGTGGCCCTCTGTACTGCTGTGATATTTTTCACTCTGCGGCATTTCACCGACTTTGCAAAGTAATGGCCGAAATTTCGATTACGAAAGAGAACATTTACATGCCCAAAAAGCTTGCCCTTTTCGTATCTGCACCGGTGATCGAAACCGAAAACGACGGCCTTATCCTGGACAAAAAATTCGTTAGCGGCATGGCTTTGCATGTGCAGCACTGGGAAGGACCGATCACCTGCTTCATCCGCCGCGGGGCGACCGAGATTCCATTCGGTGACAAGTTCGACCGTAGCAAGTTGGATTTTCAGATCAAGATACTCGATACCCAAGAGCGGGCATCGGCAGAGCATTTTGCGGACTACGATCTAGCCTTGCTGTCGGGCGACTCCTACCTCGACCTTATGTCCCCTCAGGTCATTCGCGAAGCCAAAAGCACGGTCGCCTATAGTATAGAATATATCTACGAGACGAGATTGCAGATTATCTCGCTGGACAAAACGCGAAGTCTTGCCAAAAAAATCTATGCGATGGCCTGGACGACGGCGCAAGAACTCAAGCGACGCCGTGCCTTCAGTGCCGCCCGTGGTCTGCAGGCGAATGGTTATCCGGCCTACGCGGCGTATAGCAAGGTGGGGTCGAGCAGGATGCTTTATCTCGACAATCGGATGAGACCGTCCATGTTTGCCACGCCAGGCGAAATGGATGCACGGCGCGAGCATCTGCTGAGCGGCCGCACGCTACGCCTTATCCACTCAGGTCGCCTCGAGCCCTTGAAGGGCGCCCAAGACCTCATTCCGATCGCAAAGTTGCTCGCCGAACGCGGCATCGACTTCACCCTTACGATCTATGGCACCGGAAGTCTGTACGGCGACATCGCCGCCGATATCAAAGCATACGGTCTCGAACGACACGTGTTCCTGAACAGCCCGATCGACTTCGAAACCGAGCTTGTGCCGCTCACCCGCACAACCGCCGACGTATTTCTCAGTTGCCACCGACAATCCGATCCGTCCTGCACGTATCTCGAGACGCTCGGCTGCGGCGTGCCGATCATGGGATACGATAACAGGATGTGGTCGCCGCTGCTGACAGAATCGAACGCCGGATGGAGCGTTCCTCTCGGTAATGCGACTGCGATGGCAGACAAGCTGACGGCGATCAACACCGACCGGATGTCAATTTCGACCCTTGCTGAAAACGCACTGAGTTTTGCAAGGACCTGGGATTTCGACACGCAGTTCCGCATGCGAATGGAGCATTTGGCTAACCTCACGCAGCACTAACTGGGTTTGCGGCGAGCACCATGGAGTGTCCACACGCGCGCGGCCAGTCGATCGGTAGCAACGAGTAAAATGGGCCTTTCTCAATGCCTTGTTTTGAGCATCTCTTATCGGAGGGGAGCCATGAAAAAATCGATCGCCGTCGCAATCTTCCTTGCTCCAAGCATCGCCCTTGGCGAAGACTTTGCGGCAATGACAAAGCGGATCGACGACGCCAGGCTTGACTATCAGTCCTGTCTTACGAAGAGCGCGACATACTACGGCCAAAAGCTCTGTAGGGACGTTTCCGAATTGGTCCCAGGTGCTTTCGGCAAATGCACGGATCAGCGTACGATACTTGAGAACCTCGTCCGCGATCGCGGAGATGCCCCGTCCGAGAGGACACGCTATCTCGGGTCCCTCCGGGAGAGGTACACAGACACGATGACGGCGATCATTCTCGATCAGCAGATCGCTGCGAACTGTCAGCCGAAATAGAATTGGCGAGCAATGAGCGCATGATCGCGCAGCTGGCGAAGGCCGCCCGTCACTCGCCAAGAAATCGCAAAGCAAGAAATCGCAAAGAATGAACGGAAACAAAGCGGTAACACGACTAGATACCGTGCAGCAACGTCGACACCCCAACAGGTTGATAAGTTTATCATATTGGGATTCTCGTTATTAAGAGCAATTTAATCCAACAGAAGCAGACTAGGCACACGCGAGGGAGCGGGTGCAAAAATTGAAGCAGACAAATCCGGTACAACGCCTCCGGCCACGGGACGAAGTCGAAGATATCCTACTGCCTGAGGCTCTGCGTCAGGGCGCTGTCGATCTGTCCGAGCGCGAAAGCCGCTGGAACTATGCGCTTGTCGGCTCTGCCCTTGGGGTATGGGACCACAACCACCGTCTCGGAACGCGCTTCTATTCCGATACATGGAAAACCATGCGCGGCATGGCACCTGAAGAGGATGCCGATGGCGACTACGAGGCATGGATCTCGTTGATCCACCCGGACGATCGCGCCTTCGTCATCAAGGCCGTTGATGGACAGAACGCGGGCGATCCCGCCTATCAGATTTTCGAATACAGGGAACGGCATCGGGACGGGCGCTGGATATGGATCGAGTGCCGCGGCGCCGTCGTCGAATGGGACGCTGACGGAACCCCTACCCGCGTGGTTGGCACCGATACCGACATTACGGCGCGCAAGGAGGCGGAAGAACGCCTCGCCCATATGTCGCGCCGTCTCGACCTGGCTCTGGATATTTCCGACATTGGCGTGTTCGAAGCCGATATCGCCGGAGGCACTGTCGAGTGGGATGATCGCCTGCTGGCGATCTACGGCATCAGCATCACTGAACGCACCACGGTGAATGAAACATGGATGAGCCTGATCCACCCCGATGACAGCCAGCGTGTCAGCGACACGATTGCGGCGGCTGTCGAAACCAGCTCCGACTTCCACCACGAGTTTCGCATTGTCCGGCACGACGGCGCGGAGCGGGTCATCCGCGCAAAAGGCGCGTTCTTCACCGATGGCGATGGCTGCCAGCGGCTGATCGGCGCCAACTGGGACGTTACCGAAGAGGTTCGCCTGAACGCGGAACTGCAGAGGGCAAAAGACCTCGCGGAAGCGCGCAACCAGGAACTGGAAGCCGCCAAGGAGAGCATCGAACATCTCGCTTTGCATGACTATCTGACCGGCCTGCCGAACCGCCGTTACCTCGATCGCATGCTCGAAGAGCGCGCGCAGGTTTGCCGTACCGGCGAACTGACGCTTGCCGTCCTCCACATCGATCTCGACCGCTTCAAGCAGATCAACGATACGCTTGGTCACCGCGCCGGCGACGCCATGTTGAAACACGCCGCGACCGTTCTCCGCCAGAGCGTTCGTGCCTCCGATTTCGTGGCGCGCATCGGCGGCGATGAGTTCGTCGTCCTCTGCACGATCAACGTCACGCCCAAGAAGATCTCCAACCTTGCCGAGCGCATCATTGCCGAACTCTGCCGGCCCATCCGCTACGAGAACCATGACTGCCGCTTCGGCGCCAGCATAGGCATAGCAACGGGCAGCGGTCCGTCGCTGGATGCCAAGCAGCTGCTCCTGAATGCCGATATTGCTCTTTACCGGGCAAAGAGCGCCGGCAGAAACCGGCATGAGTTTTTCTCGACCGATGCCCGCCGCCGCATCATCGCCAGCAAGCGCCTTGCCGACGACATCCTGATCGGACTGGAGCGCGGCGAGTTCGTGCCTGTTTATCAGCCTCAGTTTCATGCACGAACACTCGACATCGCCGGTGTCGAAACGCTTGCACGCTGGCAGCACCGCGAACATGGGTTGCTGACGCCAGACCGCTTCCTTTCGACCGCCGAAGACATCAATGTCGTCGCGGCGATCGATGCCCTCATTCTCGAGCAGGCGCTCGCTGATCGGAAGCAGTGGGAAAAGGATGGCATCACCATCCCGAAAATCGCCGTCAACGTTTCCTCGCGCCGGCTGGACGATCCCAATCTCGGCAAGAAGCTGCGTGCATTGAAAATTCAGCCGGGCACCGTCTCCTTCGAACTGCTGGAGTCGATCTCCCTCGACGATTGCGACGATGCCGTCATCGCAAACCTCCGGCAATTGCGCCGGCTGGGCATCGATATCGAAATCGATGATTTCGGAACGGGCCACGCATCGATCGTCAGTCTCCTAAAGCTGAGCCCCAAGACGCTCAAGATCGATCGCGAGCTGATCCGGATGCTGCCGCAATCGTCCGACCAGCGCAAACTGGTGCGGTCGATCATCGAGATCGGCCGATCGCTGAACATCCTTGTGACCGCCGAGGGCGTCGAGACGATGGATCACGTGCGCATCCTCGGCGATCTCGGCTGCGACATGCTGCAGGGGTACGCGCTGGCTCGTCCGATGCCAGGCGAACAGATCCCCTCCTTCATCCGTGCGGCTTCATGGCGCCATGCCGACGACGGCACGCAAAGAGTTCACCGCAAGCGACGAGCGCCGATCGATCCACAGCTTTCCAACAAAAGCCTGTGAATAGATCTCTCTAAGTACCTTTCGTCGCGCAATCTTCGAAAACACTGTAGAATGCTTATGTAGGAGAACCTCCGATTCTCTCGGCGGCATCCCGGATAGCCTCGAATCCGGGGAAGGAGTGACAGGCGCATTGTGAAACCCTCGCTTTTCCTTTATGGGGACGCCACGAGATCGATCCACTCGCGCTATCCCAAGAGCGCCAACGATAGAGAATAATCGAAATGAACCGTCGCCGCCGTATTTACGAGGGCAAGGCAAAGATTCTGTATGAGGGACCTGAACCGGGTACGCTGATCCAGTTCTTCAAAGACGATGCCACTGCCTTCAACAAGAAGAAGCATGAAGTCATTGACGGCAAGGGCGTCCTGAACAACCGCATTTGCGAGTTCATCTTCAACCATCTGAACAAGATCGGTATCCCGACGCACTTCATCCGACGCCTCAACATGCGCGAGCAGTTGATCCGGGAAGTCGAGATGATCCCGCTCGAAATCGTCGTGCGCAACGTCGCCGCCGGTTCGCTTGCCAAGCGCCTAGGCATCGAGGAAGGCGTAGTCCTGCCGCGCTCGATCATCGAATTCTATTACAAGTCCGATGCGCTCGACGACCCGATGGTCTCCGAGGAGCACATCACGGCATTCGGCTGGGCAAATCCCGCCGAGCTCGACGACATCATGGCGCTTGCCATCCGCGTCAACGATTTCATGACCGGCCTTTTCCTCGGCGTCGGAATCCAGCTCGTGGATTTCAAGATCGAATGCGGCCGCCTCTACGAAGGCGACATGATGCGCATCATTCTCGCCGACGAGATTTCGCCGGACTCCTGCCGTTTGTGGGACATCGACACCCATGAAAAGATGGACAAGGATCGTTTTCGCCGCGACCTGGGCGGCCTTCTCGAGGCCTACTCGGAAGTCGCGCGGCGCCTCGGCATCATCAACGAGAACGAGCCTGTGCGCGGCACCGGCCCGGTCCTCGTGAAATAAGACATTCGGTCAAGCAAGACAGGGAAGACAAAGTGATCAAGGCTCGTGTAACCGTCACGCTGAAGAACGGCGTTCTCGATCCACAGGGCAAGGCCATCGAAGGCGCGCTTGGCGCGTTGGGCTTCGACGGCGTGGGCCATGTCCGCCAGGGCAAGGTCTTCGACGTAGAGCTTGAAGGCAGCGACAAGGCGAAGGCCGAAGGCGACCTGAAAGCGATGTGCGACAAGCTCCTCGCAAATACCGTCATCGAAAACTATACGATTTCGCTCGACTGAGTGATTTCGCGATACGTGATCGCTGATCCGAACTAGGAGTTGCCGCTGTAGTCCCGAACAAGGGAAAGCGGCATTCCTCCCCGAAAGGGGCGACGTGAACCGACGAGTGTGGATCTGCTGCCACGACCATATGCAGATGATGCAGAGCGACGTGCAGGATTGAGGTCGCGCTGCCGGACAGGCGCTTGATGGCCGTGGCTCGTCAATTGTCGTCCGCGTTTAGACAACCGGCAGAAGCTAAAGCAAGGTTTGGACTAGTCCCATGAAATCAGCCGTCGTTCAACTTCCGGGCCTCAATCGCGATCGCGACATGATCGCCGCCCTCACCAAGATCTCCGGTCAGGCGCCGGTGACCATCTGGCAGACGGAGACGGATATCCCGGACGTTGACCTGATCGTCATCCCAGGCGGCTTCTCTTACGGCGACTATCTGCGTTGCGGCGCTATCGCAGCGCGCATGCCGGTCATGCAGGCGATCATCGAGAAGGCGAACAAGGGCGTGAAGGTGCTGGGTGTCTGCAACGGCTTCCAGATCCTCGTCGAAGCCGGTCTGCTTCCCGGCGCGCTGATGCGCAACGCTTCGCTGAAATTCGTCTGCCGCGAAGTCAAGCTTGAAGTCGTCAATGCCGAAACCGACTTTACGCGTGCCTATGCCAAGGGTCAGATCATCCGCAGCCCGATTGCCCATCACGACGGCAACTACTTCGCCGACGCCGACACGATCGCCAAGATCGAAGGCAATGGCCAGGTGGTCTTCCGTTATGCCGAAGGAACCAACCCGAACGGCTCGCTCAATGACATCGCCGGTGTCATGAACGAACAGGGCAACGTTCTCGGCATGATGCCGCATCCCGAAAACCTCATCGAGGCCGCTCATGGTGGTTCCGATGGCCGTGGATTGTTCGCTTCCGCGCTTGATGTAATCGCCGCTTAACCTTCAACGCTTAAGAGGCCATTCATCCGGTCCACTGGAGCAAGATCGATGCGCCCTCGCCTTACCGTCCCCTATGTCCTGACCATCGCCACGACGGCGGCGCTGGTCGCGTCCTGCCAGTCGAAGCCCACACCAACCGGGCCCGATCGCAGCGCGTTGTCGACAATGGAACGGGTAGCGCTCGGCGCGAACGCCTGCTGGTTCAAATCCGCGGATCCGGCCTTTGCCGCCTACAAGCTGGCGCCGGAACTCAACTCATTCTCGGGGCGCCCGCGTATCCTTGTCGTGCACAAGGGAAGCCCCGAGAGTCGTCCGCTGCTCGTCGTCCAGGCAGAGGGCAATCCCTCCAAGCTTGACGCATTCGGTCCCATGATGGATTCGCCGACGGGACCGCGCATCGTCCACGACGTCACGCGTTGGGCGTCGGGCGGGAAAGCCTGCAGCTAGTCAATCCCAGAAGAACGACCTGCTCGCTTCGTCGCACGCTTGCTTGCGTGTAATACCGATATCCAGCAGTTCCGCGTCCGTGAGGGTTCTCAACACCCTGCGGCTCTTGCGCTTCTCGTGCCAGCGCCAGATTTTCTTCCAGATCCAGCCAAGATGGGTGACCACCCCGGTCAGTGGCCGCGTGGCCACGGTCCTTGAGGGCAAATCAACGGATTCGGTGCATTCAGGCACGGCAGACATGCTATTCTCCAGTCGGTCATTGCATACATTCGCTCATAACCTTGACAGACAAAGGGTGACAATCTAGGAAATTGTCATCATGACAAATTGGCTCCCTGATCTTTCACGCGGTTCCGGCCCAGTTTACCTGCGGCTCGCGGACAGCATCGAAACCGCAATCGCCAGCGGCGCCCTGCCCGCCGGCAGCAAATTGCCGCCACAGCGAAATCTTGCATACGACATAGGGGTTACAATCGGCACAATCGGCCGCGCCTACGCCCTTGTTCATGAGCGCGGTCTCGTCGCGGGAGAGGTCGGACGCGGCACCTATGTGCTCGACCGGGCCGAAACGGCTGCAAGCAATCAGCCGGATCCGTTGACCCTATCTCTCGGCGGCACAAGAACCGTCGACGCTCCGCTCGGCAAGATTCGTTTCGACACGACGGCGGCCCCCGATCTCGGCCAAGGAAAGATCATTGGCCAAATCCTCGGAGAGATCGGCCAAGAGCACCTCTCCGAAATATCGTCCTATTCGCGGGTCTTCCCCAAGAACTGGTATGATGCCGGGCGCAGCTGGCTTGCGCGCAACGGCTGGATGCCTGAGGCGGAAAATATCGTTCCAACGCTTGGAGCCCATGCCGCCGCGATTGCCGTCATATCGGCGGTGTCATCTCCCGGTGACAAGATCGTCTTTGAAAACCTGACCTATACGCAGGTGAGCCGCAGTGCCCGCATTCTGGGCCGCCGGACGATCACCGTCGAGTCCGACGAAAACGGCGTCGATCCTGACGACTTCGAGCGCCTGTGCCTGCAGCAGCATCCGAAGCTGGCGTTTCTGATGCCGACAGCGCACAATCCGACGCTCGCCACGATGCCATTCGAACGCCGGCAGCGGGTGGCCGAAATCGCCCGGCGCCACGGCGTCTGGCTGATCGAGGACGACCTCTACGGCGGGATGACCGGCGATGAAAATCCCCTCCTCGCATCCCTGGCTCCGGATAGGACCTTCCTCATCAGCGGTCTCTCGAAGTCCGTCGCTGCTGGCATCCGCGGTGGCTGGGTCGCCTGCCCGCCGCACTTTGCGCAACGCATAAAGGTCACGCACAAGATGATCACCGGTGGACTGCCTTTCATCCTCGCCGAGGCCTGCGCCCGGCTGGTTGAAAGTGGACAAGCCCATGAGATCCGCCGGACCTGTATCGCTGAGCTTAGTGCGCGCGAGCAACTCGTCCGCGAAGAGCTTCACGGATTCGATTTCACCTCTCATCCGCATGTGCCATTCATATGGCTGAAGCTGCCCGACCCTTGGCTTTCGGGTACGTTCAAGAATGCCGCCTACCGTGAAGGTGTCCTCATCGACGACGAAGACGAGTTCAAGGCGGCACGCGCCGAAAAAGCCTATCACCGTGTCCGCGTCAGCTTCTCGTCTCCGAAGAAGCGCGATGAAATGGTTGCAGGATTGATGACATTGCGACGCCTGCTTGAAAGTGGCGGCGCCGGATACGACGGCGAGGTCTGAAATTGTTGCAGATCGGCAGCAACCGGTAAAATATCGGATTATTAGCGATAAGCGGCTTTACCGACTCTCCTTGAATGGTACCAATCACAAGCACGAGGTGATTTGCGCTATGATGAGGATGTCGCATGGCAGGGAATGGTCGCGGATTTCTGCTGGTTTCAGCAAGGGTCATTGTCGCCGCGATAGCTGCGAATGCCGCGCTGCTTTCGGTTTCAGCACGCGCTGACGAAAAAATCTTCGACGAACTGCGCTTCGGCGCGTCGACATCGATCCAGGGGGGCGATGAGCGCGAGGACGGTATCTTTCCTGAGATAACGGTGTTTTTCGATCCGTTCGGCCATAGCACCGCAACGGACTGGAAGCAGCAGCTTGCCCGCCCTCGCGTGAACCTCGGCACCTCGATCGGCACCCAGGGCGAAGCAACCCAGGTTTTCGCGGGCTTTGCCTGGACGGTCAATTTCGATGAGAAGATCTTCGCCGAAGCCGGTTTTGGTGGTGTCTGGCACAACGGCGAGCTCGATAGCAATGACGATGGCCCTGCACTCGGCTGTCGCCTGCTGTTCCACGAATATCTGGGCGCCGGTTACAACATCACGGAGCATTGGAATGTTGTTGCCCAGGTCGCCCATTCCTCGCATGCAAATCTATGCGACGGACCGAATAACGGGATGACCCGCGCCGGTCTCCAGGTCGGCTACAAGTTCTAGCCCGCCATTTTATCGCTCGTTGATGCCCGCTGTCTGTTAACAGCGGGCATTTTCCTGTCGCGCGTTTCATTCACTTAGGCTAAAGACACCGCAATCGCGCAACGGCAGGGACTTCCGAGAGCTCATGACCATTTCCAATACCCGCCCGATCACTCCCGAACTGATCGCCGCCCACGGCCTGAAGCCGGACGAATATCAGCGGATACTGGATCTGATCGGCCGCGAGCCGACCTTCACCGAGCTGGGCATCTTCTCGGCGATGTGGAATGAGCACTGCTCCTACAAATCCTCGAAGAAGTGGCTTCGAACCTTGCCGACCAAGGGCCCACGCGTCATCCAGGGCCCCGGTGAAAATGCCGGCGTCGTCGATATCGACGATGGCGACTGCGTCGTCTTCAAGATGGAAAGCCACAATCACCCATCCTACATCGAGCCCTATCAGGGTGCGGCGACCGGCGTCGGCGGCATTCTCCGCGACGTCTTCACCATGGGCGCCCGCCCGATCGCGGCGATGAACGCGCTACGCTTCGGTGAACCAGATCATCCGAAAACCCGCCACCTCGTCTCCGGCGTCGTTTCCGGCGTCGGCGGCTATGGCAACTCCTTCGGCGTGCCGACGGTTGGCGGTGAGGTCGAGTTCGACGCGCGCTACAACGGCAACATCCTCGTCAACGCATTTGCGGCAGGACTTGCCAAGTCGAACGCCATCTTCCTCTCGGAGGCCAAGGGCGTCGGCCTTCCCGTCGTCTATCTCGGTGCCAAGACCGGCCGCGACGGCGTCGGCGGTGCAACGATGGCATCGGCCGAATTCGACGAATCGATTGAAGAAAAGCGCCCGACCGTTCAGGTCGGTGACCCCTTCACCGAAAAGTGCCTGCTGGAAGCCTGCCTTGAGCTGATGCAGACCGGCGCAGTCATCGCCATTCAGGATATGGGGGCCGCCGGCCTTACCTGCTCTGCCGTCGAAATGGGCGCGAAGGGCGACCTCGGTATCCTGCTCGATCTCGATACGGTTCCTGTTCGCGAAGACCACATGACGGCATATGAAATGATGCTGTCCGAAAGCCAGGAGCGCATGCTCATGGTTCTCGAGCCGGAAAAAGAAGCCGTCGCCAAGGCGATCTTCGTCAAGTGGGGCCTCGATTTCGCGATCGTCGGCAAGACGACCGACGACCTGCGCTTCCGCGTCGTGCATCAGGGCCAGGAAGTTGCCAACCTGCCGATCAAGGATCTCGGCGACCAGGCTCCCGAATATGATCGCCCGTGGCGCGAATCCGACAAGCGTGCGGCCCTGCCCGCCAACCTCGTAGCCGAGCCTGCGGATTACGGTCAGGCGCTGCTTGATCTCGTCGGTTCGCCCAACCAGTCGAGCCGCCGCTGGGTTTACGAACAGTACGACACGCTGATCCAGGGCAACTCGTTGCAGTTGCCGGGCGGCGACGCCGGTGTGGTCCGCGTCGAAAACCACCCGACAAAGGCGCTGGCGTTCTCATCCGATGTCACCCCACGCTATGTCGAAGCCGATCCATTCGAAGGCGGCAAGCAGGCCGTTGCCGAATGCTGGCGCAACATCACGGCAACCGGTGCTGAGCCGCTGGCCGCGACTGACAACCTGAACTTCGGCAACCCCGAAAAGCCCGAAATCATGGGCCAGTTCGTCCTCGCCGTTAAGGGTATCGGCGAAGCCTGCCGTGCGCTCGACTTCCCGATCGTCTCAGGCAACGTGTCCCTCTACAACGAGACCAACGGCGTCGCCATCCTGCCGACACCCACGATTGCTGGCGTTGGCCTGCTGGGCGACTGGAAGAAGATGGCGCGCATCGGCAGCGCATCGGTCGGTGACAAGATCATCATGATCGGTTCGGACGGCAGCCATCTCGGCTCCTCGGTCTATCTGCGCGACATCGTCGGCAGCACCGATGGCCCGGCGCCGGAAGTCGATCTCTTCGCCGAGCGTCGTAACGGCGAATTCGTTCGCTCCGTTATTCGCAATGGTCAGGCGACCGCATGCCACGACATCTCGTCTGGCGGTCTCGCTATAGCGCTTGCGGAAATGGCCATGGCCTCGGGTAAGGGATTGAAGGTGAGCCTTGGCGAAAGCAAGGGCGCGCCGCATGCGCTGCTCTTCGGCGAAGATCAGGCCCGCTACGTGCTGACCGTACCTGCCGATGTCGCAGACTTCATCTGCGCCAACGCGGAAGGCGCTGGTGTGCCATTCCGTCGCCTCGGCACGGTCGAAGGCGAAAATCTGATCGTTGATGATCTGCTCTCGCTGCCAATTCAGCAATTGCGCGACGCCCATGAATCATGGTTCCCTGATTACATGGAAGGTCGCGGCACACTGGCCGCCGCGGAATAATGCGCAAGGAGTATCGATCATGCCTATGAAACCCGGCGATATCGAAGACATGATCAAGGCCGGCATCCCCGGCGCGAAGGTGACCATTCGTGATCTCGCCGGCGACGGCGATCACTATGCGGCAGAGGTCGTCGCTGAAGCATTTCGCGGCAAGAGCCGCGTGCAGCAGCACCAGATGGTCTACGAGGCACTCAAGGGGAATATGGGCGGCATACTGCATGCACTGGCGCTGCAGACGTCAGCGCCAGATTGAACCACCACCTATTCCAAACCCACGAAATGCAAATCGTTGACCCGGATCGGCCCTAGCCGATCCGGGTTTTCGATTATTGCGGGTTCGCTGGCGCGGGCGCAGCCGGGCTCGCAGGAGCGGGCGTAGCTGGCGCGGCGGGCGCTGCCGGGGCCGCTGCAGGTGGTTCCGCAGCCGGCGGAGCAGCAGGAGCCGCAGCCGGCGGAGCGGCGGGTGCCGTGTCAGCCGGCGCTGTCGCCGTCGGAGCAGGTGTGGCCGGCGCCGTGGCGGTATGTGTTCCCGATCTCGGCCAATAAATTGCGGCCAAGATCACGATTATCGCAACCACTGCGGCAGCAATCCACTTACCCCGTGATGATCCGCTAGATATGTCATTTGCCATATGGATTCCTCCCTAAACCCCTTAAACGCTTAAGGGAGGCAGAAAGTTCCATCACCCGGCTTTGCGGCCTGGCGCAACGACAGGTATCTCCTTGTAGCCCGTCGCGGCAAAGACGGATGCGGGCAACGGACCGGCCGTCATCAGCGTGAAATCGAACGGCGCCTTGATGTCGGGCCCAAGCACATACTGGCGGTGAACACGCAGGAAATCCTTGCGAATCTTCTCGTAATGCTCGCGCGACAGCATCTGCTTCACCCGAATGAAAACAATCTTGGCGGCATTGGCGCCGCGGTGCCCGCAAGCTGCCACGACCGGCACCTTGTAGAAGTGGATTGCATCGGTGAGACAATGAACGTCAAACCAGAATATATCGGGACAACGTGCGATCAGGCCGACGCGCTTGCGCAAGACACCGCCCGGCCGGAGCAACGCACATTGCAGGATCGCCGATCCTAGCGTCGCGAAGACCACGCGTTTGCGGGCGAATAACTCGGGCTCTCGTTCGAGGAGCATGCCGATGACATGCGCGGCAACGCTGCTCCCCATGCTGTGAGAGGAGATGACATATTCCTCCGCCGGTCTCATCAGCACCTCGCGCGCAGCGGCAGCGCACTCCTCCAACCAGAGATTGAACTCCGGTCGATCCAACCGCCCCAGCGCGACGGCCATCTCCCAGTCAGCAAAGAGGTGCAATGTGTAGAACCGCTCGGCGAAAGGAAGAAAAGCGAACGCAAAGAATGCCGCAGCCAGCGCACAACTCCAGAGCAAATGCACTGCAGGAAGCTCGAAACCCAGCGGAGTGAAAGCGATCGTCGCACTGAGCGACATACCGAGAACCATCAGCAGAAACGGAAAGATGAAAAACAGGCCGAACCGCCAGGCATGGCGAAAATACTGATACATGCCGCCATCGGCGATGATCCTCGCCGCACTTCTGAAGCCGGCGAAAAATTGCCATGGAACGCTTCTGGACCGAAGGTGTCGCACCAGCGCGTCGTGCGGGAACATATGAATGCGACTTTGCGTCACCCAATGCTCGCCGGAGGTTGTGACATCGAAAGCTACGTCTCGGTCAGCGATGGTGAGACCACCGGTTTCCACCTTGTAGTTCCACACGGCAGCGCTCTGTTTGGCGGATCTCTCGTAACGCGCCCGATGAGCAGCACCATCAAGCGGTTCGAATCCCGGGAAGTGCAAAACCTCCCTCTTTGAAATGACGTCCATTATCTTCTTTCTGGGCCGCTCGTCGCAGCCGGCATTTGCTGCGCTGCAATCGCGGCAAAATATGGCGGAATGCGGGGGATACCGCCTGCGCCTGAAAAATTAGTAGAGAGCAAGCGGTTAGCTGCCACGCAGCGCCGCGAAATCCGGTCCTTGGAACGCGCCGCATCCGCTCACCCGTAACGGATCGGCAACATTGGCGGACGCAGCGCACAAGCGCGTTCCTTTTTTTGTCCACGCTGCTGGAATTCCGCACGCCACATGCTATCTAAGCTTAACGATTGAAACGGTGGGCCTTTAACCCGCCTGTTGAAAGGATTAGGTCCCATGAGCGGTATCAACGAATTCATCGACAACGAAATCAAGACCAACGACGTCGTCCTTTTCATGAAGGGCACGCCGCAGTTTCCGCAGTGCGGTTTCTCCGGTCAGGTCGTCCAGATCCTCGATTACATCGGTGTCGACTACAAGGGCATCAACGTGCTCGCAGATTCCGAAATCCGCCAGGGAATCAAGGATTATTCGAATTGGCCGACAATTCCCCAGCTCTACGTGAAGGGTGAGTTCATCGGCGGCTGTGACATCGTCCGGGAAATGTTCCAGGCCGGTGAATTGCAGCAGCACCTGCAGGAAAACGGCGTCACCGTTCGCGGCGCCGCCTGACCTGACCGGTCACCGGGCAGCCGCCCGGTTTCCAAATCTGTATTTCGAGTTCGAGGCGCTGTGCTGAACAGCGCCTTGACCTGTTTATGGGAATTTCATTGTGACAGAATCATCACAAGCCTTGCACGCGGGCCGGCTGCCCATGCGCAAAGGTGAGTTCATCGCGCTCGCCGCCTTCCTGATGGCGGTCAACTCCCTTGCTATCGACATCATGCTGCCTGCGCTCCAGCAGATCGGTGCAAGCCTGGGCGTCGAGAGCGAGAACCACCGCCAGTTCGTGGTCTCCGCCTACCTTCTGGGCTTCGGGCTCGCGCAGCTCTTCTACGGTCCCTTGTCGGATCGGTTCGGCCGCAGGGTGCCTCTGCTGATCGGCCTTGTGATCTATATCTGTTCCGCCCTCGGGATCGCGCTGGTCCCGTCCTTTGCCGGATTGCTTGCGCTCCGCTTCGTCCAGGGCATCGGCTCCGCCGCCACGCGCGTCATCACGATCTCGATCGTTCGCGATATCTATGGCGGCCGCCAGATGGCCGAGGTGATGTCGCTGATCATGATGGTGTTCATGATCGTACCCGTCATCGCGCCGGGCAGTGGCCAGATCATCATGCTCTTCGGCAGCTGGCATCTGATCTTCGTATTCATCGCCGTCATGGCAGCGCTGATCTCGATCTGGGCTTACCTGCGCCTGCCCGAAACGCTGCATCCGTCGAATATCCGCCCGTTCACAGCCCGTTCGGTGATGGCCGGCTTCAAGCTGGTTCTGACGAACCGCATCGCGCTCTGCTACACGATCGCCAGCACCTTCATCTTCGGTTCGCTGTTCGGCTTCATCAACTCCGCGCAGCAGATCTATGTCGGCATCTACGACCTCGGCGTCTATTTCCCCTTCGCCTTCGCCGGCGTTGCGATCTTCATGTCGATGTCGTCGTTCCTGAACTCGCGCCTCGTGGGTAAGTTCGGGATGCGCCGGCTGTCGCACGGCGCGCTCGTCGGCTTCATCACCATCAACACCATCTGGCTGCTGGCGCTTCTGATCGGCCCGCATCCGATGCCGTTCCCCTTCTTCATCGGGTTCTTCGGCCTGGCGATGTTCCAGTTCGGCTGGATCGGCTCGAATTTCAACTCGCTCGCGATGGAGCCGCTCGGCCACGTCGCAGGCACCGCCTCCTCCGTCCTCGGCTTCATGAGCACAGTAGGCGGCGCCCTGATCGGTGCCGGTATCGGGCAGGCATTCAACGGCACGGCCCTGCCCATGGTGGCAGGCTATTTCACCGTGTCGATCATAGGCCTCTTCTTCGTGCTGATCGCCGAGAAGGGCCGTCTGTTTCATCCGCATAACCCGGCCGTTTGACCGTCGGTGCCTTTTCACATTTCAGGATAGCTATAATGACTCCGCCACATAAACCGCACACGGAAAATCAGGGGTCCAGCCGCATCGGCATGGGATTCTTCGAGTTCGTGATTACGATCGCCATCATGACCGCCAGCGTCGCGATGGCGATCGACAGCATGCTCCCGTCCCTGCCCGCCATCGGGCACTCTCTGGGCGTCGTGAATTCGAACGACACCCAGCTTGTGATCGGCGTCTTCTTCCTCGGCTTCGGCATATCGCAGATCATCTTCGGCAGCCTGTCCGATACTTTCGGGCGCCGCAACATTCTGCTCGGCGGCATGGCGGTCTATGTCCTCGCCATGTTTGCGGCCGCAGCCACCGGCAGCTTCGAAATGCTGCTCGTCATGCGCTTCGTGCAGGGCCTCGGTGGTGCTGCAATCCGCATCACCACCATGGCCATCGTGCGTGACTGCTTCGGCGGTCGCGAAATGGCGCGCGTGATGTCCTATGTCATGATCGTCTTCATGATCGTGCCGATCGTCGCGCCGTCTGTCGGCCAGCTCATCATCACCTATGCCAACTGGCACTGGATCTTCATCCTGCTCGGCATTGTTGGTGCCATTCTTTTCGTCTGGGCCTTGCTGCGCCTCAAGGAATCCCTGCCGAAGGAAGAGCGCATTCCCTTGTCGGTCGGCTCCGTCGTCGATGGTTTCAAGACCGTCCTGACCAACAAGATCACCTGCGGCTACATGATTGGCCTCACCATGTTCACCGGCGTCATCAGCGCCTATGTCATCTCCGTGCAGCAGGTCTTCGGCGAGGTCTATGGCCTTGGCGATTGGTTGCCGATCGCATTCGCTGCCACGGCAGGCGGCATCGCGGTTGCCAACTTTGCCAATGGCTACTTCGTGCGCAAGTTCGGGATGCGTCGCATCTCGCACGTCGCGATGATCCTCTTCACGATCATCTCGGCGATCGGATTTGCCAAGGCGCTCGGCGGCACGCCAAGCTTCACCTTCGCCTATACGCTCTTTACGATCCTGCTGATGATGTTTGCCGTCATCGCCACCAATTTCACCGCGATCAGCCTTGAGCCCATGGGCAATCTTGCCGGAACAGCCACGGCCATCACCGGTTTCGTCTCGACCACGTTCGGCGCCATTCTCGGCGGTGGCGTGGGCCAGCTGTTCAATGGCACCCTACAGCCGCTCTTCGGAGGTTTCGCCCTGTTCGGCGCGATCACCATCGTGGCCACGCTATGGGCCGAGGGCGGCAAGCTCTTCACGCATCCGGGGGATGACCCGCAGCTGGATCCCGGTAACGCACACTTCTGAGCTAACAGCCCGCCGTTTCGGCGGGCTAAGTTTATCTGGCGACCAGTCAGTGGATAAACTGCGAATACGCATCGCCAACGTCGCTAATCGGTGACTTGTTGTTTTTATCACTTTTATTTTATTATAATCTAAAATAGTAAAGAAGAGGGCTGTCATTCGGAGAAATGGCAATGCGGCGTTACAATTTGCGGCGTGAAGAGAACGACCAATGGCAGGTCGTGGATGGACAGACGATGCTCCCGGCCGAGCTGGACGGTATGCCTATCAAGGGCATGGTCTGGCAGGAGGCCTGCGACATGGTCGACCTGATGAATTCCCTCGATCTCATCAATCATGCCGCAAGGCGATACGAGAAACACGGAAACGCAACAAGGTGATTTCCGTAGGCACCAATGAGGCTCCGGGCTTCATGGGATAAGGAAACGGGCCGAGGCAACCAATTTTCCCAAGGCGCGTTTCCTGTGGAGGAGGAAACGATCATGCACTCAACCAACAATCGTCAAGTCAAGATCCCTGGCCCGCGCGACCACCACGATGTCGCGGCGCACTGCAAGAAGTTCGGGATCGGTCCGGCTGAGGAACGCAAGCTTTTGAAGCTGCTCGGCCACCACGCTCCCCCGCACGAAATCGCTGCCAACGCGCCACCGAAAATGCCGCGTTTCCGGTAAGCACCGACGCGCGATGCGGAGATTTCTCTCCGTATAAGGTGTGTCCGACAAGCGCGAGCGGGTGGCCCGCTCCGTCTCGTCAGAGAGTGAACACCTCGCGCCGCAACAGTTCCCAGCTGTCCTTGTCGGGCGTAATCAGCAGTCCGCCATCTGTATGATGCGGCAGATAGGCAGAGCCGTCGAAACGCGCTGCATAGCCGCCCGCCTCCTGGCAGATCAGTGTCCCTGCCAAGTGATCCCAGGGCATGAGCTTGTTGTACATCAGGTAGTGCACGTGGCCGCCGGCAAATGCGCGGTGCTCGTGCGCTGCGCAGCGATAGTTGGCGAGAAAGCGCACCTTGGCGAGATTGGCGAGAATTTCGGCACGACGGTTCTTCGGAAGAAAGCCGGTTGAGGCCATGCCCACCATCTGATCGAGCGCCACCGGCTTGCCGACAGACAACCGCTCGGTCTCACCGCTTGGCCGCTTCAGCCAGGCACCACTGCCCTTCTCCGAAATCACCCAATCGTCGCCCATAGGATCGTAGATGACACCAGCGATCGTCTCGCCATTCGCAACGACGCTGGCCATGACACCAAAGGCCGGAATGCCCGAAGCAAAATTGAAAGTCCCGTCGACGGGATCAACGACGATCGCAAGTTCGGCGCCTTCAAGCCGGCCAAGCAGAGCCGGATCGGCAGCCACGGATTCCTCGCCGATAAAGGTCGCATCCGGCCAGAGGCGCGCGACTTCCGCCTTGATCATCCGCTCGGCCTGTTCGTCGGCTTCGGTCACGAGATCCGTCGCCTCGCTCTTGGCGCGAACATCATCCGTGCCCAGTCGCCGAAACCGCGGCAATATCTCCTTTGCCGCCGCCTGCCGGAGAAGATCGGCGAGCGTCGTGACATCTATTCTGGAAGCCATGGGTGTTTCCTTTTGCGTGGGAGCGCCGGGTTACTCAGCCTGCGGCGCGGTGTCGGCGGCCATCAGGCCCGCGAAGTCGAAGAGCTTTGGATCAAGCAGGTGGGAGGGGTTCACATGCGCAAGCGCCCGCAGCATCGTGTCCTTGCGTCCGGGCATGCGCCTCTCGATGTCGGCGAGCATGTCCTTCATGGCATTGCGCTGCAGGCCATCCTGTGACCCGCAGAGGTCGCAGGGAATGATGGGAAACTGCATGGCAGCCGCAAACTTCGCCATGTCGTCTTCGGCGCAATAGGCAAGCGGCCTAAGAACCATGAGATTGCCCTCATCGTTCAGCAGCTTCGCAGGCATGGAGGCAAGGCGGCCACCATGGAAGAAATTCATGAAGAACGTCTCGAGGATATCTTCGCGGTGGTGGCCGAGCACCAGGGCATCGCATCCTTCTTCCCGCGCGATGCGGTAGAGGTTGCCGCGACGCAGGCGTGAACAGAGCGAGCAGTAGGTCCCACCGGCGGGCACCTTCTCCTTCACGATCGAATAGGTATCGCGGTATTCGATGCGGTGCTTCACGCCAATCCGCGTGAGATATTCCGGCAGGATGTGCTTCGGAAAGTTCGGCTGCCCCTGGTCGAGATTGCAGGCCACCAGCTCGACCGGCAGCAGGCCGCGCCATTGCAGGTCGAGCAGCAACGCCAGCAAGCCATAGGAATCCTTGCCACCGGAGACGCCGATCAGCCAGCGCTTCTGCCCCTTGAGCATGGCGAAGTCTTCGAACGCCTGCCGAACCTGGCGTAGCAGGCGCTTGCGCAGCTTGTTGAACGAGACGGAGCGCGGAGCGTCGGCAAAGAGCGCGTGCGCGATGCCCTCCTCGGCTTCCGTCGCTTCAAACTCGTCCACAATGTCGGCTGCGATGTTCATCTTCTCATCCATTCAAAGGCTGGATTTGCTCTAGCAGAAAGCTGGCATGCAACACAGCATCAATCGCCGAAAACCGACCAGCCGGTGCGAGCGGCCAGCATCTCCAGCGCAACGGCACCGAGCTGCGAGTTTCCGACCTTGTTCAACCCCGGCGACCAGACAGCGATGGAGGCGATCCCGGGCGCGACCGCGAAGATGCCACCGCCGACGCCGCTCTTTCCGGGCAGGCCGACGTGGTAGGCGAAGTCGCCCGAACCGTCATAGTGACCACAGGTGAGCATCAGTGCATTGATACGTCGCGCCCGCTTCGGCGACACGACCGAGTGGCCCGTCACCGGGTTGCTGCCGCGTGCGGCGAGGAACAACCCTGCCCGTGCCAGCTGGACGCACGACATCGACAAGGCGCATTGGTGAAAATACACGCCGAGCACGTGGTCGACGGGGTGGTCGAGATTGCGATAGGAGCGCATGAAATTCGCCAGAGCGAAGTTCCGGTAGCCGGTCTGCGTCTCCGAACGTGCTACCCGGTCATCGATCGTCACCGACTCGTCATCGGCAAGGTAGCGGACAAATCGCAGAAGTTCACCGATAGCCTCGCGCGGGGCGTGGCCGGCGAGAACCACATCGGTCACGGCAATCGCACCGGCATTGATGAAGGGATTGCGCGGAATGCCAGCCTCGTGCTCGAGCTGAACGATCGAATTGAATGCCGAGCCGGATGGTTCCCGGCCGACCCGCTTCCACAGCCCCTCGCCGACTTTGCCGAGCGCCAGTGTCAGCATGAATACCTTTGAAACACTCTGGATCGAAAAGGGCACAGCCGCATCGCCGACCGAGTAGACCTTGCCGTCAACGGTGACGACGGCCAGTCCGAACTGACCGGGATCGACCTTGGCGAGCTCCGGAATGTAGTCGGCAACCTTGCCCTCGCCGATCCGTGGCGTGAGCTCCTTGTAGATACTGTCGAGGACGGCTTGCAGATCCAACATCTTTCCCTCTCTCCAGATAAGTCATGACCTCCACCAGAGGTGGAGGTTTGAAACGCTGCGCTTGAACCGCTAGAAGCGGTTTTGCTATAGGTTAGTAGCTAGTGTTAAACAGGTCGGCAAA